>NZ_NJAK01000001.1:1976800-2635734 GCF_002632755.1 Xenorhabdus ishibashii | reverse complement strand
TGGTCGTCAAGGCTGTCCAGCACCTGCGTGGTTTCCCGTTCACTCAGTATCTGGGCAGGCAGCCGCTTCTCCTCTTTCGGCAACACCATCTGTTCGGCCGGGTTGTAGAGGATGTGATGCCGTTGCAGTAGCCAGCGGAACCACAGCCGCAGGGCGATTAACCGTTCACGCTGGCCGTTATGGCTGTAAGGCTGGCCATCGGCCTTGCGGTAAGCCCGCAGATAGCGCTGCCAGCTTTCCAGTAATACCAGCGTCACCTGTGCCGGATACTGCACGCTGCGCTGTCCGCACCAGTCCACGAACGGTAACAGCCGTTCCCGGTAGCTTTCCCGTGTGCGCGGGCTTTTTCCCTGTGCGACCAGCGTATCGAGGTACGCGTCCAGTTGCGCCCGTAAGGTGGCGTGCAGGGGATTGTGTGGGTTTGTCATGCGGATCCTCCTTTTTGTCGTGGCCGCTATCCGGCAGTACGGTATGACGGGGAAGTTTTATGATATTGCCGGAACAGTGATTTTTAATATTGTCCAACTTGCGGACTGTCAGCCCTGTCTGGCTGCGGCCTGATAGCCGTTTTATCTCCCCCAACTTGAGGCCAACCTGAACCCAACTTAGGGGCAACTTGCCTTGTTTTCAGCCCAACTTGCACTGATCATACCGGCACGATCAGGCCGCTTAAGTGTGCGCTGTTGCCATCACCGTCCCAGAGCAGTTCGTATTGCAGCAGATGCCCGCGACTGCCGCCGTGGATCAGCAGGTATTCCATCTCAGCCAGCCGCTGGCAATGCACTTTAAGCTGATTGTCGCTCCATTGGGTAAAGTCGCGGATATCCCGCCGGGTAAAGCGAACGGCATTCAGGGCGCACTGCTGCCCTGCCGCCATCTCGTTCGCCATCTGCTGGATCAGCAATAACAGCTTGCGCGTCTGCGGCGGCATTTCGTCCAGTGTCCGGCCTAAGATTTCATGCGCCAACTGATTGGCGAGCCGGATATCGTCTTTGCTCACTTCGATGTATTCAAGTCGTCTGCCGCGATGCTCTGCCGTTTTGATTTCCCGCTGGTACTGGTGCAGCAACGCTATGCTCTGAATGAGCGTCAGGTATTTCATATGGTCACGGCGGGTACGGGTTTTGTCTGACATAAAGGTCAGTTGGTGCGCATACGGATTGACCACATTCAACGGCTTAAGCAGCCGCTGGGCGTTCTGGTGAAGCTGCATCAGATAGTCCCGCTCGTTCCCGGCCAGCAAGCCTTCAAGCGTCTGCTTCTGGCGCTGCAACGCATGGATGGCTTCCGTCTGTTCACGGGATTCATTGACCGTCAGCACCAGACAGCGGTTGAGCAGCTCTTCATCCACATCAATGGCGGTCGTGGTCAGCATCAGCATCACCGGACCTTTGACGGTATAGCTTTTGGTGACGAGGTTGCCGCTCGCCTCATCCTTGCCGGTGCTGGCCATCGTCAGTTCACCATCCGACTGCAACAACTTCAACGCATAGGCCGCCTGCCGCACCCCCTCTTCTTCGGCGATAGCCAATATTTTGTGCTGGAGATGGGTTTCCCCCAGATAGAACAGGCTTTGCCCGGTCATGGCGCTGTACTGGATGCGCTCCTCCTCGGGGATCAGGTTCAGCACCGCCTCCATCAGTGAGGATTTGCCGGCGGCGCTGCTGCTCTGGATAAGTACCGCTAACGGTTTGGGTAACTTTCGGCTCACCGCCGCCAAAAAACCGGCCAGCAAGTTAGTGGATTCGCCGACCACACCGCAGGCCGCCAAGTCAGTGGTGATACGGGCCGTCAGGTACGGATCTTGCAACAAGGCCAGTGCCGCTTCCCGCTCTGCGATCCCCATTTCAGGTACGCGGGGTTCGGTGCCTTTGGCGGGCTGCTGCTGCCATTGTTCGACCGCCAGTAACACCTGCCCCAGTGCCCGCCGGAGGTCGCCTTCGGCCAGTCCCAGCTCAGCGGCAGCCAGCCGGGCGTAACTGTTGCGTGAGCGCCCGCTCATCAGATCAACCCCGTCGGCGAACAACACGCCGCTTTGCCTGTCCAGCACCTGCGCATTGAGCTTCATGGCAACCGCGCCCGCTTTGACCGCACCCAGCCCGCGCAGGCACCATTGCAGTGTGCCGACTGACACGCGCAGTTCGCCATGCTCACCGGACTCACAGACGACATTTGGCATCACACCGGACGCAGGGTCAGCGGCTAAAGGGGAAGCGGGGGCTGGCGCGGTGTCCGGCTCAGGCGTCTGGCGCCCAAGTGCCACCGTATCCGCCACACCCTGCATCGGCACGGCGCTGTCAAGCAGCAGCGCAAAGGCGGTTTCCGGCTCAGCCACCTGGCACAGATATTCGTTCGCATCCCTGCCCGACGGGAACACCACGCGCAGGGGCGTGATCCCTTTGGCCGCCAGTGCCGCCGCCAGTTTGACCGCGGCATCATTGCCGGCGCTGTCATTATCGAAAGCGATCAGCACCTGCTTAATGCCGTACTGTTCAAAGGCTTGCCAGTGATCAGCCGTGACGCCATGCACCCCATAGGCCGCCGTCACATTGCGCTGCCCCGTCACCCAGAACGACATCGCATCAATCAGCGATTCACACAGGATAAGCGTTCGGGAGGCACCCAGCGCGGCTTCATTCCAGACCCCGTTGTGTGCCCCCGGCAGGTACAGATGGCGGATGATGGACTGGCGCAGGTCGTCGCCGATTTTGCGCCCGTACAGTTCGTGGATTTGCCCCTGTGCATCCATCACCGGCACAACCAGCGAGCCGCGCAGGTGCTCCCGCCCGTTCTCCCGCAGCACGCCGATGGCTTGCAGGCGGCGGCGAACCTCTGCCCCGGCCTTGTATTTACTGGCTGGCAGACGGTAAGCGAGCGTTCGGTTGGCAAAGCCCAGCTTAAAATGGCTGACCAGTTCAGGATGGTTGAGCCGCCGTTTGGACAGGTACGCTTGTGCCTCCGGCGCATTCAGCAACGTATGGTGATAAAACGCAACCACCCGTGACAGCAACACCTGCTGCCCGATGGCATCACCGGCCAGCTCTTCCGGCTGCACCAGCGGCTCCACCGCCGGATTGTGCCCCAGCACGGCACGCAGGCGCTCCACGGCATGGCGCAGGCTCAGACCCTCGGTGTGCATCACCCAGTCCAGCACCGACCCGCCCGCATCACAGCCAAAACAGTGGTAGAGATTTTTCGCTGGGGTAATGACCATCGACGGCGTTTTCTCCTCATGGAACGGGCACAGCACGGTCATGTCTTTGCCGCGTTTAAACAACTGCCGCCCCTGCTGCTCGATGATGGCAACTAAGGGAACGGCGGCTTTCAGGTGTTGCAACTCTGCTTCGGGAATGCGAGCCATGTCTTAATCCTTTAAAATGCGTCAAGGTCATTATTGACCTATATAATACAGGTCAATATAATACTTTCAAGCCCAACACTAAAAAAGGACACTTATCATGATGAACAAACACATTAACTGGCTTTGTTCATTTATGACTGATTTTGGTAAACGCCTTGCCACACTGCGCAAGGCCAGACAGCTTACACAGATAGAACTGGCGAATTTGCTAGATATCCAGCCCCGGATGGTCGGACGCTGGGAGCAGGGACAGGTTAAGCCCCAGTTTGATTACATCATTAAACTGGCGCAGTTACTGGAAGTCAGTATTGACCATTTACTGCTGGGTGAAGAAGGTGCAATCGCTCCCGTTTTTGATATTAAAAACAAGAGGCTAAAAGAGTTGTGTAAGCAAGTTGACGGGTTAAAAGCAGAAGATCAGGATGTGATTTGCCGCATTCTGGACATGGCAATCACACAAGAGAAAATTAAACAGGCAATTAATGTAACACGCTGAGATTTAACGCGTTCTGGCTGTGTTGGAGCACAACCAAAACGCTAACCATAACCAACTATTGGAGGTAGTTAATGATGGCT
The DNA here is from genome assembly GCF_002632755.1 of Xenorhabdus ishibashii. Lineage (NCBI taxonomy): Bacteria > Pseudomonadati > Pseudomonadota > Gammaproteobacteria > Enterobacterales > Morganellaceae > Xenorhabdus > Xenorhabdus ishibashii. Next base: position 2,631,797 of record NZ_NJAK01000001.1, on the reverse strand, counting down.
AAGGCGCATTCTAAGCAAAACCGTGCAGTAAATAAAGCCGTAAAAACAGAACGTTATTACACCGTGGGATACGTGCCGCAAAATGACAAGGCCAGTGCCCCGCCGGCAATACACCTTAAGGGGCAGTGGCTTAAGGCAGCAGGCTTTGATATTGGCGGCACACTCACCGTCAAGATTATGGAGGGCTGTCTGGTGCTGATCCCTGACAATGACGAGACTAACAGCCTCAAACAGCAATACCAGCGCCAGCGAGAGCAAATCAGTGAGATTAAGCTCAAAATGCGGGAGCTGATTGGCGGCTACACAAGCCGCTAAGGGCAGGGAATGAGCAGCTCTTAAAAAGAACAAAGCCGGAAGATCTTGGGGATCTTTCCGGCTTTTTTATCATAGATCTTTAATTTAAACAATGAGCTATGAGTTTATATATTTATCTATCTCTTTTTCACATGCATACATTAGGTTAAGCACGGGATTGTCGTAATCACTATAGATTTCTAGATACCCTCTAGTCATATTTTTCACAATATTGGCTTTTAACTCTCCTGACTCTAAAGATAAAAGCGTTTTTTTATAAAGAGTTATAATTGAGTCCAGATTGTTCTCCTGCCTAGATTTTTTTAGTTCTTCCAAATCAAAAATTACATTTTCGATTAAATTTATTAATTCTTTTTTATTCATATTGTTATCTCTATTTTGATGGAATGCCTCTTGTATTTTTTATCCAAGATGGATCCCAATCTCTGGGCAGAAGAATTTGTGTTGCTTCTCCCTTAAGAACTGCTCCAGATTTCATTGTTTGCGGTGCAACTTGGCCCACATGGAGTGTTGTTCCTTTTGGAACCAATATTTGGGCTTCAAATTGTCGGGTATTTTTCCATTCGGGCAAAAGAGCCGCATCGATTTTAGCTTGTATACGGTTAGAAGCTGGAAGATCTGATACGAATGAGCCACCCGGTTTAGCATTACCACCGTAAACGCGATATACATATGTATCTTGAGTTGTGACGACAGTTTTATATTTCCCGTCTTTAAAAGAATCAACTATCCACTGATCTAATGGAGCTTTTTCAATCTCCTTATAAGATTGATTTGAAAACAATTTATCGCAGTCTTTACCCGCTAACCCGAACGGGTCTACCCATCCTGCCGGATTATGCACATACGAATACGGATTCACGCCCCCCATCAGCCCGATGGGGTCTTAGGGCTGGTTCCGGTGCGGTTATACAGTTTTAAGCGATTTTTTCCTTATCTGTCAGCTTGTTAAAGAACCCCTTTTACCCGTTCCGCCCATTCCCGCGAACCTAAAATGCCGAAGTGCACTTTTGCCCTGTTTTTACGTTTGCCCCGCGGTGCAGTATAGCGCCCCTTTTTCTGATTGATGGGCTGAACAGCCTGTTTTTGGGCAGTTTTTCACGGCAACGGGCGAACGTCGCCCAACTGGCTTGGGCGGCGGGCGGCCGTTCTGCGGGGGCGGGTGGCACAGAACCCGCAAGCGGCGCCCTGCGACGCTCCCAGACACGGAAGCCGAAGGTTGTGTTCGGTTTTGCTGAGGGCACTTTACTCAAGGGAAGCCCCCTCCGGGGGCTGCACGGGGCGGAGATGGCGAGCACGGCAACGAGCAAGGCGCGCAGCGACTGCGAGCCGCGCGCAGCCAGTGCAGCGGGGTCGGGGCGGGGGAGGTAAACCAGTGGAGGCCGCAGGCCGACCTGCCTACAGGGCTGTTGGCCTGAACAACACAAGGCCGCTAAAGAAGACGCAGTTTTAGCCGGACGGGGGCACGGTGTTTTGGTCTGGCGCGGTTTTTGGCAGGGATCGGCTCAGAAGTCTAGAGCAGAAGGCGCCAGCCTTGTGCGGTGCACCCCGCGATGCCGATAAGCGGGGGCGAAGACATAATGCAGATTAGGCGATGTGAGCCGCCCTTCGGCGGTTGGCGGAACACGGTGGCCGCACGGCGAATTTCGCCTAATCTCCCTGCATTATGTTAAATGGGCTTTGGGCAGCCGGCACTGAGTGGTTGGGGACACCGTGGCCGCCGCTGACCATTGCCCATTTACCCCCGCCGGCACCGCAGCCTCCGGGCAGTCCGGCCACGGTCTGCCCCTGCACGGAACCCCGCAGGCTCAACGGGGATTATCGGGCTGTCCGGTACGCTGTGGTTTCGGGTCTGTGCCAGATTCTCCGCGGGCACCGCCTGAGCTGCACTCTGGCGGTTCGGTATGGTTGTCTGCGTCCGGTTGGGTCTGGGGGGCACGCTCGGCCGGATGGGTCTGGCTGTGCACCTGCCTGAGCTGTTTGATGGCGACCCGCGTATATACCTGGGTGGTGTTGAGTTTCTCATGCCCCAGCATCGCCTGGATATGGCGGATATCCGCGCCATTGTCCAGCATCTGCGTCGCCATGGAATGCCGGAACAGGTGACAGGCGCCCGGCTTGTCTAGCTGTGCCTGATGGCGGATGGCCTTGCCGGCGATTTGGGTCAGGTGCCCCAGACTGAGCGGCCTGCCCTTTTGCGAGATAAACAGGTAACCGCTGTCATGGCTGTCTGCCAACTGTGGCCGAACCTGCACCAGATAGCGTGTCAGCCAGCCCAGTGCCCGACCGCCGATGGGCACCACCCGGTCTTTATGGCCTTTGCCCTGATTAACCACCACGACCCCGCGTTCGACGTCGATATCACCCCGCCGGAGCTGGCGCAGCTCCATGCGCCGGAGGCCGCTGCTCCACAGCACTTCCAGCATCACCCGGTTGCGCAGCCCCAGCACGCTCTGGTCGTCAAGGCTGTCCAGCACCTGCGTGGTTTCCCGTTCACTCAGTATCTGGGCAGGCAGCCGCTTCTCCTCTTTCGGCAACACCATCTGTTCGGCCGGGTTGTAGAGGATGTGATGCCGTTGCAGTAGCCAGCGGAACCACAGCCGCAGGGCGATTAACCGTTCACGCTGGCCGTTATGGCTGTAAGGCTGGCCATCGGCCTTGCGGTAAGCCCGCAGATAGCGCTGCCAGCTTTCCAGTAATACCAGCGTCACCTGTGCCGGATACTGCACGCTGCGCTGTCCGCACCAGTCCACGAACGGTAACAGCCGTTCCCGGTAGCTTTCCCGTGTGCGCGGGCTTTTTCCCTGTGCGACCAGCGTATCGAGGTACGCGTCCAGTTGCGCCCGTAAGGTGGCGTGCAGGGGATTGTGTGGGTTTGTCATGCGGATCCTCCTTTTTGTCGTGGCCGCTATCCGGCAGTACGGTATGACGGGGAAGTTTTATGATATTGCCGGAACAGTGATTTTTAATATTGTCCAACTTGCGGACTGTCAGCCCTGTCTGGCTGCGGCCTGATAGCCGTTTTATCTCCCCCAACTTGAGGCCAACCTGAACCCAACTTAGGGGCAACTTGCCTTGTTTTCAGCCCAACTTGCACTGATCATACCGGCACGATCAGGCCGCTTAAGTGTGCGCTGTTGCCATCACCGTCCCAGAGCAGTTCGTATTGCAGCAGATGCCCGCGACTGCCGCCGTGGATCAGCAGGTATTCCATCTCAGCCAGCCGCTGGCAATGCACTTTAAGCTGATTGTCGCTCCATTGGGTAAAGTCGCGGATATCCCGCCGGGTAAAGCGAACGGCATTCAGGGCGCACTGCTGCCCTGCCGCCATCTCGTTCGCCATCTGCTGGATCAGCAATAACAGCTTGCGCGTCTGCGGCGGCATTTCGTCCAGTGTCCGGCCTAAGATTTCATGCGCCAACTGATTGGCGAGCCGGATATCGTCTTTGCTCACTTCGATGTATTCAAGTCGTCTGCCGCGATGCTCTGCCGTTTTGATTTCCCGCTGGTACTGGTGCAGCAACGCTATGCTCTGAATGAGCGTCAGGTATTTCATATGGTCACGGCGGGTACGGGTTTTGTCTGACATAAAGGTCAGTTGGTGCGCATACGGATTGACCACATTCAACGGCTTAAGCAGCCGCTGGGCGTTCTGGTGAAGCTGCATCAGATAGTCCCGCTCGTTCCCGGCCAGCAAGCCTTCAAGCGTCTGCTTCTGGCGCTGCAACGCATGGATGGCTTCCGTCTGTTCACGGGATTCATTGACCGTCAGCACCAGACAGCGGTTGAGCAGCTCTTCATCCACATCAATGGCGGTCGTGGTCAGCATCAGCATCACCGGACCTTTGACGGTATAGCTTTTGGTGACGAGGTTGCCGCTCGCCTCATCCTTGCCGGTGCTGGCCATCGTCAGTTCACCATCCGACTGCAACAACTTCAACGCATAGGCCGCCTGCCGCACCCCCTCTTCTTCGGCGATAGCCAATATTTTGTGCTGGAGATGGGTTTCCCCCAGATAGAACAGGCTTTGCCCGGTCATGGCGCTGTACTGGATGCGCTCCTCCTCGGGGATCAGGTTCAGCACCGCCTCCATCAGTGAGGATTTGCCGGCGGCGCTGCTGCTCTGGATAAGTACCGCTAACGGTTTGGGTAACTTTCGGCTCACCGCCGCCAAAAAACCGGCCAGCAAGTTAGTGGATTCGCCGACCACACCGCAGGCCGCCAAGTCAGTGGTGATACGGGCCGTCAGGTACGGATCTTGCAACAAGGCCAGTGCCGCTTCCCGCTCTGCGATCCCCATTTCAGGTACGCGGGGTTCGGTGCCTTTGGCGGGCTGCTGCTGCCATTGTTCGACCGCCAGTAACACCTGCCCCAGTGCCCGCCGGAGGTCGCCTTCGGCCAGTCCCAGCTCAGCGGCAGCCAGCCGGGCGTAACTGTTGCGTGAGCGCCCGCTCATCAGATCAACCCCGTCGGCGAACAACACGCCGCTTTGCCTGTCCAGCACCTGCGCATTGAGCTTCATGGCAACCGCGCCCGCTTTGACCGCACCCAGCCCGCGCAGGCACCATTGCAGTGTGCCGACTGACACGCGCAGTTCGCCATGCTCACCGGACTCACAGACGACATTTGGCATCACACCGGACGCAGGGTCAGCGGCTAAAGGGGAAGCGGGGGCTGGCGCGGTGTCCGGCTCAGGCGTCTGGCGCCCAAGTGCCACCGTATCCGCCACACCCTGCATCGGCACGGCGCTGTCAAGCAGCAGCGCAAAGGCGGTTTCCGGCTCAGCCACCTGGCACAGATATTCGTTCGCATCCCTGCCCGACGGGAACACCACGCGCAGGGGCGTGATCCCTTTGGCCGCCAGTGCCGCCGCCAGTTTGACCGCGGCATCATTGCCGGCGCTGTCATTATCGAAAGCGATCAGCACCTGCTTAATGCCGTACTGTTCAAAGGCTTGCCAGTGATCAGCCGTGACGCCATGCACCCCATAGGCCGCCGTCACATTGCGCTGCCCCGTCACCCAGAACGACATCGCATCAATCAGCGATTCACACAGGATAAGCGTTCGGGAGGCACCCAGCGCGGCTTCATTCCAGACCCCGTTGTGTGCCCCCGGCAGGTACAGATGGCGGATGATGGACTGGCGCAGGTCGTCGCCGATTTTGCGCCCGTACAGTTCGTGGATTTGCCCCTGTGCATCCATCACCGGCACAACCAGCGAGCCGCGCAGGTGCTCCCGCCCGTTCTCCCGCAGCACGCCGATGGCTTGCAGGCGGCGGCGAACCTCTGCCCCGGCCTTGTATTTACTGGCTGGCAGACGGTAAGCGAGCGTTCGGTTGGCAAAGCCCAGCTTAAAATGGCTGACCAGTTCAGGATGGTTGAGCCGCCGTTTGGACAGGTACGCTTGTGCCTCCGGCGCATTCAGCAACGTATGGTGATAAAACGCAACCACCCGTGACAGCAACACCTGCTGCCCGATGGCATCACCGGCCAGCTCTTCCGGCTGCACCAGCGGCTCCACCGCCGGATTGTGCCCCAGCACGGCACGCAGGCGCTCCACGGCATGGCGCAGGCTCAGACCCTCGGTGTGCATCACCCAGTCCAGCACCGACCCGCCCGCATCACAGCCAAAACAGTGGTAGAGATTTTTCGCTGGGGTAATGACCATCGACGGCGTTTTCTCCTCATGGAACGGGCACAGCACGGTCATGTCTTTGCCGCGTTTAAACAACTGCCGCCCCTGCTGCTCGATGATGGCAACTAAGGGAACGGCGGCTTTCAGGTGTTGCAACTCTGCTTCGGGAATGCGAGCCATGTCTTAATCCTTTAAAATGCGTCAAGGTCATTATTGACCTATATAATACAGGTCAATATAATACTTTCAAGCCCAACACTAAAAAAGGACACTTATCATGATGAACAAACACATTAACTGGCTTTGTTCATTTATGACTGATTTTGGTAAACGCCTTGCCACACTGCGCAAGGCCAGACAGCTTACACAGATAGAACTGGCGAATTTGCTAGATATCCAGCCCCGGATGGTCGGACGCTGGGAGCAGGGACAGGTTAAGCCCCAGTTTGATTACATCATTAAACTGGCGCAGTTACTGGAAGTCAGTATTGACCATTTACTGCTGGGTGAAGAAGGTGCAATCGCTCCCGTTTTTGATATTAAAAACAAGAGGCTAAAAGAGTTGTGTAAGCAAGTTGACGGGTTAAAAGCAGAAGATCAGGATGTGATTTGCCGCATTCTGGACATGGCAATCACACAAGAGAAAATTAAACAGGCAATTAATGTAACACGCTGAGATTTAACGCGTTCTGGCTGTGTTGGAGCACAACCAAAACGCTAACCATAACCAACTATTGGAGGTAGTTAATGATGGCTAAGGCGCATTCTAAGCAAAACCGTGCAGTAAATAAAGCCGTAAAAACAGAACGTTATTACACCGTGGGATACGTGCCGCAAAATGACAAGGCCAGTGCCCCGCCGGCAATACACCTTAAGGGGCAGTGGCTTAAGGCAGCAGGCTTTGATATTGGCGGCACACTCACCGTCAAGATTATGGAGGGCTGTCTGGTGCTGATCCCTGACAATGACGAGACTAACAGCCTCAAACAGCAATACCAGCGCCAGCGAGAGCAAATCAGTGAGATTAAGCTCAAAATGCGGGAGCTGATTGGCGGCTACACAAGCCGCTAAGGGCAGGGAATGAGCAGCTCTTAAAAAGAACAAAGCCGGAAGATCTTGGGGATCTTTCCGGCTTTTTTATCATAGATCTTTAATTTAAACAATGAGCTATGAGTTTATATATTTATCTATCTCTTTTTCACATGCATACATTAGGTTAAGCACGGGATTGTCGTAATCACTATAGATTTCTAGATACCCTCTAGTCATATTTTTCACAATATTGGCTTTTAACTCTCCTGACTCTAAAGATAAAAGCGTTTTTTTATAAAGAGTTATAATTGAGTCCAGATTGTTCTCCTGCCTAGATTTTTTTAGTTCTTCCAAATCAAAAATTACATTTTCGATTAAATTTATTAATTCTTTTTTATTCATATTGTTATCTCTATTTTGATGGAATGCCTCTTGTATTTTTTATCCAAGATGGATCCCAATCTCTGGGCAGAAGAATTTGTGTTGCTTCTCCCTTAAGAACTGCTCCAGATTTCATTGTTTGCGGTGCAACTTGGCCCACATGGAGTGTTGTTCCTTTTGGAACCAATATTTGGGCTTCAAATTGTCGGGTATTTTTCCATTCGGGCAAAAGAGCCGCATCGATTTTAGCTTGTATACGGTTAGAAGCTGGAAGATCTGATACGAATGAGCCACCCGGTTTAGCATTACCACCGTAAACGCGATATACATATGTATCTTGAGTTGTGACGACAGTTTTATATTTCCCGTCTTTAAAAGAATCAACTATCCACTGATCTAATGGAGCTTTTTCAATCTCCTTATAAGATTGATTTGAAAACAATTTATCGCAGTCTTTACCCGCTAACCCGAACGGGTCTACCCATCCTGCCGGATTATGCACATACGAATACGGATTCACGCCCCCCATCAGCCCGATGGGGTCGGGCGAGATGTACTGCGCAGTCTCCGGCGAATAATAGCGGAATCGATTATAGAATAAACCCGACTCCTCATCAAAATATTGGCCTAAAAACCGGAAGTTGCAATTAACATGATAATCCGCATGACCGGAGCCAATCGCCTGAAAACGGTCTGACTGCCCCCACGTTCGTAGCCGCTGCGCCCATACCAGTACTCCTTCCTCATTGAGCATCTCGCGCGGGGTGCCCTGATGGTCACTGACAATATAGTGTAGCTTGTCTTGCTCAAAACGCGCTGACGGTGTCAGTGCGCCCGGTTCGTAGAGCCAGCGGATACGCTGCCCCTCTGCTGGAGAACCATCTGCATACAGAGGCGTTTCCTCGATAAGCTGGTCGCCGCTCCACAGGTATTCCTGCCCCATGATGGCATCGGCTCTCGGTGCCAAATCCGGTTTGCCGGCCAGCCACAACTGTAAATTCGCCGCAGCCAGTTTACCATCGTGAATTTTCAGTTTCTGGATACGCCGCCCAAAAGCATCATATTTATACTGCCAGCGGGAGCCATCCGGGGTTTCACAGTGGGTGAGCTGGTTTTGGGTATCCCAGCGGTAACGCCAGATTTGCGGGCGAAAGCCGTCATGCTGTTCGGTTTTTTCCACCAGACGACCATTGTCATCATAGCGATAACGGATATCCCCTTGCTGCACCACGCGCCCGGCTTTCTGCCGCTGCGTAATTTGTGCCATCGCGCCGTAGGCATCTACAGGCAGGTGTTGGTTCAGATTGCCGTTGGCATCATAGGTAAATTGCTCTTCATGCGGACGCGCGCCGTCGAACAGGGTATGCAGTATCTGATCGTTAGTATTGTAACGATAGCGGGTTTGTCCCCAGCGACTGTCGTCAATCACCCGCACATTATGGGCGCGGTCATATTGCCAGCTCCGGTTGACAGCGGTGGCCTGTGGCGGGAAATACGGGTCATTCTGCGCCAGTGTTTCGCGAAACAGTTTAGTGGCCTGTCCCGCCGATTGGTGCGCCAGCAGGCCGGTAGCCGTGTAGCGGCTGGCGAGGATAAAGCCGTCAGCACTTTCACGCACCGTTTCCCGTCCCAGCACATCATACTGGAACGTAAGCGGCGTATGCTGGTTGAGCTGAAAGTGATCCAGATTACCCAACAAGTTATAACCGAAATGCAGGGTATTGCCATCAACACTTTCGCTGATTGGGCGCCCTGTCAGGCTATCCCATTCCCTGATAATTTCCCGTCCATTGATACGTTCGCAGACAGGCAACCCCGTGGCCTTGTCATACTCATATTCCACCACTGCATCGTCATTAGTCGCTTTCACCAACTGGTGACGGATGTTGTATTCGTAAGTGGTCGTAGCTTTAAGTACCAACTTGTCATCTTCCGGCTGCCAGCTTTCCTGCCTGACCAGCAAGCCCGTCGCAGAATAGTGCCAGCGAAGCTGTTGACCATCGGGATACTGCACTTGCGTGCGTCGTCCCAGTTTATCGTACTGATAATCAAGGGTACGCCCGGTAAAATCGGTTTCCCTGATGATTTGCCCTGCGGCATCCCGCTCATAGCGATAGGTTTCACCGGTGGAGGCGGTGACAGAATTCAACCGGGTCAGGCGGTCATAACCAAAGCGTAATACTGTGCCATCGGGGCGGGTCACCTGCGTCAGCAGGTCAAACGCGCCATAGGTGTAGCGGGTGGTACGGCCTTCGCCGTCAGTGACCGCCACCACGCGCCGCTCGCTGTCATAGGCCAGTTGCTGAGTCGTGCCGTCCGGCAGTTCTATTTCGGTCAGGCTACCGTTCAGGCTGGCATGGTCATCGCTGTAACGGTAGTGAGTCTGCTGTTTGAAGGCATCAGTAAGCTGACGCAGTCGCCCCAGTTCATCCAGTTGCAGGCCGGTGGTCTGGCCGTCCGGCGTCATCACCGCCGCCAGTCGCTGTTGTTCATCATAGGCGTAGTGCCACTGACGCCCATCCGGCAATAAGCGCTGACGTAATTCCCCGTGGATGCCGTATTGGTATTCTTCCTTGTGCCCCAGCGGATTAGTCAGTGCCGTCAGATTGCCTTGATCATCATAGTGAAATTGCCAGCGTTCACCGGTGGGCTGGACACTTTCGATGAGCTGCCCGTGTTCGTCATAACCGTAAGCAAAAGTATCGCCGGTCGGCAGCTTCACTTCGGTCAGCGCACCATCAGGGTTGTAATCGAATGTAGTCAGCCCGCCAGCCCGATCGGCTTCCCAGATGATTTGGCTGTGACGCCACTGGCGGCGGGTAATACGCCCCAGCGGGTCAACCTCACGGATCACCAGTCCGTTGTGATCATAGTGGTATTGGGTTTCACCGCCTTCGGCATCCCGATAGGTGGTGATACGTGCCTGATCGTCATAGTGGAAATGGTCACACCAGTAACCTTGGGAGGATGCGGTGCTGAGTACTCGCCCTTGTTCATCATAAGTGAGGCTTAAATCGGTCTGGTCGGTATCGTGCCAACGGATCATCCGCCCCTGCGCGTCATACTCATGCCACAGATGGTTATGCTGGAACGCGTCACATTCATGCAGGTAACCTTGCGGATCATAGTGACAGGTTACCAGCCGCTGCTGTTTCTGCGGTTCGAGATAATCCACCGTCTGGATGTGTTGCCCCTGATAGCCCAGCACCAGCCGGAAACCATCCGTGCGTGTGATTTCGATCAGTTGCGATTGTTTATCGTAGATAAACTGGATCGCGTTCTGGCGGCGATCAGTGATGGCGGACAGTTTGCGGATATTCCCGACGGCATGATTGAAATGGTAGGTAAGCTGGGACTGACGATCAGTGAGTTGCAGTTCGCCCGTCAGCTCCCCCGTTAACACGTAATGCGGAATATGCTGGTTACGGGCGAGGACTTGATCTTCCGGCGTGGTGAAATCGTAGATCACGCCGTCTGCATCGGTAAAATTCACCTTGCCGTCGCTCAACACTAGCTGGCGCGACCAGTCATCTGCCCATTTCGTCCCAAACAGGCCGCTGAATTTGGCGGTGGAGCGATAAGTACGGGTCAGGGTGATGGGCAACAAGCCGGGAATGGCAATCACCGGCCAGACTTGCAGGAAGTCACCGGTGGCCACATCCACAGGCTCGCCTTCTTTCGTACACGTCCCGTTACAACTCCCTTCTTTGTTGCTGGATTTGTTATCAACGGGGTCTTTTTCGGTTTTTTTGGAGTTAGCTGGCGTGGAGTTGGTGGTTTCCGACGACTGGCCTTTGATTTTGGCACCGGCTGCACTTTCGGCGGATTTGGTTTCTTTACTCACCCCCTTGGTTCCAGCTTTGGCTGCGCCTTTTGCTGCGTTTTTAAGTATCCCAGCCCCTCCCATAGCGATACTACCGATATCAAAAGCGAGGGCTCCCCCTTTTTCTGCATCGCTTTTCATTTCCATCTTAATTGCATCAGCATTGACCGCCGCCACGGCCTTTTGCTGAATTTCAGAAATGCCAACAGGAGAGCCGCCCATATATTCCCAGGTTTTTTCGGCGGCAACGGCGGGAGCCGTTGCGACGATCACCATCCCTTTGCCAAGCAATTCCCCCATTTCAGGGATGGTATTCCAGAGCGCTTTTCCTGCCCCGATAGCTGCTTCCCCTGGATTATTCCAGGCTTCTTCCAAATTATGTTTACTCTCATCAATCCATTGGTTGACGTCATCGGCAGTTTCCTGAAACCAGTCAACAGTTTTATCCCACATGCCTTTTTCTGCCTGCGCTTCAGGCTTAACAGCAGGATTAGCCTCATGCGGGGGAGAGCCAGCTTGGGGTGCTTGCCCTACAATGGTTCCTATCGTATTCCCTTCTCCGGTCGGACTATCGTCTCGAGGCTTTTGGGGTAAGGCGGCGTTGGGTTCGGGATAGTCGCTTGCTTCCTTTTCTTCTTCTTCCCATTCTTTCTTTGGAAATTCACCACGTTTGAATTTTTCAACGGTCTCTTGAGCCGTTTTCTTAAAATCCTGAGCGGTCAAATCAGCGTCTGCCTGATTATAGTAAACGTCTAATTCCGGATCGTCGCCGTAATCACCGTAAAAGAACGAACTTTGCCGATATAACGTATCCGCATTACTTAACGCTTTTTCTGCCTCAGCCTGCGTGCGAATGTTAAATTCTTTACAATATTTTTCGGCTCTGACATCGATGCTATCCGGTGTGACGAGTATCGTATCTGACATGGTTCCCTCCTTATGCCCCGTTCATCCAAAATTTATCCCCGTGACGCAGCACCAGCTTATTACCCGCTCGTACCGTGCGGGTATGCTCCTGTGGATGGCATTTGCCGCCCACAGTGCCACTTTTGACGCCATTTGCCACGCCGGCTTGGTCGCCAAGGGTTTGTGGCACAAAGCTCTGGGCAAATACCACCACCGGCTGGCCGTTGGCGCGCACGGTTTTCTCCGGGGCTGAGCTGTCTGCCAGTTTCGCCACCACCGGATAGGGGATCGGGGGTGTAGAGGATCCCATCGGGGTTTTGCACACGTCCGGCAGCATGCCGACAATCATCCAGCTACCCGCAGTGCGGGCGAGGTAGTTATCAGCCATCCATTTTCTCCTCTTCCAGTGGGGCCAATTTGAGCAATGGTGCATCAGGGTTAATTTCAAACCGCGCTTCAGCCACTCTCACAGGTATATCAGCTTTGAAGCTCAGCCGGCAGGTCATGTGTAACGTTTTGGCTTCGCTGTCGAGTATTAACGTATCCATACGCATTGGCACAGGCAGCAGTATGCCGTTGTGCATTCGCAGCAGGATAAAAGGACGATGCCCCGGCAGTCTGACATGCAAGTTTCCGTCAGGTGTCAGGCCGCTCAGAGTGAGGGTGATATCAGTGTCCGGCCAGTCAATCTGCTGGTCAGTCGGCGCGCCGTTCCAGTAACCGAAATCAAAATCTTTCGGCAGATAAGGATGACGATGTGCCAGCCAGTCGGCATCGTAAGTGCCGGCTAACTGGCGGCGGGGCAACCACGGGCGACCGATAAAGCCCATGCCCTGGGGCTGACAGGCCGGTGTATCGGACGGTAACGTGCCATTCAGTTGCGCGGCAAAATGCTGAGCGGTGAAAGGTGCATCCGACCGGATAATGCGCGGTGCTGAGTAACGGGTGAGTCGTTTGGCGTTGGCATACCACGGGGTGATAAACCCCGTTCCCAGCGGATTGGTTTCACAAACGGCATGAGCAACCGGTGCATTTTCCCCATCTGGATGTTGTTGGCGCTGTTCGGGTGTCAGCCGATCACTTTCCTTGAGGTGTTCGCTCGTTTTATCATCTGCCTGAATTTTGCACTCGCCCCCATAGGCATAGCGATAATCCAGTGGCAACGTGGTAAAAGGTTTTGGTTCAGTCAGTTGCCAGTTGCCGCTGGCATCACGAATAAATTCCCGTTCGCCGGTTACGGTCAAAGTTTTGTCGAGCAGGGGCTGGCCCTGCTTGTTTTTTACCTCCAACCGTACGGGAAATTCGCGACAGGGACGGCCATCAGGCGCATACGCGGTGCCGTTAACAATCACGTCACAGCGCGGCTTAAATGGAGCAAGATCACTTTCCTGCAACACCTGCGAAGCATTCATCTGCCCACGGTATTCATCCTGTAAACACAAGGGCGGGGCGGGCAGTAATTCAGCGACATATTCCCCCAGCCCAGTAGGCATCAGTTGGTAGCCGATTTTCATTACCGCAACATGATGCTCGGTATCTTCGACATCCAACATCGAATAGTTCATCACCGCAAAGGAGGTCAGGTTACGAAATTCCATCTCAGTCTGTCCTTTTAGTTCAGGTCGATATCTTTACCGGTGATTTGTATCGGGCCACTGGCTTCAAATTTGAACTCACTGCCTTGCAGGGTGATTCTGCCCTTGCTGTCCATACGCAGGAGGCTGGCTCCGCATTTCAGCTCAATCACATCACCGGCATTGATAGACAAAGTATTGCCGACCACAACGGATTTATGGCTACCGACCTGCTCAGTTTGGCTTATGCCAACGGTGGTATTCATGCTGGCTCCTACAGTCAGGGCATAGACCATACCGATGGTTTCCGTACTAGTCATTTTCACCATTTCTTTTTTGTGCTCATTGACCTTGATGATCTGGTTTTTCTCCACCGTTTCGCTGTGATTTGCCAGTACATGAGTATCACGATTGTTGAGCACTTTGGTGTACATGTCTTTCTGCGCGTGCAGTGCCAGCCGTTCACTGCCCTTGGCATCCTCAAACAGCAGTTCGTTATATCCCTGCCCTTTGTGGGTTTTAGAGCGGAACGCCATCTGGGTTTTACTGCCCGGCAAGGCTCCCGGTGGGATGTTGCTGGCATGGTATGTACGCCCGATGACTATCGGCTGATCAGGGTCGCCGTGCAGGAAGTCCACCACCACTTCCTGTCCGATACGCGGGATGGCCAGCATGCCCCAGCCCTGACCCGCCCACGGCTGGCTGACACGTATCCAGCAGGAGCTTTGGTCGTCGCTCTTACCGTACCTGTCCCACGGGAATTGCAGACGCACACGCCCGTACTGGTCACAGAAGATTTCTTCACCGGCCGGACCGACCACCTTAGCGATTTGTGGACCATCAATCACCGGTTTGGGCAACGGTGCCGGACGCCAGTTCTGGTTCTGGCGAATGAAGGTGAAGTGGCTGTTCAGCGTCGTGCCAGAGCCAGAGCCAGAGCCAGAGCCAGAGCCAGCCGTTTCCAGTGCCTGTGGCTGGCTGCCGCTGTGGGTAGTGGAGACAGTCTGCCATGACTGGTTCAGGTCTTCCCGTGGATGGTTATCAAGAATGAACAGTTTGCCCGGTTGCAGGGCGATGGCATTGCCGCTGCCCTGCCCAGTCACGGCGTCACTGCGCAGTGCCTCCAGCCGGTAGCGGGTAAAATCCTTGCCATGCGCTTCGTCTTTGAAGCGACCCGGATAGTCGTAGTGCTCATAGTACAGTTGTTGCAGATTTTCATCCCGTATCTGCTGGTTAAATTCCGCCGGCCAGGCAGGGTTCTTGAAAGTGTAATCCTTAAGCTGTACCTTCGCTGGGCGCACCTGAGCGCTGTGGGTCAGGCTGCTGACCGCCGGTTCGCCCAGCGTACTGCCTTCCCCCGGCTGATAGGGTAGGCGGATGCCCGGCGGTACTGAACCACAGTCATCGGCGAATACCAGCGTATTGCGCCCGTTACTGCATTCGAAGAAGTAGAAAATACCCTCTTCCGCCGTCAGCCGTTGCAGGAAATCGAAATCGCTTTCCTGATACTGCACACAAAATTCGCGCTCCGGGTGCGGGTGGCGCAGGTTGAACACCACGTCACGGATGCTATGCTCCTTAAGGATTTTGGTAATGATGCCGGTGATGTTGAGTTGCTGAAAGATGCGCGAGTTCTGCCGCAGGGTAGTGCGCCACAGATCTGGTCGGATACTCATCCGGTAAGTGGTTTGGTGCAGGCCGGTGTTGCCCTGTTCAAAGCGGGTGACGATGCCGGTGACGCTGCGCTGTTCGACACCATTCTGCAAAATGCTCAGTGTCGCTGTGCGGTCAAGCACCAGTGGGAAGTCAATGGCGGCGTCGGCGCTCGCCAGCCCTACTTCCAGCGCAAAGGGGTGCGAAAAGTGTTCGTTCAGGCTGAAGTCGGTGACGACAAAGGTCTGAGTCGGCAGGGTGCCCGCCGTCAAGGTGAACAGCAGGCCGCTGGGATCGGCTCCGCCGCCCAGCCCTAATTGCTGGCCGATTTGCTGCAATATTTTGCCTGCCGTCGTGCCACCCGCTGCGGCTTGGACTGCCAGTCCGGCTTTTTGTCCCTGTCCGCCGGCAAAGCCACCGCCCATTCCGCTGATCATGCTACCAGCACCAGAGCCACCGACCGCCTGGCCTGAACGTCCGGCAAAACCGCCCCCCATGCCGCTGATCATACTACCAGCCGCGTGATTGCCCGCGTTCGTCAGCAGGCCTTTGGCTTGTTTTGCCCTTTGTGTGGCTTGCTGTCCTGATTCCAACAGCGCATTTCCTTTCTTCAATTTGGTGAGGTGTTTTTTCACTGACATGGTGTATCTCCCTGAGATAATGACGGAGCGTGATGGAATAGGCTATCCCGCCTGATAGCAACACAGACCATCACATTCGGGCACAAGATTTCAATCTCACTCACATTGTCCCTGACAAATTTGATAATTAAGGGCGCGAAACGCTGTCTTGCGATAATTTGAAGGGACGTTGTTGACCGAATACATCGGCTAATTCGTGGTGAATAAAATGGGGGAAATAATAAATAACGAATGAGTAAAAACCAAATTAAATCCAATGAAATAAAAAGCGGTATCTGACAATAACGGTGTAAAAAGTTAAAATGATTGCCGTTGAAAAATAATATCTTGAGATAGTGTATATGATTAGTGTATCTAACCGATTAATATTTATCCGCAAAAGATGATTTTTCCATAACATGATGAAATAAAAATAAAAAAATAGGCAGCGGTTTTGACAAAATCATGATCATTGCTATTCCATGAGCTAGATCACAAAAAATCTGTTTTTTAGAGGTGAGATTTTTATTTTCTGTCTTTTTATTTAATAAAAAAGAGCGCGGTAATGAATGATATATTTTCATTGAATATATAAACGACATCTATTAATTCAAATGAAAGTAAATGTTGTGATGAACTAAATCCTAAATGGGAATAGACAAATTAATATCTGGTATATTTAGCAATGTGATAATTAAGTCAGTCCAAAAATGATATCTATGCATTGAAGTCAACTGTTGGTACTATCAACCGCATGGCACTATAATCACGACTTGCTGTTTCGAGACAGGGAGTGGACGTTAATGGATATACAGAAGGGAATAGGAGATACTCTTTTATTTTGATAAAGGTATTAGGCAGATTATTTATATTTTATTTTAATGATGACAATTTGTATTTCCTCTTTCTTGGTTCTTATTATCATTTTATTGGTCAATGCAATAAATTCCCTATCCGTTGGGACAGGGAACGATATATTGGAGAGATAAACTCCCTTAATTAAGATAAAGCGTCAGAGCTATACCTGGTTTTATCTCTTTGATTTTTAGGTTTTTATTCCAACTAATTAAATCATTAAGATTCACACCATGACGTTTAGCAATACTGAAAAATGAATCCCCTTTACGCACACGATAGGTAACTGAACCACTGTTATCTATTCTCAGTACTTGTCCAATCTGGAGCCGATCAGCCGTTTTTAAGCTGTTTAGTTTTTGCAACTCTCGGTGAGTAGTATTGAAGCGCTTTGCGATCGCGGACAATGTATCTCCTGCACGAACGGTATAGTGGCTCTGTTGCTGTAATTTATGTGTATTGTGTTTGACCGTCTGGCGGATGTCATTCAAGACGTTTTTATCTGCCAAGGATGCCTTAAATTGATTAACATTCTTCATGGGTAGCATGATGTAATGCGGTCCATAAGGAGATGTCATACCTTGTTTATAGCCTGGGTTATATGCCCTGATTGACGTTAATGATAGCCCTGATAATTCAGCCGCTTGTGACAACATGATTTGTTGCCCTACATCAACCTTTGCCAGTGCATGCTGGTTGTTAGGCTTAGGAAGTTTGAAACCAAACTGTTCGTTATGGCGAATGATATTACTCAGTGCCAATATCTTGGGAACATAGTGCATTGTTTCCCGTGGCAGTGACAACGACCAGAAATCGGTTGGTTTCCCTTGTGCTTTATTGTCTTTGATTGCACGTATAACCCGGCCTTCGCCACTGTTGTAAGCGGCAATGGTCAAAAGCCAATCCCCATTGAATCGTGTGTTGAGATACTCAAGCATATCAAGAGCGACGGTTGTTGATGCCGCAATGTCACGACGGGCATCGTACCATTTATCTTGTTTCAGCCCATAATAACGGCCAGTACTTGGGATAATCTGCCATAATCCTGCCGCCTTGGCGTAGGAAGTAGCATGGGGGTCAAAGGCACTCTCCACTATAGGCAGCAATACCAGCTCCATTGGCATATGTCGATTATCAAGTTGCTCAACTATCCAGTAAATGTATGGTTCTGCACGCAATATTACATTTTGGATATGACCCTTGTGTTTCAAATAGTAATTTTGTTGTTCGCTCACCCTGCTATTATCAGGAATTTCCATCTTCAACTCATCGCGAATATGTCCCCACAAATTTTGCTGGGCTGTCGGACTCATCCTCCAGTTTGCAGTATCTTCTGGTTCTGCAATACCGCTTGTTTTCTGATTCGTTGAAGACATCTTCTGTGCTTGTTGCTGGGAAGGAACCTTTGTTTGCAGGCTCGATTGACACCCAGCAAGAAGAACAGAGGTGAACAAGATTGCTTTTGTCTTCATGTTCTTTTCTGATGCTTGCCTAAAAGGTGAGCAATAATACTGGCCTATTACGTAGAAGACAACCCAATAAAATTAAAATCGATCTTTATAAGACCTTAATTGCTGAAAAATAGCAGAAAGTGGTATTGAATTAGGTTTGATACCGATATTTTTTTGTAAATCAACATCGTGACAATTTAAAAAAACATTGATTTTTTTCTCTGTTTGTAAATTTGTTGGGATCGTTGCCTGGTTATTTTCACGTAATTTAAGAATTTTTTGATAGTAATTGTGAATAATTGGATTGTCAGGTAATACTGCTTTTGCAAATTTCATATTTGCCGCCGTGTATTCGTGAGCACAGCAGATCAATGTATCATCGGGCAATAATGAAATTTTCTCCAGAGAGGAAAACATTTGTTCGGCTGTACCTTCCAATAGACGGCCACAACCGCCGGAAAACAGAGTATCTCCACAAAACAGATAGGGAGCCTGATAGAATGCAATGTGACCAAGTGTATGCCCTGGCAATTCTATGACTCGGAAAGAAAAACTTCCTATCTCAACGGTATTATTTTCATAGACAATGTGAGTTGTTCCTTTGTCTTGTGTTTCTTCAGGGCCGTATACGGGTAATTCAGGATAGTGCTTAAGTAGCCCAGGAACTCCGCCAACGTGATCATGATGGTGGTGTGTCAGCAGAATCGCAGCGGGAATAAGTTGATTTGTTGCTAGACTATCAATGACAGTCTGTGATTCAGCGGGATCGATAATGACACAATGTTTGTTTTCATCACAAAGTAACCAAATGTAGTTATCTGAAAGGGCTGGTATCCTGATAAGCTCCATTATATGCCTCATTTTCATAGTAGGTTTATAAGTAGGTTGAAAGGAAGACGACATGCAATCAGCGCGTTCAATCAAGCAAATAACACTCCCTGCTTCTTGGGCTGAATTACCGTGGGGAGAATATTACCGTATCGCTCTGGAACGTCAATTGGAACCGTGGTGGTCCAAAATCTTTGGTTTTCATTTAGTGAAAATCGGTAACTTAAGCGCTGAAATTGATACTCGTTCCTGTTTGGTCAGCCATCAAGTCAACATAGGGTTACAAGGGCAAAATATGGATGTCATTACTGATCCCAATCACCTCCCTTTTGCAACTAAATCTGTTGATGCCTGTTTGTTGGCGCATATGTTGACTTATAGTATTGATCCACACTGGCTTTTGAGAGAAGTTGATCGGATCATGATAGATGATGGCTGGTTGGTTATCAGTGGTTTTAATCCAGTAAGCATATTAGGTTTCAGGAAAATGATTGCCCCGATATATCATCGGCAATCTTGCAGAACCCAAATGTTTTCAATGTTGCGCCAATTAGATTGGCTACGTCTTCTTAATTATGAAGTTATTCATCATGCTAATTTTCACGTTTTACCGTGGCATAGCGGAAAGCGTTTTGATAACTCCTGTATGTCAATATTTGGTTGTTTGAATGTGATTATTGCCCGCAAACGGACAATACCGTTGACATTAAACCCCATGCGGGCAACATTGATGAAACCAAGATTCAATAATGCGTTGGGGGCAGCAAAAAATATTCACCGACGCTATTAATTGACGGGCTAATTTTCACTTTCGATATAGCCATCATCTGTTTGAGTCGGGTTATTAGCGGCTGTGCGAGCCAGCTCATCACACTGTTCATTCTCCCGATGTCCGGCGTGACCTTTAACCCAACGCCAATCAATGTCATGCAGCGAGATAGCTTTATCTAGCCGCTGCCAGAGATCGACATTGAGAACAGGAGATTTGTCGGCTTTTTTCCAGCCACGTTTTTTCCAGTTATGGATCCATTGAGTGATCCCTTGACGCACGTACTGGCTGTCCGTCGTCAGGATTACGGGACAGGGACGTTTGAGTGCTTCCAAGCCTATTATGGCTGCCATTAATTCCATTCGGTTGTTGGTTGTACGAAAATAACCGCCACTCAAGGTTTTTTCTTGCTGTTGGTAGCGGAGTAAAACGCCATATCCGCCAGGACCAGGATTGCCGAGGCAAGAACCATCGGTGAAAATTTCTACCTGTTTGTTCATTTTTGGTAGACTATTCCTATATTGTCTTTAATCAAAAATCTAAGTCTGACACAAAAAAACATTATGAGCACTGCTATTACCCGCCAAATCGTCCTCGATACCGAAACAACCGGTATGAACAAATTAGGTGTTCACTATGAGGGACACAATATCATTGAAATTGGTGCCGTAGAGGTTATTAACCGTCGTTTGACAGGACGCCATTTTCATATTTATATCAAACCGGAACGGTTAGTTGATCCCGAAGCATTTGAAGTTCATGGGATCAGTGATGAATTTTTGCAGGATAAACCGAAATTTGCGGATATTTCTGATGAATTCATTGAGTTTATCCGTGGTGCTGAGTTGATTATTCATAACGCAACGTTTGATATCGGCTTTATGGATTATGAATTCAGTAAACTGAATCGAAATATTCCACCAACTGCTGAATTTTGTAGCATTACAGATAGCTTGATGTTGGCGAGAAAACTTTTCCCTGGCAAGCGTAATAACCTCGATGCGTTGTGTGAGCGTTACCATATCGATAATGCCAAACGTACTCTTCACGGGGCATTGCTCGATGCCGAGATCCTGGCTGATGTTTATCTGGCAATGACAGGTGGTCAGACATCATTGGCTTTTTCGATGGAAGGGGAAACATCAGGTAGTGCTCAAGTTGCCGAAATCCAGAAAATTACTCGCCCACAGACAGAGCTGAAAATTGTTTATGCTTCCGATGAAGAATTAATTCAGCATGAATCTCGTTTGGATCTGGTGGAAAAGAAAGGAGGAAGCTGTCTTTGGCGGGTAAAACCTGAGCAATTACATTGATAAAAGAGTCGTAAAATGGGGATAAATGCTTTGCTTGGATTAAAAACTGTGCAAGCGAACCATTTTGTTATAAAAAGCGATTGACGGATTTTACTGTAGCCCGTATTATCAGCCCCGTTCTCAACCAGAACACCCCGCGGTGCGGTAGTTCAGTTGGTTAGAATACCGGCCTGTCACGCCGGGGGTCGCGGGTTCGAGTCCCGTCCGCACCGCCAGAATCTATAAGCCCTGAGTTTTTGACTCAGGGCTTTTTCTTTTTGCAGTACCTTTCAAACCAGCTTATAAAAATACGTGGTCAGTGGTGTGTTCCATCAGTTTTTCCACTTCAGCG
The DNA here is from genome assembly GCF_002632755.1 of Xenorhabdus ishibashii. Classification (NCBI taxonomy): domain Bacteria; kingdom Pseudomonadati; phylum Pseudomonadota; class Gammaproteobacteria; order Enterobacterales; family Morganellaceae; genus Xenorhabdus; species Xenorhabdus ishibashii. Next base: position 2,610,311 of record NZ_NJAK01000001.1, on the reverse strand, counting down.
CGGTGCAGGTCCTCCTTTTTCTTGCAGAGGGAAAGTTGCACTGAACCTACGAGTTTCCATTGTCTAGCGCGACAAGTAGTACTGACCTCGTTTTATTGATCACACATTCACCCTTATTCTTTCCTGTCTTTTCTTTTACACTGTTCTTATCTTATGTCTTGTTTATAGGTTTGTTCAGCGTTCTATATATAAACAATTGCATAAATAAACAAAAAAACTCGTCAAAAAATTAGAGTTATTTAAATAATATCAAATAGTTATAATTTAATTATGAATATACCTAATATATATCAAGTTAAGAATTTTTTCCTCTCATTACAGGATCACCTTTGCAAGCAGCTAGAACAACTTGATGGTCAATCAACCTTCATGGAAGATTGCTGGCAACGAGAAGATGGTGGCGGCGGAAGAAGCCGTGTATTAACGGAAGGTAAGGTTTTTGAAAAAGCCGGTGTGAATTTTTCACATATTTCAGGAGCTTCAATGCCCGCTTCTGCTACAGCTCATCGTCCTGAATTAGCAGGTCGCAGTTACCAAGCGATGGGCGTTTCTCTTGTCATTCATCCACTTAATCCCTATGTCCCAACCAGTCATGCAAATGTACGTTTCTTTATTGCTGAAAAAGAAGGTGAGCCTCCTGTATGGTGGTTTGGCGGTGGCTTTGATCTCACGCCTTTTTATGGTTTCAAAGAAGATGCTATTTATTGGCACACCGTTGCCAAAAATTTATGTCAACCGTTTGGTAGTGATGTTTATCCAAAATATAAAAAATGGTGTGATGATTACTTTTTTATTAAGCATCGCAATGAACCGCGCGGCATTGGTGGCTTGTTTTATGATGATCTAAATACGCCTGATTTTGATACCTGCTTTAATTTCACGCAAGCTGTCGGTAATGGATTCTTATCTGCCTATTTACCTATTGTAGAACGAAGAAAAGATATAACTTGGGGCGATCGTGAAAGACAATTCCAATTATATCGTCGAAGCCGCTATGTTGAATTTAATCTTGTCTGGGACAGGGGAACGCTTTTCGGCTTGCAAAGCGGTGGAAGAACTGAATCTATATTAATGTCCATGCCCCCATTAGTACGTTGGGAATATGGTTACTCTCCAGAAACCAACTCCCCTGAATCTGAATTATATACTTCATTTCTGATCAAAAAAGATTGGGTTTGACAATTACAAGCAGGAATACAAGGAAATTTTCTTTATTCCTGTTTTACTTATTTATTTTAAAAAATTCAACCTGAAAAAAATGGATTATTTATCATAACACTGATAAAAATATTTATTATCTCTCATTAGCAATACCCTGATATAAAAAGTCAATGCTTATACTAATGACTCGCTTATTAATTACGGCTAGTATTCAATCCTGACCAGAAAAACGAACACAATATCTAACAACAAAACAGGATATTATTATGAGCAATAATCAAACCAATATATACAGCTTAATTCCTCCATTTATTCTGGAGTATATCTCTGATGATTGTGATACATATACTAATCAATATGTATTAAAGACATTAGATCATGTTTATCAATTAATGAATGCTCCTGCCGAAGAGACAATTTCTCAACAAGATAAGCAGGAAACTAAAACAGAAATTAACGATAAGCTGCATCGCACTATTTATAATGCTAAAAACAAAGATGATTTTCCAGGAGAAGAGTTATCTCGCAGCGAAGGTATGCCAGAGAGTTCAGATGATTCAGTTAATGAAGCTTATGAATATCTTGGTAAGACTCATGAATTCTATAGAAAAGTTTTCGGTCGCAATTCTCTTGATAACAAAGGAATCAAGTTAGTTGCTACAGTACATTATGGAAAAAATTATCTGAATGCATTCTGGACCAGAAAACAAATGGTATTTGGTGATGGTGATGGAAAATATTTCAATCGCTTTACCTCTGCCATTGATATTATAGCTCATGAGTTAACCCACGGTGTCATCGAGAGCGAAGCGGGGCTGGACTATATCTACCAGTCTGGTGCACTTAATGAATCCATCGCAGATATCTTTGGCATTATGGTAAAACAATATGTTAATAACCAAAAAGTCGATGAATCCAATTGGTTATTAGGTCAAGGTTTACTGGGGCCAAAATTTAATCCAGAAAATAAATCCGAGGTTGGCTTACGCACCTTTATTAATCCCGGAAGCGCATTCTCAGGAGATAAGCAAGTTGGTCATATGGATCAATATGAAGATCTTCCCTTTTTCGTTGATAATGGCGGCGTTCACATATATTCAGGCATTCCTAACAAGGCATTTTATTTGGTGGCGATGGAGTTGGGAGGCTATGCCTGGGAAAAAGCAGGAAAAATTTGGTATGAAACGCTACTGGATAAGCGTTTATCTTCAGATACAGATTTTGAAGATTTTGCCAAACTGACGATTGATAATGCTGAAAAATTATTCAACAAGAAAACATCAGAGATTGTTAGTCAGGGTTGGAAAGAAGTTGGTGTTCTATTTTCCAAAGAAAAATGAAATTAATATTAATAAAATACTAATTCATATTGGGTGCAGTAACATTAAGATAATCCTAAAATAAATAATAAAGGGTTAAGGACGATCCTTTATTATATTCATAAATTAATATGTCATAACCCAACAAAAAACACCTTCCGTTAGTAGAAAATACCATCATTTAGATTAATACTTAATTAAAGTCCCTAGAGATAAAATATACATAACATCTAAAAATCGGGGGTATTATTATGCGTAATAATCAAAAAAAACTAAATAAATCCGGTATCATTCCACCCTATTTATTAGAACATGTTGTTAAAATTTGCGGCCAAACCGATAAAATGTGCATATTAAAAACATTAAATCATGTTTACAATTTAATGAATAGCTCTGCTGAAATGGACGTTTTATTTAATGAGTATCAACCAGGTTATAATGATAAATTAAATAGAACTATTTACGATGCTGAACATAAGGATCAATATCCAGGAGTTAAATTAATTTTAAGCGAAGGAATGGCAGGAGTTGATGATATTGCAGCCTTTGAGGCTTATAATTATCTTGGTAAAACATATGAGTTTTACAAAGAAATTTTTGACCGTAATTCTATTGATAATAAGGGTCTTAAATTAGTTGCTACTGTTCATTACCAAAAAAACTATATGAATGCATTTTGGGATAATAATCAAATGGTTTTCGGTGATGGTTACTCCCCTTATTTTCACTGCTTCACCTCCTGTATTGATATTACTGCTCATGAACTCACCCACGGAGTAACTGAAAGTGAAGCAAATCTTGATTATGCCTATCAATCGGGGGCATTAAATGAATCCATCTCAGATGTATTCGGTATTATGGTGAAACAGTATGCAAATAACCAAAAAGTCAACGAATCTGATTGGTTGATAGGTCAGGGAATATTTGGCCAAGCACTTAATCCAGACAATGATCCTAATGTTGCCTTGCGCTCATTCAAAAATCCCGGGACAGCAAACCCGAAAGATAATCAAGTCGACCATATGGATCAATATCAGGATTTATCCTTCAGAGACGATAACGGTGGTGTCCACAAATATTCTGGTATTCCCAATAAGGCGTTCTATTTATTGGCAACAGAATTAGGAGGATATTCATGGGAGCAAGCTGGAAAAATTTGGTATAATACATTATTGGATAAACAATTATCCCACAAAGCCAGTTTTAATGATTTTGCACTACTAACTGTTGATAATGCTAAGGTATTATTTGGTAAGAAAATTTCGGATATTGTAACTCATTCATGGAAACAAGTCGGAATTTTACTCTAAAAGTTGTAATATTCCTCTAATCATCCAAGACCAAGGAAGGTCTTGATTACATTTATATATTTATCCTCAATTTGACTAAACTAATTATCTTATCTATTCATGTCATATCATAAAAACTCATATCATAAAAAATTTACATCTTTAGTAGTGACTAACATAGGTAGTTTGGCTACTATTTGGATTAGGCTAATTATATGCCAACACGATAACATACAGACAAAATAGGGCATTACCATGAGTAATAATCAAACAAGAAAACAAAATATAATCCCCCCTTATTTATTGGAGTGTATTGCAAAATCCTGTGATGATAATGATAAAAAGTATATTTTGAAAACATTAGATCATGTCAATAAACTCATGAAACAATCAACCAAAGACGACATTCTAAACTCTGAAGGTGAACCTTTACTATGCAAAAAATAAAAAATCTGAACCCTAAAAGTAGTGTTACTCTATGATTTACAATATTTTAATATAAAAAATAAAAATACCTAAATTAATAAAAGAAAATTTACAACAAACTTTTTGATAATCTTAAAATATTTCCATAACTAATTATATTAGTTTCTGAAATTATTCCCACCTCTACTATTGTTAAATTATTCTTTATATATAAAATAATAAAGGGCTGTTTTTAGCCCTTTATTTATATCATTTTTTTAAATAATTACCTTTTTTTCAGATGTTCCATTAAACGCTTACGTTTACGGAGCTGAGATGCCGTTAATGTATTTTTCTTGTCCGCATAAGGGTTAGCGCCTTCTTTAAATTGGATACGGATAGGTGTTCCCATCACTTTCAAAGAACGGCGGAAGTAATTCATCAAATAACGTTTATAAGAATCAGGTAAATCTGTTACCTGATTACCGTGGATAACTACAATAGGTGGGTTATATCCACCAGCATGGGCATATTTCATTTTCACCCTGCGACCACGGATCATTGGCGGCTGGTGATCATCTTCTGCCATGCGCATTATACGGGTCAATAAGGAAGTACTAACGCGGCGAGTTGCACTTTCATAGGCTTCCAGAATTGACTCAAATAAATTCCCAACACCACTACCATGTAGTGCAGAAATAAAGTGAATGCGGGCAAAATCAACAAAACCCAAACGCAGCTCAAGCATATCTTTGACGTGATCTCTGTCTTCCTGACTCATGCCATCCCATTTATTGATGGCAATAACCAGAGAACGGCCACTGTTAAGAATAAAACCAAGTAGAGAGAGATCTTGATCAGAAATGCCTTCACGAGCATCTACTATCAGTAACACCACATTGGCATCTTCAATCGCTTGAAGCGTTTTAATCACAGAGAATTTTTCAACCGTTTCAGTGACTTTCCCACGCTTACGAACGCCCGCTGTATCAATCAAAATATATTCACGGCCATCACGCTCCATGGGAATATAAATGCTGTCACGGGTCGTACCAGGCATATCATAAACGACAACACGCTCTTCGCCCAAAATACGGTTGGTCAATGTGGATTTCCCCACATTAGGACGGCCAACAATCGCAAGTTTTAGAGGCAAAGTTGTCGGATCAAATGCCTCCTCCTCTTTTTCTTGTTCAGCAGAAGCATCCAATTCGGCTTGCTCCATTTCTGCCCAATAAGCTGCGTTAGCCTCTTCTTCCGTTAATTCAACTTCTTCTTCCGTTTCTTTTTTATCAGAAAATGGCAACAACACTCGTTCAATCAATTGTGTTACACCACGGCCGTGAGAAGCAGCGATGGAATAAACATCCCCTAAACCTAGTGAATAAAATTCAGCTATAGAGGTATCAATATCGATACCATCGGTTTTATTCGCCACCAAAAAAGTTGCCTTTTCACGGCTACGCAGATGCTTGGCAATCGAGTGGTCAGCAGGCATCAATCCCGATCTGGCGTCAACCATAAATAGAACAATGTCCGCCTCTTCTATGGCCATAAGGGATTGCGTAGCCATATGCGTTTCTACGCCGTCTTCCGTACCATCGATACCACCTGTATCAATGATGATGAATTCTTGCCCTTCAACCTCTGCCCGTCCATACTTACGATCACGGGTTAAGCCAGGGAAATCCGCTACCAGCGCATCTCTGGTTCGGGTTAATCGGTTAAATAAGGTGGATTTTCCAACATTGGGGCGCCCAACCAGCGCAACGACAGGTATCATTTTCTTGATGCCTCATGACTAGATTTAAATCGATATCCCGCTGAAAGTAACGTCTCAATATTGTTCATCACAGCAAGATACAAAGATACTAAAAAGACGAAACGGCCCCTGTTATGATCCAGGAGCCGTATATTTCGTGTTATTTAAAACACGCTCTGAAAGTTAGCGGGTATACAGATAAACAGTACCGTCCTTCGCTTGCAGCATCAGTTTATCGCTGGCAATAACCGGACGACTCAACAAGCCGGAACCATCAACCTTATTCTGCGCCACGAATTTGCCATCAGCCATATTCAACCAATGCAAGTAACCTTCAGCATCACCAACAACCAGATAGCCATTGTACATTTCCGGTGCTGTCAGGTTACGGTGCAAGAGATCATTTTGCGACCATAATGTCACACCATCACTCTTGCGCAGGGACAAAATACGATCATCTTGATCAACAATGAAAATGTTGTTGTCAGTGACCACCATATCATGCACCGATCCCAGATCACGTTTCCAGATTATCTGGCCTGAACGCATATCCATTGCCACCAAATTGCCGTTATAAGCTATCGCGTAAATAACATTGTCTGAAATGACCGGAGTCATATCAACATCATTCAGGCGATCTATTTCGGTAGAACCTGTTACCTGAGAAATACGCTGTTGCCAAATTAATTGCCCCTCAGACAGCAGAACCGCACTAATACGACCATTGTCACCACCTACAATAGCCGCACCATAGGCCACGGCAGGAGCGGATTCACCACGGACGGATAACGAAGGTGTATCCATGTTAACTGACCAGGCAATACTACCATCGGTTTCGTTTAATGCCTGCAACATACCGTTGCCGGTATGAATCAAGACAAAACCATCACTCACTACAGGGCGGGACAACGCTTCGCCAGCAACCGTTGACTCCCATTCAATCTTACCATCCGTTACATCCAATGCGATGATTTTCGCCTTTTCTGTGCCGACATACAGACGATCACCGGATACCGTCAAACCACCAGAAAGCAGTGCTGGCAAACGGGATGACAATAGACCTGCTTTTTCTGACAGATCCGTTGCCCATATCTCTTTGCCGCTGTCTATCTCAAATGCCTTGACAACACCATGACGGTCAGCAACATAAACTGTTGAACCCTGCCAAGTCGGTGCTAAACGAGAGTAATACTCGCCCGTGCCACTCCCAACGGACTTATCCCAAACGATATGGGGTTTGAATTGATTTTCAACCTTCGGTAACGGTGACATTGTTACCGTATCCTGTTCACTTGAACAACCTGCCAGCAGAACAGAAGCAACCAGCCCAACCAAGAGTGTTTTTCGAAGCTGCATTATCAAGTTGGCTCCCTTAGTTGGATAAATTATCAAGTTTGATTTTCATAAAATCCTTAATTACTTGCGGGCCATCAAGTCCAAGCCCCGTGGAATAGGCTGCACGTGCGCCAGCAGTATCCCCTTTTTTAGCCAGAATATCCCCACGAATATTCTCAACCATAATCTGCCAACCTTTGCCTTTGACCAAATCCAACGTTTTCAATGCAACATCTGTTTTATCTTCCGCCAATTGAACACGAGCCAGACGAAGGTTAGACAATGCTTGCATGTTTTCATCTTGGGCTTTACCGGATGCCGCTAGCAAATTTTTCTCTGCCTGAGTTAAATCATTCTTAGCAACAGCCTGTTTTGCCAGTTCCAGATCAGCCATAACACCATAAACATTGTTCGTCTCATTAGCGAACTTTTCTACGGCAGCAACATTTTCTTTCGACCCCGACGCCAGTGATTTGTTCAATTCTTCAAATACTGCCGCCGTATTATGTAATTGGTTAGTTTGATGAGTCTGCCAGTAACGCCAACCCAACAAAACACCAACGCCTAACACGAGGCCAACAGCAAGGTATTTACCGTTGGCAGAGAAAAAACGCTTGATCGCGTCAACTTGTTCAGTTTCTGTAGTATAAACTTGCACTAGAGTCTCTCTCCTTAGCCTAACAGTTCGCTCAAACGCGCTGCGACCGCTTGTTGTGACAACGTTTCTTGTTCACCGTTACGTAAATCTTTCACTGTAATATTACCGGCCTGAATTTCATCTTCTCCCAGAATCAAGGCAACTTTGGCTCCGTGTTTACTCGCACGTGTTAACTGTTTCTTAAAGTTACCACCACCGTGGTTGGTCATTAAACGTAATTCCGGCAGTTGATCACGGATTTTTTCGGCCAATATCAATGCTGCTTGCTGACTACCTTCACCAAAGGAAGAGAAATAAACATCGGCAACGGTCAGATCAGCAACAAAGTCAGGATTAACTTCCTGCACTAATAAGACCATGCGTTCCATGCCCATTGCAAAACCAACTGCCGGTGTTGCCTTACCGCCCAATTGTTCAACCAAGCCATCGTAACGACCACCAGCACAGACGGTTCCCTGTGCACCCAATGCTGATGTCACCCATTCAAAAACAGTACGGTTGTAATAATCAAGGCCACGAACCAGACGCTGGTTAATACGGTATTGGATCCCTGCACTATCAAGTATCTGACACAGTCCATCAAAGTGCTCTTTTGACTCGGCATCAAGGTACTCAAACAACTCCGGTGCATCATTTAAAAGTTGCTGAATTTCAGGGTTTTTAGAATCCAATACACGCAATGGGTTGGTATACATGCGGCGTTGACAATCCTCGTCCAGCTTCTCTTTGTGTTGTTCAAGGAATGCTACCAGCGCCTCACGATAATTTGCACGGGCTTCTAATGAACCAATTGAGTTCAATTCAAGTGTGACGTGATCAGCAATGCCGAGCTCGCGCCACCAACGTGCTGTCATTAAAATAAGTTCAGCATCAATATCTGGCCCTTGTAAGCCAAACACTTCAGCACCTAACTGATGAAATTGACGGTAACGGCCTTTTTGTGGGCGCTCATAACGGAACATTGGTCCGATATACCATAAGCGCTGTTCCTGATTGTACAGCAGACCATGCTGAATACCGGCACGGACACATCCTGCGGTATTTTCTGGGCGCAGGGTCAAGCTTTCACCATTGCGATCGTCAAACGTATACATCTCTTTTTCGACAACATCGGTTACTTCCCCAATTGCACGTTTGAATAACGGGGTCTGCTCTACAATCGGTGTCCGAATTTCGCTAAAACCATAACCTGACAGCACACGCTTTATCGTAGATTCAACTCGTTGCCAGATGGCCGTTTCAGCAGGAAGACAGTCGTTCATGCCACGAATAGCTGGGATATTTTTTGTCACGTTTTATCTCTTATTAATATTTATATAATGCCGTCGATTATAAAAGCGAACACTTGCAAGGTTCAATCTGCAAGCAAGTCTATATGCTCATATCCCCAATAAATTACTCATCAAGCTGATTGATGTTGATTCGGTTCTTAGCATCAAGGATAGCTGCCTTCGCCCTAATTTTCGCCTCAAGTTGATCAATCAAGTTATTATTGTCAAAACGCTCTTTTTGACGAATGCCATCTTCATAAAAGCCGCTTTTTGTTTTCGCGCCCGTTACACCAAGCGTTGAAACTTCTGCTTCCCCTGGGCCATTCACGACACAACCAATGATAGAAACATCCATTGGGGTGATTAAATCTTCAAGACGCTGCTCAAGAGCATTCACTGTACCGATAACGTCAAATTCCTGACGTGAACAAGTTGGACAGGCGATGAAATTAATGCCGCGTGAACGAATACGCAATGCTTTCAGAATATCAAAACCGACTTTAACTTCTTCCACTGGGTCTGCGGCCAACGAAATACGCAGCGTATCGCCAATTCCTTCTGACAATAAAATGCCAAGACCAATTGAGGATTTCACCGCACCAGCACGAGCGCCTCCTGCTTCCGTAATGCCCAAATGCAACGGTTGATCAATTTGTTGTGCCAGTAAACGGTATGCCCCAACCGCCAGAAAAACGTCAGAGGCTTTGACACTCACCTTAAATTGGTTAAAGTTCAGACGATCAAGAATATCCACATGACGCATCGCCGATTCAACCAACGCTTCTGGTGTAGGCTCACCATATTTTTCTTGTAGATCTTTTTCCAGCGATCCACCATTAACTCCAATGCGAATCGGAATGTTATTATGACGGGCACAATCCACAACCTGACGAATACGCTCTTCGTTACCGATATTGCCAGGATTGATTCGCAGACAATCAACACCATATTCTGCAACTTTTAATGCAATGCGGTAATCGAAATGAATATCGGCAACAAGAGGGACATTGACTTGCTGTTTGATGGACTTGAACGCTTCGGCTGCATCCATTGTTGGAACAGATACCCGAACAATATCAACACCTACACGCTCTAACGCCTTAATTTGATTAACTGTCGCTTCAACATCTGTTGTTCGTGTGTTAGTCATTGATTGCACGGCAATCGGTGCGCCATCCCCGATGGGAACATTACCGACATAAATACGTGTAGATTTACGTCTTTTTATCGGTGATTCATTATGCATTTTTTACATTACTCCCCTACATCCCTGTATTTTTGTTTATAAGATTTACAACTATGCTGTGGTGAATAACTCTGCCAAAACAGTTAGGACATTTATTTCAATGTCAGTTTAGCCGGAATGCCTTTCTTCACGAAGGAACTCAGATCCACAGGTTTTCCCTGAAACTGAATCTTAACTTTGGCAGGAGCGCCAATATTCACCGAGTAAGGTAAATTACCGGAAAGTTTTAGACTATCCCCTTTCTTTTTAGTGCCACTAAACAATATCTTACCTTTAGCGTCTTTGACTGCCAGCCAACATTCATCGCTGAAATCTATCACTAACTCATTGTTGCTCGCCGTACTGATACTATTTATATCGGTCGATGACGGACTCACAACCGCACTATTCACTTCTGCATTGGCAGGAGTTGTATTTTCAGGAGTTGTATTGGTTGCAACCTGATTTGTTGCTGTGGATACCGGTGCACTGGAGGATCCTGGAGCCTTGCTGTTGACTTCTGTACTACTTGCCTCTGCCGACGATGTTTTTGAAACACCAGATTGATCAGTCGCTACAGATTGATTTTCTTTAAGAGGCACTACATTATTTTCCCCGGCATTTGGAGCCAGCCGGTCATTTTCAGAACCTGACTGACTATTATTTTGAGAGATTGACTGTGTGACCATTGAAGACAGTTCTGTTTGTTGTACTTTATAGTTCTGCCACCACCACAGGAATGTCATTCCCAGCAATACAATAATAACAACCCATGTTATCTTCATTAACCAACCATCGCGTTTCTTGCGTTTTTTTCCCGCCGAAAAACTTTGCATAGGTGCCGTTTTTATGGCTCTGGAAGGGATCTGTTTATCCAAGGTACTCAAGATGTCAGATTCAGACACCTGAACCAATTTTGCATAGGCGCGAACATACCCACGAAGGAAAGTTGGTGAAATATTGGGCGGGATATTATCTTCTTCAATATCACGAACAGTGGACAGTTTAAGACACAAGCGATCTGCCACAGTTTGCTGAGAAAGCTCATGTTTTTCACGAGCCTGACGCAGGATCTGACCTGTTGTCAGATTGGCTTCTTCTGGATAAGTTTCAGTCTTCATTAGCAAGGGATACTGGTACTGTTCTGGGTTAACGAATTTACACAAATTAAGTAATATGTTCTATTAACTTAATTTATGTAGCGAAATAATCTAAATATTGCGTTTAACGCAAAAAATCATTTATCACAACTATAACGGTCTGTGCTGCTTTTCATATTTTCTATGACCAATTGTTCAGCTTTTTTATACTGTTTTTGTTCACAAAGAAAATTATGATAGTGACGTACTACGGTATCACTTTCAGCCGCATACTGCATCGCCATTCTGTAATGCTGACTGGCGGTTTCTGGACGGCCTGCATATTGTTCATGCAGTGCCATCCCCAGATGTGCCTCTGAATGATGAGGTTCCGCCAGCAAGATTTTTTGAAAATGATATTTAGCGGCCGGTAAATTTCGTTCCGCCAAATAAGCCTTTCCTAGCTGCAATCGTGTATCTATGGCAACAACCCGATGCGCGCGATGTGTTGATTGTTCCACACACCCCGTTAACAGGACAAAACAAACTATAGACCAAATTATTGATTTCCGTATCATACCATCTTCATTTATAAGGATATGTTAAACTTTGCCAGATTTTTAGCCACTAATCGATATTAAACCAAAAATTAGACTGTTTTTACCTGAATAGGTTCGCCTGCCTGACGTTTTTTCATGGTTCGCTTGGTTCTGTCAATGACATCACCGGCAAGCTGCCCACATGCAGCATCAATATCATCTCCCCTCGTTTTACGCACGATGGTTGTAAAGCCGTATCCCATCAGCACTTTGGCAAAACGATCGATTCTGCTGTTTGAGCTGCGTCCATAAGGTGCACCTGGGAACGGGTTCCACGGGATCAGGTTGATCTTACTGGGAGTATCTTTCAGACATTCGGCCAATTGATGCGCCTGCTCAACACTATCATTGATATGGTCAAGCATCACATACTCCACCGTAACACGTCCCTGATTAGCATTGGATTTTGTCAGATAACGACGCACTCCTGCTAAGAACTCTTCAATATTGTACTTGCGGTTAATGGGTACAATTTCATCACGAATGTCGTCAGTGGGTGCATGTAAAGAAATTGCCAGTGCAACATCTATCATATCTCCCAGTTTATCCAGTGCAGGAACAACACCGGATGTCGACAATGTCACTCGGCGTTTCGACAAACCAAAGCCGAAGTCATCCATCATGATTTCCATTGCGGGCACAACATTGCTCAAATTGAGTAATGGCTCTCCCATCCCCATCATCACTACGTTGGTAATGGGACGGCGACCGCTGGATTTCAGGGATCCTATAATCTTAGCTGCGCGCCAAACCTGACCAATAATCTCAGACACTTTCAGGTTACGGTTAAAGCCCTGCTGAGCCGTAGAACAAAATTTACACTCTAAAGCACATCCCACCTGAGATGAAACACACAATGTCGCGCGATCATCTTCTGGGATATAAACCGTTTCAACCTGTTGATCACCTACAGTAATCGCCCATTTGATAGTGCCATCAGCAGAGCGTTGCTCTTCTGCAATTTCTGGTGCTCTGATTTCGGCAACTTGTTGCAATTTCGTCCTGAGCACTTTGTTGATATCAGTCATCTGCTCAAAATCGTCATAGCAATAATGGTAAATCCATTTCATGACCTGATCGGCACGAAAAGGTTTCTCTCCCATATCGACAAAAAATTGACGCATTTGTTTACGGTTAAGGTCGAGCAAATTGACTTTACCGTTTTTCTTTTCAGGCGTGACAGATACGACGGAAGTTACAGGTGATACGGTTTCGTTAAGTTGGGACATTGTTACATCGCCTCGTTGTTACACTTTCGGCTCTATGCTGATTTTGTTTCAGCATTAAGTTTTCATGCGGTGACTGCCAATTCAATGATCATTCATTCCCTTTGAGCAAGATCGGATTAAAACCATCGAGCCATATTGAATGGACATTGAAATAAAATAATAAACGCCCCACTGAATTAGATCAGCGGGGCGCATCATTGTACAAACTTTACTGTTTATATGCTATATGGCAGCGAAAAGCTTTAGACACGAGGGAAAATTTCATCATCACTGAAAAAGTAAGCAATTTCACGATTCGCAGATTCGGTAGAGTCTGAACCGTGAACCGCATTTTCAGTAAAGCTATCTGCGTAATCTGCACGCAGAGTACCCGCTAATGCGTTATCAGGATTAGTAGCACCCATTAGATCGCGGTGACGTTGAACGGCATTTTCACCTGCCAGAACTTGTACCATAATTGGGCCAGAGGTCATGAACTCCACCAGGCCATCAAAGAAAGGACGTCCTTTGTGTTCAGCATAAAAACCTTCCGCTTGTTCGCGCGTCAAATGCAACATTTTGGCCGCGATAATTTTAAACCCTGCACTTTCAAAACGGGCATAAATAGAACCGATAGCATCTTTCTTCACTGCATTGGGTTTAATAATGGAAAAAGTACGTTCAATTGTCATTGCGTAACCTCTTTGGCACTTTCAACGATGATTCATTTTAATTTTTACGCCCCTAACAAAACTGAAGGGCAATTCTACCCTGTATCAGACAGGGACAAAAATAGGCGTTGATTATAGGAGGAGAGTTTCTGCTTGCCTACAAAAAACACAACTTTTTATTAAAACTTTCTTAGCAAAAATATCATTTTTTAGCATAAATCACATTTTCGCTTTGTTATACACGATGAAAATAACTATTTTATAAAATAATGCCCGTTCAGACGATTAAATCCCAAACAGGCATACTGACCAAGATCATTGAATTAGTGTTTCTCACTCCATATCAATTATAAAACCGTCTCGGTTACACATTGAATAAAAGGCTTAACTTCCTCAGCTCTTTTCTTGCTTATATCCTGTTTACTTTCATCAGAGACTATAAATTTTCCTGTGAACTTTTCTTTAGGATCTTGGGTAGTTTTATCTGACGTAGCAACAATACTGATAGTATATTTGTGTCCCGTCGGTAGCAGGTCTGCACACTCTTTCAGCACTCCCTGACGGGAAGATCCTTGATCTGTTATTTTTTGATTATCCGTCATTGATGTATCAGCAAACGAAGCAGGTATGTAAAATGTGCTCAGCAACAAAAACAAAAAAACATGGATAACACCATGCTTTTAATGAAAAATAATTATATTTAATACCTGATATATCCAAGAGGTTTTTAGTAGTTATTGATTAACAACCGGAATGGTATCACGCAGCCAACTACCTAATTTTCGCTGATAAAAAGGCTCGGTATGATGAATCAAGAAATGGCTGATGCCCCCTTCTTGTTCATCAAGCAGGCAAAAATCGACTGATTCATCCTCATCAAGATATTTGCAAGCCAGTTCACCGGCTTCCTGAATCAACAAATTAGTCTCATTTTCGGTCAATGTTACACTGAATTCCAACCCAATTAATACATTAGGTTTTTCATCCACATTTTTATCATGGGCCATAACTAAAAAAGCCTGCCGAACAGGTTTGTGCTGTTTAAATAAGTCAATGAGTGACTCAATAAGCTGAGTCGGCTGTTCTTCTGGCTGACTTAGAGTAATAAGGCTTCCGCCAGGAACCTCTATTTCAGTAGCGATAGATCCATTTAATAAGCTCATGAAAATCTCCGACGGTACTGTTTGAATTGAAGTTAAGGTTATCGATAAATTCAACAAAAGCTCCCCCCACAAGAGGAGCTGTGTTTCAGTTTATTGTGCTTTTGTCAGCAATAAATTGGCAATGGTGCGTACACCATATCCCGTTGCCCCCGCAGCCCATTGTTCAACAGAAGATTTACGGTAAGTTGCTGAACAATCAATATGCACCCAGCCTTTTTTGTAATTTTCGACAAAGTGTGACAAAAATGCTGCTGCGGTACTTGCTCCTGCCGAATGTGCCGGTGACGAAATATTGTTCAGATCCGCAAAGTTGGATGGCAATTGGCTACGGTGGAATTCAGCCAGTGGTAAACGCCAGAACAATTCATTTTCCTTATCGGCAGCCGCCAATAAGTCAGATACCAGTTGATCATCAAAGCTCAATACTGAGTGGTAGTCATTTCCTACTGCGGTTTTCGCTGCGCCCGTCAAGGTAGCTGCATCAATAATCAGTGGGGCTTTTTCCGCGCTGGCATCAATCAAACCATCAGCCAGAACCAGACGCCCTTCCGCATCTGTGTTCATCACTTCAACAGTTTTACCATTGCGATAGTGAATGATATCGCCCAATTTGAAAGCATTACCACTCACCATATTATCTGCAATGCTCAGGAACAGTTTTACACGATGCTTTAAACCACGGCTGATTGCCAGAGCCAGTGCCCCTGTCAATGTTGCAGAGCCACCCATATCCGATTTCATGGAATCCATAAAATTGGAAGGCTTGATGCTGTATCCACCGGAATCGAAGGTAATGCCTTTACCGACCAGACAGGCAAAGACAGGCGCTTTTGCATCTTTTGTTGGGTTGTAATCTAATGCCAAGAACACGGGATCACGAGAAGAGCCACGCCCGACGGTATATACCCCCGCATATCCCTGTTCACGCAACTCATCCCCTTTGATAATGCGATAACTAACGGCATCACCCGCTACTCCGCACAATAAATCAATAGCTCTCTGGGCAAGTTGTTCTGGCCCCAAATCTTCCGCTGGAAGGTTGATGGTATCACGCACCCAATCAATGAATTTAATCCGTCTTTCTAGCTCCTGTTTTTCCGCCACAGGGAGTTGTGGCCATTCAATTGCGCGCAATCCTTTAGGTGAGCGAAAGCCCAGCCAAAATGACCAACTTTTTTCCAGATCCCAACCATCACCCACTAAAGCAATATTGCGAATTCCTTGCCCGTCAATTTTACGCCCAGCACGTTGAATGGCGCCCAGCTTGCCATTGCCTTTCAGATGGATGGTGATCCCCTGCTCACTTGAGCTAATTAGTGCTTTTTCACCCCAGCAAGCGTTAGCTGGCTCATAAGACAGTGTTATTGGCATGATTTGTTTTGTCATTTTTTCTCACTTCTTATCTTATTTTTTCACTGTTTCACAGTGAGGGTTTATAAAAAAACTGGCAATTGCCAGTTTTCCACTAAATACAGACTATGCCAAACTATTGAGCAAGAATCGGTGAGCTTGCGCTATTTTTTACCTTGGGTAAATTTCACCCTATTCATATTCATCCAACCACACCAATAAGATAGCTTCCAATATTTTTTCGTTGGATTTCTGTGGATCATCATCAAAACCATCCAGCTCACAAATCCATTCATGCATGTCAGTGAAACGCACTGCTTTTGGGTCTAAATCAGGAAATTTATCATACAGTGCTTCGCCAATATCACGACTGTCAGACCATTTCATTTTCTGTTCTCCTGTCAGTGTTCGCGCGCATGGTTAATGGTGTATTTAGGGATTTCAACGACTAAATCCTCATCGACAACTTTGGCCTGACAGCTCAAACGGCTTTCAGGCTCTAATCCCCACGCCTTATCCAACATGTCATCTTCCAGTTCAGAGCTTTCTTCCAGTGAATCAAAGCCTTCCCTGACAATACAGTGACAAGTAGTACACGCACAGGATTTTTCACAGGCATGTTCAATTTCAATACCATTACGTAATGCAACGTCCAGAATTGATTCGCCTTCCTTCGCTTCTAATACTGCCCCTTCAGGACAAAGTTCGTTATGAGGTAAAAATACAATTTTAGGCATAATTAAATCTCATCCACAGAATGACCCGCCAAAGCCCGGCGGATTGATGTGTCCATACGGCGTGCTGCAAATTCCTGCGTTTGCTTGTCCAATTGTTTTATTGCACTTTCAATCGCGTCAGGGGAGGTTCCCTGAGCACTTTCAATTAATACTTGTACGGCAGCATCAATAGAAACCTGCTCTTCTTGACTCAATAAATCCGCATCTTTTTCCAATGCACTGGTTAAACTTTCCAGCATTCTAGCTGCTTCTACTTTTTGTTCAGCTAATTTGCGTGCCTGAACATCCTCCTGTGCATTAGACATGGAGTCTTTGAGCATATGGGCAATTTCTTCATCCGACAAACCGTAGGAAGGTTTCACCTGGATAGAAGCTTCAACACCCGTGGATTTTTCTAATGCACTGACGCTCAACAAGCCATCCGCATCAACCTGAAAGGTCACACGAATGTGTGCACCACCAGCCGGTAATGGCGGAATGCCACGCAGTGTGAAACGCGCCAGTGAACGGCAATCATTGACCAGTTCTCTCTCGCCTTGCACCACATGGATGCTCATCGCACTTTGACCATCTTTGAAAGTGGTAAATTCTTGCGCTTTCGCAACTGGGATAGTGGTATTACGCGGAATGACTTTTTCAACCAGCCCGCCCATTGTTTCCAGGCCAAGTGACAGCGGGATAACATCAAGTAACAGCATTTCGCTGTCTGGCTTGTTCCCCACCAGAATATCGGCCTGAATTGCAGCGCCAACAGCAACCACTTTATCTGGATCGATAGAGGTTAATGGCTCGCGGTCAAAAAATTCGCCTACCATGCTACGTACCAATGGCACTCGCGTTGAACCACCAACCATGACAACTTGCAAAACCTCGTCAACCGTCACTCCGGCATCTTTCAGCGCCCGACGGCAGGAGAGTAATGTGCGTTTGACTAAAGGGGAAATCAATTCGTTAAATTCGGTACGGGTAATACTGCCTTGCCAGTTAGCAATATCGATTTCCACCCTATCAGTTTCGCTCAAGGCAATTTTGGTTTGGGTAGCGATATCCAACAATTGACGCTGCAATCCGTGGTCGTTATCGTTGATCCCAGCCTGTTCACGTATCCAATTTGCTAACAGCGAATCAAAATCGTCACCACCCAGAGCAGTATCTCCCCCCGTTGCCAGCACTTCAAACACCCCTCGGCTAAGGCGAAGAATAGAGATATCAAATGTTCCGCCACCAAGATCGTAAACGGCGATTATCCCCTCTTGACCGGAATCAAGACCATAGGCAATGGCTGCCGCAGTGGGTTCATTCAAGAGACGAAGAACATGCAAGCCCGCTAAACGAGCGGCATCTTTCGTGCCTTGACGCTGGGCATCATCGAAATAAGCCGGAACGGTTATTACAACACCATCAAGTTTACCATCCAAGGTTTCTTCTGCCCGTTGCGCCAACGATTTCAATATCTCAGAAGAAACCTGAATAGGATCGACTAGCCCCGCTACGGTGTTGATCAATGGCAAACCATTTTCACTGGCCTGGAACTGATATGGCAGGTTAGGATAGCGCTGTTGGACATCAGCCAAAGAGCGTCCCAGCAACCGCTTAACTGAACTGATTGTATTGGCAGGATCAGATGCAGCCAGTTGACGCGCCTGCCAACCAACTAGAATCTCTTCTTTGCGATACTGTACAACAGAAGGAAGTAAGTGACGGTTATCACTGTCTGCCAATGTTTCCGCCTGACCGCTACGGACGGTCGCAACCAGAGAGTGAGTTGTGCCAAGATCAATCCCCGCAGCCAGCCGGCGCTGGTGCGGGGCGGCAGATAAACCCGGTTCGCTGATCTGTAATAAAGCCATATGTGCCCCTATAAATCTATATCAGCATAAATCTATATCAGCCGAAATTTATTCAACTGAAATTCATTCAGCCAAAAATCATTCTAAACAATACGATTCAGCTAAAAGTCAGTCAAAAGTCCGCTAAAAATCATCCAACAACCGCTCTTCCAGTTGTTCAACCTGCTGTTGCAATTTATCCAGAAAGCGTAACTTACGGACTGTATCGGCTGCAATTGACCATTCGGCAGCGTTGAGTTGCTGTTCCATCTGCTCACTGCGTGTTTTAATCATTTTATTCAAGCGAGATGAAAAATCGTTCAATTTTGCTTCTGAATCCACACTATGCCCAATGGCATCAAGCTCTTCACGCAATTCCAATTGCTGCATCAAAAAAGCCGTATCCTGCATCGTGTGCTGTTCATTGGATAGATCAAACCCTTGCTGAGACAGCATATATTCTGCGCGTTTCAGGGGATGTTTTAGCGTCTGATAACCATCGTTAATGGTCGCAGCTTGTTGGAGTGCCAGCGTTTTTTCACGTTCTGGCTGGTTGGCAAAACGATCAGGATGAAACTGGCGTTGCAATTCCTGATAACGGGTCGTCAACTGTTCGCGATCAATCGCATAACGAGCAGGCAACCCAAATAAAGTAAAGTAGTCCATAAGTTACTCTTGGTTTCGCAAAATGCGGGTCAAAAAATAAGGTTAAACGTGGAAACTTTCTCCACAACCGCATTCGCTGGAAACATTGGGATTGTTGAATTTAAAGCCTTCATTCAGCCCTTCTTTAACGAAATCCAACTCAGTACCATCGAGGTAAAGGATACTTTTACCGTCAACGATGACTTTCACGCCTTTTTCTTCAAAAACCTGATCTTCTTCATTTATTGCATCAGCAAATTCAAGTACATATGCCATACCAGAGCAGCCGGATGTTCTCACTCCCAAGCGCAACCCGACACCTTTTCCTCGATTAGCAAGAAAAGCCGAAATACGTTGGGCTGCACTTTCTGTCAGAGAAATTGACATACAATACCTCACTTTAAAACCAGTAAAGGTGGATATTGCAGCAATATCCACCAGAATTATTTTCTTTTTGTAAAAAAGTTATTTGGCTTGGCGCTTGCTCTTGTAATCAGCAATAGCCGCTTTGATAGCATCTTCTGCCAAAATAGAACAATGGATTTTTACTGGTGGCAGTTCTAACTCTTCAGCAATCTGCGTGTTTTTAATTGCCTCAGCCTGTTCCAACGATTTACCTTTCATCCATTCCGTTACCAAAGAACTGGATGCAATTGCAGAGCCGCAGCCATAGGTTTTGAAACGTGCGTCTTCAATGATGCCAGCATCGTTGACTTTGATTTGCAGTCGCATGACGTCACCACAAGCGGGTGCCCCAACCATGCCACTACCCACTGTCGGATCTTCGTTATCGAATGAACCAACATTACGTGGGTTTTCATAGTGATCAATTACTTTATCGCTGTAAGCCATGTCGTTACTCCTGAAAACGTCTGATTAATGATGAGACCATTCGATGGTGCTAATATCTACTCCCTGCTTGAACATTTCCCACAATGGAGAAAGATCACGCAAGTGGCCAATCGCGTTGTGAATCAACTTGATTGCATAGTCTATTTCTTCTTCTGTGGTAAAACGTCCCAAAGAGAAACGAATAGAACTGTGCGCCAGTTCATCATTCATGCCAAGTGCACGCAGGACATAAGAAGGCTCCAGACTCGCTGAAGTACATGCTGAGCCAGAAGATACTGCCAGATCTTTCAGTGACATCATCAAGGATTCACCTTCAACATAGTTGAAGCTGACATTCAAAATGTGTGGCGCTCCCTGTTCCAAATCACCATTCAGGTAAACTTCTTCAATATCTTTGATACCGTTCCACAAGCGCAAACGCAAACCACGCAGGCGCTCTGCTTCTGATTCCAGCTCTTCTTTCGCGATACGGTAAGCTTCGCCCATGCCAACGATCTGGTGAACAGGTAATGTACCTGAACGCATACCGCGTTCATGGCCGCCGCCATGCTGTTGTGCTTCAATACGCACGCGAGGCTTACGGCGAACATACAGCGCACCAATTCCCATCGGGCCGTAAAGTTTATGGGCAGAAAAGGACATCAGATCAACTTTTAGCTGGCTGAGGTCGATAGGCAATCTACCAACACTTTGGGTTGCATCAACATGGAAAATGATGCCACGGCTGCGGCATAATTCACCAATGGTCATGATATCCTGAACAATGCCAATTTCGTTGTTGACATGCATGATGGAAACCAGAATTGTGTCTTCACGCAGGGTGGCTTCCAACTCTTTCAGATCAATCAGGCCATTGCTCATTGGCGCCAGATAAGTGATCTCAAAACCTTCGCGCTCTAACTGGCGGCAAGTATCTAAAACCGCTTTATGCTCAGTTTTGCTGGTGATAATGTGCTTGCCTTTCTTCTGATAAAATTTTGCAGCACCTTTAATTGCCAGATTATCTGATTCTGTCGCACCTGAAGTGAACACGATTTCACGCGGATCTGCGCCAACTAAGTCAGCAATTTGATTGCGCGCGATATCAACCGCTTCTTCAGCCTGCCAGCCAAAACGGTGTGAACGGGAAGCTGGGTTACCGAAGACTCCGTCAATAGTCAAATAGTTCATCATCTTTTCAGCAACACGTGGATCGACTGGTGTTGTTGCTGAATAGTCCAAATAAATGGGTAATTTCATTGCTCACATGCTCCGTAAGACACTTTTAATACTTTCATTGCCACATAAGTATTTGCCGCAAGTTACGCACGCAGATTAACGTTAATCGTTTCTTGAAGTCTGCCGTTAGGGCCAGGGGTACGGCGCTTATCGCTATCTTGACGATCAGCAACATCCAATACTTCTTGGTTATTTACTAATTCTTCTAAACTGATGCTGCTCAGGAAGCTTGTGATGCGATCACTAAGGTCACGCCATAAGGTATGGGTTAAACACCGATCGCCACCTTGACAACCTTCTCGCCCCTGACAACGAGTGGCATCAACGGATTCATCAACAGCAGAAATCACTTCGGCAACGAAAATTTCACCGGCATTTCTGCCTAATAAATAGCCGCCACCTGGACCACGGACGCTAGAAACCAGACCATTTTTACGCAGGCGGGAAAACAACTGCTCAAGATAGGAAAGGGAAATCCCCTGACGTTCGGAAATATCGGCTAACGGCACCGGTCCTTCTTGTGAATGCAACGCCACATCTAACATGGCTGTTACCGCATAACGTCCTTTTGATGTTAGTCTCATAACAAAAACTCCGTGGTGAAATATGGATGAAATTGTGGCATTCCTGAGTATTTTAGTCAACTATTTAACCGAGTAATTTAGTCAACTATTATTTGGCTGCCTTTCACTTTTTTTCACCTACTTTTTCACCTACCTATCTCTGACTTTCCCACTGCTATCCGCGATTTTGTCCAACGATATTGATTTTCTACGCTATTTTTTAAATCGCATCAGTTTATTTTTTGTTCCATTTTTCCATAGACGTCAATATACCACGCAAGATATTCAGCTCTTGGGTTTCTGGCCGTGCACGGGTATAAAGACGTCTTAATTTATTCATGATCTGGCCTGGATGCGCTTTGCGAATAAAACCAGATTCTTTCAATACCTGTTCAAGGTGCTGATAAAAACGCTCCATATCTTCAACAGGTGGATATTCTACTTCTTCGTGCTCTGGAGACGTTATTTCTTCTAATTGTTTTTGAGCCACAAGGTGTGCCATGCGAATTTCATAGCTAACCAACTGAACCGCCATCGCCAAATTCAATGAACCGTATTCCGGGTTGGTTGGAATATAAAGGTGGTAATGACACTTTTGCAACTCTTCATTCGTCAAGCCCACTCGTTCACGGCCAAAGATAATAGCAACCGAAGAGTGGCTGGCGGTTTCGACACAACGTTCACCACATTCACGTGGCTCAACCATTGGCCAAGAGAGGGTTCGGGAACGAGCGCTGGTTCCAATGACCAACTCACATCCTGCCAATGCCTCATCCAATGTATTCACGATCTTTGCATTGCCGATAACATCACTTGCACCGGCTGAAAGTGCAATCGCGTGAGAATCAGGCTGGACGAGGGGATTGACCAAATACAAGTTGGTTAATCCCATTGTTTTCATGGCCCTAGCGGTTGACCCCATGTTTCCCGTATGGGAGGTTTCTACCAGAATAATGCGGATATTCTCTAACATAACGGCTTTTAAATTCATTATAAGAGCCGAATATCTTAACACAGCATTAGTCATTTTGACGAACTACTGCTATACTGCGCGCCGATTTGTTTCCGTTCTTTAAAATTCTGGTGGAAGATACCCCATGCATCCGATGCTAAATATCGCTATACGCGCTGCACGTAAGGCCGGCAACTATATTGCCAAAAGCTACGAAACTCCTGATGCTGTTGAAGCAAGCCAAAAAGGCAGTAACGATTTCGTTACCAATATTGATCGTGAAGCAGAAAAGCTGATCATTGACATCATCCGTAAATCTTATCCTAAGCATACGATTATCACCGAAGAAAGTGGTGAACATTTAGGAGAAGAAGGCGATTTCCAATGGGTTATCGATCCGCTGGATGGCACAACCAACTTTATTAAACGTCTTCCCCATTTTGCTGTTTCCATTGCCTTACGTATTAAAGGCCGCACAGAGGTATCCGTCGTTTACGATCCAATGCGCAATGAGCTGTTCACTGCAACTCGTGGTCAAGGCGCCCAATTAAACGGCTATCGTCTGCGTGGTACTAATGCTCGTGATCTGGATGGAACTGTCCTTGCCACGGGTTTCCCATTCAAAGCCAAGCAGCACACTATCCCTTACATGAATGTACTGGGTAAATTATTTGAGCGCTGTGCAGATTTCCGACGCACGGGTTCTGCGGCACTGGATATGGCGTATGTCGCTGCCGGACGTGTAGATGGTTTCTTTGAAATTGGCCTGAAACCGTGGGATTTCATGGGCGGTGAATTATTAGTACGTGAATCCGGTTGTATTGTCACTGATTTTGTTGGTGGCCATAACTACGTCAGCTCCGGCAATATCGTTGCAGGCAGCCCACGTATCGTTAAAGACATTCTATCTGAAATGCGTGAAGAATTGACTGAAGCATTGAAACGTTAATACGTTGATTATAAATTAAATATAATTTGAGCAATGTTGTTTTAGGGCACCTGTCAGGTGCCCTTTTTCTTGTCCTTGAATCAGTGTGGAAGCACGCGCGCTTCAACATTGGGTCTCAGGAACAGAGCCGGTAATGCCACCAGTGCCATAACCCAAAATATGCCACTTCCTATATATTCATACATGAAACCAGCAATCACACTCATAACAGCAATTCCGCCCCCCATTGCTAAAGCAGAGTAAGTTGACTGCAACCGAATGATTTCATTTTCTTTTCTGGCACCAATAAAACGCATCGCAGCCAAATGGCAGACTGTAAAAGTACCACAATGCAGGATTTGAATAATAATCAGCACCGATAATTCGGTTGAAGTTCCCATTAGCCCCCAACGAACGACACCACAAATCCCTGACAGCAACAGTAAATTACGGGCACTCCAACGGCGGAACAGTTGCTTACTGAAAGTAAAGATAACAACTTCAGCCACTACGCCTAACGACCAGAGATAACCAATAGCTGATGGGGAATAACCCGCCTGTTCCCAATAAATGGAGCCAAAACTGTAGTACCCTGCATGGGCAGCTTGCAATAACGTCACACAGATTAAAAACTGCCTCACTGATTTTTCGGATAAAAGCACTTTAAGAGAAACGGCTTTCGTATTTGCGGCCTTAATTTTACCTACCGGCATAATGGAAGGTTTCAACATCATTCCCAATAACATGGTTGTGATGCTGAATATCAAAAAAGCCAGAATAATACGGTGTGTTCCAAATAAATCACAGCCAATCCAATGATTTAAACTGTCAAATGATATATTCCAGCCAAAATTCAGGCTGCTGATTGAGAGATTTATACCATTGGCAGACATCAATATGCCCGTCAACGACGAACTAATAATAAAGGCAATCGAACCCCAAACTCTTACTTTGCCATAATCAAATGTAAATTGTTTTTGCCATGTTCCCGCTAAAGCATCTGATAAAGGGACTAGCGGAGAGAAAAATAAGTTGAAACCAACCATAACAAAAAAAAGCCACATCCAATGGCTACTCACTACAAAGCTCATGGCAAAAAACAATGCCAGCAATGAGAGAAAACGTAATGCGTTAATTAACTTAGAAGGGGTTTTTACCATAGGAGATATAACTAAGCTGCCGATAAAACGTGCAATCAATCCGACACCTAACAATATTCCTATCATTGAGGCTTCAATACCTTCACCTTTTAACCAGACTGCCCAAAAAGGCAAAAATATGCCAAAAGAGAAAAAGTAAGTGAAATAGCCCAATCCTAGCCAAAATGTTGATGGAACAACCATCAAAATGCCCCCCATTTTCTTAATGCAAAAAACCCGCTCAAAACTAACGTCATGAGTCGGGCTTATTACTAATACTACATTTTATTTAAATTATGCGTAAACCGGATATTTTGCGCAGATATTCAATACTTTTTGCTTAACACTTTCTATGGTCGCTTCATCGTTGATGTTATCCAGCACATCACACATCCAGCCAGCCAGCTCACAGGTTTCAGCTTCCTTAAAGCCACGGCGGGTAATTGCAGGTGTCCCGATGCGGATACCAGAAGTGACGAATGGGCTACGTGGATCGTTAGGTACGCTGTTCTTGTTCACCGTGATATTGGCTCGTCCTAATGCTGCATCCGCATCTTTGCCAGTGATGTCTTTGTCCACCAGATCCAGCAAGAACAGGTGGTTTTCAGTTTCCCCTGAAACCACTTTGTAACCACGTTGCAGGAAGACTTCCACCATCGCTTTCGCATTCTTGGCGACTTGATGCTGGTAGGCTTTGAATTCAGGCTCCATCGCTTCTTTCAATGCCACTGCCTTACCGGCAATAACGTGCATCAACGGGCCGCCCTGAGAGCCAGGGAAAACAGAGGAATTCAGTTTTTTGTAAAATTCTTCATCGCCGCCCTTCGCCAGAATCAAGCCACCACGCGGGCCAGCCAGCGTTTTATGCGTGGTTGTTGTCACAACATGCGCATGAGGAACAGGGTTTGGATAAACACCCGCTGCTACCAGACCTGCCACGTGAGCCATATCAACGAATAGATAAGCACCGATTTCATCGGCAATCTCACGCATCTTCGCCCAGTCCACAACACCGGAATAAGCAGAGAAGCCACCGATGATCATTTTTGGCTTATGTTTTTGTGCCTGGGTACGAATATCGTCGTAATCGATTTTACCTTTTTCATCAATACCATAGGGTACGATGTTATAAAGTTTACCAGAGAAGTTAACAGGAGAGCCGTGAGTCAGGTGACCACCGTGCGCCAGATTCATCCCTAAAACCGTATCGCCAGGTTTTAGCAGTGTCATATACACCGCAGCGTTTGCCTGAGAACCAGAATGTGGCTGGACATTAGCATAATCTGCACCAAACAGCGCTTTTGCGCGGTCAATTGCGAGTTGTTCAACGACATCAACATACTCACAACCACCATAGTAACGTTTACCCGGATAACCTTCCGCGTATTTGTTAGTAAGCTGAGAGCCTTGTGCCTGCATTACTCTTGGGCTGGTGTAGTTTTCAGAAGCAATCAATTCAATGTGTTCTTCTTGACGACAAACCTCCTGTTCCATCGCTTGCCACAGTTCGGGATCGTAATTCGCAATATTCATTTCACGTTTTAACATTTGGTTCTCCTGACTCAGCTACATCTCTAAAAAAATACCCCTGAGGGCCAGAATGGCACACAGTGTAAACTCTTTTTATCGAATGAGATAGTCTTGACAAAATAAATTACGCAAACGTTTGCATTATACCTTGGTAGCCCATTAGAAGCTAAATAACCTGCTGTTTCCTGAATGATTACGGATTTATTGCTGATATTTGTGATCCTGGTCGCGATTCACTTTAATTAAAATTCTACTTTTTTGATTTAAGGAAAAATAATTATCTTTTCTCATTCTGGTATATTCCCAAACCCTATAAGTTGCATTTAAAATACAACTTATAAATTTCAGCATTATGTGAAAAAAATTCAGGAGATCCTCATGCTAGATAGTCAGGTTATCGCAACCATAAAATCGACCATTCCGTTAATTGTTTCTACAGGCCCTAAGCTAACTGCACATTTTTACGAACGTATGTTCAAGCATCATCCTGAATTAAAAGATATTTTCAATATGAGTCACCAGATCAACGGTGATCAACGTGAAGCACTTTTCAACGCCCTTTGTGCTTATGCTGGCAATATCGATAATCTGTCAGCACTCTTACCTGCCGTAGAAAAAATCGCTCATAAACACACCAGCCTCAACATTAAACCTGAGCATTATCAAATTGTCGGTACACATCTTCTGGCAACAATTGATGAAATGTTTCATCCTGGTGAGGAAGTTCTCAACGCTTGGGGAAAAGCCTACAACGTGTTGGCTAATGTCTTTATCAATCGGGAAGAGGAAATTTATCAAACTGGTGGATCTTTGGAGGGCGGTTGGCGTGATCTACGCCCGTTCCGTGTTAGCCGGAAGCAGTCACAAAGTGATGTCATCACCAGCTTTGAGTTTGTGCCTGTTGATGGTGGCAAGGTCATGGATTATAAGCCAGGGCAGTATTTGGCGGTCTATATAGAAGATCCGGCATTTGAAAATCGTGAAATCCGCCAATATTCTCTGACTGCCGCACCAAACGGAAGTAGTTACCAGATTGCCATTAAACGTGAACTTCAGGGCAAGGTTTCAAACCACATGCACGATAAGGTACAGGAAGGAGATATTCTGATGCTGGCAGCACCACACGGTGATTTCTTCCTCGATGTGCAATCTGATACGCCAGTCACTCTGGTTTCTGCCGGAGTTGGTTTGACACCGATGATGAGTATGCTGCAACACCTGCATAACCATAATCACGCTGGCTCAGTAAATTGGTTCCATGCCGCAGAGCATGGCGGCCATCATGCTTTTGCCAATGAAGTGAATGAAATTTCCCAATCCATGCCGAATTTGCAGGCACAAGTTTGGTATCGTGAACCAAGGGATGAAGATCAGAAAGGCATACATTACCAATATACCGGACTTATGGATTTATCTCTCGTGAAGGAGGCAGTAGTGGTAGAAGGGATGCAATTCTATTTCTGTGGGCCAGTGGCTTTCATGCAAAATATCGCCAGACAGTTACTGGCAATGGGCATTGATGAGCAACATATCCATTATGAATGTTTTGGCCCACATAAAGTCATTTAATGCGGCTTACCTAATATACAGGATAAGTGATAACGGATTAAAAACCGGACATCTCCACACGCCATCCCCCATTAGGGTGTGGGATAACTGAGAATATTTCCGTTATCACTTTTTTCAGATGATTTTAGGGGCTTGATTAAATTGCTTCTTCGTCCTGCTCACCAGTACGGATACGCACAACACGGGCAACATCGAAAACAAAAATTTTGCCATCGCCAATTTTGCCGGTTTGTGCAACCTGCATGATTGTTTCGACGCAGGTATCAACAATATCATCCGGTACGACAATTTCTATTTTTACCTTTGGCAGAAAATCCACCATATATTCTGCGCCGCGATACAGTTCAGTATGTCCTTTCTGACGACCAAACCCTTTTACTTCTGTCACAGTCATACCAGTGATACCTACTTCAGCCAGAGCTTCACGCACGTCATCCAGCTTGAAAGGTTTGATAATTGCATCAATCTTTTTCATGAAGTTTTCCTGTTATTACCAGTTTTTACGCCCGAAACCAGAAGTAATCGGGTAGCGCCGGTCTTTACCAAAATCACGCTGCGTTATGCGTGGGCCAATAGGTGCCTGACGACGTTTATATTCATTGATGTCAACCAATCGGATCACCTTACGAACAATAGCTTCATCAAAACCATCAGCGACGAGATCAGCCACCGATTTATCTTTTTCAACATACCCTTCGAGAATAGCATCCAGTACGTCATACGGGGGCAGACTGTCCTGATCCAGTTGATTTGGTGCCAACTCCGCTGATGGTGGACGATCAATCACACGCTGAGGAATAGCTGGGGATACTGTATTACGATATTTAGCCAATGCAAATACCATCGTTTTAGGTACATCTTTCAATGCATTAAAGCCACCAGCCATATCGCCGTATAGGGTTGAGTACCCTACTGCCGATTCACTTTTGTTACTGGTGGTCAATACCAGGCGGCGACGCTTATTAGACATTGCCATCAAAATAACTGCGCGGCAACGTGCCTGTAGATTCTCTTCTGTCGTATCTTTTTCTGTTCCCGCGAACATCGGTTCAAGCTGAGCCATAAACGCATCAAACATAGGTTCGATGGAGACAACGTCAAATTCAACTCCCAGCAATTCGGCTTGTTCTCTGGCATCGTGAATACTCATTTCTGAGGTGTAGCGGAATGGCATCATAACCGCCTGCACGTACTCTTTCCCCAAAGCATCCACAGCAATCGCCAATGTCAGCCCTGAGTCAATCCCGCCAGACAAACCAAGCAAAGCGCCTTTAAAACCGTTTTTCTTAACATAATCACGTACAGAAAGTACTAACGCTTTATAAACCTGCGCCAAAGGTGGCAATTGCGGGATCGGATTTGCCATTGGTTCAATATTCATCTCATTGAAACGGCATTGCTCAACCTGTTCCTCAAATGCCGCCATGCGATGGGTTATTTCGCCATTGGCACCAAAGACCTTAGAACAGCCATCAAAGATGAGCTGGTCTTGCCCGCCCACCTGATTGAGATAGATAATTGGCAAATGAGTACGCTGGCAGTGAGACTCAATTAATGTACTGCGGATATTCGGTTTTTCACGATTATAAGGAGAGGCGTTAATCGACAAGATGATTTCTGCACCCGCCTGTTTCAGGGCATCAATTGGGGCGTCAAACCACAAATCTTCACAAATCAATAAACCGAGGTTATAACCCTTGAATGGTATAACACAGTTTCGATCACCCGCTTTGAAATAACGCTCTTCATCAAAGACACCATAATTTGGCAGTAGTTGTTTGAAATAGCGTGCCACAATTTTTCCTTGCCAAAACAAGGAAAGTGCGTTGTAGAGTTTGCCATCCTGTTGCCACGGATGCCCTACCAAAATACCAATCTGAGAGCTGGCTTCTTGCAAACGTACCAATTGTTCGTGACAACGCTGATGTAAATCAGGGCGGAACAACAAATCCTCAGGAAAATAGCCAGACAGTGCCAGCTCAGAAAACATAACCAGATCAGCGCCTTTTACCTGCTGCTCCTGAACTGTCTGCAACATACGCTCACTGTTGCCTTCAATGTCTCCTACCAACCAATTTAACTGGGCAAGGGCAATATTAAGAGTACGACTCATAGAATGCGGCTCTCCTGGGCCATAAATCATCTATCTGCCTTACTGGGTTTCAGCAGCAAAGCAACTCAATCTTTATACCCTGTGTTTTTAAGCTGCCTGTATTTAGCAATTTGAAACTTAGCGGGGTATATAATTTCTGCTTAGTGTAAGAATTTCTGGGGTAGCAGAAAAGTTATTCCTTAAAATCGTTAGCATCCAACTCGTGGCGTGCCAGCAACTTATAAAATTCTGTCCGATTACGCCCTGCCATGCGAGCCGCATGAGTGACATTACCTTTAGTTATCTGCAACAATTTACGCAGATAATTCAGTTCAAACTGCCCACGAGCTTCCACAAATGTCGGTAATGCCGTATTTTCCCCTTCCAATGCCTGGATAACCAGAGCATCACTAATGACCGGCGCCATCGTCAATGCCACACACTGTTCAATGACATTGACTAATTGACGAACATTACCCGGCCAACTTGCTGCCATCAGGCATTTCATGGCCGTGGTGGAAAAGCTACGAACAAAAGGTTTATGGCGTTTGGCAGCTTCACGTAACAGATGATTAGCCAATAGAGGAATATCTTCTGCACGTTCGTTCAAAGCGGGAATTTTCAAATTAACCACATTTAATCGATAGTAGAGATCTTCCCGAAACTCGTTACGCTGCATGGCCTTAGGCAGGTCGCGGTGAGTGGCAGAAATAATTCTGACATCAATATCAATATCCCGATTACTCCCCAACGGGCGAATCTTACGTTCCTGTAACACTCTCAAAAGCTTAACTTGCAACGCCATCGGCATATCACCGATCTCATCAAGGAATAATGTTCCGCTTTGCGCCGCTAAAAATAACCCTTCTCGGCTGCTAACGGCGCCCGTAAATGCGCCTTTGGCATGGCCAAATAATTCAGATTCAAGTAATTGCTCAGGCAAGGCACCACAGTTAATCGCAATAAAAGGCTTCTTCGCTCTGGGACTTACCCGATGAATAGCCTGAGCCAGAACTTCTTTACCGGTTCCACTTTGCCCGTTAATCAGAACACTCACGTCAGATTGAGCCACCATCTTTGCCTGTTCCAATAGACGCAACATCAGAGGGCTTCGGGTGACAATTTTTTCGCTCCATTGCCCATCAATGGCTGGCGTTGATAGTTCCAGCGCATTATCAATGGCTTTGTAAAGGGCGTCACGATCAACAGGCTTGGTCAGGAAGCTAAATACACCTTGCTGCGTTGCTGCCACGGCATCAGGAATAGAGCCATGCGCCGTCAGAATAATAACCGGCATACCGGCATGCTGTTTTTGAATCTCTGCAAACAGTGCCATACCATCCATTTCATCCATGCGTAAGTCACTGATTACTAAATCTACTTTTTCTCTCGCTAGTATGCGTAACGCCTCATAACCACTTTCCGCAGTCGTGACACGAAATCCTTCGCTGGTTAAACGCATTCCCAATAGTTTTAGCAAGCCAGGATCATCATCAACTAAAAGAAGATGGGCGGAATTACGTACCGTCATTACTATTCAGCTCCTTTTTCTTTTGGCTTGTTTTTTGAAGGATTGGCTTCCGCTTTAGTATCTTCGTCTGTTGCGGGTTTGTCTTTCGGTTCTGCGTTATTATCCGATGAAGTATTCGTGTTAGGAGTAACAACACTACTTTGTTCTTGTTTACGGGAGGAAAGTTGGCGTTCAATATCGGTCAGATTTTCCAGTTTGCGGGACATGGAATGAAGCTCATATTCTAAACGTGCTTGTGTTTCTTTTAAGCGATCAATTTTATTATCGCTGTCAAACTGGAAGCGCTGGAATTTAGATTTTTCTTCAGCAAGATTAATTTTCAGATATTGCTGCTCACGCCACAATTGAAGTAATGGCCGCAAAGTGGCAGGGAATTGGATACTATACCGATTAAAGTTTTCCACCATTTTCCGGCGTTCAGTTAATACAGAAGTCGCCCTGCCAATTAAAATACTTTGCTTAAGCACTTGATGCCAATTAGCCGGAATATCTGGGGTAAACCGTTTTGCCATCTCACGAGCTTCTGTTGAAGACAACCGCTCTGAGCAATCAATAAACCTCAGCCAATAAAGCCCATTTTCCAGCGCTGCTGGTTTCGTGATATCCCAGATTGAATCACAATCCTTAAGACGATAATCCGCAACATTCGGTTCTGGCAAGATAGATTGCGCCAGGGTTGCCAAATTGTCTGAATCACTGGTTTTAACGCATCCTGCCAGTAAATAGGGAACAAACAATAGCAATATGGCTCGAAAGCGCAGGGTGGAAGCACGTGCCAGAATAGATGACCTAACAGCCATTTTTTTCATTGGCTTAGTCACAAGATTTCGCTGTTCCATCTCCGTCATAAAGCGGTAAGTAAACCTGTTATACATATTATTTAGTTATTCCCTGCGGTTAATGGCAGTTCGATTCGAAAACATACATCAGAAAAGTCAGAGTCTACCAAGCAAAGCTTTCCCTGCATCTGTTTAATGCAATCTTGCGCGATACTCAAGCCAAGACCACTTCCTTTAACTGCCCCTTTTCGTTGTAATTTTCCTTGGTAAAATGGCTCGAAGATCATACTTTTCTCTAACTCTGGGATGGGCGTTCCTGTATTGGCAATGTCAATTTGAAGGTTTTTTCCCACTTGCTGACTAGAAATCCAAATGTTACCGGATTCAGCGCCATAGTGCACTGCATTGGAGTAGAGATTATCAATCACCCGTGTCAATAAGTCAGGCTCCGCCCAACAATAATCCATATCCAATTGAATTTCTGTATGAATATTTTTTGCCCGTGCCGGCAATTGATGTGATGATACGACACCATCCACAATTTCTTTTAAAGAAACGATCTGATGTTCGGCAGCACCATCCGCTAATTTACGGTTATATTCAAGCAATTGCTCAATGAGTTGCTGCAAATGCTTACTACTACTATCCAAAATACTGACAACTTCTTTTTGGTCTGCCGTCAGAGGCCCTGCAATTTCATCAGCCAATAGCTCCGTTCCTTCACGCATACTTGCCAGAGGAGTTTTCAGTTCATGGGAAATATGGCGTAAAAACTCATGGCGCTGAGACTCTAGCCAAGATAAACGCTCACTTAGCCAAATAATACGTTGAGCCAATGAGCGCAATTCCCGTGGCCCTTTAAAGGCGTCAATCTGATTTTCCAATGATTGCCCTTCTCCGAGCCGATTAATCATCCGCTCAATGCCTTTTACCGGACCAATGATCATACGTGTAAATAAGGCTATCAAGAAAGCACTTAGCAAGAATAAAATGAGGCTTTGCCAACCGAAAAATTGTCCTTTATCAGCGATATCTTTTTGCAGTTGTTCACCACGACTGAAAATAATATTACGGGTTTCCTGTACCAAAAGATTATTAGTCCTGGAAAATTCTTCAAGTAGTTTAGATGCAGCCGCTTCTGGTGCTCCATTACTACATGAAATTTTGCTCAAGCCTGATAATAATTCATTAAATTTCTTCGTATATTCCGCATTAGCCAGCATTGCCATCTGATTACCGAGCATATTCATGTATTGCCGATATTGACGTTGATAAAGCTTTTCTAGCCGACTATCACCTAATACACAGTATTGGCGGTAACTACGCTCCATCTCAAGAGCTACTCCAACCATCGCTTCGCTACGGCGAGCATCCGCCAAAGTTGAACGATTGATCTCAGCCGCCTGAGTACTAAGCTGATCAAGACTTTGGTAAGCCTGATAAGCTAAAACTAATAGTGGTAATAAAACCAGCCAGAAAGCCATGACAACCAATTGGCGCAATGAGCGTGGAAATAAACGCCATTTTTTCAAAGAAATCATCTCATAACCTGTAATGATATTGATGCTACAGTTACTTTTATTTTCTTATTGAAAATGGTCAGAATAATAGTTGAAAACAGAAGATAATTGAAATAACAGGTAATTAGAATATGCGGATGCATACTTAAACATGATGGACAGGCATAACCTACGATAATGATGGCGGGACAGTAATTTTTTTTACCATCCCGCCAGTGAGGAACCTTCATGCTAGTCAATGAACATGTAGGTGGTGCCTCACTCCACGTGTCGCCCTGTGTTTGATAAGGCCCGAAGGCGAGTATCATTGAGTTGGACGGTAGGCACCTTACTTTGGCATCATTCCGGGCTTTATGTGGCATGTTTCCACCTCATTGCGGGCCGACATAAAAAGATGAATGAGCAACTGCTTCATATTATGCACATTACATGCCAACTCGCAAAATTATTTTTACCTAATTGATATTACTGAAAATAAATAAAAATATATACTTATTGCATTTTATTATCGGTATTTCTTCATATTTGATAAGTCTTAGTGTCGCCTATTTATGACACCTCACTCCAGGAAAATATTTTTCAATTTATATCAATCAATTAAGCGTCTCCTTTTTGAGACACCATAAAGCACTGTTGTCGCGATATAGAGACAGTGTCATAGATAATGATTAATAATGCCAAAGCGCAAAGTAAAAAATAAAGGCTCTGATGAATTTTCAGAGCCTTTTCTGTTAACCTAACTGTTTGCGTACATTACGGAAAATACGCATCCACGGGCTATCTTCTCCCCATTCTTTAGGATGCCAAGAGTTGCTAACCGTGCGGAATATCCTTTCAGGATGAGGCATCATCACCGTGACTCTTCCATCAAGACTGGTCACAGAAGTAATACCGTTTACGGAACCATTTGGGTTAGCTGGATAGTTTTCTGTCACTGAACCGTAGTTATCCACAAAACGCAATGCGACCTGCTGGTGCTTTTCAAGCTCCATTAAACTCAGGTTGTTTCTAAACTCCACCAGCCCTTCACCATGAGCCACCGCGATCGGCAAACGAGAACCGGCCATATCTTTCAGGAACAGTGAAGGGCTGTTTGCCACTTCCACTAAGCTAAAACGGGCTTCATAGCGTTCTGAACGGTTACGGACAAAGCGCGGCCAGTGTTCTGTACCTGGGATCAATTCATGCAGATTAGAGATCATCTGACAACCGTTACACACACCTAATGCCAGCGTATCCGGCCTTGCGAAGAAACTGGCAAAATCATCACGTACCCGTGAATTAAACAGAATGGATTTCGCCCAACCTTCACCCGCGCCAAGCACATCTCCATAGGAGAAGCCACCACAAGCAACCAAAGTCTGGAATTGATCTAATGTGATCCGACCATCCAATAAGTCACTCATATGAACATCTACCGCCTCAAAACCTGCTCGGTGGAATGCTGCTGCCATCTCAACATGAGAGTTAACTCCCTGTTCACGCAATACAGCAACGCGCGGGCGCACTTGTTTTGCAATATAGCAAGCCGCAATATCTTCCGCGGGGTCGAAAGTTAATTTCACATTCAAGCCAGGATCATCCACATCCTGTTTTGCCTGATGTTCTTGATCTGCGCACTCAGGGTTATCACGCAGACGCTGCATTTGCCACGTTGTTTCTGCCCACCATAAGCGCAATGTGCTGCGTTTCTGACGATAAACTTCCATATTGCCACTGGAAATCACAAAATCATCACCAGCCCTGGCTTTACCCAGATAGTGCACACATTCATGTAATCCATAATCTGCCAACAGGTTTTCAATTTGCTCTCTGTCAGTTTCACGAATTTGAATTACCGCCCCCAGTTCTTCATTAAATAATGCAGCCAGAATATCTTCATCAAATGCACTGATATCAGCATACAAACCGCAATGGCCTGCAAAAGCCATTTCAGCCAATGTCACCAATAGGCCACCATCCGAACGGTCATGATAAGCCAGCAATTTTTGTTCTGAAATCAAATGTTGGATCGCATTAAAGAAACCCGCTAATTGCTCAACACTGCGAACATCTGCGGTTTTATCCCCAAGTTGGCGATAAACTTGAGCCAATGCCGTTCCGCCCAACGCATTTTGCCCTTTACCCAGATCGATCAGCAGCAACGCATTGTCATCTTGCGTAGATAATTCTGGTGTCACAGTACGACGAACATCTTCTACCCGAGCGAACGCACTGATAGCCAATGAAAGTGGTGAAGTCATTTCACGCTCTTCCCCGTTTTGACTCCAGCGGGTTTTCATTGACATCGAATCCTTGCCAACCGGAATGGTCAGCCCCAAGGCCGGACACAACTCTTCGCCCACGGCTTTGACAGCCGCGTACAAGCCCGCATCTTCACCAGCATGGCCTGATGCTGACATCCAGTTAGCTGATAACTTCACGCGTTTCAGATCTTGTACATAGGCGCAGGCAATATTGGTCAGTGCTTCACCCACCGCCATACGTGCCGATGCCGCAAAATCCAACAATGCAATCGGCGCTCGCTCACCCATTGACATGGCTTCGCCATAATAGCTGTCCAAACTGGCGGTAGTCACTGCACAATCTGCGACCGGGATTTGCCAAGGGCCAACCATTTGGTCACGGGCAACCATACCGGTTATGGAACGATCTCCAATCGTAATCAGGAATGTTTTTTCCGCCACAGCAGGCAAATGTAAGATGCGTTTTACCGCTTCTGCCAGCTCAATGCCCTTGCGAACCAAATTTTGCCCTTGAGCCTGCAAAACTTGCACATTTTTTTGCATCTTTGGCGTCTTACCGAGCAATACATCCAGCGGCATATCGATTGGCTGATTATCAAAATGGGTGTCATTCAGCAGTAAATGCCGTTCTTCCGTTGCTTCCCCAACCACAGCATAAGGAGCACGTTCACGACGACATATTTCTTCAAACAGGGCTAACTGCTCTGGTGCTACAGCCAAAACATAACGTTCCTGGGATTCATTGCACCATAACTGCAAAGGATTCATGCCGGGTTCATCATTAAGAATATTGCGTAACTCAAAACGCCCGCCTCGACCGCCATCATTGACCAATTCAGGCATGGCATTTGACAAACCACCCGCCCCGACATCATGGATAAATAAAATCGGATTTTTATTCCCCAACTGCCAGCAACTATCGATAACTTCCTGACAACGACGCTCCATCTCCGCATTGTCACGCTGCACAGAGGCAAAATCCAGGTCAGCATCAGACTGACCCGATGTCATTGAAGATGCCGCACCGCCCCCTAAACCGATATTCATGCTTGGCCCACCCAACACAATCAATTTTGCGCCGACCGGAATATCCCCTTTCTGAATATGTTCTTCACGGATATTCCCGATCCCGCCCGCCAGCATGATGGGCTTGTGATAACCACGTAACTCTGTACCGTTATGGGAAGAGACTTTTTCTTCATAGGTTCTGAAATATCCTAACAATGCCGGACGCCCAAATTCATTATTGAACGCCGCCCCTCCTAATGGACCTTCCAGCATGATATCCAACGCACTGACAATACGATCAGGTTTACCGAAATCCTCTTCCCACGGCTGTTCAAATCCAGGAATTCTCAAGTTTGAAACCGAAAAACCGACCAGTCCGGCTTTCGGTTTAGCACCCCGTCCGGTTGCACCTTCATCACGAATTTCACCACCAGAACCCGTTGCCGCACCAGGCCAAGGCGAAATTGCGGTTGGATGGTTATGAGTTTCCACTTTCATTAAGATATGAGCAGGCTCTTGATGGTAGTCATAAACACCGGTTATAGCGTCGGGGAAAAAACGGCCAACATGAGAACCTTCCATAACCGCCGCATTATCTTTGTAAGCAGAAAGCACGTAATCTGGCGTCTGTTCAAACGTGTTTTTGATCATTTTGAACAAAGACTTGGGTTGAGTCTGACCATCAATAACCCAGTCTGCATTGAATATCTTATGACGACAATGCTCAGAATTTGCCTGGGCAAACATATACAGCTCAACATCTGTTGGATTGCGTCCCAACTCCTGAAAAGCTTTCAACAAATAATCAATTTCATCTGTAGCCAGAGCCAGCCCTAGTTCAATATTTGCCGATTCCAGTGCTGCCCGTCCCGATTGCAAAATATCAATCTGTTTTAATGGCGCCGGTTGCTGATGAGAAAACAGGGCTTCGGCTTGTTCGAACTGAGTGAAAACATTTTCCATCATGCGATCGTGTAATAATGCTGACAACGTGTGCCATTGCCCATCATCCATGCCAACACTCTGAATATAATAGGCAATCCCCCTTTCTAAACGGACAATCTGGTTCAGTCCACAATTATGGACAATGTCCGTCGCTTTCGATGACCAAGGGGATATTGTGCCTGGACGAGGTGTGACTAAGATTAATTGTCCTTTAGGCTCAAGTTCGGCCAAAGAGGGGCCATATTTTAATAGCTTATTTAATTTCTCTCGTTCATCTCTCGTGATTGGGGCATTAACTTCTGCAAAATGTACATATTCTGCATAAATGTTGGTAACAGGGAGATGTTGATCTTGACACTGGGAAAGGAGCTTAGTGATACGAAATGCTGATAAAGCGGGTGAGCCACGCAGAATTTCCATAATAATAGGTTCTCTCATCTTAGAAGCAAAGCCTGACTGATGCCTCAGGGGAAACTGCAAGCATTATAGAGGAATGTTTCCTCTGACGAAACCGTTTGCGTGGTTATTTATCCACCCTGTAATACATTCAATAAAGTGCCAAAATTGGTTTAATAGGGTTGCACATCCCTCCTTTGTTACGCAAAATTCTCGATTACTGGAAATTTAACCATGCTATTATCTTACACTTCGCACGGTTCCCAATCGTTCTGTAAAGAGATAACTATTTGAATAACATAAAGATAAATTATTTTGTTATCGTAATTATCGCGCTCCTCTCTGCTGCCATCATTGGCCTCAATATCAATTGGCCCAACAAACAGCAGGAGCAGATAAACAAAATTCTGGCACGAGGAGAGCTACGGGTGAGTACCATCAACTCTCCTCTGATCTCTCTTAACAGCAAAAACGAACCAACAGGATTCGACTATGAATTAATCAAACGGTTTGCCGATTATCTGGGGGTTAAACTTGTCATTAAGTTTCGTCCCAACATTAAGCAACTTTTTGACGACTTGGAAAACGATAAGGCAGATTTCCTGGCTGCCGGGCTTATCTACAATAAAGACAGGCTAAATCAAACACGCACTGGCCCTGCCTACGCTTCAGTTATACAACAACTGGTTTATCGCAAGGGGACGACACGTCCACATTCGTTTGGTGATCTAAAAGGCAAATTCATCATCACGGCAGGTTCAGCCCATATAAGCGAACTGAAAAGGTGGAAAGAGAAGTCTTATCCTGAGTTAACCTGGGAAGAAACACCACACAAAAATACACAGCAATTGCTCGAACAACTTTCTGAGGGAAAAATCGACTATACAATCAGTGATTCCCTCAGTTTAGCTTTGCAACAGCGTATTCATCCCAATTTAGCAGTTGCGTTTGATGTCAGTGAAGAGAATCCGCTGACCTGGTATTTAAAGCGCAATAGTGACTATAGTCTCTACTCCGCTATGCTCGATTTTTTCAGTATGTTGACTGAAAACGGTATCACATCACGGTTACAAGAAAAATATTTCAGCCATATCGGTTCATTCGATTATTTCGATACGATTTCCTTTATTCGCGCCATCGATAAACTTTTACCAACCTATCAGCCAATTTTTCAACAATACGCAGGATCACTTGATTGGCAATTAGTAGCAGCTATCGCATGGCAGGAGTCACATTGGGATCCACAAGCCACTTCACCCACTGGCGTGCGTGGTTTGATGATGCTTACGCGCCCGACAGCAGAATGGGCTGGAGTTCACGATCGGCTGGATCCAGAAGAGAGTGTCAAAGGAGGAATGGCTTATCTGGGCTATCTGATGGAACGTTTGCCAAAAACCATTCCTGAAGATGAACGCATTTGGTTTGCCCTTGCAGCTTACAACATGGGATATGGGCACCTTCTTGATGCCCGTAAATTAACCGCTGCGCAAAAAGGTAATCCAGACAGTTGGCTGGATGTTAAAACGCGTCTTCCTCTGCTCAGCAAGAAAAAATACTACGCCAATACGACATATGGTTATGCCCGTGGCTATGAAGCTTATCGCTATGTTGAAAATATTCGACGTTACTATTTGAGCCTGGAAGGATATCTGAGGGCAAAAACCAACCGCAGGAAAGCCGAGGGAAGTGAAGCACCAACAGATACCACCATAATCAACACTCCCCAAGCGGAAAAGGTTAAAACCGACATGGCTGACATTGAAAGTAATCATGCGGAAAACAATAACAAATTTAAAAGTCAAATTGGAGAATAAGAGGCGTTTTACAACTATCACAGACCACAAAAATGGCTTGAAAGGTAAAACGCCTTATAAGATAAATAATTAGTGATTAACGCTGCTATCAGTGTCACTTCCCATATTAATATCAGCAAGAATTTCCGTAATGTGCCAATAGTCTTTACTCTGATCTTGTCTCAAAAAATATTGGTGCCCATCAATAGAGAATGGAATTAAATATTGATAATGAGTATCCCATTGACCTGTTTGTTCAGTACTTGCATCAGGTACTCCTTCTTTAGGAATAGACATATACATAAAGATCCAATAATTAGAGCAAAATCCATGACCTATGTAATAATAATGATCACTGCCAATAAAACATGGAAACTGCGGATTGTAATAATTATTCCAAACATCAGAACCAGCTAAATTACCTATCTTTCCATTTTCATTGAATTCATAAGTAAAAAAAGAAAGATTAGAGCTTGTATGGATGTATATATATTCTTTCCCTTCCATTGAAAAGAAAAATGTTGCCCCGTAGAAATTATCCCAACCATCTTTTTCTATTATTGTTCCCATTTTTCCATTTTGAAGTATTTCTCGTATAATATAAGGAAATTTCCCTTTATTATCTTTATCTTTATCTTTATCTTTATCTTTATCTTTACTATGGAGATAAATAAATTGTCCACCGCCTATTTTATAAGCAAACCCGACATCATAATCACTATCCCAATAGCCACTATCTATGACTTCTTTGTGTCCTTTTTCATCTAGTTTTGCAATTATCCAATAGGAATTATATGTATTTTTTGACGTATTAATAAAATTCTTGGCTAACCCAAAAATATATTGCTCTTTCCCAAGCACAAAAGGAAACATTAAATCATAAAAATTTACCCACTTTTGCCCAGTGGAAGTTTGATCTCCTTGTTGTCCACCTGCCATCAATTGATGCACAGTCACTAGATAACTTTTCATAATTATGAGAGTTTCATATTTCCTATTCCTTTCCATTGATTTTTTTGAAGCTGCATTTAAAAAAACTTAACTCTTTTGATCAGCATCCACATATATTGGCAACAATGGTTCCGTGTGACGGTTTCATGCAATGATTGCCATAGCTACTCTATTTTATTCAGCCAAGGAGAATAAACCGGAAGAAATAACAATCTTACTGTCAGGTTTTGCTTCAGCCATTCCTTGA
The DNA here is from genome assembly GCF_002632755.1 of Xenorhabdus ishibashii. Taxonomy (NCBI): domain Bacteria; kingdom Pseudomonadati; phylum Pseudomonadota; class Gammaproteobacteria; order Enterobacterales; family Morganellaceae; genus Xenorhabdus; species Xenorhabdus ishibashii. The sequence continues at coordinate 2,568,346 of NZ_NJAK01000001.1, read as the reverse complement.
CCAGCCGACTTTTATGAATGCTGTAATTATCCAAAATAATGGTCAGCGTTTTTGCATGACGATGACATTTTTATAGGCTAGGCATACCTCCCAAGCTTTTTCAGATAAGCAAGTTTCTGATCCCACCAATATTTATAGTTTATAGTTTATAGTTTATAGTTTATAGTTTATAGTTTATAGTTTATAGTTTATAGTTTATAGTTTATATAATGAATTCGGTAATTTATATAAATGGGGGGATATTCGGTGATACATCAGGAATGGATAAAAATAAAGCCACTATTGTAGTGTAAGACACCCGTTCTGCTAGTCGAAGTAAATACAGAATTTATGATTTTAACAAAAATACCTTGAAAACAATTACTTACAGGTAATTGTTTTATCTTATCAAGGTAAGATAATATAAAACGAAACAAGGCTTATAAAATATAATAAAATCTTGCCAATGAAAAAAATTATCAACTGATAACTTTTTTTCATTGGTTTTTTATTTTTTATACGACTATGTTGAGCATCAAAGTTGAAATGATTACATAACAAGTAATTTTAAAATTATTTTCATGTAGTAAGTTTTTTTAACGGAATAAAATTAATACAATCTATTAGTAGTAATAATAATAATTCGAGGTGATAAAATGACGGCTAATACTCATATGGATATTTCACTTAAACCGACTGATGATTTATTTATAGGTCAGCAAAGGGAATTTACAGTAACATTAATATCGGATACAGGTATTGATACTGATAAGTCTATAACAGTAAAAAAAGTCAGTAAAAATATAAAATTTGATCAAGATGTTAGTAATCCGATTAAACTTGTTTATGGGGATAAAAGTCTCACTGCAACTGCCGATTTGAGTTTTACGGTGCTTGAGACGGTAGGAAACAACCCAGTATATGATGGTGATAATATTACATTTGAAATAGATACTGATGCAACATCGAATGGAACTGAATTTAATAAAGTGCCTTTCTCAGGCAAAGCTAAGACAGTAAATAATAATAAAATGGAGATTTCAATTAATCAGAAAGCAGATTTAGTGATAGGCCAGAGGGTGAGTTTTACAGTAACATTAAGTGCAGATCAACTTATTTTACCAGACAAACATGTTACTATAAAAAATGCCAGTAAAAATATAAAATTTGATCAGGATATTAATAATCCTATTGCACTTATTTACACAGACGGTTATAAAAAAGCATCTTCCCAATTAAATTTTACTGTGGAAGATCCAAGTGGCGGAACAGTACAAGATGGTTCTGAGATTAAGTTTGAAGTTCATACTGACGCAGCGACTATTGAAGGTGATTTCAACTTTATAGGATTTATAGGCAAGGCGAATGAAATTGATGTTGGCTCGTTAGCTCTTTTTGTTGAACACCCTATCCTACAGATGCAATTAGATGGAAGTCAAAAAAAATACACACCAGTACATGCAACGTTAAAAAATAAAAACACACAGAAATCATTAAAATATACTCCTGTATTTATCACGTCACAACAGCATAATAAAATGGAAGAATTTACCTTTAAGGATGCTGAAAATAACAATATTATTGTCATTGAAAAAGCAGGGCCGAATAAAGGAATTATTATCACTTCAAATGAAAATGGAGTAATAAAATTTAATCTCCATCTTAAAACTTCACTCGTAAGTGTACTTAATTTATCTACTGTTATTTTAAGTAATATAATTAATATTTCGGTCGCAGCTAAGAAAGCAATTTATGCTATTAATTATAAAGCACCGGGTTATCTTAATTCTATAGGTATGCCAAGTATTGAGGGTAATACCCCTGAAGGATTAACAGCACATACTACAGACCCTAATTTCCTAACATCAATAAGTAGCTATGATGGAGTAGAAAATGGTGATATCGTTTTATTTTTTGTTAACGGAAATTATAGTGGGCAGTTTATAACTATCATAGATCAAAAGAAACAGTTAGATAATTATAGTATAGCACTTCCTTATGCCATTTTTAAACAAGGTGAAACATCTGAATTTTCTTATACCGCAGTCAAATTGAATGGCGATGCATTTTATTCTGAACCAATACCAGTAACTTATTTAGGTGGTATTCCTTACGAAGCTAACCAGAATGTTAGTAGAAATTATGAACATTGTTTAGTTCATACCAGTATTGGTGTTGGCCCTGATAATATTATCCCAACTTATAATGGTGTTGCTTATGCCAGCATTATGCAATATCCCGGCCATAAACATAATGGATTATTTATTGAAATTGTTCGTTCTAATATTCAGAATCCTGCTTTAACAGTAAATCCAGTTCCATTAAGTGTAACGGATTTTACTTTAAATATGTATATAGATTCACCGAATAGAAATGTAATGTTAACTTACTACACACCAATTACATTGGATAACATTGGTAGTGATGGTAACAAAGATTCTATTTTCTTCCAGATTCCTTATAAGGATTTGGCTGGTGTAGAATATGGAGGGCTTAGTTTTGATTATCAATTTTACCTAGATGAAAAATTACAGTATGGTGTAGTTTGGAATGGATCTATTGATACCTATGCTGCTCCAGAAGGCGTAAAAAATCACTGATAGTTCAAACTATATAATAATATACTTATTTTAATTCTTATACTTTATAAATTATATATTCCGCATCTACATGTAAATTTTAATTCATTTTAAATATAAAGAAAAATTATAAATAAGGTGCGGAATGCTAGATTAATATTTACTGTATTAATAACTCTAGAAAAAATGAAATAATACGTTTATTTGCATTACTAATGTTTGTCTGTATTTAATATAAATTAAAACATGAGGCGGTAGAATGATAAATAACAGAATGGAAATTTCAATTAATACCAAAGCTGATTTAGTGATATACCAAAGCGTGAGCTTTACAGTAACATTAAGTTCAGATCAATCTATTTTAATGGATAAAACGGTTACCATAAAAAATACAAGTAAAAATATAAGATTAGATCAAAAAAATCCTATCCCCCTTATTTATACAGACGGTAATAAAAAAGCATCTGCCCAATTAAGTTTTACTGTAGAAAATCCAAGTGGTGCGCCTATACAAGATGGTTCTAATATTATATTTGAGATTCATACTGATGCAACGACTAGTGAAGGTGATTTCAATATTGTAAAATTTGCGGGTAAGGCGAATGAAATTGATTTAAATTCATTGACACTTTTTGTTGAACAACCTTTCTTACAAATGCCGCTAGATGGCGAAAAACCGAAATATACGTCAATATATACGATTTTGAAAAATAAAAACACCCAAAAAGTATTGGTAGGAACACCAATATTTATTACATCACAACAGCATAATAAAATGGACGAGTTTAGTTTTAAAGATGAAACTAACACAGTTCCTCTCTTTCTTGAAAAAGTAGGCCATACTGAAGGATTAACTATCACATCGAATAATAACGGGTTAGTGAAATTTTATCTGTACCCTAAAACAACACTAGTAAGTGTAGTTAGTTTATGGAGTTATATTTTAAGTGATGTAGTTAATATTAGAAGTGAAGCTAATAAATTGATTTATATAATTAACTATAGTGAACCAACTTTTTTAAACTCTATAGGTACACCCGATATTTTGGGTTATAGCCCTAGCGGTATATATGCAAATTCAGGACTATCATATTTCATGATATCTATAAGTAGTTATAATCAAGCCTCACCAGGTGACATGATTTTATTTTTCGTTAAAGATTTGGATACTAAAACTACTAATTTTACTGGTTACTCTGCGGTTATTGAAGATCCAAAGAGTCAATTAGATAAATATAGTATAACATTGCCATATTCAATTTTTAAACAACAAGCTAAACCATATGAATTCTCTTATATTGTAGTTAAAAAAGGAGGTGATGCTTTATACTCTGAAACCTTACCAGTCACTTATTTAGGTGGCGTTCCTTATGAACCTATTACAGGTGTTAAAAGAGAATTTGCACCTTGTATAGTTCATGCCAGCATTGGTGCTGGGCCAGATGACATATTACAACCTGATTGGGGTAATTATATTAATTATGACGCCATAATGAGATATCCTGGATATAAATACAATGGATTATTTATTGAGATTATACGTTCTAATAATATTAGTCCTAATGCAGAGACAAATCCCGTCCCATTAGATATAACAGATATTACTCTGACAATGTATATCAATTCAGACAATAACAGTTTCCAAAAATCTTACACTAAACAAATACTCTTATCTCAAATTGGCGGTACTGGCAATGGTAATCCTGACTCTATTTTTTTCCATGTTCCTTACGATGATATCTCTGGTATAGAAGGTCATGGTTATATATATTTTGACTATCAGTTCTATCAAAATCAATTATTGAAACATAGTGTAACATGGACTTCAAATATTGAAACAACCGCAGGCCCTGGTGAAACAGGTAATTAATTAATCATAACCACCCGTATAACGGGTGGTTTGCTCTTGCCCTATAAGGGCTTGTTACCGACTGCGCCTAAATGACGCTGCTTTCTCTTCGTTCAAGCTAAGTGTCTTTGCTGCTTTGGCCTACCCCTTGAAGGGGTCTACATGCTCTTTACTACTCAATTTATCCGAGATTAAATCCGACTTTTCTTGCTCTCTGATATACTTTTGAATTGTCGCTTCATTTAGCCCTACCGTACTGACATAGAACCCTTCCGCCCAAAACTTTCTGTTGCCAAATTTATATTTTAAATTGGCGTGTCTATCAAAGATCATCAACGAACTTTTACCCTTCAAATATCCCATAAAGCTTGAAACGCTTAGCTTTGGTGGAATACTCACCAACATATGAACATGATCTGGCATGAGATGACCTTCGATTATTTCCACACCTTTATACTTACAAAGGTCTCTGAGGATCTCTCCCACACTTGAACGAATATTATTAAAAATCACTTTCCGTCTATATTTCGGCGAAAAGACGATATGGTATTTACACAGCCACTTTGTATGCGCTGAGCTTTGTGCTTTAATGCCCATAAACACCTTTCCTTATTTGAGTTACGAGTATTAGCTTGAACATCTATATCGTAGCGGAAAGGTGTTTTTCTTGGTATAACCTTTGAACTCCACCCGCAAAGCGGGTGGTTTTATGTTTAAGACGCTAACGCGACTTAAACTGGCTAAAGCCATAACAAAACATCATAACCACCCGTATAACGGGTGGTTATGATGTTGCCTTGATAAGATAATATAAAACGAAACAAGGCTTATAAAATATAATAAAATCTTGCCAATGAAAAAAATTATCAACTGATAACTTTTTTTCATTGGTTTTTTATTTTTTATACGACTATGTTGAGCATCAAAGTTGAAATGGTTACATAACAGGTAATATTAAATTTATTTTAAATATAGTAATTTTATTTTTAATAACCATTTCCATAGTAAATTTTTTAAACGGAATGAAATTAATATAATCTATTAATCGTAATAATAATCCGAGGTGATAAAATGACGGCTAATACTCATATGGATATTTCACTTAAACCGGCTGATGATTTATTTATAAGTCAGCAAAGGGAATTTACAGTAACATTAATATCGGATACAGGTATTGATACTGATAAGTCTATAACAGTAAAAAAAGTCAGTAAAAATATAAAATTTGATCAAGATGTTAGTAATCCTATTAAACTTGTTTATGGGGATAAAAGTCTCACTGCAACTGCCGATTTGAGTTTTACGGTGCTTGAGACGGTAGGAAACAACCCAGTACATGATGGTGATAATATTACATTTGAAATAGATACTGATGCAACATCGAGTGGAATTATATTTAATAACGTGAATTTCACAGGCAAAGCTAAGGCCATGAATAATAAAATGGAGATTTCAATTAATCAGAAAGCAGATTTAGTGATAGGCCAGAGTGTGAGTTTTACAGTAACATTAAGTTCAGATCAACTTATTTTACCAGACAAACATGTTACCATAAAAAACGCAAATATAAAATTTGATCAAGATATTAATAATCCTATTAATCTTAGTTACATAGACGGTCATAAAAAAGCATTTGCCCAATTAAGTTTTACTGTGGAAGATCCAAGTGGTACGCCTATACAAGATGGTTCTCAAATTATATTTGAGATTCATACTGATGCAGCGACTAGTGAAGGTGACTTCAACTTTATAGGGTTTATAGGCAAGGCGAATGAAATTGATGTTGGCTCGTTAGCTCTTTTTGTTGAGAAGCCTTATTTGCAAACACCGCTTATCAGTAATAGCAAACCATTAGAGAATAATTTCACGCCAGTATACACGACTTTGAAAAGTAAATCTGGGAAAAAATTAGTTGGTACGCCTATATTTATTACATCCGTAGCTGCACATAAAATGAACGAGTTTAATTTTAAGGATGCTGGCAATATTGATATTATTCCTGAAAAGATTGGACCTAATGATGGGATAATGCTCACTTCAGATGGTGATGGCTTAGTTAAGTTTTATCTACATCCTAAACTAGCATTGGTAGGTACAGTTGAGTTAAAGGCTATTATTCTGGATAACATTGAATCTTTGGCTAAGAAAATAATCTATATAGTTAATTATATTGAACCAGGTTATATGAATTCTATAGGAACACCTGATATTTTTGGTTATGATCCCAGTGGTATATATGCAAATTCAGGACTACCATACTTTATGACATCAGTAAGTAGTTACGATACAGTATCACCAGGTGATACAATTTTATTTTTTGTTAAAGATTTACAGGCCAATAACCTTAAGTTTACTGGTCATAAGCTGCTTATTTCGAATCCTAAAAAACAGTTAGATCAGTATAATATAAAAATTCCTTATTCAATATTTGAACAACAATCTAAACCATATGAATTTTCTTATTCTGTAGTTAAACCAACAGGGGATACCTTATATTCTGAAACACTACCAGTCACTTATTTAGGTGGTGTATTCTATGAACCTGAGCCAGAAGTTAAGAGAAGCTATGATATGTGCATAGTTCATCCCAGCATTGGTGTTGACCCCAATATTGCTATACCACCTGTTAACAGTATTGGTTATGATAACATTATGAAATATCCTGGGTACACCTATAATGGATTATTTATTGAGATTATACGCTCTCAAGGTAATGATTCTAAAGCGAAATTGAATCCAGTTCCATTAGATATAACAGATATTACTCTAAACATGTATATTAATTCAGATAATAAAAATTTCACTAAATCTTATACCAAACAGATTGATTTAAAAGAAATAGGTGGCCCAGGTAATAAAAACTCTATTTACTTTCATATTCCTTATGATGATATTATCGGTATTAATTGGAGGGGTAATATCAGTTTTGACTATCAATTTTTTAAAGATGAAATTATTCAGTATAGTGCTGTTTGGGACGGATATATTGGTACTACACCACCCCCTGGTTCTAATTAATTGAAATATAAAGCAAGCATAATGTAATTTTATAAAAAAATTAACAAAAATGGCCTTGTATTCTAGTGAGTAACTGAACATAAGATAGTTCCTTATTCCTCATATATCGAGGAGTAAGGGAGTGTTTGGTAGTTTTATAAATTTAATTATATCCTTTAGTTTATATACATATTAGACATTGAATTAAATAGCTTTGGTAAGGAAGTTTATTTCCGATAGCATAAATAATTATGGGGTCTGGCCAGCACAGAAAATAAATAAAAAACATAAAATATATGAGAGGAATAAATATATGTCTAGTGATATGACTTTTTCACTGCCAGAAAAGGGTAATTTAATCATAGGGCAGAGTTTTTTGTTTACAGTGAAATTATTATCTGATGAGATCATAGATAGCAGTTCAACAATTTCATTTTTTAATAATAAAAACATTTCTATACCAACTGAAGATATTACCTTAACTCTGGAGAGTGATAATAAAAAGGCTACGGCAACAGTGACTCTTACTGTAATTAATTCTATAGCAGAAAATGAAGAGATTTATTTTAGTGTAAAAACATCATTGAATGGTGTTCAGCAAAAAACATTGCAATATATCTCAAAAGAAATTTACCCTGAGTCATTGAAATTAATCGTGGATAATGAATTCTTATCAGTACCAGCGTCATTTAATAGTTCTCAAATAGGTACTGTATCAACTAAAGTACATACAATTATCAAAGATAAAAATGGGAGTCCATTATCAGGAATTCCGATTTTTATAAAAAGCAGGATATTTGATCAGCTAGAAGAAGTATATATTTATGCTAATGATGGAAGAACTAAAATAAATATTCAAAAACTTTCTCTTTATTCTGGTTTTTCTATAAACTCAGATAATGAAGGGAAGGTGGAATTTTACATATCTCCTATTAAGCCATTACCATTAATTATTTATTTGTCTTCAATAATAAAAATACCAAGCGACTTTTCTGTTTCTGATAGCATTATTTTTATCATTATTGATGATGATGTGGGGTATGATCAACAACCACCTGAAGTGGTTACTGCTATTGACGGTAATTTAACATCGGAAGGAGAAAGAAAATTTTGGATAGATATAACGCCATGTAAAAATTATAAAATTGATGATTTCTTATTGTTTAATGTTAATAGTGAATACAAGTATTACGCTAGAGCCATTGATATAAATGGAGACAATCAATGTTTAATTAAATTGCCATACTTTATTTTTCAGGAAAATAAACCATCACAACTTTCTTATCTTATAATAAGAGGGAATGGAGATACTTTAGCTAAATCCTATCCTGTAAGTGTTACTTATCGAGGAAGACCAAATAAACCGTGGAAAGACATTGATAGAATATATGAATCCTGTAAGGTTTATTCTAGCTTCGATGTGCTTATAGAACAAGATGGCGGTATAAATAATCAAAAAATATCTAACCATACAAATAACCAAGGTGATGCGGGTTTATTTGTCACAATAACAGGAACTAATGATAATAGTGATAATACTAAAGTAAAACTTGGTTCAGAAATTATTCTGACTTTATATATTAACTCTAAAAACAAAACAGTAACTTATCCTTTTAAAAATACAATGCCATATCAACCAGATAATGAAGATGGAAAAACAGCAGTATTGAAGTTTAATATACCTTATGACCTATTAAATAATAATTTGGCATTTCCTGAACATGATGGAGAAATCTTCTTTGATTATCAGGTTGGTGATGATAATGATAGAGATGTGACATATGGTGGTATTTGGTCCGGTCATATTGTTACATTTTAAAATATAATAATGTGGAAACGATATTAAAAAAAAGAATTCAATAAAATTACTTATTGAATTCTTTATTTATACTAGTCGCGACTTGATCTGTCAGTCGAAGCCAGAGCACTCACATATAACTGACTATGGCATTTCCTGTTACTGAGCTTTCATTTTTTTCAACGCCTTATGCTGCTCCCTGCGTTGTTTAAAAAAAGCACTCAACATAGTGGAGCACTCTTCCGCCAACACACCACCGGTAATCTCAATTTGGTGATTCATGCCTGGATGACGCAAGATATCAATCAATGATCCCGCTGCTCCCGTTTTCATATCGCTGGCACCATAAACTAACCGTTGTATCCGGCTGTGTACCATCGCACCTGCGCACATGACACAAGGCTCTAAAGTGACATACAGTGTCGTATTCAACAGACGATAATTCTGCAATTGTTCCCCGCCCCGCCGTAACGCAAGAATTTCTGCATGGGCGGTGGGATCGTGGTCAGTGATTGGATGGTTAAATCCCTCAGCAATCACCTTATTATCTGCTACCAATACAGCACCAACTGGAATTTCGCCCTTTGCTTGCGCTTGCATTGCTAAATCTATTGCCCGACGCATCCAATATTCATCACTAAAATTTTCTGTCACTGCCCATTCTCTTACTTATAAAAATTTCGCCTATTATACCCAGTCCTCTCAATCCGCTACTTCAACCTGAATCTCATCAAGAAAATCATCAAGGAACATTTTCATTCGCTCAGTCCTTTCACTCGCCATTTTTCTACCTGATACAGTCTGAAATCCTGATTCAATTTTAAACAACTTAGTAAAGAAATGATCGATAGTATAAGCCTTATCATTATATTCGCGCTGCTTTGCCAGTGGATCATAAAGGTCATACAATGAAGAACCCATACGGCCAGCGGTGTAAAAACAACGCCCAACACCAATCATGCCAATAGAGTCCAGCCGATCCGCATCTTGCACAATTTTCGCTTCCAATGTTCTGGGAGATAAACCTGCTGAAAAACTATGCGCTTCAATCGCATGGCAGACAGCATTAATCTCCTTCTCGTCCCATGCCAAATCTTTCAGTATTAATGCTGCTTTTTCTGCTGCCATGCGTGAGGCAAGATGTCGGTTTGGTGCATTTTTTTCAACACTCACACAATCATGCAATAGCACAGCGACAAACACTAATCGCAAGTTACCAGATTCCGCTTCACAAATTTGTTTGGCATTTCGCCATACCCGATGAAGGTGAGCAATATCATGCGCACCATCATCACCTTCTATTGCCATAGGTAAAAGCTGTTGCGCCAAATCTTCAAACGGTGAAAAAGATAACATAACCAAAATCTCTCCTATTTCCCCAAACCAGTCCGCTGACTACACTCAAATCACCGAATCATGATGAATCCCAACTTGTAATCCATGTTCTTGCCAGCCGTCTTGCTGCTTGACGAAAAACACCTGACAAAGAAGTTGGAATGATATTAATATCCACTACTGGATTGCTGTTGCCATAAATGCGCCCCCACCAACGCTTTCCAGGGAGAAAAACCTGCCAGCCATTTTTCTGCCTGTTCCGCACTCACTTTTTCTTTTTGGCTGAGCAAATATTGGAGATTACGCCTGACGGCAACATCGCCATGTAGTGAACCATCCAGATAATTGAATCCTCGTAGCAAGGCATAATTAACTGTCCACATGCCGATGCCCTTGATAGCAAGCAAGCTATCTGTCAGCCGTTTCACCCCATTTTCTCCCTCTGGAATATTTAGCTCCAATACCCCAGAGTCAATAAGTTGGCAAACATTCAATAAGGCATTGGCTTTACCTACAGAAAAACCACACTGACGGAGATTATGCTGTGAACATTGCATCACTTGCTTATAATTAGGGTAACACAGTAACCCAGAAGAGTGCTGAATCCCCACTGCCTGAATAAAACGTCGTCTAATGGAAATTGCTGCGCTTAAGCTAATTTGTTGCCCGATTATCGCCCAATTAAGCGCTTCAAAAGGTGTCGCAGACTGATAAATGCGTAAGCCCGCTTGCCTGCTAACCAATTCCCCAATAACAGGATGATCTTGATAGATAGATTCGAATATATCAACGGGTTGTTTCAAACCAAGCATATGGGAAGCTAGCGTCGATAATGCTTGATGTTGTGAAGAGCAATCGTTACCACCATCGATATCAAGCTGTATTTTTGCCTTATTCTCTTCTATTATGATTGTCAAAAGGGCGGGTTTTTCATGCCAAATAATCCCTTTTTTAATTTTATTCTGTTTCACGATTTCAGAAACCCCCATTTCATCCCTTTGGTGGAAGGCTAAAAAATCTCTCGAGTGATAATTGTTAGGTAATATAATTTCAGTTAAACAGCTTGCTTTCATTTAGGTAGCTCCAGAAGACAAACAGAATTAAGCCCACTGTCTAACAGATTTCAAATTTGGATACAATGACAATCAACAAACCCAGTCTACAAAATAACATCATCGATTTTATATTTCATTAACTCTTCATTTAATTTTCGGATTTGATATTTGGATGGGCTTAACATTAATAAATAGATACCAATCCCCATAAGTAATATCATACTTAAAACAACCAAAAAGAAATCTAAAGCACTGCCGATAGTATTATTCAGAGTATCAACTTTAAATAGGAATACAACCAATACAACAAATGCTAACGTGAAAAAATAAGTTGAAAATATCTTTTCAAAACAATAAGAAAAATAATAAGAGGTACTAATGTTAACTTGAACTACGCCAGAATTTAAGACAGTGCATGTTTTTAATTTTTTAAGGAGATCTATATATTCCGATCCCAACCCACCTTGTTTCAACTTGATAAATATACTTCTAAATTTATCAGATTTTATTTTTGTAACATCAAACATTATCTCAGATGCAATTTCATATTTAATATAATCTTTACTCAGCTCATCTAAATAAGCATTGTATTCATTGAGATATTTTATGTATTTTATTGCCCTTCTCTCTCTGAAAACACTCACATCTGCATAAAGCTTCTTTAATACAGACAGAATAATACCAATAAAAGTCCCGATAGTTCCCAAGACCTTCACCATATCATTACCGTACTTTACGATGTATTCAAGCATGTTTTTACTCTAAAGAATTTAAAACATACTTAAGTATATACCATGATAAAAGTTGCATTTGGGGCGGCGCTTTATCATACAGGAGTTGCTGAATTTTTTCTTCCTGAATGGGGGTCAATAGGCGTTTTTCCATGAGGTGGCGACCACGTTGACCTTGCACTAGGGCCTCATTGCCCCTTTTTCCAGGCTCTGACCCAAATACAAATCGTGTTGTAGTTAATACCTAAAGCGGCGGCAATCGTCTGCCGTGAAACGCCTTCCTGATACATCCGTATCACGAGTTGTCGGTTATATTGCTGTATCTCAGGTGAGAGTTGTCGATTAGCCATATCTCATCCATAAGAAAAAGCAGGGATTTTATCACAATATCTAATCATTGGGAGCATGACCCTCAAACACCTTATGCCGGGGAATACGGAGGTTATGACACACGCGCAAACTGGTAGAATCGATAAACGTTATCCTCGAGGGTTTTTCCTTTGAGTTGAGTCAGATAACTGCACAAGGGTATCAAAACGGAAGAGACGACACTGACAAAACGGGAATAACTGAGCAAGGTGGGAAAATCGTGATGATGATATATCCAAATGTGCGCCAGATAAAAATATTTAAAATCAATGTAATAAGGCATTTTAAAGCAGATCAGGATGGTCATGATTTCACTGGGATACATGAGTCCTTGTCTGCGACGCAGGCGGTATCCGTTATCGAGACAGAACTGCGTCCATTAAGGGATAAAAAAACGACAAAAGTCGTCGACATCGCAGAAAATTTCAACTAACTTGTCCATAGCCTGTTCCCCCTCGGAGTTGTTTTCGGTGTGCACCAAAACTTTGCTCTTGGAACAGGCTTCTCGTCAATTTCTTATCCAGAATTAATAAAATGGACACCTCTCCTAAACGGCTTCAGTGAGCCATGCTGAATATATCAGCAAAAACATAAAGAGGTGTCCAATGGAACAAGTAGGCGCACATAATCCCGCACGTCATGAACAAGAATATATATCTAATAATAAATTATTAGATGATCGTCCGAGAAAATCTAAATCATCTGGCAGGGTTAATCCTGATGCCGCTGTTAGCTCACCCAAAGGTGATAAGTGGGGAGCAGCCGAAAACCTGATTGCCACCGAGTGGATTTTCCAGAAGGTGCGGATATCAGTATTACAAAATATATACCGTCAGAAAGGAGAGTGTTATGGGATGGTATCGACATTATTTTAACGATATTTATAAATTATCCTTACAGGAAGCGGTAACAGGTAGCGTGAAGCTTGTGGTCAGTCATGATGAACAATATCATTATTTTTTGGATATACCGAAAAACCAGTCAGGCCCCAGGCTTAATATTTTTGGACATGGAGACCCCAATAGAGCTTCTTTTCAAGGACACTCTGTAGAACGTCCTTTATCTGGTACTGAAATTGCAGGGTTTCCTTGCCGAGAGAAATTACCTCATGCACAACCTTTATCACCAAGCGACCTCGCAGAAAGTATCAAACCACTAATTTTAAGCTATTGCATCCGAAGTATTCGGTTAGTTGCGTGCTATACCGGAAGAACAGGCTTTGCTAGGGCGTTATCTCATTTTACGGGGTTACCTGTTAAGGCTCCAATGCACCATGTTGATGTGATGGAATTTGTTACTACGGGTCGTTACTGGATAATAAAACCACAAGAAGAGTTAGAGGGAGCGGAACGAAATTTCCGTTGGTTTGGGCTTCATCAATAACCACTGTAGTGTATTCGGAATGAGCCATCGAGCGAGAACATCCAATAATACTATATAAATCAGGTGGTTAATCTAATCATCAGCGAAAAAGAGAGCATCCCCACGAAAGATGGGTTTGATGGTTTCATTCAACTACCGATGATTTTCAGGTAGTTCAAAATCCTAGACTGGCGGGATATTTAGATGAATATTCCAAGGCTGCGCATGGCGTGGCTTAGGAGAAAACGCATGAAATATTACGTTCATACTAAAACTGATAATCAGGGTGATCATGAGGTGCACCGTGAAGGATGTAATCGTATGCCACTAGATGAAATCGTCAATTTATTGAAATGTAACGCGATGCTCGACTTTGACATCCTATAACGTTGGCTTGTTGAAGCCAGTCGCGTTGACTTTTACCTTGTTTAAAATTGGCAAAAATACCCAATGTCTGAGAAAGCAGTTTTCTGGCAATTAGATTACTCAAATGCCACAAATCCCGTGCCCAGCACTTCTCGATAGCAAATTGTCCAGCGAGATTCGCTCAAAATAAAAATAAGATTAACGCGATGCTCGACTTTCGAGGTGAGTTGAAATGACATAGCCACTCCTTTATAACTTTAAGTCGCCAAACTGAGAGAAATAAAGGAACAAGGGCTATGTCACAGCAAGATTTTATCATTTGGGTGTTTTGTTGGGTAGACGATAATTTAACAGCGTTACAGCAAGGCACACGATTGAGGAGCCGGGGGATCCCACCTAAGTTGAGTGATGCGGAAGTCATCGCGATGGAAGTGATTGGTGAATTCTTAGGATTTTCAACAGATAAAGGCATTTGGACGTATTTTTGTACCCACTGGCGCGCATGGTTTCCGGGGTTAGGTTCACGCGCTAACTTTGCCAAACAAGCCTCTAATCTTTGGGTTGTCAAACAAAAACTGCAAGAAAAGCTGGCGAGATTATTGGGCGCGTTCGACAAGCCGGTACATATTATCGACGGATTTCCGCTGTCCGTCTGTGGATTCAAAAGAGCAAAAGGCAGTGCCAACTTTAAAGGACAAGCCGATTATGGGTACTGCGCCGCCAAAAACGAAACTTACTACGGCTTTAAAGGGCATCTTATGATAGATGAAACCGGCGTGGTAACGGGGTTTACGCTGACACCCGCCAATGTCAGTGAGCGTGAAGCAACCTGGGATGTAATCGGCCCGATAAAAGGCTATTTGCTGGGTGATAAAGGGTATTTAGGTACTGAATTTAAACAAGAAATGAAAAAAGAAGGCATTGAAATGATAACCCCGGTGCGTGCCAATATGGATGACCCTGTCCCCAGAGAGACGAGAAAGCGCATTAATGCCAGGCGACGTTTAATTGAAACCGTCATTGGCCAACTCGCCGGGCAATTTGCTATCGAAAAGTGCTGGGCACGGGACTTGTGGCACTTGAGTAATCGAATAGCCAGAAAACTGCTTTCTCACACGTTGGGTATTTTTGCCAATTTTAAACAAGGAAAAAATCAACGCGACTGGCTCCAACAAGCCAAGGTTATAGGGTGTTAAAGTCGAGCATCGCGTTAAGATTAAGGAATATTAAAAAAACCTGTCGCCATTTTGCCGCCATTACCAATCTGTAGCGGTCAAGAACTTCCGGACACCATTTTAGCCTGTTCCCATTGCTTTTCGTATTCAACGGGAGAAATGCCTCCATTAAAACTATGGGGGCGAATGTAATTATAATATCCGCCAAAATATTGCGTGATATCCCGTATTGCATCATGGATATCCAGATAGCCTTCCGGAGGGACCCATTCGCTTTTCAGACTCCGGAATACCCGTTCCATCGGCGAATTATCATAGCAGCAGCCCCGGCGGCTCATGCTTTGGATAATCTGGTTTCGCCAAAGTAAGCGGCGGAACTTTTTGCTACTGTATTGACTGCCTTGGATGCCCTTCTATATGGCGCGTTTCCAGCGCATGACTCAGTGCCCGACAGACCAACTCTGCATCCGGTGAGGAAGAGATGGCCATGCCCACCACGCGGCGGGAAAATAAATCCATCACCACCGCGAGGTAACGCCAACCTTCCTGCGTACGAATGTACGTGATGTCCCCGCACCACCGGGTATTTGGGCTAGCCGGGGCAAAATGCTGCTGCAAAAAATCCGGCGACGCCACGTGCTCTTTCCCCGGTGGACGATAACGGTGGGCCCCCGGCTGACGACTTTGCAGGCCGCATTCTTGCATGAGCCGGCGAGCCAGCCAGCGCCCAACCGGGGTGCCTTCATTGATCAGCAAGTGGCTCAGGGAGCGGCTGCCGATGGCCCCCCGACTTTGGTTATACAATTACAATTCACGGGTCCGGATGCGCAGCCGCAGACGCTCTGTATCGACCGGACGTTCTCGCCAATCGTAATAGGCGCTGCGTGACACCTTAAGTGCCAGACAGAGTTCCGTGACCGGCCATTGGGCACTCAGCCGTGTGATCAACGAATAGCACCACTGCGTATCTCGCTCATCAACACGGCCGCCTGCTTTAAAATTTCTTTTTCCATTTCCAGACGCCTGACCTGTTTTTCCAACGCCTGTATCTGGCGTTGTTCGGGCGTTAAGGCTTTACCGGCAGGCGTTACCCCCTGTATTTCGGCCTTATACTGGCGGATCCATTTTCTCAAGGTACTGGCATCAACGGCCAGTGAACGGGCGATATCAATAACCCGTTGATGATGGAGAACAACCTGCTGAACCGCTTCCAGCTTAAATTCAACGGAATAGTGGCGTTTGATCGGTTTCAATTTCATTGTCATACCTCATTGTCATGTTAATAACATTAGCAGGCTTTTGAGGTGTCCGAGATCTTTATACCACTATAATCTCATCAAAAACGTGCTGGGGTTTAATGCTGATGCGGCATGGGGCGGTGTTGATGGTGGGGTTGAGATACCGCTGTGCAAAAATAAATTGCCGTTGATTTGGGTGGATTACAAAGTTCTGCCCGATGGCGCCATCAAATTAATGACCTACCATCGAGAGCACACCAGCGCCCCCACATTCGCCAGAAATACACGAGAGGGTTACGTTGACGGTGACCCGATTGATATCCCCATCGGTCGGTCTATATCTGTCCGTGTCCAGATGCCAGAGAATTCTATCTGGAATCAGCAACAAAGATTATCTGAGTCAAAATAATATAGGGGCACTATGCCCCTTATGCCAGTAGATTCGGTGTGGAATGTGAGGTGGGGGAGGTAGAGGTTGTCACTGATAGTGATCAGGCTGAATAGATGGAATAAGGGAATAATTAACCCGCAGAAAATTGCGGGTTAAGATAATTAATTGGTTAATTGTTATCTATGAAATTTAGTTTTACTAAATTTAGAATCAGGTAGCAAGCGCCTAACATATGGTAACATCAAGTATCGTAATTCTTCTGGGGGTTTGTAGTGCCCACTAGCATTTGACCACATTAATAGTTCGCCTCGATGAAACGATAAGATTCCTGCAAAACGAACAAGCTTTCTGTAGCTTATGGAGGTGTGCCCGTCAACTGCATCATGCCAATGATAATTAGCATCTCGGGCACTTTTTGCACAGTATATGGTGTATGGATCATCAGCAGAAATAATAAATATATATCTACCATCGGCAAGCTTTGCATTTTTAGTAATATAATTTATTAAAAAATATTGTTCAGTTTTCTCTAGAGAGTAAAGTGCTTCAGGTTTAGCCGGACGTTGTAACTCTTTATTTTTTTGTACAGAAAGTAATGTTTCTGAATTTGTCATGTTGTGTTTACTTGATAGAAAGCTCTCAATGAGCTCTTTAAATGTTATTTCATCATCTTTATCACTATCATTCATAAAAACCCCTATCAGTAACAGAGAAACATAACAACGGACACATAAATATTCATATTTTATGCTGGCTATATAACACCGCATAGATATAGTTTACATGCATTACTTATATCATAGATAAACAGATTAGTACGCTATAACTCCCACCCCGCCTGATATCACTTAATTCTCTCCGTTGGATAACATTAGTTAAATCAATCAATTATCTAAATAGGATAATTCTCCTCTTTTAACTCATTGATTCTTCCATTCATCCTCACTTTGGCTCAACCATTACGGAAATCCCAATAGTTGATTTGCGTGCTGGGCAAAAGGATTAAACGTATTGATTTTATTACTTTTACTGGTCGACAACCCCGCTTTCCTTCCGCTTCAAACGGAGGTGTGGGATTTAAAAGCCCATTTATGTTAAAGGGCGGATTTCTGTCCTATAGTGATAGTAGCTTTGTTTCCCACCCCCACCTTGGAGCCAACCTCAATTTCTTTAGTAAAAAACACTCACCTGCCAAATATCATCAAAAAATTTGAATATTTAAAAATACTGTTTATACGTACAGAAATGAACTAGTTCAGCGGGGAATTTTTGCAGTAAATTTCTTGAATAAAATAATGATGACCATTCTTCAATACGAAATCTAGAGAGAACAATCCGAGGGGAAACCAAACCCAAAACAGGCAAAAGTGGCGTGTATTTTTGTTACACTTTTTTACAAATAGAAATATATTCGCTGCGAATAAAAAACACCTCAGAAGGGGAGTCTGAGGTGTCTTAAATTTAACTCCACGTGCATTTCACGTGCACTTTGAAGTCCTTTTACTGTCATGACAGTGACCAATCAACTTTTCTAACTTACTGTTTTTCAAGTTGTTGTCCCTACACTGTCCCACCAAATTTGGTGGAGCTGGCGGGAGTTGAACCCGCGTCCGAAATTCCTACATCCTTGGTACTACATGCTTAGTCTGGTCTTTACATTCGCTTGCCAGCTGCGGACAGACACGCCACTAACAAACTAGCCTGATTGGATTTAACGCTTCAACCCCAGGCAGGGCATCCACGCGATCTCTTTTGGGTTTGACCTCTCTTGATCCCCGTCCTAAGAGCGAAGGCTAGGGAGAGAGGGCTCTGCGCAGGTTATTAAGCTGCCAGTGCGTAGTTTTCGTCGTTTGCGACTATTGTTTTGCGGCTTTTTACGAGGCCAACCGCCCCTCGGCATGCACCTTGGGTTTCGCGAATCCCGTCGAATCCAGAATCAGCCCCAAGTGTATAAAAACAAGTATATCAGAATATTGAGTGATAATGCCAGTGATTAACGCCCAGAATTCTTCATAATTCTCGCTTTGTCTAATTTCCACTCACGTTCTTTGATGTCTGAACGTTTATCGTGCGCTTTTTTGCCTTTTGCAACGCCAATTTTGATTTTGCACCAGGCATTTTTCCAATACATGGAAAGTGCGACGATGGTGTAACCTTCCCGATTGATTCGGCCATACAATGAATCAAGCTCGCGTTTGTTAAGTAGTAGCTTGCGTGATCGTGTCGGATCACAAACTATGTGGGAAGAAGCAACGTTTAAGGGCGTAATCGTGGCACCAAAAAGATAAGCATCACCATCTTTGAGCAAAACATAACTCTCACTGATGTTAGCCTTGCCAGCGCGCAGTGATTTAACTTCCCAACCTTGTAGGGATAAGCCTGCTTCAAATTCTTCCTCAATGAAGTATTCGTGGCGGGCTCGCTTATTCATGGCAATTGTTGCCGAACCGGGTTTGTGTGCTTTTTTCTTTGTCATAATGCGTTGTATTATACTGTATGCGTTAGTGAAAGAAATCTCTTCTGTATGATATTTAGCGATAAGTGCGCATTTATTGTACTAAATGTCATCGGGTTTTTATTTAACCATGTTTAAGTGATACTATTCAGCGCTGTTATGTTTTACAGGAAATGATATGCCACAGATTAGTCGCTCTGCGCTAGTGCCTTACAGCGTGGAACAAATGTATAAATTGGTCAACGATGTGACATCTTATCCAGATTTTTTACCAGGATGTGTGGGTAGCCGTGTAATAAGCAGTAGCAATAATGAAATGACGGCTTCCGTTGAGGTCTCTAAAGCAGGGATCAGTAAGACGTTCGTAACGCGCAATACGTTATTTGATAATCAACGTATCAGTATGCAGCTTGTTGATGGGCCTTTCCGTAAGTTAATGGGAGGGTGGCATTTTATTCCGTTAAGTGAAGATGCTTGCAAGGTTGAGTTGCATCTCGATTTTGAATTTACTAATAAGTTGATTGAATTGGCCTTTGGCAAGGTATTTAAAGAGCTGGCTGGTAATATGGTTCAGGCTTTTACTCAACGTGCACGTGAGGTCTACAGTGTCTGAGATTAATATCGAAGTCGTTTATGCTCTGCCTGAACGGCAATATCTTCGTAATGTGAAAGTACCGCAAGGAGCAACCGTCGAACAGGCGATTGTAACGTCTGGTCTTTTGACATTACGTAATGATATCGATTTGGCTAAAAATAAAGTTGGTATTTATAGCCGTCCTGCCAAATTGACTGATACCTTGGAAGAGGGGGATCGTGTAGAGATTTATCGCCCTCTGGTTGCTGATCCAAAAGAAATGCGCCGTAAACGAGCAGAGCGCGCGAAAAACAATGCGTGATAATGTCTATTTATTCGCCAGACTATCCGCTGGCGAATAAATAAAATACACACTTCACTGATTCTCTGGTAGTGATTTTTCATCCTTGATATCAGTTAGCACACCTTGGTTATCAAAGGTAAGTGTCAGGGTTTCCTGAGTTGCTTTCCCATGGCCTGGTTGTTGGCGGAATACGTAATACCAGGTTTGACTCCCAAACGGATCGGTCAGCATTGGTGTTCCCAAAGTGTAAGAAACTTGCTGCTGAGTCATTCCCTTATGGATTTTTGATACCGCAGCCGGCGTAAGGTAGTTTCCTTGATTAATATCAGGGCGATAAACAATTCGCTCAAACATAGAGCAACCCGCAGTCAGCATAACAAGAGATACAGTAGCGGCAGTCAACAATTTACAGCGCATAGTAATTACATTCCTTTAGGCGTTAGGCCTTCGATAATAATAAACATTAAAGAGATTGAAAACCTCTATGCATTTACCTATGACTGCAATTATACAAGAAAGTTGTCTCAATTTATGCCGCTAACAGCTCTTTTGCATTGGCCAAAGTATTTTTTGTAACCTCACTTCCCGCCAGAAGCCGTGCCAGTTCTTGAAGTCGTGCTTTTTTATCTAATAGTTGCATTTGGGTTTCAGTTTCTTCTCCATCTGTTTGTTTGCTGACATAAAAATGTTGATGTCCGCATCCGGCAACTTGAGGTAAATGGGTGACGCACATAACTTGGGTCGATTCTCCCAATTCACGTAGCAAACGCCCGACAATTGCCGCTGTTGAGCCACTGATACCTACATCGACTTCATCGAAAATCAGCGCCGGAGTTTCCATTTTTTTCGCCGTAATAACCTGAATTGCCAGTGCAATACGGGAAAGTTCACCACCTGATGCTACTTTTGCTAATGGTTGGTGAGGCTGCCCGGGGTTGGTTGTGACATTGAATTCAACTTTGCTGGCTCCATCAATGTTTAAGTGCTCTGCTTCAAAAGTAACATCAATGCTAAAGCGACCATGAGGCATAGAAAGTTGGTGCATACTGTTCGTTATCAGTTGGCCTAATTCTGCGGCATATTTTTGGCGAACATGGTGCAATTTTTCTGCCACAGTCAGGGCTTGCTGGTAATGCAAGCTGACAAGTTCACTAAGGTGGGCACAATCATTTTCCTGCAAAGATAATTGATGTTGTTCTTCCAATAATTGTTGATGTAATGCAGGTAATTCTTCTGGTGCAACATGGTGTTTACGAGCCATGCTGATTTGTTGGGAAATTTTCTGTTCCAGTTCGAATAAACGATTAGGATCCAGTTCCAGTTGATCGCTGTAATGACGTAATTCGTCACTCACTTCATTGATTTGGATCGCCGCTTCTTCCAACATATTAAGCAGACCACTGAGTTTGTGATCCATGCTGGCAAGTTCTGTCAGTTCACTACGAGCATAGCTGAGAAGGCTAACAATGTTCTGTTCATCATTGTCACTTAAAATTTGGAGGATATTTTGGCTAACAGATAAAAATTGCCCGCAGTTTGCCAGCCGTTTGTATTCACTATCCTGTTCTTGATAATCACCTGATTGTGGTGATAGTTCGTTTAGTTCTTTTAGATGATATTCCAGCAACTGCTGGCGTGAGCTCCGCTCAAGAGCTTGTTGTTGGAATTGGGAGAGAGCCTGACAGCTTTGACGCCATTGTTGGTAAGTTTGTTTCATTTCGTGTTGAAGTTCGAAATCGCCCGTATAAATATCCAGTAAGCGCCTTTGGTGACGATTTTCTAACAACAGTTGGTGGGCATGTTGCCCGTGGATTTGGATCAGATGAGAACCCAATTCACGTAATTGAGAAAGTGGTACAGCCGTACCATTGATAAAACCGCGAGAGCGCCCATCAGCGGTAATAGTACGACGCAGCAGGCACTCATTGCCATCATCAAAACTTCCATCAAGCTGGTGATCTATCAGCCATTGGCGGGCAGAAGGGGCATCAGCCAGTGAAAAACGGGCACAAAGATCGGTACGTTGAGCGCCTTGACGAACCATGTTAGCTTCGCCTCGATTGCCAAGACATAAACCTAGTGCATCAATCGCGATGGATTTACCCGCTCCGGTTTCACCTGTGATTGCCGTCATTCCTGAACGGAAATCAATTTCAAGTTCGCGAACGATAGCAAAGTTACTGATGGTCAATTGAGTTAGCATCGTGTCCCTCCTTCTTTTTACTGTATATAAACACGTTACTGTATAAAAACATGTCTGTGCTTCCATACAGTATAAACTGGTTTTTTATACAGTAAAATAGGAAAGTATGTTTTTAGAACATTTTTTTCGACCAGCCCAGTTTTGTACTCAGTGTATTGAAGTAGTTGTAATCTTTTGGATGAATTAGATGCAGATTATAGTCACTGCGTTTGATGATCACTTCTTCACCATCTTGGATTGGCAGGGCAATTTGGCTGTCACAACTGACTTCGTAGTCATTGCTGTTTTGGGCAAATTTCAGGCGAATGCTGCTTTCACTGCTGATAACGAGAGGGCGTGCCGAGAGCGTATGTGGAAACATCGGCACTAGCACGATAGCATCTAAGTTTGGCGTTAATATAGGTCCTCCGGCAGACAGTGAATAGGCCGTAGAGCCAGTGGGTGTTGCTATGATTAAGCCATCTGAACGTTGAGAAAAAGCAAAACGTTCATCAATATATACTTCGAACTCAATCATATGGGCAACTTTACCTGGATGTAGTACGACTTCATTTAATGCAGTACTACGGCGGGATTTATGCCCTGCTTTTGTCACTTGTGCTTCAAGCAGAAAACGTTTTTCGTCTCGATATTTGCCACCTAAAACTTCGGAGAGTTGCTGCAAAGCATTATCGGGATCTAAATCGGTTAAAAAGCCCAAATTGCCTCGATTGATCCCAATGACTTTGATGTCATAACGTGATAACACTCTGGTTGCACCGAGCATATTGCCATCACCACCGACAACAATCACAAGATCGGCAATTTTACCAATTTCTGTCAATCCTCCGGTCTGAGCACCATTTAAATTAATATCTTTCGCGACCTGTCTATCCACAATGACGCAATAACCTTTAGATACCAGCCAGTGGTACAGCACTTCATGGGTGGCCAGTGCTTCAGGGTGACGTGGACGACCGACAATACCGATGCATTTGAATTCATTATTCATTGCTGTTATTTCCTTCAGCATATGGTTTTGCCCTCACAATAATGATTGTTCCCTTGAATCCCGCGTTTTGATCCCCATAATAAAGCTCAAATGGCGAAGATAATACAAAATACGCGGAGATATTCATGAGTAGTAAAGACCAAAAAGTACCTGATGAGCAAGTCGCAGAAAATACAGAAAATGTATTAGAGCAACAAATAAATGCGGAACAGGCAGATGCGCCAGAGACTGAAAATGTTGTTGATCCGCGTGTTGCTGAGTTGGAAGAACAACTGAAACAAGCTCAGGCTAACGAACGTGATGCTTTGTTGCGTGCGCGTGCTGAAATAGAAAATATTCGCCGCCGTACTGAGCAGGATGTAGAAAAAGCACATAAATTTGCATTGGAAAAATTTGTCAATGAACTTCTGCCAGTTATTGACAATTTAGAGCGTGCATTAGATGTGGCTGATCGTACCAATGAAGCGCTACTGCCAATGGTTGAAGGTATTGAACTGACGCTGAAATCTTTTATCGATTCAGTGGGTAAGTTTGGTGTTGAAGTGGTCAGTGACACTAATGTCCCTTTTAATCCAGAAGTGCATCAGGCGATGACCATGATGGAATCCGATCAGCATGAACCTAATCAGGTTATGTTGGTGATGCAGAAAGGCTATACCCTGAATGGTCGTTTATTGCGTCCTGCAATGGTTGCTGTTTCTAAATAAGATTACGGTATCTCGTGATGCAATGCCGCCACAGGAAAGGCGGCATTTTTGTAGGTTAAGATCGGTTATTGGGGCAATTGAGGCTCCCAATCTATTGGAGATAATCCTTGCGTTTCCAATAAGTGGTTGGTCTGTGAGAAATGTTTACAGCCTAAGAAACCACGATGAGCAGATAAAGGAGAAGGATGGGGAGCTTTTAATACATGATGGCGTTGGGCATCAATGAAATGGCCTTTTTTCTGTGCATGAGATCCCCAAAGTAAGAAAATGACGCCGTTGCAATGTTCATTGATTGCTGCAATAACTTTGTCAGTGAACGTTTCCCACCCTAAATGAGCATGGGAATGTGCGTTGCCGCGCTCAACGGTGAGTACGGTATTGAGCAATAATACCCCCTGTTTTGCCCAACTTATCAAACAACCGTGATTTGGGCGAGTAAATCCAGCAATGTCTGATTCCAGTTCTTTGTACATATTAACGAGAGAAGGTGGCGCAGGAATACCCGGCTGTACCGAGAAAGCCAAACCGTGGGCCTGATTCGGGCCGTGGTAAGGATCTTGCCCTAAAATCACCACTTTTACATCAGCCAATTCGGTATAGCGGAATGCGTTGAAAACATCTGTTTGAGGTGGATAAATAGTTTTTCCAGCCTGACGTTCATTGGCAACATAAGCCAATGTATCAACAAAATAAGGCTGTTTCTTTTCATTGCCGATGACATCGTGCCATGTGAGAGGTGCGGACATAGCCAATCCCTTTCTAGATGATTATCAAATGGCTTAAGCTTACCGATTCCCTTGGGATAGGGAAACCCTCAGATCCCAATACACACTTAATTCCCAGAATAAAAAGCTATTTTTATAAATTTTTTTGAAAAAACATGAAAATAATTTCATCCAACTTTGCTATAAAAGATAATTAAAAACATAACGTTATGAATTTACCATCAGTAACCTTATGAAATTAGTTGATTGCAATCAAAGAATCTTCTCATTTGTGCTGGTATACAAGAAATTAGGAATGATGGTTGATTAAATAACCAAGATGATGATGTTGGAGGTATAAATGATTACTGGGATTCAAATTACCCAATCTGACAACGCTACATTGATGAATTCTTTTTGGCTGTTGGATGATGAAAAAAATGAAGCGCGTTGCATATGTGCCAAAGCAGATTACGGTGAAGGACAGATTGTTGCCAAAGAGGAATTGGGGCAATTTGAATATCGTGAGATCCCGTTGGAAGTCAAGCCGACTGTGCGTGTAGAAGGCGGACAACATTTGAATGTTAATGTTCTGCGCCGCGAAACGCTGGAAGATGCGGTAAAACACCCCGAAAAATATCCCCAGCTTACAATTCGGGTATCTGGTTATGCTGTGCGTTTTAATTCTCTGACTCCAGAACAGCAACGTGATGTTATTGCTCGTACTTTTACAGAAAGCTTGTAATTCTTGTCTCAGGCAAAAAATCTAAAGGGAGAGTTGATACTCCCTTTTTTTATTCCCATGTTTTTATTATGTGAATTTATTTTGTTAAATAAAAATTAAATTTGTTTTAATCTTGTTAAAAATTCTGCCGATAGAGAGTTTGGGCGTTTAAACCACACCAAATTTAAATAATCTGTAGGAGAATTTTATGACTTTATCAGTTGATACTAGTTTTTTAAGTAATTTAGGATTTTATTCCTTACAAAAAAATGCTCTACAACCTCAGTCGAATTCTTCAGCTCAGTCACCACCTGACAAAGTTGATCACATTTCTTCCCCAGGCATTTCTCTTTCAGAAAATACCAAACAGGCTAATGCGCTCTATCAATCATTGGTTAATCAATCATTGGCTAATAATTTAAATGCCAGTGCGATGGCAGCCCCTGAATTGAAAGCCAATGATATTGCAGGGAAACAATCTAAATTGGTCGATTATACCTTGACGCTGGTTACCCGTGATGTTTATCGACAAAGTAGTTTAGGGATTGGCGATTATGTGCGCCTATCTGATGAGGATTTATCAAAATTAGGCATTGAACCAGACACACTGAATGATTATTCAACAGGATTCCAGGCCGGCGTATACCATAATAAGGGGTTATATATTGTCTCTTTCACTGGATCGAATGAATTAAAGGATTTCGTGGTAAGTATTCGCCAAGGGCTTGGTTACAATGAAAAACAATATAGTCAAGCCGTAGAATTGGCACATAAGGCGTTAGAAATATTTGGTGAAAATGTCATTTTCACAGGGCATTCATTGGGGGGTGGATTAGCAACCGTGGCTGCATTGGCAACAGGAAAACCAGCAGTTATTTACAATTCTGTTAGTGTTTCTGACTCTACATTGAAACATATGGGAGTCTCACCCGAAGTCGCTCGTGAATTGGCTGACAGCGGCTTGATTCGCCATTATACCGTCCAACATGATTGGCTGGGAAACTTACAAAAAACATTACCAATTCGTCAACCGATGGGGCACGAAATAGAGCTTAATTATGAATATGAATTGGAGAGCATATGGGATGTCATGCTGCCTAATCGATATGGCTTCCATACTTTTAAGGCACATTTTTTGGAGGCTGTTCTCGAATTGATGGCGGAACAAAAGCCTTGGTTAAATAATGCTAATACACTGTTAGCGTCAACTGATGTTACAGATATAGATACCACATCGCAGCAAAGTGAGCAGCATTATACTGTGTAATATTTAGCGCTCAGTCTACCGGAACATGGACGAAGTCATTGTATGGTTTCGCCCATGTTCTACAATCAGTTATTAATTAATCGTTGCTGGATTCAGTTAATTCTGGTCTAGGATTGCCAGAAGCAGCACGACGTTTACCGATATTTTTTTTGTCGCGATGACGAACTTTCACACGGTTTTTCTTCGCTTCGTCGGTTTTCTTCTTCTCTTTGCGTTTTACTAACACTTTTTTGGATGGTTTATAGCCCTTTTTATCGCTTGGCGCTTTGGTTTGTGGGCGAAGCTCATCAACCACCCGTATTTTCATAGGTTCGTTGAGGTAACGGCTGATTTTACCCAAAAGGAGATGATCGTGTGCTTCAACCAGAGCAATGGCTGTTCCTTTACGACCTGCGCGGGCAGTACGACCAATTCGATGCAAGTAAACATCTGCGGTGCGAGGCAAATCGAAGTTAAAGACGTGGCTGACATCCTCGATATCTAATCCACGGGAAGCAACGTCGGTTGCGACCAGAACTTTGACTTTACCATCATTCAAGCGTTTTACAGCATCTGTACGCTTGGCTTGCACCATTTCACCTTCAAGGAAACCCGCTTGAATGCCTGCCTGGTTCAGCCAATCGACAAGTTCGCGGACACGCTCTCGTTTGCGCACGAAAACAATGGACTTAGTCACTTCAGGTTGCTGGAGAAGGTGGCACAGAATGGCTGTTTTATGCTCTAGCGAATCAGCCCGATAGTAAAATTGCTGAATTTTCTTGCGCTCACGGCGGGAAGGTTCGGCATCGATCTCAACAGGATCAGTTAACAGGCGCTCGGCAAAATCACGGATGGATTCCCCTTCCAAAGTTGCGGAGAATAACAACGTTTGTTTGCGCCAGCGGGTTTCACCAGCTATCGTTTCGACATCATTGGCGAATCCCATATCCAACATACGATCAGCTTCATCAAGGATTAGCGTTTCCACTGCGCGGCAGTCGAAATTTTCTTCTTTGATGTATTGCAGCAGACGCCCGGTCGTTGCGACAACAATATCCTGATTCTCACTGAATACTTCCGCGTGATTCATATAGGCAACACCACCAGTGATTGTAGCGATGTCCAAATGTGTATGGGCCGCCAGTTCTTTTGCCTGTTCTGCAACTTGCATTGCCAGTTCACGGGTTGGCGTCAAAATCAGGATACGCGGAGGCCCTGATTTTTTGCGGGGAAAATCCAATAAATGTTGTAATACCGGCAATAAGTAAGCGGCGGTTTTACCTGTACCGGTCGGTGCTGAGCCTAATACATCACGTCCGTCCATAGCCGCAGGAATGGCTGCTGCCTGAATGGCAGTCGGGCGTTCATAGCCTTTGTCGTTCAGTGCTTCAAGCAGGGAGTCATCAAGTTCGAATTCGGAAAAGTTTGTCGCAGTCATCATATACCTCTATTTGGGCCGCCGATTATAAACAGGTTAAGCACATTGTTCATCCTATAAAAGCGTCCAATGAGTCGGTTGCTTTTATCCGCCGGCCATAAGATTTATGCTATGACCCATTCTAATTTCAGTAGATATAGTCATGGCATTAAGAAAGAAACCCGCTTTTCGCCGCGGTGGTTTTACATTTAAACAGTTTTTTGTTGGGCATGATAAATGTGCGATGAAAGTCGGGACGGATGGTGTGTTGTTGGGTGCCTGGGCGCCAGTATATAACAGGACAAGATGTCTGGATATTGGATGTGGCAGTGGTTTGATTGCATTGATGCTAGCCCAGCGTACACAAGACAATACCATGATTGATGCGGTGGAACTGGATGTTCTTGCTGCAATGCAGGCAGTGGATAATGCACAGCAATCACCTTGGTCTTCCCGTATTTCGGTACATCAGCAGGATATTCATGATTTCGTACAACAAAATAAGTCACGAAAAATTAGTTCCCAATACGATTTAATTGTTAGTAATCCACCTTACTTTGAACCTGCTATTTCATGTCGAAATGAAGCTCGCAATCAGGCTCGCTATACGGAATCATTGACACATCAGGGATTGTTGGCGTGTGTACAGGCATTGATTACGCCGACAGGATTATTTTGTCTGGTATTGCCTTATAAAATTGGTGAACAATTTGAAAAAATGGCATCAGGTTTAGGATGGTTTACCCATTTTCGAGTCAATATTCGAGACAGGCAAGATAAGCCGTTGCATCGGCTATTATTGGGATTGTCACAGCAAGAACAGGACGTCCAAGTGAGTGAACTAACGATTCGTTCTTCAGATGGCGCATATACAGATGACTTTCGTCAATTAGTAACAGATTTTTATCTTTATTATTGATGATGTTAGCACTATTGAGATGGTGAATTAAAACTTTCGGTATAATAAAACAAAGGTTTTCTTTTTCTCAGATTAAAATAACGTACCCTGTAAAATAGCGGCTATGATTTAGAAAAGTGCAATACGAAAAGAACAGGTGGTTGTAATTAAAATTACAACTAAAGTTGAACTTCACAGTGAACTAATACTCAAAGTCATGCTTGTTCGGGAAATCAGAACATCATATTGGTTTAATTTAAGTATAAATGTGGAGTTTTACCTCAGGAGAGTGAACCTCGGATGAGCGAGCAGTTAACGGATCAAATGCTGATTGAACGCATTCAGAAAGGCGATCAAAAAGCATTTAATTTGCTGGTGATCAGATACCAGCACAAAGTAGCGAGCCTGATTGCTCGTTACGTACCTCAAGGCGACGTTCCTGATGTTGCTCAGGAGGTTTTCATTAAGACTTATCGGGCACTGTCTTCTTTCCGAGGTGATAGTGCATTTTATACATGGCTGTACCGTATTGCCGTTAATACTGCGAAAAATTATTTAGTTGCTCAGGGACGTCGTCCGCCATCCAATGATCTGGATGCCAATGATGCAGAAAATTATGATACGTCAAGTTCATTAAAAGAAATTTCGAACCCTGAGAATTTAATGTTGTCTGAAGAATTAAAGGAAGTGGTTTTCCGCACTATTGAATCACTTCCAGAAGATTTACGAATAGCGATTACATTGAGGGAGTTGGATGGATTGAGCTATGAAGAGATAGCCGACATCATGGAATGTCCTGTAGGCACTGTGCGTTCACGAATTTTTCGGGCAAGGGAAGCAATTGATAATAAAGTTCAACCACTAATCCAACAATAAATAGTGGAAACAGTGGGACAAAACAATATTGAAGGGTACTTTGGCATGCAAAGAGAAAAACTTTCCGCATTAATGGATGGAGAAGCTCTTGATAGTGAAGTAGTTCATTTGATCTCTGAAGATGCGGTCATGCAGAAACAGTGGGAACGCTATCACCTTGTACGTGATGTGCTGCGTGGTGATGTGGGTGATGTATTGCATTTAGATATTGCGAATCAAGTTGCGTTGGCGCTTGAAAAAGAACCCATTCATATTAATCCAGCGGCTGTTCTGGAGTCTCAGCCAAAACCTGAAACATGGGCTAGTATGCCATTCTGGCATAAAATGCGCACATGGAAGAGTCAAATTGCACAAATTGGTGTTGCAGCTTGTGTATCGCTGAGTGTGATTATCGGTGTCCAGCAGTATAATAGCGATAGCAGTGTTGAAACAGATAACCAATTTGAGGCGCCAGCCTTTAACACATTGCCGGTGATGGGTACAGCCTCAACGGTTGGCTTAGCAACTCCAGCCGAAGAAGAAACTTTCGGCGGTGATCTGAGTATGCAAGTGCGGGAAAGCAATAAACGAATTGATGCGATGTTGCAACAATACGAACTCGCTCGGCGCATTCACTCTGGAAAAAATTATGGTGTTACTCAGGCCAATCAGATTCATGAAGGGCGAACGCCACAACAGTCACAACAGCAGTGATGAAACGTACTTGGGTTGTCGTTTTTTTATTGGCGAGTAGCCTGATAAATCCTTTAAAGGCCTCAGCGCAACAAAGTCACGCTGAGGCTTTGTTACAGGATATGAGTAAGGCAGTTAAAACGCTGAATTATGAGCTTGGCTTCATCATTTTAGAGCAGCAATTTCTCGTTCCCCTGCGTTACCGTCATGCCATTATTAATGGACAGGCTATTGCCCAAATCATACAAATGGATGGCTCACGCAGAGAAATTATTCAGCGCGGTGACCAAATAAGCTATTACGAACCTGGATTAGACTCATTTAGTATCCGTGGCTCTCATATTGTCGATTATCTTCCACCGATCATCTTTGCCGATTTTACCCACTTGCAAAAATTTTATCGTTTTATTGATGCAGGCAGCACGAACATTGGCGATCACCCTGTGAATTTTATTCGCATCATATCGAAAGATAAATCCCGCTATAACTATAACCTTCTGATTGATGAGAAAAATCATCTTCCTCTGTTAATAGACTTATTGGATAAAGATAATAAAACAGTCATTGAGCAATTCCGTGTCGTGTCATTAACTGTGAATGACTATATTAAAACGGAACTGAATGTCATTACTGATCTGAAATTACCTCCTATGTTACTCATTCCTTCTGCTGATAATAAGTTGAAATTTAATTGGCTGGCTAGAAAAATGCCTGACGGTTTTAAAGAAATTTCACGTAACAGCCGGAAGCTATCAGAGACAGAATGGTTAGAATCCATCATGTATAGTGATGGATTATTTAGTTTTTCTGTAAATGTCGTGAATTCAGATAAAAAAGTTGCTGATGAACAACCATTTCGACAAGGCAGAAGAACGGTTTATACTTTGGCCAGAGGCAAAAACAGTATAACAGTCATTGGTGAGCTTCCTTTCGCAACAGCCGAACGAATTGCAGCCAGCGTGACGTTTACGGGAGAAAACTGATGGTTAAAGAATGGGCAACGGTTGTCCGTTGGCACAAAGGTCGGGCACTATTACGTTATGGCTCATCTTCAGGCTGCGGTAGCTGTCAGGCCAAAACAGCTTGTGGTTCTTATTTACTGGAAAAGATAGGGCCTGAAAGCATCCACCAGTTGGAACTGGAAATTTCTCAACCACTCCAGTCGGGACAAAAGGTTGAAGTAGGTATTCCTGAAAGCAGCCTGCTACGTTCAGCTATGCTAGTTTATTTGACGCCATTGCTGGGATTATTTTTGGGGGCAGCACTTTTCCAATTTTGGACGATTGACCAATTATGGATCTGTTTAGGAGGAATGGGTGGTGGAATTGCTGGTTTCTTCATTGCTCGCAAAATTGCTGCGTATTGGGATAATTTGCAAGCATACCAACCTGTTGTGTTACAAATTGGTTTACCTCCTGATTCGATTAAGGTTCTACAGCAAGAATAATCTGTTTTACCATACGAGTTTCAACTTTAATTTATCATTACTGAAAACGATTGAGTCATACTGAAAACGGCAGGCATGGCTAAATTTTCACGGGTTTGGTTTTCACGGGCTTGGCATGTAGAATACAGCTCCTCAGGCCAGTGGCCGAACCAATAAACTGTCGCTTTATGTCCATCAATGTGTCCATAGGCGAATGATTCAGAAATATTAAGGCAAAAAAGATTTAATAATGAAGCAAATAAGAAATTTCTCCATTATCGCCCACATTGACCATGGTAAGTCCACGCTATCTGACCGGATTATTCAAATCTGCGGTGGTCTGTCTGATCGCGAAATGGCAGCACAAGTACTGGATTCAATGGATCTTGAGCGCGAACGTGGGATCACAATCAAAGCACAAAGTGTAACCCTTGATTACAAGGCAAATGACGGACAAGTCTACCAATTAAACTTTATCGATACGCCAGGGCATGTTGACTTCTCTTACGAAGTTTCCCGTTCACTGGCTGCTTGTGAAGGTGCCTTGCTGGTTGTTGATGCAGGCCAGGGGGTTGAAGCCCAAACATTGGCTAACTGCTATACCGCCATTGAAATGGATCTGGAAGTCGTTCCAGTTCTGAATAAAATTGACCTCCCTGCGGCTGAACCAGAACGTGTTGCTGAAGAAATCGAAGATATTGTGGGTATTGATGCAACAAATGCGGTTCGTTGTTCTGCAAAAACGGGAGTGGGTGTACAGGATGTCATTGAACGTCTGGTGAAAGAGATACCGCCACCAGAAGGCGCTCCTGATGCTCCATTGCAGGCTCTGATTATTGACTCATGGTTTGATAATTACCTTGGTGTTGTTTCACTTGTCCGCATTAAAAATGGTACATTGCGTAAGGGTGACAAAATTAAGGTAATGAGTACCGGACAGGTATACAATGCTGACCGTCTGGGTATCTTCACTCCGAAACGCATTGATCGTGATGTGTTGAATTGTGGCGAAGTAGGTTGGTTGGTCTGTGCCATCAAAGATATTCTGGGGGCGCCAGTTGGGGATACACTGACAACAGCCCGTCAGCCTGCGGAAAAAGCATTGCCTGGTTTTAAGAAGGTTAAACCGCAAGTTTATGCCGGCCTGTTCCCAGTAAGTTCTGATGACTATGAAGCATTCCGTGATGCGTTGGGTAAACTGAGCTTAAACGACGCTTCATTGTTCTATGAGCCAGAAAGTTCAACTGCGTTGGGCTTCGGTTTCCGTTGTGGCTTCCTCGGCTTGCTGCATATGGAAATCATTCAGGAACGTTTGGAACGTGAATATGATCTTGATTTGATCACAACGGCTCCAACAGTTGTTTATGAAGTTGAGACAACCAGTGGTGATATTATCTATGTTGATAGCCCATCCAAGTTGCCGCCATTAAACAACATTAATGAACTGCGCGAGCCGATTGCAGAGTGTCACATGTTGTTACCGAAAGAGTACCTTGGTAACGTTATTACACTTTGTGTAGAAAAACGTGGTGTACAAACAAATATGGTTTATCACGGTAACCAAGTTGCGCTGACTTATGAAATTCCAATGGCTGAAGTTGTTCTGGATTTCTTTGATCGCTTGAAATCAACATCTCGTGGTTACGCTTCACTGGATTATAATTTTATCCGCTTCCAGGATTCAGACATGGTTCGTGTGGATGTCTTGATTAACGCTGAGCGTGTTGATGCTCTGGCGTTGATTACTCACCGTGACAACTCGCAATACCGCGGGCGTGAGCTGGTGGAAAAAATGAAAGAGCTGATCCCACGTCAGCAATTTGATATTGCCATTCAGGCTGCCATTGGTACTCACATTATTGCGCGTTCTACCGTTAAGCAATTACGTAAAAACGTCTTGGCGAAATGTTATGGTGGTGATGTCAGCCGTAAGAAAAAGCTATTGCAGAAACAGAAAGAAGGTAAAAAACGCATGAAGCAGGTCGGAAATGTTGAACTGCCGCAGGAAGCCTTCTTAGCGATTTTGCATGTTGGCAAAGATAATTAACACAAGGTCGTAAGGAGTTTAAATGGCTAACACTTTTGCCTTGGTATTAACGTTAGCAACGTTAATTACCGGTATTCTTTGGTGCATAGAGCGATTTAAGTTTGCACCCGCACGTAAGAAAAAACTTGCCCACATTCAGGAACAGGCGACAGGTGCAGAAGCTCAGGAAACTTTGGCTAAAGAACTTAACAAGCCTTCATGGTTTGAGACAATTGCCTCTGTCTTTCCAGTGTTAGCCATTGTGTTGGTGCTGCGCTCTTTTGTTTATGAACCTTTCCAGATCCCTTCTGGTTCAATGATGCCGACATTGCTGATCGGGGATTTCATTCTGGTTGAAAAATTTGCTTATGGTTTAAAAGATCCGATTACGCAAACAACCTTAATTAAGACTGGTGAGCCTAAGCGTGGGGATGTTGCTGTTTTCAAATATCCGAAGAACCCAAGCATAGATTTTGTAAAACGAATTATTGGCTTGCCTGGGGATAAAATTGTTTACGATTACGTCAATAAAGAGCTTCAGGTTTACCCTGGCTGTGGCTGGAATACGGAATGTAAGGGGGATTTACCTGTTACTTACCGGAATGTGTTCCCAAGTGAATGGACAATAAAAGAAGATGTGACACCAGAAGGCTTTCGTATAAGTGGTGTTTATCAAGTTCCTGTTGATGAACCAATAGGGCCGTACACTCTTCGTCAGGACGAAAGAGTCGAAATTTTAGGTGATGTGTCACACCATATTTTGACTATCCCTGTAATACGACGCTTCCCAGGTTTCTCTCAAGAAGGTTTGCCTGCGGGTACTTGGGTCGTTCCTAAGGGGCAATATTTTGCTATGGGTGATAACCGTGACAACAGTGATGATAGTCGTTCATGGGGATTTGTACCGGAGAAAAATCTGGTAGGCCGCGCAACTGCCATTTGGATAAGCTTTGAAAAGCAGGAAGGTGAATGGCCTACTGGCGTGCGTTTCAGCCGAATTGGTGGAATTCACTAATATTTATATATTAGCGCAGCATTAATTTATCTCTCAGTGTAGAATATTCTTTCAAACGAGATGACTGGCTCCTGAAGGTGGTGAATGCTTTGGGAGCTAGTGCAAACGCAACAGTTTTGTAAGGCATACAACAAGGTAACTTGCTGATTGTATTATTACAAATTGTATTGCCTCACAGGTCTGTTGCGTGTGCTTTTATTTGATGAATTCTAACTGAATTGGTAGCACATGAACCCCATAATAGCGAACCGGTTACAATATAAGCTAGGATATAGCTTTAAACAGCACGATTTGTTGCTTCAAGCGTTGACTCACCGCAGTGCCAGCAGTAAGCATAATGAACGTTTGGAATTTCTTGGTGACTCAATCCTGAGTTTTGTCATTGCTAATGCCCTTTACCATCGTTTTCCCCGTGTTGATGAAGGGGACATGAGCCGCATGCGAGCAACATTGGTGCGTGGTAATACTTTGGCAGAACTGGCCAGAGAATTTGAGTTAGGCGAATGCCTGCGTTTAGGGCCTGGTGAGTTAAAGAGTGGAGGACATCGTCGCGAATCCATTTTAGCGGATAGCATTGAAGCCTTAATCGGCGCTATTTTTCTTGATAGCGATATTCAGACAGTCGAAAAGATTATCCTGAATTGGTATGAAACCCGTTTGAATGAAATTAGCCCAGGCGATAAGCAAAAAGATCCTAAAACACGTTTACAAGAATATTTGCAAGGGCGTCATTTGCCGTTGCCTGCATATCTGGTTGTTCAAGTTCGTGGGGAAGCACACGATCAGGAATTTACAATTCACTGTCAGGTCAGTGGATTTGAACAACCTGTCAGAGGAGTCGGTTCCAGTCGCCGCAAGGCAGAGCAGGCGGCTGCGGAACAAGCATTAAAACAACTGGAGCTTGAATGAGCGAAGAAAAAAACTATTGCGGATTCGTTGCAATAGTCGGTCGGCCCAATGTTGGTAAGTCAACATTATTGAATCAGTTATTAGGTCAAAAAGTATCTATTACTTCCCGTAAACCTCAAACGACGCGGCATCGCATCATGGGTATCCATACGGAAGGGGCTTACCAAACCATCTATGTTGATACACCAGGTCTTCATATTGAAGAAAAACGTGCGATCAACCGTTTAATGAACCGTGCAGCGAGCAGTTCTATTGGTGATGTCGAACTGGTTATTTTTGTTGTGGAAGGTACGCACTGGACACCTGATGATGAAATGGTAGTGAATAAATTACGTCATTTGCGTTGTCCTGTATTACTGGCTATTAATAAAGTGGACAATGTGACGGATAAAACCATTCTTCTGCCACATATCGGTTTTCTTAGCCAACAGATGAATTTTATCGATGTTGTGCCGATTAGCGCCGAAAAAAGCATGAATGTTGATACTATTGCTAAAATAGTGCGTGATCATATACCACAGGCAGAACATCACTTCCCGGAAGATTACATTACAGATCGTTCACAGCGTTTTATGGCGTCAGAAATCATCCGTGAAAAACTGATGCGTTTTTTAGGTGATGAACTCCCCTATTCTGTGACAGTGGAGATTGAACAATTTGTTACTAATGAACGTGGAGGTTATACAATCCACGGTTTAATTCTGGTAGAACGTGATGGCCAGAAGAAAATGGTAATTGGTAATAAAGGCAGCAAAATCAAGAAAATTGGCATAGAAGCTCGTCAAGATATGGAAAAGCTGTTCGATATGAAAATCCACCTGGAATTGTGGGTAAAAGTGAAATCCGGTTGGGCTGATGATGAACGGGCGCTGCGTAGCCTCGGTTACGTTGACGACTTATAAGGCTGATTTGTGGACGGCTGGCAGAGAGCCTTTGTGCTTCATGGGCGCCCTTATAGTGAAACCAGTTTATTGCTGGATTTTTTTACTGAAAATGAAGGGCGGGTACGTGTCTTAGCAAAAGGGGCACGCAGCCGTCGCTCCAGTCTAAAAGGTTGCTTGCAACCTTTCACCCCGCTGCTTATTCGTTGGAGCGGACGGGGTGAAATCAAGACATTAAGAGATGCAGAGCCTATCTCACTGGCTCTCCCCTTAACGGGAAGTGTGCTTTACAGCGGTTTGTATGTGAATGAGCTCTTGTCCAGAGTTCTTGAGCAAGGAACGGCATATCCCGCGCTTTTTTTTGCTTACCTCCAGTGTTTACAAGCTCTTGCAGCAAGTGAATACACACCAGAATGTGCATTACGTCGTTTTGAATTAGCGCTACTAACCAATATAGGATACGGTGTAGATTATCTTCACTGTGCAGGAAGTGGTGAATCTGTATCAGATACCATGAGTTACCGTTATCGTGCAGAAAAAGGGTTTATCGCCAGTTTAGTTATGGATCATTACAGTTTTACAGGTTATGAACTCAAGGCGTTGGCAAGTGGCGAATTTCCCGATCAGGCGACCTTGAAAGCGGCGAAGCGTTTTACCCGCATTGCTTTGAAACCTTATCTGGGGGGAAAGCCGTTAAAAAGTCGTGAGCTGTTTCGCCAATTTATACGTAAAAAAACTGATAATCCCAACAAGAAAAATGAAAACTAAAGTAAGCCACTTTTTCGTGATGAAGAGTGTAGACTTTATTGAATATTATGTTATTGCAGGAGCTAAAAATGGCTGAGGTATTGTTAGGTATCAACATTGATCACATTGCAACCTTACGTAATGCCCGTGGGACACAATATCCCGATCCCGTTCAGGCTGCATTTGTTGCAGAGCAAGCGGGTGCAGATGGTATAACGGTTCACCTGCGTGAAGATCGCCGCCATATTACTGACAGAGATGTTCAATTATTAAAAGAAACTATCCAAACTCGTATGAACCTTGAAATGGCGGTAACAGATGAAATGGTGGGGATTGCTTGCCAAATCAAACCTGTTTTCTGTTGCTTAGTACCTGAAAAGCGTCAGGAGGTCACAACCGAAGGTGGATTGGATGTGTTTGGGCAAAAAGAGCATATTGCTGCGGCGGTTAAGACTTTATCAGAAGCAGGGATTTTGGTGTCTTTATTCATTGATGCAGATCACCAACAAATTGATGCTGCTGTCGAAGTTGGGGCACCATTTATTGAGATTCACACTGGTGCGTATGCAGATGCAGAGGGTGAGATACAGCAGGAAAAAGAATTTCAGCGTATCAAAGAAGCCGCAACCTATGCAGCCGCTAAAGGGCTTAAAGTCAATGCAGGCCACGGCTTGACCTACCACAATGTGCAGCGTATTGCAGCCTTACCTGAAATTTATGAATTGAATATAGGGCATGCCATTATTGGCCGTGCTGTATTTAGTGGCTTACCTGCGGCTGTTGCGGATATGAAAACTTTATTGCGGGAAGCACGCCGTTAATGGCCATTCTTGGATTAGGCACAGATATTGTTGAAATATCTCGCATTGAAGAAATTGTCGGGCGTTCAGGTGAGCGTCTGGCAAGGCGTATTCTGAGTGATGGGGAATGGCAGCAATATCAAAAACATAACCAGCCTATCCGCTTCCTTGCAAAACGGTTTGCTGTCAAGGAAGCGGCAGCTAAAGCATTTGGAACCGGCATCCGTAACGGACTGGCTTTTAACCAATTTGAAGTGATTAATGATCCTCTGGGAAAACCCACTTTAAAACTTCATGGCGAGGCAGAAGTGCTGGCTGACAAACTGAAAGTAAAATCTATACATGTCACACTGGCAGATGAACGACGTTATGCCTGTGCGACGGTGATATTGGAAAATTAAATTCAGATCTTATCAGCATGATGTAAGAGCACAAACTTATCCCATAACTGCTCTTCGGTTTCCTGATGGTTAGGGTCAAGGATAATAGTGTTCGTAATCGGGCAAACAGTTTGGCAAGTTGGCTTTTCGTAATGCCCGATACACTCGGTACAGCGTTCAGGCTCAATTTCGTAGATCTCTGCACCCATTGTGATGGCCTGATTAGGGCATTCGGGTTCACACATATCACAATTAATGCAGCGTTTGGTAATTAGTAGTGCCATTTCAACTTCTTTCCGTTATTTTCTGTCAATAAAAGTCCCGATAACTTTGTCATGCATCTCAGGGGATTTTGAATAGCCGAGTGTTTTACGGTTCAATCGTTTAATTCTGTTGCGAAGTGTAAGATTTTCACGCTCGATACGTTGTCCCGCATCGCCTTTACCGTGCTTTTTGACGAATTCTGTTTGTTGACAAAATCGACATTTTACTTCAATCATCGCCATTTAATTTCTCCGAAAAAAAGGGAGTTATATACCACCATCAACGGATTGAATGCGTGACCGTATATACTGTTACCGTCATTCCCATCTGCTTTTTCATATCGATTTTTTCCGCAAGTAAAACCCTAAGAAAAGGCCAACAACCGATAAGGTCATCATGTAGTAGGCCGGTGCCAGTGAGGTGTAGGTCAGTAGCAAAGTGACGAATATCGGCGTCAGTCCACCAAAAATGGCATAAGCCAAATTATATGAAAATGAAATGCCACTGAACCTGACTTCTGGCGGATAGCTTTTTACCATGACAAAAGGAGTTGCGCCAATCACACCCACAGCCAGGCCTGCGAGGGAATAAGCTCTAAATAGTTTAAGCGGTTCATGGCTGATATTGTGGTAGAAAAACCAGGTTGTGGCAGCTAATAGAATGCAACCGATAATCAGCACGATACCTGCACCCCATTT
This sequence comes from Xenorhabdus ishibashii, assembly GCF_002632755.1. Lineage (NCBI taxonomy): Bacteria > Pseudomonadati > Pseudomonadota > Gammaproteobacteria > Enterobacterales > Morganellaceae > Xenorhabdus > Xenorhabdus ishibashii. The sequence continues at coordinate 2,528,205 of NZ_NJAK01000001.1, read as the reverse complement.
ATCGCATAAATATCCTACAGAAACACAGCCAATCGCCAATGAGATGATCGCCAGACTGTTTGCTTTTAACGTTAGTGATTGTTCCAGATTAAAGACTGTCTGCATATAGGTTGGTGTCATCAAGATAACAACGACAATTCCTGCGGAAAGCAGCCATGTCAGCAGCATGGAAATAGAGATGGCGCGTTTGTGATTAAAGACGATAGTTTTTAGTGGTAACTCTTCTGACAATGCTTTGCGTTCCTGCATTTCCTTGAAGACAGGGGTTTCATGCAGCCAACGGCGTAAGTACATGGCGCATAAACCGAAAATGCCTCCTAAGAAAAATGGCAGGCGCCATGCCCAATCCAAGACTTCTTGCCTGGAATAAATTGCAGTAATAATAGTTGCGACGAGAGAACCAAATAAAATCCCCAAGCTCAACCCTGCCGTTAAAACACCACAGGCAAGTCCAATGCGTTTATGGGGAACATGCTCTGCTACAAAAACCCAGGCTCCGGGCACTTCTCCACCAATCGCCGCTCCCTGCATAACCCGCATCAGTAACAGCAGGATAGGGGCAGCAATACCTATAGCATCATAGGTGGGCAACATACCGATGGCCAGTGTTGGTACGGCCATCATCAATATGCTGAGTGAAAACATTTTCTTTCGCCCAATGAGATCGCCAAAATGAGCCATGACTATCCCACCTAAAGGTCGAACCAGATAACCCGCAGCAAAAATACCAAATGTTTGTAGTTGTCTGAGCCATTCAGGTATATCCGCAGGGAAAAAGAGTTCCCCAAGCGCAACAGCAAAAAAGACAAAAATAATAAAGTCGTAAAATTCCAGAGCGCCACCTAAAGCCGCTAAGGACAGCGTTTTATAATCTTGTTTATTTAATGGGCGATTGTGATGTTGTGACATAAGTTACCGATTTATAGTTATAAAATGGGATTTAAGGTGATTATTTTCAATGTCTTTGCCAGATACAAAAATAGATGAAAATAAAACGGATGCTATATTAAAAGATATTTATTCTGCAATTTTTAAAGAGAGCCTATTGTAGTGATATGTAGTTTAGAGGCAAACAGAAGAGGAATTTATGTCTCTATATCAGGGGAGAATTTGAAGAGTACCCATCCAGTCCACATGTTGGATAGCTTTTTGTCAATTAAGGGGCGGAGTACTCTTCCACAACTGTATTAATCTCAGAATTTATTTTGGCAGATGTTGTTTCAGTAGCGAAATAACGGTTTCAATATCCGGTAATGAAGGATGCCCAACCATTCGTTGTAGTGAAACATCAAAATTTTCGTGCCATACGGGTTCAATAACGTGGTAGCCATCATCACGTAATTGGGTGATATTGCGACGTGTTGCTTTTTTTTCCCACATCACGTGTCCCATGACTGGAAAAAACAGCACAGGAAATGTGGAGGCCAGAACCACAGTTGTTAATCGATTGGTTGCACCACCACAAGCAGCAGTTGCAAGCGTGTTAGCCGTTGCAGGTAAAATGGCCATAATGTCATGATCCGCGACAATGCGTGAAGGTTTGTCTGTTGGCCAATCGTGTGGCATCTCTCCGCTAATGATCCGATCGGCATAGAGAGCTACGGTTGAGGCGGGTAAAAAGGTGGTGGCATTGTTTGTCATCAATACTGTTAATGTACAGTTGAACGCCGCCTTAATTGCTGAAAGATATTTGGGGAGGAGGGTGATATCTACTGAACCGGTTGCCCCAATTAAGATCCGAGGTTTTATCTGTGGAATTATTTCATCATTTTTCATCGGTAAATTAGCCTTTTATTATAAAAATAGATGGTTAGCTATACGCGTTAGCGTTCTCCAGCAACCCGTCTAGTTGTACTAAGTAAGAGCTTCTGCCACGCTCTTGCCATTCCCGCGGATATCCCAAAGAGACTTCCAAATGAGCAACATCCTGAATATATTCGAGATTAGGAATGTGTAAGTGTCCATATACCACCATCCGCACCCCTGTTTTTGATGCCCATTGGTGTGTTTTTTCACTGCCACACCAAATGGAAAATTCGCTGTTGCGTAAGGATTCGAGCGGCTTACGGATGATAGGAAAGTGGCTTATCAGTACGATATCTTCGCCATCTGGAATGGTGTTTAAGCGTTTTTCGGTATATTGGATACGTTCCCGACACCAATCGGTAATAGTTCTGTGGGGATAAGTTTTCAGGAAGAACTCGTCAGAGCTGATGACACCACAACGACGAGCGCGCTCTATGGCCTGTTCCGCTGTATAGTCGCAGGTATTTCTAAATGAATAATCGTATAAGGTAAAAACAGGGGCAATGGTAACCGTTGTACCATTCCCCATGTGGTAATGCCGAAACTCATCTTCGGGGGTGAGTACGTTATGCTGCCGGCAGATATTGACCAGATGTTCATAACGCAGTACGCCAGGCAACTTTAATTGATCTTTTGGTGTACACCAGAGTTCATGATTTCCTGGCGTCCAGACGACCTGAGCAAATCGTTGGGAAAGCATACTGATGACCCATATAAAATCTGACTCCTGCTCTGCAATGTCGCCAGCCAGTAGCAGCCAATCGTCAGGTGTCGATGGCCTGAATGATTCGACTATTGCTCTATTTGCTGCATGAGATACATGCAAGTCACTGACGGCCAACAGCATAAGCTCACCTCTCTAAAACTTTACCTATAAGTTTTTGTAAAAATCAGGGAGTTCCTGGAGGAGCTTCTCCCCATCCCCATTTAGGTACGGTTTCTCGACGTGAAGGGGCGGCATTGGGTTGAGAATTGGCCTCAGCCCTGCGTGAACCCCATTCGATGTAACCGGCGAATGCTGCGCGAAATTCAGGATCAGAAGGTAAGCCGATTTCATCAGCAGATTCCATCAACAACTCTACCCATCTCTTTCTTTGTTCAGGTTGGATGCTTCTGCCTCTGTGACGGCTTATCATAACTTTGAAGCCACCACGATCTTTGGTATAGCGATTTTCTCCACCGAGTACTTCTTCCAACCACATGGCGACGTGACCAGGGTGATCGGATTTCATATTTTTAAACAGCGGAGCAAGTAGTTCATCTTTTTCAACCTTGGCGTAAAAGGTGTCCATGAGTTTCATGAGCACCTCACGGCCTCCCATCCATTCAAATAAGGTCGGTGTTTCATTTGCCATAACATAACCTCTCATATGAATATATTTATTGATGATGTTGCGACTCAGGTAACGGCTATTTGTTGATACCCATTACCCTAACTCCAAAGACGCAATGGCCTTGACCTTATCCAGCCGCCCCTTTGGTATGAGATTGCCTTTGTACATTCTGTATGTGTTAAATAGCCCCCTTAGCCCATATTCGTTAGCCAATTGGAGAAATTCGTTGTTATCAGTTTCTGGAACATCGGCCGATACAGGTAAACCATCAGGGATCTGAGCGAATGCGGTAAGAGCTAATGTTTCAACAACTTCAGCGTTATCAGCGAGAAAAGGGCCTATTCGGTAGCCATTTTGAGATCGCCTTATACCAATGACACCGGAAATCCCTGTTCTGGAATAAGTACAAAATCCATAACGTTCTTTTCCCCAGAACCAATTAGCAAGTAATGCCTCTCGATAAACACCAGTGCATTCAGCATCATATTTAATGACTTCATCAATATTGGCTGGCGTAATCAGAATAGCGCCCGCTGGTGGAGTGATTTTTTGCTTGATAAGTCCAGAAAGCCGGACATTACGGTAATGGATGGCAAATCCTCTTTTTTCGTAGAGCTGCGTTCTATCCCAGTTACCATCACAGCCAATTGTGCGGTGTTTTGCATAGTCCATCCCCCGTTTCCATATTTTTCCGGCGCAAACATGATTGCGGAATTCGGGTTTTATGATGAAATTGCCACCGAACGAATAAAAATCTGAATAATTCACTATCGACATTGATGCGATGGGTTGAGCACCACGATAAGCAATAAAAAAAGCCTCTGGATCTACCTTAAAGAAACAGGCTGCATCATCCACATTCATATCCCAGTTTTCGGCATTTGCCCAATTAAGAATGATAGAGTTCCATTGACTGACGTTGACGGATTGAATGAGACACGACTTACTGTTCATCTTATTCATAACCAATATATCCTCTCCACCCGCGTGTACTATGCTTTAAAGTCCAATCGATTTGCTGATGATTTCTTGCAGCACTTCACTGGTTCCACCGTAAATAGTTTGGGCGCGGCTATTCAGCCAATTCTTGCCAGCAATGGAATCGCGCATGTAACCCAAGCCGCCGTGCAATTGCAGGCAACGATCTGCCACTTTCATTTGCAGTTCGGTCGTCCACCACTTGATGCGGGCGGCATCTACTAAACTGAAAAGCCCCTGATTAAAGAGATCGATAGCGTTATCCAGGTAGATTCGGGCAATTTTTACTTCGGTATCTAATTGCGCAAGAATAAAACGGTTGTATTGGAAGGAGCCGATCGGTTGATTGAAGGCTGTTCTTTCTTTCACATATTCCAGTGTGCCCTGCAATATATGTTCTGCACTGGCAACCGCCACGGTTGAGATGCTGAGGCGTTCACGAGGCATTGCTGACATAAAGTAATAGTTACCGAGGTTTTCACGGCCAATCAGATTAGTGACAGGAACCTTACAGTCATGGAAAAAGAGTTCAGCCGTGTCGCTGCCATTCCAGCCAATTTTCTTTAATGGCTCTCCTCTGGTGAATCCGGCCATATCCCGTTCTATTGCCAGTAAACTGATCCCCTGGCCTTGTTGCCCCTCTTCTGTTTTCACCGCGACAACGATCAGATCTGCATTGATACCATTGGTGATGTAAGTTTTGCCGCCATTAACCAGATAGTAATCACCTTGCCGTTTAGCCACAGTTTTGATGTCTGCTGTATTGGAGCCTCCACTCGCCTCCGTCATGGCAATGGCTGCAACTCGTTTTCCACTACACAATTCTGGCAGCCATCTTTTTTTCTGTTCCTGATTACCGAGGGCAAAAATGTAGCTGGCAACAATATCATTGTGAGCAACGATGCCTGGTACAGTGATGCCTGCTTTGATGAGTTCTTCTGTCAGAATGACCGCAAACCGATAGTCGTTTTTACCCAGTCCACCAAACTCAGGGCTGACACTCATACCTAATAATCCTGACTGGCCTAATTTCTCCCAAAAGGTGCGTTCAACCAGCCCATTCTCTTCCCACTTTTGGTGCTCAGGGGCAATTTCACGCTCAAGGAATTCACGACAGGATTTCCGGTAATTATCAAAATTATCAATCTCAATACGCATATTTACTCCAGATTCTTTGTCAGTCTATTTGCTTGAGTTAGCAATATTTGTCTGATGACATCCCAGTGGTGGTACACAGCAAAGTGATCCCCTTCAATATGGATGAGTGAAATATCGTCAGAGGTGTAATTTTTCCAGTCTTCCATGTCTGCCAAAGTGACATAACTGTCTTGAGTGGCGGAAATCAGCACCAGTGGATAATTCACCTGTATATTGGCAAGCCGGGGAAATTGACTGCGTATCAGGTAATCATTGCGCAGTTGCCGGATAATGGGTTTTATCAGCGCAGGTTCGTTCAAGATTGCTGCGGGCGTTCCTTGATCCGCTTTGGTTTTCTGAATCAATTGTTCATCTGTCCATTTATGCCGTTCATCGTTGGGTTGACGATGGGGAGGAACAGAACTGGATACCACGCCAAATAAAGGAGAAGTGCCATAGTTTTTCATGATCGCCTGACCTACAGCGATACTTAGCACGCCACCAAAGCTATGACCAAAAGTGATCCATTCCGTGATACCTTGTGCTTGTTTCTGCTGGAAATCAGCCCAAATATCTGATGCCAGTCGTTCAATCAGGGCCTCAAGATCGTGAATTTCAGGCTCTTTAGCCAGATAACCACGACCAGGGATCGCAACGGGTTGTAAGATCGCAGACTGAGTGACCATGAGATCAGTTAGCCAAGGGCGATAAATTGCTGTTGTTGCTCCTGCATGGGGAAAGGCATAAATCACCCGTCTGCAATTAGTTACCATTTGTCCTCCGCTCGCTGGTGGCTTCTCTCTCTATTAAAAAACTGACAATGCGTTCAGCCGTCATAATGGTTGTCAGATTCGTTGGCATAGAGGGAATGGTGGGGAATAGAGAAGCGTCAGCAACTGTCACCCCCGTAATGCCATGTACTCGGCCATCTTCTTGCGTGGCGCTATCAGGGTCATCATGGGCACCCATTCTGAGCGTTCCAGACGCATGCCAGCCTGGATTAACCAGGTTTTTGATTGCACTGGTCATGATTTCATCGTTATAAATCATGGAGTCAGACCAAAATTGGATGCCATCAAGGAAGGTATCCACTTTCGTGTGGCGTAAAACCTGCCAAATTTTACGTACTCCCCCGACGAGGCGTGCGATATCTGATGGGGAACGGGTCAATGGCAGATCAATTTGCGGTAATACCGTGGGCGTGGCGGAATTGATGAAAACCCGTCCTTGAATCTCTGGGCGCATCAACATGACGGAAGCGCCAACCAGCATTGGATAAGCAACGCGATCTCTGAACCCCGGTACGGTGTCACTGGCGACATTGTTCAGCAAGCCAATTTGCACATCGACTTTTTCGTCATAATCACTTCTAATGCGGGCAGCAATTTGCCGCCACGGTAGTCCTGTGGTACAGACACCAGCTTTAGGCAGTGCCCAGAGCACCACCGAAGCATGGTCAGTTAGATTTTTGCCAACGGCGGGGACTTGCGCAACAACAGGGATACCTAATCGGCTCAGGTGTTCTGGATCACCCACGCCTGAGCGCTGTAATAATGTTGCTGAGCCAATTGCGCCAGCGCAGAGAACAATTTGTCTGGCCTGATAAACCTGCTCTTCTCCCGCCTGAATGATCCTTACCCCTGAGGCGACCGTGCCGTTAAAAACGATCTCCGTGACCTGGGCATCTGTCATCACATGCAGATTTTCTCTATTCAGGACAGGTTCAAGGTATGAACGATAAACATCGACTCGTTCTGCGCCGTTAACAACATTAGCGGGCACAGGGCCGACGGCGGGATCTTCACCGATATTGAGATCATCGACGTAAGGTACACCAAATTGTTCGCAGGCATGGGCAAAAGCCATATCAAGTGGATGTATCTCGCTATTTTTCGGTCTGCGCAGACACATTGGTCCCTGTGAACCGTGGTTATCATTACCGATATAATCAATATCATTCTCCAAATGCTTAAACCACGGCAGAACTTGTTCCCAAGACCAATTAGGGCAACCCATTTGAGTCCACTTATCAAAATCGCTCGGAAATCCTCGCAGGGCAATAGCACCATTGACGGCGGAGGAACCCCCAAGGACTTTCCCCACGCGATAATTGAACGGCTTGCGCTCTTTGTGTTTGCGAGTTTGCTGTTTGTTATTTTGCCCATAAGCAGGAGAAGCCATAAGAGCGGCGAACTGATCATCATTGCGCACATTGGCTTCGTAATCCCAGTTATATCCTTCCAGCACCAGCCTTGACGCATCTCTGAGTGGACTGACAGGGTTGTGTACATCAGATGCGTGGCCCGCTTCGATCAGCAGTACGGACTTCGTGCTATTTTCAGACAAGCGAGAGGCTGCCACGCATCCTGCTGAACCACCGCCTACCACGATATAATCATATGCTTTGGTCATAGCTCATTCACCGCTTGAGATTGGACGATGGTTTCGATGATGCGAGAGAAAGACTGAATATTAGAATTCATGAACAGCCCTTCGATGATGTCCTGTTCACCAACTGGGGTAATATTAAATTCCTGTCTCAGTGCACTCAGTAAACCAACGGCATGGAGTGAATCACCGCCAATATCAAAAAAGCCATCAGTGACATCAAAATCATCGTGTTGAAGTTGTGCTTGCCAGAGTTTCAGGATCTTCGCTTCGATCTCATTAGCGGGTGCAACCGGAGCATCTGCATGTTCTTCGGAATCAGACCAGGGAATAGGCAGCGCTTTACGGTCAATTTTTCCATTACTGGTTAATGGCATATGGGGTAATAAGATGTAATAACTGGGCACCATATAAGAGGGCAAGGTTTTGCGGGCTATTTCCCTCAATTGATCCTGAAAATGGGTCGGCTCATCCAATGTTTCTAGCGCCTCAGGCACAACATAGGAAACGATATGTCGTTGTCCGGTTTTAGCATGAACGGGAGCATCAATGACGACATGGCTGGCATTTTTGTGAGCCAGAAGGCAGGCTTCAATTTCACCTAATTCAATGCGATAGCCATTGATTTTTACCTGATTATCTTCGCGCCCTAAAATTTCTATTAAACCATCGGCAATATATCGTCCTAAATCTCCTGTTCTGTACAGCCGTTCACCTGTGACGGGATGGGTAATAAAGCGTAGTGCCGTTTTTTCTGCATCACCCAAATAACCTTGAGTCACTCCGTCTCCACCAATATAGAGTTCTCCGGTTACCCATTTGGGGCAGGGAAGAAGCCAGTTATTCAAAACATGGAAAGTTTGATTTGCCAGCGGCTTGCCATAAGGAATGCTTTTCCAGTTTTTATCAATTTTTTCAATTGGATAGTGTATCGACCAGATAGAGCCTTCCGTCGCTCCACCGAGACTCATGATCGCAGTATTTGGCAAACTTTCCCGAATACGTTCAGGGAGATCGACCGGTATCCAGTCTCCGCTCATAAGGATTAGCCTTAATTGGGTTTCGGATAGTGCAGAACCATTTCTGTCTACCAATACTTTCACGGGAGCAGGAACACTATTCCAGATCGTAATTTGATGTTTGATCAGCATGTCTAGCCAGACTTTGGGGTCATTAGCCGTTTCTGGCATGGAAAAAATCACCTTTCCTCCTACACCTAATAGCCCGAAATAGTCATAGACAGACAAATCAAACCCGGCAGGCGCGATAGACAACACAACATCTTTTTCTGTTATCTGGAATTTATGGTTAATATCAAATACGGTATTGGCGGCATTACGGTGGGAAGCCATTACCCCTTTCGGCTCTCCTGTTGAACCAGAGGTAAAGATGACATAGGCTAAATCGTCTAATCCTTGCTCTGAAGATATGGAAGACCAACGTGCCGTAGTCACTTGCTCTGTATCCATCGCCTTGGGTATAGAACACTCATCCAGATTGATACGAAGTAAATGTGTAAATTCATCATGTGCAAAAACAGTACTGTCAGTGATAATTCCTTTGGCTGAACAGCGGTTGAGCAAACTCATCCGACGTTCCGCAGGAAGCTGAGGATCAATGGCTACGTAGGCCGCACCTGACATAAGAACACCCAATAAGCCAATAACTAATTCTGGGCTTTGTGGCAGGGAAACAGCGACAATATCATTGGGATGAATTGGAACAGAGGCTCGGAGTTGTTGTGCTACTGCATAGGCTCTGTTGGCCATTTCTGCATAGGTAATTTGTTTTTCGCCCTGAATAAGCGCAATTGCATTGGGAAATTTGCCAGCAGCCTGCAAAATCATCTCATGCAGTAGTTTGAGATCAAATTCGGTATCCGTTGCATTGGCTTTCGTTCTTTCCATTAAATCTGAGGCAGGCAATTTCACCCGTGGTGTGTTTTCATCCCATACTGAATCGTCTTCTGCACAAGTCGTTATCAGCGCCAGATACGCATCCAACATGGTTTCCACCATGCCATCAGGGAATAGTTCATTGACTGTATTCCAGTTAATTTGCACAAGATCATCAACACGAACAATCTGGTTTTCTAACCAGACTTGTGGGGTTTGATTACTGCTATAAACTTGGTTCGCTTCCGTCCAACCGGGATCTGTCACGACATTATCCAAATTAGCCGTCAGGGTATTGCTAAATACTACGGGGGCGGTTGCTGCTCGGTTGCCATGATTTCGGCGGGTCAGCTCTCTTAAAACTTGAACGCCATTGTAAGAACAGTGCCAGCGGTTCGTCATCAAATCAGTCTGGATTTGTACCAAACGATCATTGAGGCTTTCTTCTCCTGTTCCTCCAATTCCCAGTAACATGGGTTGCAGGAAATTGCCGACAACATTTTCAATGCCATCAAAATAGGGGCGACGTCCAAATTGCGTGACAGTCAGTGTAAAAATTTGACGTTTCGACCATTGACGAAGCACTTCTGCGTACATACCGAGAAGTATCGTTTCCAATGTTAATTTGCGTAATTCCGCTTTTTTTCTAAGCGCTAATAATGTTTCAGCAGGAATTTTTCGGCTATAGCGTTTGAATACAGGTGGAGATATTATCTCTGGCGCATTTTTTAATGGTAATTCCGGCGGTTGGGGCAAATGTTCTAGTTGTTGTTCCCAATAAGTTTTATCGCGTAATCCTTGTGGCTGTCCCTGTAGATAACGTTCTAATTTGATATAATTGGGGAAATTTATATTGTCAGGTAGAGCAGGAAGCTTATGGCCTTGATAAACTTGCCACCAGTCACGTAATACCAAACGGACACTATGAATATCGACAAACATCAGGTCGAAATAAATATGCAGACGGGTAATATCATCATTAAGTATTGTTGCCCGTATATCGAATGTAGGTGCTTTATCGACCGGTAATAATTGCATTTCCATTTCCTGTCGAAGTTTTGCCAGCATATTATCTTTTTCTGACTCTGACCACTTTCTACAATCCTGAATAGGAATGATGTAATTTAATGGCGTGGGCAGAATTCGCTGTTGTCCATCTAACGATAAAGTTGCCCTTAACATAGGGTGATATTCAATGATTTTGTTTAATGCATCATTTAATAAATTGATATCTAATGAATTAATATCTAATTCAGTATATAGACAACTGGTTAATCCTCCTAGTTCCAGTCTGGGGTTACGCCCAATTAAATAGGCATATTGAATATCGGTTAATGGAAAATCTTCTGTCTCAATCGTATCTTCTTGTAGCGTTACAGGAATGATAATATTTATTAATGGCAATCTGTTTTGAAGTATTCCATTAACCTGCTTTTTCAAATTTGATAGCTCTACTTCTAAGTTTTTATTTTCTGGTTTATATAATTCAGGGGAGTTAGAAGTTTCTAATCCGCACTCTTGTAGTGCCTGAAGAAAATTTTGCATGCATTATCCCTTGTATTTGATTGATAAGTTAACTTATGTTTTTCTGAGGTTGTTTTTTATCTTTGAAATAAAATAGTGCTGGGAATAGGTTGGAATTCTTAACAAAGAATATTTTTACAATTCACCAGTTTATTTTTGTGAAAATAAACATCATTTACTATCAAATTAATATATTGACTCGTGAGTTTAAAATAAAAACAGTGCATATTCAGACGCCTCATTAATCTTAGTAAGATGTTTAGTTTTATTGACTGGTTTGCTTTCACGCAAAAATAACATGTTTATAACTAAATGTAATATCAAATAATAATATTTTATTAACGATTATTGTTATGTGAAATATATGGATACTGATCAAATTCAAATTGGCAGTCGCATAATAATTCCTGACGCATAACCAAGTTGTTAATCTCCTGTAGGCAAATTAATAACTTTAAGGCAACATATCATTGAGTTATTTTTTTATTTTTTAATAGTTATTACATGAAATCATTGTGTTTATGATTAGCAGATCCTCCATTGGATTTTTCTCTGGTTAAAGTTATCAATCGGAATTTATCTGATTGATTTTTTTATCATTATGTTTATCCAATATCGAATGAATAAATTTTTTGTGATTTATTTTAAGTATTTCAATAACTTATTGTTATTAATTGATAGACTATACCTATCTTTCTGATAGGAAAAGATCTATTGATCTAACTATAATATTCAATATAATAATTGAATTAAGGGTGTTCGAGTATTCTGAGTTAGCAATTATCTTTTACATGGATTCATAAAATGAGTGTTCCAATATCAAAGTTAACAAATATACATGCGCATACCCCCACATTTCATTTATAAGCTGTATTTTAGCAACTTAAAAATTTTTACTGAGGATTCAATATGAATACATTAATTGAATTAACCGAAGATAATTTTAGTAGTGTAGTCAGTTCTAAAGGGATCTGTGTTGTTAGATTCTGGGCACCGTGGTGTGGACCGTGTCGTGCGGTAGCTCCAACATTTAATCAATTATCGATTGATATGAAAGATAGTGCTATTTTCGGGGAAATCAATATTGATGATGCCAATAATATCGCTATGAAATATGGCATTCGCAGCATACCAACGACATTAGTATATAAAGATGGGCAACCTGTAGATTCTCTTGTTGGTGTCGCTTCATTATCACAATTTAAGAATATGGTTTCTCAACATTTGTAGTTCAGGTTGAGTTAAATTTGAGGAGCCTGCCTTACCTAACAGTCCAACCCAATATCATAATTTGCTTTTAATTAGTAAAACAAAGGAGCATTTAATGCCTGTTTATGCGAAAGTATTAATTATAGGAACTGGTTCTGCTGGGTATACTGCTGCGATATATGCAGCCAGGGCAGGTCTTTATCCTGTAGTTTGTCTCCGGTTTGAAACTGGGTGGGCAATTAATGAATACCACTGATATTGAGAATTGGTCAGGAGGGACAACAGGCCCTGAACTGATGTCAAGAATGGATAAGCATGCGAAAGAGTTTATTCCAGAAGTCATTAATGACCATATAGTTTCAATTGATTTTCTGGATTAGCCTAATAAGTGGTTGTTTTATGGCTATAGGTCATAATCCGAATACAGTTTTTTTGCAAAATAAATTAAAGCTGAATAATGCTAAATCGATTCCTGTCAGATATATCTTTGCCATCTAAAAGTGAAAAGAATGTCTCAATATCTTCCAATAACTGCCTAATATCTGGAATAATTTTCTCTTCATTTTTCACTTCGAATATATCCTGTATGTAAATACTATCCCCTAAAGCCCAGCCATCATGTGCTCTGAATCGTCTCAAGCCCGTCGGTTTAAAAAAGGATTTTCGGGTTGGAAAGAGGCCGGAATGAGAATTGAGACAAAGTCTTAATAAATATCTAGCGATCACAATCACATTTTTTCTGATCGAAAATTGAGCTGGCATTAAAAGTAAATAAAATCAAAAACGGATTGTTACTGCGTAGATAGGAAAAACCTGGCATCGGCTTTCTCCACGGTATAGAGACTGACGTTGTCAGGTTTTTTTCATCTGTAGCCAATAGATTTTGCAAGCACAGGCAGTGCGGAAAACGAGGGAAGTGGCATGACATACCTGATATTGACCCAAGAAATCATTGCAGGTGTTGGTGGTAAAGAAAATATTGTCAGTCTCGTTCATTGTGCGACTCGGCTGCGTTTTAAACTACGAGATCGTACACTCGCCGATATCAATAAACTAAAAGCCCATCCTGATATCATTACAGTTGTCGAAAGTGGAGGACAATTTCAGGTTGTGATTGGTAATCAAGTCAAAGAGGTATATCAGGTTATTCAACAAGTGTTGGCATCTTCTGATGAAACATCCTCAAGGCCAGATCCAACTGGCAAGCGAGATAATTTATTTAACCATTTTATCGATATTATTTCGGGTATCTTTACCCCATTCTTAGGTGTAATGGCAGCTTCTGGGATCTTAAAAGGCTTGCTTGCAGTTGCCATTACATTTCATTGGCTGACATCTGACAGCGGTACTTATCGTATTTGGTATGCAGCCAGTGACTCGCTGTTTTACTTTTTTCCTTTATTACTTGGCTATACTGCGGGTAAAAAATTTGGGGGTAATCCATTTATTACAATGGGAATTGGCGGAGCCTTGGTACATCCCATGATCATCTCTGTTTTCGAGGGATCGATGGTTGCTGGCAGCGTAACTGAATACTTTATGGGGATCCCTCTCTCATTTTTGAATTATAGCTCTTCTGTGATCCCAATTATTTTTGCCTCTTGGATAAGTTGTAAAATCGAGAAAAAATTAGATGCACACCTGCCTGCCACTATCAAAACTTTTATTACCCCCCTTGTCTGTCTGATGTTGATTGTTCCGCTCGTGTTTATTGTTATTGGGCCAGTGGCTACATGGTTAAGTCACTCATTGGCTTATGGCTATCAAACCGTATATGGATTTGCTCCGGTTCTGGCAGGAGCCATTATGGGCGCAATCTGGCAAATCTGTGTCATCTTTGGTCTGCACTGGGGATTCGTACCCATTATAATCAATAATTTAACTGTTTTGGGGTACGATACTTTAACCCCGCTGTTGTTGCCTGCCGTCATGGGGCAAACGGGAGCGGCATTAGGCGTTTTTTTACGTACCCGCGATGCTAAATTAAAAATGCTATCAGGCTCTGCGACTACCGCAGGTATATTTGGTATCACTGAACCCGCCGTTTATGGGGTGACCCTACCTTACCGGCGGCCGTTTATCTTTGGCTGTATTGCTGGTGCGATGGGAGGCTCTGTTATTGGTTATTGCCAAAGTGCCGTCTACTCAATGGGACTGAGTAATATTTTTACCTTCACACAAATGATCCCGTCATCAGGAATCGATAATACCGTATGGGGGGCAATGATTGGCACATTGCTGGCATTTATTATTGCGACCATTTTGACGTGGATGTTTGGTCTGCCTGCTGTTACCAATCCGCCTACAGAAGACAATACCGATAAAAACCAGTCTGAATTCCCACAAGCCTTTTAAATGTCCATGAGAGGAGGGTTTGCATGAAACAGTTTCCAACGCATTTTTTATGGGGAGGCGCAATTGCTGCCAATCAAGTTGAAGGTGCTTATTTGACGGATGGAAAAGGTCTTTCCACTTCAGATGTTTTGCCGCAGGGGATTATTGGCCCTGTTGTTGAACGTGATCCTTCGGATGAAACGTTATATCTCAAAGATATTGCTATCGATTTCTATCACCGTTACCCCGAAGATATCGCCTTGTTTGCAGAAATGGGATTTAAATGCTTACGTACCTCCATTGCCTGGAGCCGGATTTTTCCGCATGGGGATGAAAATCAACCCAATGAAGCGGGATTGGCATTTTATGATAGGTTGTTCGACGAAATGACCAAATATGGCATTCAACCTTTGATTACATTATCTCACTATGAAATGCCGTGGACGTTAGTCAAAAAATATGGCGGGTGGGGGGATCGCAGACTGATCGTATTTTTTGAACACTACGCGCGCACGGTATTGACTCGCTACCAGAGTAAGGTGAAGTTATGGCTGACATTTAATGAAATCAATATGTCGCTGCATGAACCGCTGACAGGTGTCGGACTGCCGAGAAACAGCACTCAGTCAGAGATCTATCAGGCTATTCACCATCAATTGGTTGCCAGCGCTAAGGTAGTGAAATTGTGCCGAGAAATCATTCCTGATGCCCGGATCGGTAATATGTTGCTTGGTGGTTTGATGTATCCATTAACCTGTAAACCAGAAGATGTATTGGCAACACTTCAGCAAAATCAAAAGTGGTTGTTTTTTGGCGATGTCCAAAGCCGTGGGAATTATCCTGGCTATATGTTGCGTTATTTTCGTGAGAATGGCATTGAACTTACTATTACAGAACAAGATAGGCATGATCTGAAAAATACCGTCGATTTTATCTCATTTAGTTATTACATGAGCGGTTGTACAACCGCAGATGAAGCGGAATACCAGAAACAACGGGGCAATATCCTGAATATGGTGGCTAATCCTTATTTGCCTAGTTCAGAATGGGGTTGGCAGATAGATCCCCTTGGTTTGCGCACTATATTGAATTTACTGTGGGATCGCTATCAGAAACCCTTGTTTATTGTTGAAAATGGCTTGGGTGCGAAAGATACACTGGAAACGGATGGCAGTATTCGGGATGACTATCGTATTCAATACCTTAAAGAGCACCTTATCCAGGTCAGAGAAGCGATTGAAGATGGTGTGGATATTATGGGCTATACCAGTTGGGGGCCGATTGATTTGGTCAGTGCTTCAAAAGGGGAAATAACCAAACGTTACGGTTATATCTATGTTGATCAAAATGAACAGGGGACAGGTACGTTGGAACGACGTCGTAAGAAGAGCTTTTATTGGTATAGGCAGGTGATTGCCACCAATGGCAGTAGCTTGAGTGAATGATTCTATTCTTGATTCATAAGGTTCTGAGTCTGTTCAGAACCTTTATGGCCTTCAATTATTGATAGCAAAAATCAGTATGTGGACTTTTAACGACGTGCAGATAAAGGTGCTGTTGCGGGGTTGCGGTAGAGCAGATGAAGCAAAGTTATAAAATCATTCTGTACTGCTTTAATCATAGCCTGAGGAGTCTACCATTCTGTTTTCTTTAACAAAAACTTTAATCGTTCCTCAGGCACTTAGTTTCCTTTCTTAAGCAGAGTTCGGGTTATTAAATCAACTTTTTTGCTCAAAAAGTCGCTGTTATACCTAACCTGAATGTACGACCAGGAGAAGGAATATAACCCACATTAATTGGTTGTATATAATATCTGTCAAAAACATTATCCACAGTAAAATCTGCGATTATGTTTTTATTTATAACTAGTGAACTTCTAAAATCAACGATTGTTGCTGGTTTATAGTCAACTGGTGCTAACAATGGAGCAGAACCTCGTCCAACCTTAGCGGTCGGTATCGCTCTTTTATCAAAGTAAGATATTCTTCCACCAATAGACAGTTTGTTGTTAAGGAACCCTTGATTTATATCTAGTGAATAGCTTTTTTTAGGCGGAATATGGTTTGTCGCATAATCAGATGGAAGGTTTTCATTAACACATCCTTTTTCTTTCTTACAAAACTCAATATTTGTATAGTAATTTGCTGATGCTTTTACTGTAAAAGCCTTAATCTTATAGCTTGTCTCCAGTTCAATTCCTTCAAATTTTGCCTTATTGATATTATCAATATGCATTGAAAATTTATCCCATTGCCAGCTACGACTAATATAATTATCAATATTAGAGTTAAAATATCCGACACTCAATTTTAATTCATCATTTGCTATTAAATTTTCAAAGCCAAATGCAGACCCTATTTCAATATTTTTCATGGTTTCATGCTGTAGATTATTATCAGCTTTCATAAAAAATCCATTTGTCCCTTCAACTAGTGAAGGAAATCTTGGACTTTGAGAATAACGGCTATACAGCATTATTTGTTTTATTGGCCTATATTCAACTCCGAAACTATATCCATAAGCAGTTTCATCTTTAGGTATTGATGGGGTATCACCTTTATCTTTTAATGAATAGCCTTTATGTTCAAGAGAAGATAATAAATTAATTTTATTGGTTAATTCATACTGCCCATTAACAAAAATACGGTATTCTTGTCTTGTCCCTTCTCGCTGGTGAGGATGCTGAGACCAAAAACCTTTGGCTGGCCCTGTTTTTTCGGTAAGATAACTCCCTCCCAGAAGTACATTTGTTGGTTTATTATACATGTAAAGTTCTAAGTTATTAGAAAGGTTAATCCCCCATGTATCAGATTTCTTTTCATCACCTAATGTATTTTGGGATGTTTTAGGTCTGTCTTTTAAATCTAAATGCCATAGAGAAAAGTTCAGATCAATTAATGGGTTATTTGATTTCCAATTATAACCAAGTTTATATCTTGCTAAACGAACATAAGCATTTGGTCCTTGTGATACTGGGACCGTAGTTCCTTTATCTATAGTTGTTGTATCTGCAACATATGTTTCACCAAACGTACTGTCATATAGACTGTAAACAGCACTAACTCTGTGCTCATCATTAATCCATGCGCTGGTTTTTAATAAATAAGAACGTGTATTCTCTGATGTATTAGGTACTGCTGCACCTTTAGGATAAATGGTATAACCAGCATCTTGGATAGTTTCGGCTGTTACAGGGCAAGGAGCTATATCGTCATTATCATCATAATACTCATCCGGACATAAATACCCAGGCAACGTATAATTATCTGTACCAAATCCTTTTTTTCCTGAATGATAATTCCCTCTGATGCGTTTTGATACCCCAGCTAAAAACTCGAAATTTTCATCTGCATAAGCAACCACCACACTTCCTGTGTTGTTTTTTCCATTAAATATGTTTTCTTTTTTTGGAGATGGCTCGTCATTCCATGTGTAATTATTATAGTTTGAGTGGTTACTTAAAATACTACCTTTTAGGCGTATACCAAAGTTATCACCTGGAATTAATATATCAGCAGGAGATATTGTTTTCATATTTACAGTACCGCCTATCCCTGTAATACCAGAACCACCATAAAATCCTTTTTTTATATCTACTTCACCGATGAAGTCTGGATCAATATAAGTACGGTTAGATACCCCCTGATAGCCTCGATATAAGGCTGTTTGATTTATAGTATCATCCACACTAGTAGAAATTCTTCCTTGGCCTTGTAAACCTCGAATATTGACATCTATTGCTCCTGATGATCTAGATTCACCAGACAGGACTCCCGACGTACTTTTAAATATATCAGCAGGATTAATGATTATTTGTTTATTTAATTCCTGACTATCTAGTAATACTTCATTACTCTTCTTTAAGTCTAATGAAGAATAAACATACAGAGTATCGCTTGAATGATCGGTAGTTGATTCATTCGTAGCGAAAGAGTAAAGCGGGCTGACTGCAAAAAGCGTTATAAAAAAGTGTGGGTTATTCATAAAATTACTACATTTGTTGATAATAATAACTATTATCATTATGCATTAATAATGATCTTTGAACAACTTATCTTTAGGGAGGACGGGGCGAGGAGGAGGAGGAGGAGGAGGAGGAGGAGGAGGAGGAGGAGGAGGAAGTTGGTTTGATGGCAAGGCAAAAAAACAAACCCCATTAATTTTGAATGGAGTTTGTCGTTAGTTTAAGGCAACCAATTAATCGCCTTTGTGCCAGAAAAAATAGCGTATTGCTAGATTACAGCAGCTCAGCGATCATACTCTCAAGTTTGCCCTGATCTACTGCAAACTTACGGATACCTTCTGCCAGTTTTTCAGTTGCCATTGCATCCTGGTGGTGGTTCCAGTAGAACTCAGCTTCAGTCATTGGCGCTGGACGCTCTTTGATTTCGCCTTCATAACCCAGTTTACGCTCAACCTCGCCTTCTGTCTCAGACAACTCTTTCAGCAGTGCGGGAGAGATTGTCAGGCGGTCACAGCCAGCCAGCGCCAGAATTTCACCAGAGTTACGGAAACTTGCACCCATCACAACCGTGTTGTAGCCGTGCTCTTTGTAGTACTGATAAATTTCAGAAACAGAAATTACACCTGGATCTTCATGTGGTGCGAATTCTTTCTTGTCACCATTGGCTTTGTACCAGTCAAGGATACGGCCAACAAATGGAGAGATCAGATAGGCACCTGCTTCTGCACAAGCACGCGCTTGGGCAAAGGAGAACAGCAATGTCAGGTTACAGTTGATACCTTCTTTTTCCAGTTGTTCAGCAGCACGGATACCCTGCCATGTAGAAGCCAGTTTGATCAGAATGCGATCATTGCTGATGCCCGCTTCGTTATACAGTTTGATCAGGCGTTTTGCTTTCGCTACGCTGGCTTCGGTGTCATAAGACAGACGTGCATCAACTTCAGTAGAGATGCGGCCAGGGATCAATTTCAGAATTTCCAGACCAATATTGACAGCCAATTTATCGCCGGCATCAATAATTTGCTGTTCGCGGGAGTCGCTTTCACCACGTGCCCACTCAATAGCGTCATCAATCAGTTGGCGATATTCTGGAATTTGAGCGGCATTCAAAATCAGGGAAGGATTGGTAGTCGCATCTTGCGGCTGATACAGTTTCATCGCCGCGATATCCCCGGTATCTGCTACTACTGTTGTCAGTTTACGCAGGGAAGTCAGTTTATCGGTCATGTTTAATATCTCATCGTTATACGTAAAATCGTTGGCAATGTTGCCTCGCCATCTTGTGATAATAACATGACCAAGCTCGGCTGTAAGGTAGGAAAATCTTATCACTGAGATTCTCCCCTCTTCATTCTTTTTTGCTAAAGTGGGGAAGGTCTGGATTATTAGGAAAAAATAATGCTTATTACCATTTCACCTGCGAAAACACTCGATTATGCAAGTCCACTCGCAACAGAAAAGTTTAGCCAACCACGATTATTGGCAGGATCTCAACAGCTAATCGAGATTTGCCGGACGTTAACACCCGCGCAAATCGGCAGTTTGATGAGTATTAGCGATAAGTTGGCGGGACTAAATGCTGCTCGTTTTGCAGAATGGCAGCCCGATTTCACGCCAGAAAATGCCCGTCAGGCGATTTTGGCATTTAAAGGTGATGTTTATACCGGTATGCAGGCTGAAACGTTCTCTGCTGACGATTTTGATTTTGCCCAAACCCATTTAAGAATTCTATCTGGCCTGTATGGAGTTTTGCGTCCTCTCGATTTGATGCAGCCTTATCGTTTGGAAATGGGAGTTAAGCTGGAAAATCCCCGCGGTAAAGATCTGTATAAGTTTTGGGGCGATTGTATTACTGAAAACTTGAATGCTGCACTGGAACAACAAGGTGATGATGTTCTGGTCAATCTGGCATCAGATGAGTATTTCAAATCGGTGAATACTAAAAAGCTGGCAGCCAGAATTATCAAACCGGTTTTTCTGGATGAAAAAAATGGCAAATATAAGGTCATTAGTTTCTATGCTAAAAAAGCTCGTGGCTTGATGAGCCATTTTATCATTAAGAACCAACTGACCGATCCAGCTCGGCTAGTGGAGTTCAATCTGGAAGGATATGCTTTCGATGAACCCCTCTCTAAGGGAGATGAATTGGTGTTTAAGCGTTCTGAGCAGAATTAATTTTCGATGTCCCTCCACCCGTAAATGGGGGGAGGGATTAATACCGGATTATTTTGGTGCTCTTGCCATCAAAAATTCACGTAACGTTGAGAAATCAGCAGGCATAAAGTGGGATAATAAATCCAGATCTGCGCGCTCAGCTAACGCTTGTGGCAAGGATAATGGCTGGCCGAGTGTTGCTTCGACGCTTTCCTTAAATTTGGCTGGATGAGCAGTACCCAAGAATAAGCCATATTCCCCTTCTTGTAATTGATCACGCAAAACACGATAAGCGACGGCCGCATGTGGTTCGGAAATATAGCCTTTTGCCGCCAGTTCACGCATGGTGCTTTGAGTGATTTCATCATCCACAACCCCATTTGCTAGTTCACTCAGTGCCCAACTTTTGCGTTTGAACAATTCTTCAATGCGCGGCCAGTTATTAGGTTGGCTGACATCCATTGCATTGGAAAGTGTCGGAATGGTCTGATGTGGCAGCCACTCACCCTCCGCTAAATAACGAGGAACGGTGTCATTAACATTGGTTGCCGCGATAAAACGTTTTACCGACAATCCCAGCGATTTTGCCAGTAGCCCCGCGGTTAAATTACCAAAATTGCCACTTGGGACGGAAATAACTAATTGTTCGCGTTTTTCTGCTGGGATTTGCGCAACCGCTTCAAAGTAATAACAGATTTGAGCCAGCAGACGGCTGATATTGATTGAGTTAGCAGAATTGAGATGTAAAGCCTGTTTCAATTCTTCGTCATCAAAAGCTTGCTTGACCAATGCCTGACAAGCATCGAAATCTCCCTTGATAGCAACCGTATGGATATTGCCACCCAGAGTACAAAAAAGTTTTTCCTGCAATGAACTGATCTTGCCTTCGGGATAAAGGATCACAACCTGTACGTTATTCAATCCATAGAAAGCATGAGCGACTGCGGCGCCAGTATCACCGGATGTTGCAGTTAAAATAGTGACGGGCTTGTCTCCTGCAATCTGGGCAAGAATTTGTGCCATGAAACGGCCGCCAAAGTCTTTGAACGCCAGTGTCGGCCCGTGATAAAGCTCCAATGAAGCAATGTTATCTTCGACAATCGCTACAGGGGCAGGGAAAGCAAAAGCATTTTTTACGCGGGTTGCCAATTGCTCTGCGGAAATTTCATCGCCGATAAAAGCAGAGAGGATGCGTTGGCTACGGCTGACAAAATCTAATTTCAATAAGTCATCAATTTCATTACGGCTGAATTCTGGCAAATCCTGTGGAAAAAAGAGGCCTTGCTGTTTACCTAATCCTTGCTTTACCGCCTGTGAAAAACTGACCTGCTCGCGGTTGTCTTTTAAGTTATATAATTTCATGGTTACTTTACCTGTCGTGCGCCTGCGAGATCCAGACGGCAAATGTGTACAAAGCCTTCATCATTCTGTACGTAATGTTGTTGCAGCCAGTGTGCAACCTCTTCTGCTACAGCTATTTCGTTACAAATTGCAAAAAGTGTCGGGCCGGAGCCGGAAATGCTACACGCCAGCGCCCCTAATTTTTTGACTGTATCACGTGCATTGGCAAATCCTGGTAAGAGTTGTGTACGATAAGGTTCTGCTACAACATCTTGCATTAATTTGGCAGCCAGTTCTGATTGCTGGGTATGGCAGGCATGGATAAAACCAGCAAAGTGACGTCCATGCTCAATGATATCCTTACGGGCATAGTGATTAGGCAAAATTGCACGGGCTTCTGCTGTCGATACTTTGATGCCAGGATAAGCCATTACCCACAGCCAATCATCAAATGTGGGAACAGGCAGACAGGTGGTCTCTTCCTGAGATAATATCAATTGCAATCCCCCCAAATAGCAGGGAGCGACATTATCATAATGAACACCACCGGAAATACGCCCTTCTAATTCTCCCATCATGTCCAATAACTGGTGTTGGTTAAAGGGGCGGCTAGCATATTCATTCAATGCCACTAAAGCGGCGACGACAGAGCAGGCACTGGAACCTAATCCCGAACCGATTGGCATATTTTTCTCTAATGTCATGGCAACGGGCAGTTCTTTTCCCAACCGCTGACAAAAAATCTGCCAGCATTGGTAGACGATATTCTGTTTGGGATCGTCAGGTAATTTGCTAACAAATCGCCCTTTATTATTCAGACTGAAGCTTTCAGCTTCACTTACGGAGACACAATCCCCAAGTAATGAGCCATCAATGGGAGAAACTGCTGCGCCGAGCACATCAAATCCGACGCCAACATTCCCGATAGAGGCAGGCGCATAAACCCTGATAACCATTAAACCCCCAATTTCCATGACAGAGTACGTAATATATCAGCAAAAACGCCGGCTGCCGTTACATCATTTCCTGCGCCATAGCCTCGTAGTACCAGCGGAATGGGTTGATAATAACGGGTATAGAAAGCCAGAGCGTTTTCGCCATTTTTGACCTTATAAAGTGGATCGTTGCCATCAACAGCGACAATTTTCACTGTACAACGGCCTTGTTCAATCAAGCCAACATAACGTAATACTTTCCCTTGTTCTGCGGCTTGTTCCGCACGTTGGCTAAACTCCTGATCCAGTTGTGGTAAACGTTGCAGGAAACTGTCAACATCGCCACTGGCGTCGAACGAGATGGGTAAAACAGGATCAACATGGATATCTTTTAGTTCCAGTTCATAGCCAGACTCTCGTGCTAAGATCAGCAGTTTTCGGGCAACATCCATACCAGAGAGATCATCGCGTGGATCGGGTTCAGTAAAACCTTGCTCTTTGGCCAGCATGGTCGCTTGTGAAAGCGTCATACCTTCATCCAGCATCCCGAAAATATAGGATAAAGAACCCGACAGGATGCCACTGAACTGCACTAATTCATCACCGGCATTAAGCAAATTTTGTAAGTTTTCGATAACAGGCAATCCAGCACCTACGTTAGTGTCATACAGGAACTTACGTTTCGATTTTTCTGCGGCCTGACGGATTTGGTGGTAATAAGCCATCGATAAAGTATTGGCTTTTTTATTTGGGGTAACGACGTTAAAACCGTCGCTGAGGAAGCTCGTATACTGTTCCGCAATCGACTGATTGGAAGTACAATCCACAATGACTGGATTCAGGAGATGGTACTCTTTTTCAAGACGGATCAGACGACTCAAACTAAAAGGCTCAGTGGCTTCTGAGAGTGCCTGCTGCCAGTTATCCAGACAGATGCCTTGTACATCAGTCAACAAAGCGCGGGAATTGGCAATACCACAGACGCGTAGATCGATATGTTTCTGTTTGAGCCAGGTTTGCTGACGGCGTATTTGCTCGATCAACGCACTGCCTACTCCCCCACACCAACAACAAAGACCTCAACGACTTGAGCGGTGTTAAACAGCATTTGGTGACAGAGACGAACCGCCGTAGTCGCAGCATTATTTTCAATGACAGCAGAAATAGAACGTTCAGAAGAGCCTTGTGCAATAGCAACAATGTTGATATTGGCGCGAGTCAATGCGGAAAAAAAGCGGGCAGATGTACCTGGCTGAGTACGCATACCATCACCAACAACAGAGATAATGGCAAGATTGTCGATAGCGTCAATGGGATCAAGCACACCATCTTTCAGCTCCAGATAAAACTCTTCTGTCAGCGCATTGTGTGCTTTTACCCATTCTTTTTGTGGTACACAGAAGCTGATACTGTATTCTGACGAGGATTGCGTGATCAATACAACAGAAATACCTTTGCGTGACATGACGGAAAAGATCCGCGCCGCCATCCCGACCATACCCTTCATTCCTGGGCCGGAAACGTTGAACATCGCCATATGATCCAGATTGGTGATGCCCTTGATCGGCATGTCTTGATCTTTTTGTCCATCATCAATGAGTGCATCGCCAATAAAAGTACCAGGCACATTGGGGTTGGCGGTGTTTTTTATCAGGCAAGGGATTTGAAACTGGGCAATAGGGGCGATAGTTCGGGGATGAAGGACTTTCGCACCAAAATAAGACAATTCCATTGCTTCTTGGTATGACAGACTTTTCAGCAAGCGAGCATCTTTCACCGCCCTTGGATCACAAGTATAAACACCGTCTACATCAGTCCAGATTTCGCAACAATCGGCACGCAGGCATGCTGCCAGTACTGCGGCTGAATAGTCGGAGCCGTTGCGCCCCAGCACAACCAATTCGCCATTTTCATCGCCCGCAGTGAAACCCGCCATCAGGATGATATGGTCAGCAGGAAT
Organism: Xenorhabdus ishibashii; assembly: GCF_002632755.1. NCBI lineage: Bacteria > Pseudomonadati > Pseudomonadota > Gammaproteobacteria > Enterobacterales > Morganellaceae > Xenorhabdus > Xenorhabdus ishibashii. Next base: position 2,503,246 of record NZ_NJAK01000001.1, on the reverse strand, counting down.
GTTAAGTGCTGCAATGCGTTTGGAGGATTCATGGATATCGACGGTGGATTCGAGACAATGCCCATGTGCCAAAAGGTTTTTGACCGGATCAATGACAGTCACTTTATGACCACGAGCCTGTAGCACGGATTCCATGATGGCAATCGACAGTTTTTCGCCACGACAGATCAGGGATGCATTAATGCTATCTGGACATTGTTTTAATAAAGAAATACCGTGGAGAGTCTGTTTAAGGCTGGCAAGCTCACGCTCGACTAGCCCTTTCAGGCGCTCATAATCAAACCTTGGTTGTTGCGCTTTCAATCCTGACAACAAATCAGCAAAGATTTGGGTAGCATCGCTCATATTAGAAACAATATCTTGTCCTGCAACTGTTTTTTCAATCATTGCCACCAGATGGTTTGTGATTTTTGCTGGTGCAGAGAGTACTAAGGCAACTTGCCCAAGGGATAACTCATTTTCGGCGATATCTGCAACACTCAGTACACACTGGTGATTCGCAACTGAGGTTCCGCCAAATTTCAATACTCGCATTAACGTTCTTCTCCTGATTTCTGTCCCAAAAAAAAGCCCGTATCTTGTGGGATACGGGCTCAATGTTGTTTTATGTGTATGCGTCAGCCCGCACCGCAACTCATGGTTCCGGTGGTAATCGTGGTTGTAGTAATGGTTATAGTGGTGTTTGCAAGAACCATTTTTTTCGGGCTGATGTAGTGCATAGTTTCCTGTCTGTCTTTTCGATTTACTTGACCCCCTATTGGTTAAATTAAATTGTGGTCAATGTCAAATATTTTTTATGGCAAAAGAAGAAAAAAACATCATTTTCCGTATCGAAATTATTCAAAATATAACCCAAATGGCAAATCATTATTTGGTTAGTTAGGTTATTTATTAGCATTTAATTTTACAAAAAACATATTTTGTAATTATTTTGTCTTTATGATAAAAACGTATCATCTGGATATTTTAGTGTTGAGTGAATCTCTGCAAGCACTCACAATATTTCAACATCCATTAACATAATTTATTCAATTTAATAACAAATAATCTGGATTAAAATTAACAATTACAATTAATGTTAACGTGCTACAATTGATTTTGATATGTATCAACAAAAGTTAGTTTTTTTAGAAGGCAAATGCATTACTAGCTGTTATATTGCTGTTAATAGACTAATATAGAAGCCTCGTTGAAATTGGGTTTTTTCGGGTATGTACCCTCTAGGAAAGCGACGTTAGTTTTTAGCGTAAAACATATCAAAACGTTTATTTCGGGCATAAGCTGGTTTTCTGTCACTCAGAACAAGATCAGCATATTTTCTTTTAATAATAACAGCTTGTGTCATACAGATTCTGTTTTTTAGCGATTTTAGGTAGCAACCATGCAAACCCCGCACATTTTGATTGTTGAAGACGAAATTGTCACACGTAATACCCTTAAGAGTATTTTTGAAGCTGAAGGGTATGTTGTTTATGAAGCCAATGACGGTTCAGAAATGCACAATATTCTGTCAGATAACGATATCAATTTAGTCATTATGGATATCAATCTGCCAGGTAAAAATGGGTTACTGCTTGCCCGTGAATTACGTGAGCAGGCAAATGTTGCGTTGATGTTCTTAACAGGCCGTGATAATGAAGTGGACAAAATTCTTGGTCTCGAAATCGGTGCTGATGATTATATAACTAAGCCATTTAACCCACGCGAATTAACCATTCGTGCACGTAATTTGCTGTCGCGGACAATGAACCTGAGTCATCCAGGTGAAGAGCGCCGCCAGGTTGAAAGTTATAAGTTCAATGGATGGGAGCTGGATATTAATAGCCGCTCTTTGGTTAGCCCGCTGGGAGATCATTACAAGCTGCCGCGTAGCGAATTCCGTGCGATGCTCCATTTTTGTGAGAACCCAGGAAAAATTCAAACCCGTGCAGAATTGTTGAAAAAAATGACGGGTCGCGAATTGAAACCTCACGATCGTACTGTTGATGTTACTATCCGCCGTATTCGTAAACACTTCGAATCGACACCGGATACTCCAGAGATCATTGCGACCATCCACGGTGAAGGTTACCGTTTTTGTGGTGATTTAGAAGACTGATTAATGCCTTTTTATAGGTATATATTCTACATACCGTATCTATCAAAAGCCCCGTATGTCTTATGGCATCAGGGCTTTTCTTTCTTTTGGCTGGTATTTTCCTTAGGATGAGTTATTCACTCTTTCCACGGCATAATCGGTACAGCACTGATTGCATTTTTAGGGGAACCATCGATCACCTTGTCAGAATAAGTTAAATAAATCAGCGAATTACGATTGGAGTCATAGAAGCGTACAACCTGCAATTTTTTAAATACCAAAGAAGTGCGTTTTTGGAAGACAACTTGCCCTTTCTTTGGCGATTTTTTTATCTTATCTGCTAATTCAATCGGGCCAACTTGCTGGCAGGATATGGCTGCATCAGATGTATCTTCTGCCAATCCCAACCCTCCCTTGAGTCCTCCCGTTTTGGCTCTGCTCAGATAACAGGTGACATTTTTAACGTCAGGATCATCAAAGGCTTCTATCACTATCTTGTTATCAGGGCCAAAAAATTTGAATACTGTGTCAACAGAACCGATCTCTTCCGCATGCAGAGCTACCGGAGAAAAGAGTAAGGTAGCCGCTATCGCTATTTTCTTCATTGTTGCCATATTTAAGTCCACTTGAATTAAATAAATACAGTGAAAATATCTATCATTCACATATAATGTAGCGAAATAAATTTTAATTAAATCATTTCCAACATAAATGTATCTGTAATGGAAAATCGTGGCATTATAGCTGAATATGCACCAAAACGAGTAAGTAATGGTCTTTAAGAAGTTATGCTATTGGAATTAAGTCGACATCCAGTACGTCAGCATGAAATATATTTCACATTATTATTCAACATGTTAAATAATTCACCAAGACAATGCTTGACATATTACCGATTCTACTATTAATTTATTCCAAGAAAAAACTTGTTTAATTCATTGATGGTTTGTTGATAGCATCAATGTAATAATTAATATGCCTAATGGAATAATCTTGGCATAAGTTGTTTTTACATTTATATGATTTTCTTTTCGTCTTAATGACTGAGGGAGATGTATGGATCAAACCAACATCATTCGAGACTTGCTGCATTGGGTGGATAATAATCTGGATCGTCCATTGTCTCTTGATAACGTTGCAGCAAAAGCAGGTTACTCCAAATGGCACTTGCAGCGCATGTTCAAGGAGGTTACGGGCCAGGCAATAGGTTCTTATATCCGTGCGAGAAGATTATCCAGAGCCGCCGTGGCATTACGCTTAACCAGCCGCCCTATCTTGGATATCGCTTTGCAATATCGCTTTGATTCTCAGCAAACGTTTACACGAGCTTTCAAAAAACAGTTTGACCGAACACCAGCAGCCTATCGTCGAAGTGAAGAGTGGTGTGCAAAAGGAATATGTCCTCCTATTTTGCTCGATAACAAACCTCTGCCAGAGCACAAATTTGTCACGCTGGAAGAAAAGTCACTTATCGGCACTGAGCACACTTGCAGTTATATGCTGGAGCAGTGGTCAGAATCCTGCAAGAATATGCGTCATGACTTTTGGATTAACTATCTACAGGATGCTGAGGTATTACCACCGAGACTTTATGGATTGCACCATACGACCCTTAGTATGGAGAATGAAGATGAACAGACGGTGTTCTATACCACAGCGATAGAGCCAGAATACGCCACCTTTGATACCAAAGAGAGTCGCCCAGTCGTCTTGCCTGGCGGAGATTATATTTCATTCAGTTATTTTGGTGATAAAGAACAGTTACAAGAGTTTCTTTTTACAATTTATGGTATCTGTTTGCCTACACTCAATATCACTCGCAGAAAGGGATACGATGTTGAGCGATATTACCTTACCAACCTTGAGTGGAAAAATCTTGAGGATGAGTCCCAAAATCATATTGTGGAATTTGAGTATCTCATCCCAATTGAGCGTTAACCTTGTAGTTCATCCAAGGCGGGCATATCCAGATGTGTGATATCGCCCGTTGTTTCCACTATCCAACCTGGAGCCAGCCACGGGCTATCCTGATAATCCACCCGTGAGATAGAACAGTTTCTCAGCCGCAGACGACGTTCTGAATTAGCCGGAAGCCCCAGAATAGAACCGATCAAACTGACGAGTGCGATTCCATGACTGACCAACAGCGGACGGCTACCCGCAGGCAGATTCAAACAATTTTCCAGAGCGGCACGCATACGGGTAGACACTTCATACATTGATTCACCTTCTGGAACCCGCCCATTTGGTGTACCATCAACAAGACTTTTACGCCAAGATTCTTCTTCTGGTGTGAGGGAAGTTAGTTCGCGATTTTCTAGAACACCCATGTGTAACTCTCGCAGGCGTGGTTCCAGTATGACGTCGCAGCCACAGGCTTTCGCGATGATTTCTGCTGTTTGGCGTGTCCGACCAAGGTCACTGGTGATAACATGGGTAATGTTTTCTGATTTAACTCTCAGCGCGACCAAGTGAGCTTGGCGCCGACCAGTTTCAGTCAAAGGACTGTCAGATTGCCCCTGAATACGACGAGCCACATTCCATTCGGTTTCGCCATGACGAACAAGATAGACCTGTAACATAGTTATTTTCCGTTATACTGCATCATGAAATAGTTCAAAGGATAATTTATTTATATGTACCACGTTATTGCAGCAACAACTAACCCTGCGAAAATAAAAGCGATTAGCCTTGCATTCGATGATGTTTTTGGCCCAGGCACTTACCATATAGAAGATGTCAATGTAGACAGTAGTGTACCTCAGCAGCCCATTGGTAATACTGAAACTCGCACAGGTGCTCGTCATCGAGTTATGGCCGCTCGCCAGGTTCGGCCAGAAGCTGATTTCTGGGTTGGGGTTGAAGCTGGAATTGAAGATGACATGACGTTTGCCTGGATGGTTATTGAACATAAACAAATTCGGGGAGAATCGCGTTCCGCCAGCCTGATGTTGCCCGAAAAAGTTTTGGAAGGCATTCGTAAAGGACGCGAACTTGGCCATGAAATGGCTGATGTAACTGGCGTCAATAATATCAAACAGAAAGGTGGTGCGATTGGCTTTTTTACCAATGGTATTCTGACGCGTACCAGCGTTTATCACCAAGCTCTGATATTGGCTCTTGTGCCTATCCATCATGAAATTTACAAAGAGTCGAATAACTAACCTTAACGGTACGTAGTTGTTGGGGGCACGAGTGGACGGCCCCCGCTGCATTATTTAATCTGTTATTTTATCGTGGCTATTGTCAATCAGTTAGTAGCTGATCTGCCAGCCATTTCTTAACATGAGCTGGGGCATTCTTTAAGCTATTGGAACCACGTGTAATTGTCGCAATACCCACGCCTAGCTCATTTTTCAGTTCGCGCTGGTTCATTTGCCCACGCATCAATTCCTGAATAATCCGAACCCTGGTTGATAAAGCGGTACGTTCATCGGGAGTCAATAATAGCTGTAAAATAGAATGTTGCAAATTTTGTTCAAATGCTATTTTTAACAACTCAACCAAAGTGAGCCAGTCATCACCATTTTCCGGGGAAAGCGCCGGATCAATCAAATGATTTTGTGCCATAATCAACTACCATACTATTTAACTAGTACAGTAGCATACCATATTTATCTTAAATTAATAACGCCTTTGCCATTCCGCATTTGTCAGCACATTTGGCACTTTCCCCATAAAATTATGGTAGAACATGTCGTAGGCAAGAACATTTTTGACATAAGAGCGTGTTTCTGCAAAAGGAATGCTCTCAATAAAGGCAATTGGATCGATTTTTCCAGCAGTGTTAGCTAACCAACGTTCAACATTCGCAGGGCCGGCATTATAAGCGGCGCTGGCAAGAATACGATTATTGTCAAAACGCTGATAGACCGACTCCAGATAAGCAGTACCAATTTTAATATTCGTAATCGGGTTCATTAATTGATTACTGCTGGCATAACCCTGAATTTTCTTACTCTTCACGGTATGTTCAGCGGTTTTGGGCATGATCTGCATTAATCCACTAGCCCCTTTGGAAGAACGAGCCTGTGGATCCCAGGCACTTTCCTGACGGGCGATTGCCATAGCATAACTTGGTGAAATATTTTTATCTGACGTGAAATGGGCAAATTCATTTTTCCACGCCATTGGAAAACGTTCTTCAAGGTGATCCCACATTTTCCCCGTAATGGTAGCTTGTACACTGAATGAAGGCCAGTGCTGCTCAAATGCATAACGGGCTAACTGTTCTTGTTTCACGCGATCTTGTGAAGAAACCAGAAGGAGCCATTCTGAGCGTGCCAGATTATCCATATTCCAATACAACAACTCTCGGATACGCTTAATTGTTGGCATATTGGCAATGGAACGATCGGGTCTCTCTGATTTATTGATGATCAGAGGATAGGAAATATGTAATTTTTGAGCTGCTACCATGGGATAAAAACCACGATGTTCGGTCAGCTTACGTAATATGGCTTTGCCTTCTGCGCTTTTCCCTCGATTGAGCAAAATAATAGCACTCCAATATTGCCACTCATCTTGTTGCAACGCTTTTTGCGGCAGCAATGAAATCCATTTTTCAAACCCAGCATGATCGCTATCCCTCAATGCCAAGCGGGCACGTCTCTCAATCAATTTGATAGAGTGTGAATGGCGAATGGTATCATCCCGCCATTTTGCCTGTTCTGGGGTGATGTCTCCCATCAATTGCCATGCGACGATATCTTTTAATTGCTGTCGTTCGACGTCATCCATCTTTTGTGAGCGGGAAAGTGTAGGGATGCTTACTCTGGCAAGTTCAGTATTTGAACGGGCAAATCGGGAAAAGTTCGTTATGATAACGGAGCGGGTGAATTCGGTAGGTGTGGTAGTTGTGGCGAATTTCTCAACGAATGTTGGATCATGTTGTAGCTTCAGTAAATTCGCGCTCAGGCTCTGATAACGCAATGGCAAGCGTTTGGCAAGATAGGCAACAAGTGTGGCATTATTGGCTTTCATTGCTAATTCGATACGTTGCAAAATTAAATTTGCAGACAGGTATCCAGCTTGATCCCAGGCAGTGAGTAGCTTGTTGCAACGATCAGGCAATGAGCTGCCGTTGAGCCAAATTTCTTGGGCGCCTTGCCAGGCGACTTGTTGGTGTCCCGTTGCCCATTGTGCAAAATAATAATCACAGCGCTCTGCAACTGTATTTGGAGGATTGGGACTAAATGCCAGAAGACTGTTCCAATCACCATTGTCTGCCAGTATATTGATAAATCGAGATGCCAGAGAACGTGCTGGTGGCAAGGTAGGGTGAATATTAATAAAATTCTGAACTTGCTGAGGAGTGGTAGTTGCCAGATCCTGAGATAATTGACGATATTCCAGATATGGATACAAGGGATAATTTTTCAGCGTTGGCATCAGACGCGTCACTTCTGCCATATTTTTGGTATCCCATGCCTGTTTTATTTCTTGATATCGCTGACGTTGGGCATCCAAAGAATCAGCATGTGCCGCTCCAGCAACAACAGAAACCATACTCACAGTCATTACAAAATGCTGCCACTTACTCATTGCCACATACCCCTTCGGAAGACTACTATCAGTGCCCAAATGCCCTGAGCCTACATGCTTTGCTCAGGTGCGTTGTCCAAGTGAATTGTTAAGATGCTATGTAATTATAATCATATTATTGATGTGAATTATTACAATTGTCATAACAAATAGAAAATGCTGAAAAAGTGCTATTTGACAAGAGGATAGGTAAAATAAGCCATCCAAGCTCGATAAATATAAACGCTTTTTAAAATTTCTTGATTAATCAAAAGGTAAACTACATTGGCTCAATATGTTTATAGTATGCATCGGGTGGGAAAAGTTGTTCCCCCCAAAAGGCATATTCTGAAAAATATTTCTCTGAGTTTTTTCCCTGGAGCAAAAATTGGTGTTCTCGGCCTTAATGGCGCCGGTAAATCGACTTTACTGCGCATCATGGCGGGTATTGATAAAGATATTGAGGGGGAAGCTCGTCCACAACCGGGTATTAAAATCGGTTATCTACCGCAAGAACCCAAACTTAACCCTGAGCATACAGTTCGTGAAGCAGTAGAAGAGGCTGTTAGCGAAGTTAAAAATGCTCTGACTCGTCTTGACGAGGTTTATGCAGCTTATGCTGATCCAGATGCGGATTTCGATAAGCTGGCAAAAGAGCAAGGAGAGCTGGAAGCGATTATCCAATCTCATGACGGGCACAATCTGGATAATCAGCTTGAACGAGCGGCTGATGCCCTACGTCTGCCTGCATGGGATGCCAAGATTGAACACCTGTCCGGTGGTGAGCGTCGTCGTGTGGCAATTTGCCGTCTGTTATTGGAAAAACCAGACATGCTGCTGCTTGACGAGCCAACTAACCACCTTGATGCTGAATCTGTTGCATGGCTGGAGCGCTTCCTGCACGATTACGAAGGCACAGTGGTTGCGATCACCCACGACCGTTACTTCCTTGATAACGTTGCTGGTTGGATCCTGGAGCTTGACCGTGGTGAAGGTATTCCGTGGGAAGGCAACTACTCTTCATGGCTGGAACAGAAAGATGCACGTCTGGCACAGGAAGCAGCGTCAGAAGCGGCACGCCGTAAATCCATTGAGAAAGAGCTTGAGTGGATCCGCCAAAACCCGAAAGGACGTCAGGCAAAAGGCAAGGCTCGTTTAGCTCGCTTTGAAGAACTGAGTAGCGTCGACTACCAGAAGCGCAATGAAACCAGCGAATTGTTCATTCCACCCGGCCCACGCTTAGGTGATAAAGTACTGGAAATCACTGATCTGACCAAATCTTACGGTGATCGCGTTCTGATCGACAATTTGAGCTTCTCTCTGCCGAAAGGGGCGATTGTTGGGATCATCGGCCCGAACGGGGCGGGTAAATCAACCCTGTTCCGTATGTTGTCCGGTCAAGAACAACCAGATTCTGGCTCAATTACACTGGGTGAGACGGTTAAATTGGCTTCTGTCGATCAGTTCCGCGATAACATGAATGACAGTAAAACTGTTTGGGAAGAAGTTTCTGGTGGTCAAGATATCATGCGCATCGGCAACTTTGAAATTCCAAGCCGTGCCTATGTCGGACGTTTTAACTTCAAAGGCGTAGATCAGGGCAAACGTGTTGGTGAATTGTCTGGTGGTGAACGTGGTCGTCTGCATTTGGCTAAACTGCTACAAGTTGGCGGCAACATGTTACTGCTTGACGAACCAACCAACGATCTGGACATCGAAACTTTGCGTGCATTGGAAAACGCCCTGCTGGAATTCCCAGGCTGTGCAATGGTTATTTCCCATGACCGTTGGTTCCTTGACCGTATCGCAACCCACATCATAGATTATCAGGATGAAGGGAAAGTTACCTTCTTTGAAGGAAACTTCAGCGAATACGAAGATTACAAGAAGCGGACTATGGGGGCGGCAGCACTGGAGCCTCACCGCATTAAATATAAAAAGATCAGCAAATAAGCTAGCCAAAAAATAAACTTGGTAGAAAAAACGGCCTGATATCAGGCCGTTTTTTGTTAATGGTAACTAACTAGTTATTATTAATATATTAAGACACCAAAACTCGTCGTTCCAGCGTGGATTCATAAGTCTTAGTAGCTTTTCCACTGGCTAAAGTGATAACGCTATCTGCATGTTGAATCAGGCGTCTATCTTGGGAGGCAATGACAACTGTACCTTTCTGTTCATGGGCAATAAATTTAAAGATATTAATGAACGTCTGAAACGCCCGACTCTCTAAATTGCGTGTTGGGTCATCTGCAAATAAATATTCAGGTCTTCTGACTATGGCTTTCGCCATTGCAGCCAATTGTTTCTCGTTTTCAGACAATTCCCCTGGATAATAACGGCTTTTATCGCCTAATTTCACAATATCCAGCGATTTTTGCGCGATTTTTTCTGCTTGTTCGCGGTCAAGTGACAATCCATAAGACGTTGATAATAACAAGTTATCTAATAGAGTAAGTTCACTAAATAAGTTGAAGTCTTGGAAAATAAACCCGCTACTTTCATGATGAAATTTTCCTAATTCTGTATCATTCATTAGTTTCAACTTGTTATTATTAATTAATACATCTCCTTGATCTGGTTGTAACATACCCGATGCAATCGACAACATTGTACGGTTAGTCGCTGCCTTCGGCCCTGTTATCAAAGTAATTTCACCTGGTATAATAGAAAATGTGATATTTGAAATCATTTCATGATTAACTGTAGCGCCAGTTAAACCATATGAAATATTGATAACCTCAATCGATTTAAATTGATTCAAGTTCATATTCTCAACACAATTAGGTTAAAAGATTAAAGCTTTTTCCTTAAACATATGCTGTCTAAATTTATTCGTAATAACACTGATTCCTTATGGTATTGTAAGAATAAAAATAGTCTAGATGTGGAAACATCTTCACCAAGGATATACTCATCTTATGTCAATTATTATTTACAATGACTATCTAATAAATGAGATGTTTCTTAGTCTTGGAATAAAAAGTCAAGAATATTAATAAATTATGCTTAAGGTAATAATAAAAAAATAAAAATAGCATAAATTCTTCTATTTTTATTCCACTTTTATAATAAGGGAAAAGTCATTTTATATTTCGTTAATATTTTAATGTTATTTGTTATTACCTCCGCTATTGATAAAAACACCTAGAGTATTTGTGGTTTTTTTAGTAACTAATAAATTTTATATTTATAAATCAATGAGCCTGTTCATTAAATGACTTATTCCCCTGTAATTCAAGTCAAAACAGTAAAATTAAAGTATCAAAAAATATTATTATCACAATTTATTTTATTACATTTGTTAAAATAACCAAAGTAAACATTTAACTCATTGTTAAGGTAGGATAATTATAATTAAATAAAGATTACACTAAATAATAAATTACTATCAATCAATCGTGACAATAATATAAGTGTAATCTATTTTATATAAAAAGGTTATTTATTCCATTAACATCTGTTGAACTAATTCAACACAATGTAGAAAACGTTGATCATAGTCCGGTGAATTGACACAAACATAATCGATATTATTTTTTTTCAACAAACTTTCAAGCAAATGTTGAAATTCTTTGCGATCTTGCTCGCTGCCCAAACTTCTTAAACCATCTGCAACCCACGGTGTGTTGTTTTCTAAAAGAATAACTAAATCAAAGCGATATTCATCAATCATCGCCTGTACAAAAGGATGTTCTTTTCCTTCGTAGCGTTTGCAAAATGCTTGTGTTGTCACAAAATCAGTATCGATAAATACAACTTTATTGGCATATTTAACTGAAAAATCAATGTATTGAGCATGACCTAATGCAATTTTATCATAATCTGAATACTGCAAAGCCATTTCGTCTCCTCCCAGATGGGAAAATACGTATTCACGCCCATATTCCCATGCACTGGTCGTGTTAAACATGTTGGCCAGTTTATTCACTAATGTGGATTTTCCGCTCGATTCTCCGCCGAGAATAGCCACTGTACGTACAAAGAATGGCTTTACTTCTGTCGGAATATATTCCCAATAACGGAAAGGAGCCTGACGGATTTGGCTACCACTAATATTCATAAATGAGCGTTGTGGGTCGATAAGCACAGTTTCAATACCGAAATATTCTTTATAGCGAGGAACATCCTGTGCTTCGCTGGAATAGATGTAATTAAGATTGATGTTTTTTGCTGTCAAAAACGACTGAACACTTTGACTCCACGCTTTCCAGCCATTTGGGTAAGGCTCCATTCCTTGCTCATCAAATGCATGAATATGAATATTTTTCTGATACTTGAATGTTTGCAGCAACCATCTCAGACGGTCACTTACAGTAGGTTGTTGAGACATTGAACTGTTGATGAATAGTTCACGATCTCGCACTTCGTCATAGCAAAGAACAACATGTAACTCATCAACCTGACTGGATGCTCGTTGAATCAAATAAATGTGTCCAGTATGTAATGGGTAAAATTTACCAAACACAATTCCGACTGTTTTCTTTTCCACGGGATACGCTAACCCTAAATATTGATGAAGAGAAGCCAACTTGTGTGCACTAGGACTTTTTATCTTGTTATTAATAAGTTGGCTCAGGTAGCCTTTGGTCATTCCGCTGGCATCAGCAACCTGTTGTAAGGTGTAACCAGCCTGTTTTATCGCCTCTTTTAAATAATCAAATTGACTCATAAAACCTCCCTTTGGTTTAGTATACTAAACAAAATAGCATGCTCATTGTGAAAGGTAAAAACAAAATTGGTTGTTTATTGATTGTTTGGGATTAAATCCCGTTATCTTGACTATAATAAGTGTTTAAAATTGGATAATTAGATATTTATTTTAAATAAAATAGCCAAATGCTAAATTTATAGTTAAATAATAAAAATAAATGACAATGGTGTTTGTCCAATTTTTATTGGATATATTGCTTGGTTTGATTCACTGTATCAATATTTACATAACCATTTGCGGTTTAAATTCCACCAACACCTGACCATCAATAAATCATAAAGTGTGGTGAGAATAGAGAATTTTAAATAATATAGCATCTAACTGTTTGATTTTTTATTTAAATAAAATGAATAAAAATATTTTCCTATAATTTTATTATCCGCCTTGTTTGATGTGCGATGGCAAGCGAGAAAATATTCTGGCAAATTAGGAAAAATACCCAGATTGCTGTTTAATAGATTTCAAGCGGCAACTTGAAATCTATTGGTTATATAGATCTAAAAGGAATAAAAAGAGTATTCCTTAATCCAGCTCATCCAGAACAGATAACGCATCCGCCAGTTTTTTGACGCCAAATACTTTCATTTCAGGCAGTGATTTTTTGGGCATGTTAGCGTGGGGAACAATGGCTCGTTTAAAACCGTGTTTAGCGGCTTCTGAAATACGTTCTTGTCCACTGGGAACGGGACGAATTTCTCCTGCCAACCCTACTTCTCCAAATACCACCAGATCACGAGGCAAAGGCCGATCGCGGAAGCTGGAAACCAAAGAGAGTAATAACGCCAGATCAGCACTTGTTTCTGTTACTTTTACCCCACCTACGACGTTCACAAAAACATCTTGATCAGACATTTGTAAACCACCATGCCGATGCAGGACGGCAAGTAAAATCGCCAGCCTGTTTTGTTCAAGCCCTACTGCTACGCGGCGTGGGTTTGACATCATGGAGTGATCGACCAATGCCTGAATTTCAACAAGCAAAGGGCGAGTACCTTCCCATACAATCATGACCGAGCTACCTGAGGTAATTTCATCACCACGACTCAGGAAAATGGCAGAAGGGTTACTGACTTCCCGTAACCCCTGTTCGGTCATTGCAAAAACGCCTAGTTCATTAACAGCCCCGAAACGGTTTTTATGGCTACGCAGGGTACGGAAACGGGAATCAGTTTCACCATCCAACATGACGGAACAGTCTATACAGTGCTCGAGAACCTTGGGACCCGCCAAAGTGCCATCTTTTGTTACATGCCCGACCATGATAATGGCAACGCCACGTGTTTTAGCGAACCGTGTCAGGTAGGCTGCGGTTTCCCTGACTTGAGCAACACTGCCTGGTGATGATTGAATATCTGCTATGTGCATGACCTGAATTGAATCAATCACCATGAGTTTGGGTTGTTCTTGCTCTGCGACCAGACAAATCTGCTCGATACTGGTTTCTGACAGCATATTCAGTTGATCTGTCGGCAAACCCAGCCGATGTGCTCGCATCGCCACTTGTTGCAATGACTCTTCCCCTGTTACATACAGGGTTTTCATCTGGGTTGATAATAGGCACATAGTTTGTAAGAGCAGGGTACTTTTCCCTGCCCCTGGGTTACCGCCAATCAAAATGGCACTGCCGGGAACTACACCACCACCGAGAACACGGTCAAACTCTTTAAAGCCAGTTGAAAAACGAGGCAATTCTTCCAAACTGATATCAGAGAGTTTCTGTACTTTACTGATCCCTGCGTTTCCGGCATAGCCACTAAGGCGTTCATTACGGGGTGATGAAGTTGAGGCTAAACGTACTTCCGTAATGGTATTCCATGCGTGACATGCGGTACATTGCCCCTGCCAACGGGGATAATCCGCACCACACTCGTTACAGACAAATGCCCGTTTTGCTGCTTTTGCCACTTTGTACTCCCTTAAGGTAATGACTTTTGCCTATGGGCATTAGCGTTCTTCGTGTTTCAAACCACCGCTCAACACACACAGGACGCCCATTAAATCTGCATGTCGGATAGCAACTTTGGCCTGGACGTAAACTTTTGGCTTAGCATGATAGGCGATCCCCAACCCCGCCTTGCGGATCATTTTCAGATCATTGGCACCATCTCCAATAGCGACAGTTTGGCTCAGAGGAATATTTAGTGTTTTTGCCAATCTTATCAGGGTGGTTGCCTTGTATTTCGCATCGACAATCGGTCCTTTGACCTTACCGGTCAGCTTGCCATTTTTTATTTCCAGTTGATTAGCGACTGCGTCAAAAAGGCGTAACTGCTGGCGCAGATTATCGGCAAAGAAAGTGAAACCACCGGAGGCAATCGCAACATGCCAATCCAATGACTGTAATTTGCGAACCAGACTGGTTAGCCCGGGCATAAGCGGAAGTGTTTCCATCACCTGCTGCAAGATTGATGCATCGGCACCTGCTAACTGAGCAACTCGCTCGCGCAGACTTTCTGAAAAATCCAATTCGCCTTGCATCGCCCGCTCTGTGATTTCCGCCACTTTATCACCAACGCCGGCCAGACGGGCAATTTCATCAATGCATTCAATCTGGATAGCGGTAGAATCCATATCCATCACCAATAAACCAGGTGAACGGAGGCGGGGGATCTGCCCCAAGGGAACGACATCCAAACGGCACTCATCTGCCTGACGTTTAATGCGAGGCGAAAGGCTACCGGCAATACGGACAACCTGATAATCATCGATCCGCCATGAAGAAACCACCACAATGGCGGCACCCAATCGGTGCTGGAACTCGCTGATACGCTGTTTATCCAAACCACGTCCATACAGCAACCAGCCGCTATCTCCTGCCCTGTAATCCAAAGGCATGACTTCATCACCACTGAGGGATAAGGGTAATCCGGGCCATTTATGGAGCTCATCCGGTAAATAGCGATAGGCCAGATTATTAGACATGAACATTGACTCCTGTAATTCCATATAATTTGGTGCAGGCAAAAAACGCTTTTCAAACTATCCTATCATTACTGCATCTGGCAACATGTGCTTTCTGAGCATGGGATGAGATAACTATGATAAAACCGAAGCTAAAAATTAGACTGCACAAGACGGCGATTATATTAATATGTATAGCACTGCTGGTGCTGCTGATGCAGGGCGTTTCCTATTTCAGCCGTTCTCAACAACAGGCGCATATGGATCAATTTGAAGATCTAGCGAAAACATTGGCAAAGCAGGTCGCATTCAGCTTGTCTGATTATATGGAGAATGGTAGCAAAGATCTTAATAATAAAAAGATTGTAGCTAACTTAGATTACTTGACCAGCAATAGCCGCATTTTAGATGCTAGTGTCTATCTGGAGAATGGCACACAGATAGCACGCAGTGGTGAACCGATTTCTGTTCGTGAACGATTATCGTTAGAAGGCAAAAAATCCAATAGTTATTTCAACCAACAAATTGTTATGCCGATACCAGGGAAAAATCATCCAAAAGGTTTTCTTCGCCTGACATTGGATACACACCGACTGGCAACTGAGGCCAAACAGGTCGATAACACAACTAACTTACTTAGAATAATGCTCCTGTTATCTTTAGCGATTGGGTTTATTCTGGCTCATAACTTGCTGAAATTATATCCTAGTCGCTGGCAACAATCCCCTTATCTGCTGACTGCTAATACGAAACTTTCTGATGAAGCAGAAAATGAAGAGCAAGGTGATGAACCCCAACGGTAATGTGATATTACCGTTGGTTATTGTGCGGATAACTTTCCTCATTATCAATATTCTTCCCATAGTATCGCTTGAAACAAATGGAATAGAGTATGCCGTGTAGAAGCGTAATCATGACTGCGCCATAAAACACAATCGGCTGATGGGCAACATTAATATGCACAACCGGAATATTGTTAAAACGAAAGATATACATATGAAAGGCCATAGCTACGATTGCAAGTAAGATCCCCGCTGCGTTGTAGTGGATCCGGTGTGACAGCAGGAACCACTTTAAGGCGAAGAAAAAAGGGATAAGCATTAATAAAGAAATAACTATGTAAATCATTATCATTTCCTTAAGTTCTTTGTCTGGAACGTTGATGTAAATATACGGATTGATGCTGTCATAAACACGTTGCGTGTTTCAATTATCTATTTAATACGCCTGTTATTTAGCGTTGTGAAGTAAGTCTATAACATAGTTCATACATAAATAGTAAACATGGTTATTATTAATATTTCTGATTTAATTGATAAATTATAGTGTTGTATGAAAAGGATTTTATTCAGGTTATGTACCTGAACCCTGCTGAAGAACAGAGTTCAGGCTCGTTGAAATGGATTGAGTGAAATGGGCAGATGAATCTATGGGATGGTTTTCCCTGCTAAAATTGATTATAAGTATCGGGATTTGGACCTATCCGTTTCCCAATATCCAGTTCAGCCATAGCTGTTAAGTCTTCTTTTTCCAGCCTGAAATCAAATACATCAAAATTTTCTTTAATGCGGGCTGGTGTAACAGATTTAGGAATGGCAATCATGCCGCATTCAAGATGCCAACGAATGACAATTTGCGCTGGAGTCTTGCCATATTTAAGTGCCAGACGTTCAACCAGTGGAGAATTAAAAACGCCTTTTCCGCCCCGTGATAACGGACTCCAGGATTCGGTTGTAATATGGTGGGTAGCATTCCATGAGTGAAGTTGTCGCTGTTGCAGCAAGGGATGCAATTCAATTTGGTTGATGACAGGAACGACACCTGTTTCCTGTATTATTTTTTGTAAATGCTCGATATGAAAATTACACACTCCAATACTGCGAGTCAGACCTGTTTCTTTCAGTTCAATCAGTTGCCTCCATGCATCAACATAATGATCCTGTTCGGGAACAGGCCATTGAATGAGATAGAGATCAACATAATCTAACTGTAACTTGTCCAGACTCTCTTG
The DNA here is from genome assembly GCF_002632755.1 of Xenorhabdus ishibashii. NCBI lineage: Bacteria > Pseudomonadati > Pseudomonadota > Gammaproteobacteria > Enterobacterales > Morganellaceae > Xenorhabdus > Xenorhabdus ishibashii. Next base: position 2,486,020 of record NZ_NJAK01000001.1, on the reverse strand, counting down.
TAATGCCGCACGGGCATCCAGATGGCGATCATTCCAAAGTTTGGTAGTGATGAAAATTTCTTCGCGTGGGATATCAGTTTCCTGCAAGGCTTTCCCCACACCTTCTTCGTTATGAAAAATTGCTGCTGTATCAATGGAGCGATAACCGGATTCTAATGCGGTATGGATAGACTTAACAACCTGTTCATTACTTGCTTTCCAAACGCCAAGCCCCAATTGTGGCATGTGATTTCCATCAGCGAGTTTAATAATTGTCTGCTGACCCATTATTACCTCCTTTAGTTAATGAGGTTGTCCATCCCATTCAGGACAAGTTATTCAGCATGTAAAAGTTGAGCACAGCTTAAATAATTGGTAGTCACAGTACCTGTCGGAATGGACTCTGGTTGTTCAATTATTGAGTTGATAATCCAGTCAGATGATAGTTAAGTAAATAAAAAATCAAGTAAATAGAAAAATAGCGTTTTTGCGATGGTGTTAAAACGATAAGCACGTTATTTGTTTTTCTTTGCGGCTCCTTTCTTATGACGCCAATACATCAGCAAAGAAGCTGACAAGCCACTGATCAACAAAATGACAGGCAAAATCATCAAAATGTTCATGACCATATCTTGATGTGCTTTAACGAAAGGGATTTGGTTCAGGATATAGCCAAAACCCACGATAATAATGACCCATAAGAAGCCACTTAACCAGTTAAAAAATTGAAAGCGTTTATTATTTAGGCCAGAAATGCCGGCAAATGTTGGCAGGAGAGTGCGAACAAACGCTAAAAAGCGTCCGATAAGCAGAGCAGACAGACCGTGTTTAGAGAATAACATATTGGCACGTTGGCGATATTGTAAGGGAAGTTGAGCCAGCCAGTTTTTGACAATACGGGTATGGCCGAGCCAGCGTCCCTGCAAATAACCCAGCCAACAGCCCAGACTTGCCGCGATGGTTAGCAGAACTACCGTGGGAATGAAACTCATGACACCTTTGGCAATTAAAGCACCGGAAAGAACCAACAGAGTATCACCGGGTAAAAAGGCGGCTGGCAGTAGTCCGTTTTCCAACACTAGCGTGACAAAAAGGACGCCATAAATAACCCAGATGACATCTGGATTGGCAAGTTGGTTAAAATCATGATGCCAGAGTGCATGCACAATCTCGCTTAACGTTTCCATTGTTTATCCTGTGATTTTTGCGAGTAAAATGATCTGCCTCAGTGTACCGCAAAATGATGAGATAGGGGGGGATTTGATTCAGCATTAAGGGAAACCGTGGCTATCTGCTAATTCGCAATAAAGAGATAGCCATCATTTAAAAGTGAAAGTTAACGAATTGCCAAACGTGCAAAACCGGCTTCCAGATCATCAATCAAGTCTTGTCGATTTTCCAGTCCAATATGGAGACGGAATAAGGTGCCCGTTTTTTGCGGCGAAGGGTATTGACGCAGTCGTTGCAGCATTTCTGGTTGAATTCCCAAAATCAATGACTCAAAACCTCCCCATGAAAAGGCCATCTTAAAATGACTCAGATTATCGAGATAATCTGCAAGTTGTTGAGGTGTAAGCTGGATATTCAGGAGAAAAGAAAATAGTCCGCAGGAACCAGTGAAATCGCGCTGAAAGAACTGATGCCCTGGGCAAGAAGGCAGGGCAGGGTGATAAACTTCGGCAACTTCCGGCCGCTGCGCAAGCCATTTGGCAATTTTGATGCTGTTTTCTTCGTGTTGTTTTAAACGAACCGCTAACGTGCGCAGCCCTCGGTTTGCCATGTATACCGTATCGGGATCGGCAATTTGCCCCAGCAGGTAAGATCCTTCCCTAAGCTGATCCCAACATCGTGCATTGGCAACCGCTGTACCCAGCATTCCGTCTGAATGGCCAATAATATATTTGGTGGCTGATTGGATAGAAATATCGATACCAAACTCCAGAGCCTTAAACAGTACGCCAGCCGCCCATGTATTATCGATAATAATGACAATCTCAGAATTGACTTGTCGAATAGCCCGCACGATGGCAGGAATATCTTGCACCTCCATCGTCAAAGAGCCAGGTGACTCAAGAAAGATAACTTTGGTATTAGGTTGAATCAGTGAAGCAATGTTTTCTCCGATCATAGGATCAAAATAATCGGTGGAAATTCCCATTTTTTTCAAAACATGATGGCAAAATTCTTGTGTAGGTTCATAGGCAGTACCTGTCATTAAGACATGATCACCGGTTGCCACAAATGCCAGAATTGAATGGGTAATAGCTGCCGTTCCGGAAGGATATAGTGCACAACCGGCACCGCCTTCCAGCTCAGACATCGCTGTCTGGAAGGAAAAATGCGTCAGTGTGCCACGGCGCCCATAAAATAACTCACCCTTATCACGGTTTTTCAAGGCTTGCTTTAAGTCTTCAACGGTATCAAAAATGACAGATGAAGTGCGTTGAATCAATGGATTAACGGCACCTTGCGTATATCGTTTCTGTCTTCCGGCACTGACCAATAAAGTTTCTAGTTTTTTTTCTGTCATGGCATCATTCCCCAAGTTATTTCTTGCTTATATCTAAATAGAATCGCTCAAATAATGATTAGAAAGTTAAAAGATTTGGGGCGGTTTTACCAAAGAGATTCGCGCAACTTGACGAAAATTCAAGGTGAGCAGGCGATAGTAAATCAGGATCGATTAACGAAGGAACATCATTAAGTGGTACTTTTTTGTTAAATAGTAATGATAATTACTATCAAATCGCCAAATGTCTGATATCATTTGTAGCGGACTTTTTCCTCTCTTGAGGTAAAAAGCCTGAATCAAGGGGTAAATGAAACCTGTATCTTCCCGAATGCACCTTGCTGTGCAGTTATTAAGCGGTAAGGGGGCGGAGATACAAGGTTGAAAAATGAACCATGACTCAGGAAATATTAGGATTAGCAAGATGAGTAAACGCGATTCACTGCTAAGTAACAGAATCTATAAGAAAGAGAGTAAGGCTAACTGATGCGTAATTTGACAGCTTCTATTCTATTGGCACTCGGATTAACAAGTTCAGCATGGGCTGATACGACACCAGCTCCGCCAGAAAATCAGGCTGCTGCTCAGGTAGCTGCTCCGGCAACACCAGCATCTTCCGCAGCTTCACAAGCGATTGAATCAACAACCGACGCACCATCAACTTCAGATGCGCAAACCATAACGGCTACAGAAACCGTGACGACTGAAGAAACGGTTATGGCACCCATTGAAGAAATTTCTGACAATCTGTCCGGTGGTTTTGCAACGGATCTGTCTGTTTGGGGCATGTACCAAAACGCAGATGTGGTAGTAAAAACTGTTATGGTGGGATTGGTGATCGCTTCTGTCATTACATGGGCATTGTTTTTCTCCAAAGGTACAGAACTCTTAATGGCTCGCCGCCGTTTACGTAAGGAGCAATTGACTTTGGCTGAGGCTGCCAATCTGGATGTGGCAGTGAAAATTGCCGCAGATTTTGGTAATCGCAGCGTCAGCCGTCTGTTATTGAATGAAGCACAGTCGGAGCGTGCTCTGTCTGCTGACAGCATTGACAAGGTTGGAACCAAAGAACGTACTTCGTTCCGCATGGAGCGAGCCGTCGCAGCAATTAGCCGTCATATGGGGCGTGGTAACGGTTACTTGGCGACCATTGGTGCCATTTCTCCATTTGTGGGACTGTTTGGTACTGTCTGGGGGATCATGAACAGTTTTATCGGCATTGCTCATTCACAAACGACTAACCTGGCCGTTGTTGCACCAGGGATAGCAGAAGCACTGTTAGCGACAGCATTGGGGCTGGTGGCTGCGATCCCTGCGGTAGTGATTTATAACGTCTTTGCCCGTGTTATTTCATCATACCGTGGTCAGGTGGGTGATATGGCAGCTAAGGCAATCTTGTTGCTGGGGCGTGATCTTGATTTGGCTGAAAGCAGAACAGAAAAAGCAGAAGCAAGGTAATAAATTATGGCAATACGTCTTAATGAAGATTTAGACGATAGCGGCGAACTGCATGAAATTAACGTTACGCCGTTTATTGACGTGATGTTAGTGCTGCTGATTATTTTCATGGTGGCAGCGCCATTGGCAACGGTAGATATTAAAGTTGATTTACCAGCATCAACCGCTAAACCGCAACCACGACCAGAAAAACCGGTATTTTTGACGGTGAAAGCAGATAAGCAGTTGTATGTGGGAGAGCAGGCGGTTGATCGTGATAATTTGTCTTTGGTATTGGATAAAACCACACAATCCAATAAAGATACGACAATTTTCTTCCAAGCCGATAAAACAGTGGATTATGAAACTCTGATGAGCGTCATGGATTCTCTGCGCAAGGCGGGTTATCTCAAAGTGGGATTAGTGGGGATGGAATCAGTTTCCGCACAATAACTTTTCTTTGCTTACCCAAAATATGAACTGCCCGAATCGTTAATCGGGCAGTTTTGGGAAGTTACTCTCATATTATCTCCTCTGATAATTTTAATTTTGCCTCTATAATTTTTGATCAAGTTACAGATTTGATTATGTATCTCAATTGAGCTACAGTATGTTTATTAACCAACTCAGGGATTCAACATGGCTGCAAATGCATTTGTTCGTGCTCGTATAGATGAAACACTAAAAAATGAAGCTGCTGAAGTGCTGGCTAGCATGGGTTTAACTGTATCTGACTTAATTAGAATTACTTTGACCAAGGTAGCAAAAGAAAAGGCGTTACCGTTCGATATGCGTATTCCTAATGCACTGACTGCAAAAACCATTGCTGATAGTGAAAACGGTATAAATATCCATAAAGCGAAAGATGTTGACGAGCTATTTGACAAATTGGGTATTTAATGAGCCATGAAGCAGCGGGAAATTGAATATTCAAGTCAATTCCAACGAGATTTGAAGCTGGCTCAAAAGCGCCATAAGGATATGAACAAGTTAAAAGATTTAATGAAACTCTTAATTAACAATGAGCTACCTTTGCCAACTATATACAAAGATCATCCTTTGCAAGGGAATTACAAAGGTTACAGGGATGCTCATATAGAGCCTGATTGGATTCTTATTTACAAACTTACTGATAGCCTGATTAGATTTGAAAGAACAGGAACGCACTCCGATCTATTTTAACTGGAACTGCCCGAATCGTTAATCGGGCAGTTTTGGGAAAGCACTAATATTGATTCTTCCAGTCAAAAGGTAATAGTTCACTAAGAGATAAAACCTTTTCTTGCGAGACTTTTACTTCTGCATGGATATTCTCTGGGTTTATCTGGCTGATAAACTCTCGGCACCGGCCACAGGGAGGAATGATATTACCATGCCGGTTGACAGCAATAATCCTGATTATCTGTGTTTCACCTTGCTTTATCATCTCAGCGATGGCACAGTGCTCTGCACAAAACCCCATAGAGCAAGCAGTATCAATATTAATTCCAGTATAAATATGACCAGATTTACTTTGAATAACAGCACCTACATGACCATATTTAATATATTTATTTAATTGAGTTGGGGATATTAGGCGATGTGCCATATGCTCCATTTTGTCAAAAGAAATCATAAAATACTCCTTACTCATGATTAAATGGATTAATAAAGTATATAGCTCAGTCTTTTATATTACGAATAAACTCAATAACTGATTGTGCCATCGCCTTCTCATTATCACCTTCAACCCGAATAATTACTTCCATACCACTTTTGATTCCCATCGACATCACTTTAAACATGCTTTTTAGATTCGCACTTTTATCTCCCCTGATAATTTCAATTTTGCCAGTGTAATTTTTGACAAAATTACAGAGTTGAGCACAAGGCCGCGTATGCAACCCTGAAGGAGCAGTAACAACCACCGGATATTCAATCATAAAAATTACCTGTTTATATATTCTCTATCTTTCAAGCGAAAATTTTGCAATTTATTAGGTATAGAAATAAGATCAGGATTTTTTTAACGAACCACCACGGGTTTGAATAACATTCTGATACCAGTAAAATGAATCTTTTTTATAGCGGGAGAGATCTTTAATGTCTTTGTCTGTCCGATTAACATAGACAAAACCGTATCTTTTTTTATAACCATTGCTGGTGGAAAGCAAATCAATAAAGCTCCACGGATTATAGGAAATCACTTTAACTCCATAATTCATTGCTCGCTTAATGGCATTAATATGTTGTTGAATATAATTAATGCGATAATCATCATGAATAGCGCCATCAGATTCCAGCTTATCATCGGCACCAAAGCCATTTTCTGTGATCATCAAAGGTTTCTGATAACGAGTGTATAAATCACGCAAAAGATATTCCAATCCAATTGGGTCAACTGCCCAATCCCAGTCTGTTGTATCAAGATGTGGGTTTTTATGGATTTGATAGAAATTCGGCTGAATTTCATGCCCATCTATTTGCCCTTTAATGCCTGTTGGATTAAAGCCATCCATGCGTCGTTGAGCACCTTTTTCTGCGGCGGCGGCAGCATGACTGCAATAGTAATTAATTGCCAGAAAATCAGAATAACCTTCTTTAATCAACTCCATATCACCGACTTCGATATGCGGTGCCAGGCCATGATTTTTTAGATAAATTAGGGCTGATTGATTATAGTGCCCTTTCAGGTAGATATCTGTGAAGTAGTAATTACGCAGATCATTGGCATTTTGAGCAGCTAAATTATCTTCTGGTTTACTGGTGAGTGGATAAATGGCGGAATATCCTAAGGCAGCACCGACCAAGCCGTTGGGAACCCATTGATGAACCAATTTGCAGGCAATAGCATGGGCAAGATTCATATGATGATTAATCTGATATTTGATTTGTTCATCATGCAGAAAGTGTTCTGGAATCAGACACTTTTTCGTCCAGAATTGTACAATAATACTTTGTTCATTGATGGTTAACCAATATTGAACTTTCTTGCTAAATTCTTTGATCACAAATTCCGCGTAATAAGCAAAATCTGCCACACTTTGCCGATTAATCCAGCCATGATATTTTTCAACCAGCGCCATCGGCATATCATAATGGTATAGTGTTGGAATCGGTGTTATTCCATTTTTTAACAATTCATCGATAAGGTTATGATAAAATTCCACTCCTTTATCATTAACTTTTCCGATGCCATCCGGAAAAATACGCGACCATGCAATAGAAAAACGGTAAGATTTCAAACCGAGCTCTTTCATTAATGCAATATCTTCTTTATAGCGGTGGTAATGATCACTGGTTATATGGGTATCGGCAAAGCCTGGATTATTATTAATGACATCTTGCTGTGAAAGTTTCTTACCGTATGTTTCCGCAGCACCTTCAACCTGATAAGCACTGGTTGATGCGCCCCAAAGAAAATTCTCTGGAAATAACTCATTATTTTTTATCATGATGTTTTCCTTTATTGACTTTTGTTAGTGATATTATGAATAAATTCATAAAGGCCAATTATCTCTTTTCGCAGATTAAGCTCACTTCGTATGGTCATTAACGTATCTTGAGCATGGATAAACAGTAGATCTAAATAAAAACTTTCCCCTTGAGTCTCTTTTTGAATAATCTCAGTTTGTGCATGATGAGCAGAGAGCATCATTTTTTTGGCTTTCTCCAGATATAAATAGGCATTCTTAAAATCACCAATATGAGCATATTTAATGGCTTCTTCACTTTTTTCTCTTGCATTACCTGCATTGAGAATAATTTCCAGAGCAACGGGGGTTAAAATATTGTCCTCACGATTCATTTTTAAACTTCCTGATGAAATTAAACAATTCAATCTTGTTTACTTGTATTAGCACTTTCTTCCTCAATACGTTTTTTTTCATAAACCTTAAAGAAGGGATACCAGGTGATAAGGAAAACGGCCATAAGTACCACATAACAAATAATCGCTCGCCAGTCTTCCGTAATGATGACACTGGAAAATGGAGCCGGTATTTGACCAACTTGAATCATTTTCGACGGTATATTCAGCCAATCTGAGCGCATGAAAATCCATACGATAATTGGACTGGTAATTGCATTGATCCACATTGGTAGCATCAAGAGTGGATTAAGGACAATTGGCGTACCAAATACCAACGGTTCGTTAATATTGAAAAAAGAAGGACCAATACAGATATAGCCTGTTGTTTTTAGTTCTCTGGATTTTGAAAACAGCATTAAAAGATTCAATGCAAGTGTTGCACCTGTTCCTCCCATGGTAATTAACGCGGCGGTAAATAGGGTTTCATAAGTCACGATATTTGTGGCTGGCTGACCAGCAGCGACCAGCGCAATATTGGCAGTGATCCCAAGCATGAAGATTGGCATTTGCAGACCTGTAAATGTCCAGACGGAAATGCCCATAGACATGGCTATCGCAGGAATCAGCGCCATGAGAATAAAGCCGGGCAGGGTTTGCCCGAATGCAGCGATGGGAGAAAAGAGCGATAATAGTTTGGAAAAAACATCAATATCAAAAGTGAAGACCAACAATGTTCCACTGCCAATGGAAATCAGTATGGGAATAATCGCATGTATCCAACCGACAACGAAATCAGGTAAAGCACTCTCTTTCAATAATCCTAACTTGGTATATAAATGAAAGAGATAAGAAACAAATAGTCCGGTGATAATGCCTAATAATATTCCCGCTGGGCCAAAGCGATCAAAACTGACGAGCATATTACCATCGGTAAATTCTGGCTTAATGAACATCATGTAAACACAAATCGAAGTGAGTCCGGCAATAAGCGTATAGCGAAAGTGATACAGCTTCTCCATCATTTGATTTGCAATCATAAAAGCCGTAATTAAACCGAGCATTCCAAAAGAATAATTGGCAATCTTGCCAAGATCGGGCAAAAACAAAAAATAAGAACGAAATACGTTATAAAAAAAGATAAGTGAACCGGCTAAGATAAAAGGGATGTTTTTTTGCATTGCCCCAGAAATTGCTGCTACCCAAGGCCGTTTGGTAAAATTTTGCATAGCAGGTGCAAATGAGTCAGATAACCAAGACATAAATGCTTGCATTTTGTATCTCTCTTTAATTTTTACTCTAAAATTCCCTGGTGAAATTTAATTTAAATAATTAAGTTAGTTTTTTAGGGTATTTATCGCCAAATCAAGTAATGCTTTACCATCTAATCTTCCATAGATTTCTTGTGGTACCACCATGACAGGAATATGATAACGGTCGGCATGTTTCTGAAACTCTTTTTGCTGTGAAGCATAGTGTGGCCCAAGGAATAAAATATCGATTACAGAAAAATACTCTGCGACTTCACTTTCACTTCTGGCTTCAACAGTGACAGGGATGTCTTTATCTTTTGCTGCATTGCGGGTTCTGGTTGCCAGCATTCCGCTAGAAATACCTGCCCCGCAGCATAACATAATAAATATCTTTTTCATGTAAACCTCTTGTTATTGAGTAGTTCATTGATTGCTATTTTTTATGTGGATACACTCTCTACCATTTTTCTTGTATATTCAAATTAATATTTGCACTCATAGAGGGCAGGTTTTTATTTTTAAATGAAAATATTAACAGTAATATTAAATCATTATTTTTAATTTTATAGTTATTGTTATGGGTATTGTTATGTTAAGAATTAAACTGAAAGATTTATTAGAACACCTATTAACTCAGAAGAACCCTGTTTCAGCATTAAAATTATCTCAAATCTTGGCGGTATCAATAAGATCTGTAAAGAATTACGTTGCAGAAATTAATGGACTGCATGAACAAAAAATTATTATTTCCAGTCGTCAGGGGTATTTGTTATCACAAAATTTATTGTCACAAAATATAGTAAAACAGTTAAATTTACAGAAGAACAGTTTGCCCAAAACATATCAAGAAAGAGCAAACTTTATCATTAAAGCAATCTTGTTATTTAAGAGGAGCAGTAATATATATGACCTAAGCAATGATTTATGTATAAGTGATTCTACGTTAAAGGCATTAGTATATAAGATGAATACATCATTTCAACGCTTCAACGTGAAATTTTTATGTAAAAACAATAGTATTGAAATATTAGGCACTGAACATGATTTAAGAAAATTAGTTTCTTACACGATCTTTGAACAAACGAGCTATCGTTTTATTGACTCAAAAGTATTGGAAAAAATATTTGAGAGAAAGCAAGTTAAAGATGTTATTGAAATAATGACCAACGTTTTTGATAAGTGGGAATTGTATCTTAGTGATTTTTCGTATACTAATCTTATTTTACATTTTCTGATACTGATAGAACGTTTGAAAAAAGGCAGGTATCTGGAGAATCGGGCATTACCTATAGAAAATAGTGATCTAAGATTGATCTCAGATGAATTATGCGACAAGCTTCAACTTTGTTTTGAGATTTTTATTCCTGAAAATGAAAGAAGATCTTGCTATCTTTTTTTGAAAACCAATACAAACCTTAATAAGATAGATAATGAAATTATTGACTTAGTTGGCGTTAAACTTTATCAATTTACCCGGAAGTTAGCTGAATCTGTGCAAGAAAATTATCTGATTGATTTGGCTTCCGATGATTTTATCTCTTTGCTGTCCTTACACTTGTCAGGGCTACAAACAAGGTTGAAACATAAAATTTACACTAAAAATCCCATGCTGGAAATAATCAAAAAGGAGTGCAGAATCGTTTTTGATATTGCTATCTTCATTTCTTTACAGTTAAATAGATATTTCAATAATAAATTGAATGAAGATGAAATTTCCTTCATTGCATTACATGTTGGGGCGGAGTTTGAACGGAAAAAAAGAAATATTACTAAAATTAGAACCGTACTTCTGTGTCCGAGTTATCGTGGAATTGAAAATAAAATTTACCATCAACTATTACGTGATTTTGGTGATGAAATAAATATTATTAAGATTATTTCACAGCCTGCTGAATTGGAAGGTATGGCATTTGAGTTATTGATTACGACAATAAATTTTTCGCCAGAGCGATATTATGAAACTGTTTACATCTCACCTTTTCATTTAAGAGATAAGCATTCTGAATTAATGGAAAAAATTGACACAGCCAATGCAAACCGGAAAAAGGCAACGTTAATCAGAAATATTGATTTATTCTTTGATCCTGAACTTTTTCTTTTTAATCCTAATCTTCGCAATCGAGATGAACTTATAGAAATAGTTTGCCAGAAAATGTTAGCGAAGGGCTATGTTGAAGCTGATTTCATCAACTATGTGTATGAGCGTGAGAATGCCTCTTCGACAGCATTTGGCATTTTCGCATTACCTCATTCGATAAAACTGGATGCGGTGAAAACCTGTATCGCTGTAGTCATCAGCCCAAAAGGTATACGTTGGGGAAAATATGAACGTGTGCATGTAGTATTTTTGAGTGCAATAAATCGGGTAGACAGGACATATTTTGCTGAGAGTTATGATGCATTGTTGGATATCTTCAATCACGATGGCGTTATTGGTGCACTTGGTAAAATCACTGATTTCGAAAAGTTTCAAGATATTTTAATTGAAGATCATCATCATTACATCACCTCATTACCAATAGGGTGAGAATTTAGCCTCGCAATATAATATGTTGAAATAAGTATTATTGACAAATAAAAGGCTGGGAATAGGTATTTTCAGCCTTCATTTTGACAAATATATATTTGTCAAAAGTGTTAATATTTAATTATTTTATAATATATTCGTTTTATATTTTCATTGGTTATTAACTTGTTACTTAAAATAAACTTACACCTGTTGTTTTTTTGCCTCTGCAACATCTTGATTAATTATCAACCGAAACTTCATCAATAATATTTATAAAAAATTACAGAATGATAAGTTGCACACAATCTTTTACGGATTTAACTGTTAATTTCTTTATTGCGGGCAAATACTGTGATGTGGGTATCCTTTTTTCTGGGGAAGATACCTCCAGAAACAACCCGATCATCATTCCAGAAAAAGCAAAGGAAAAGAAATGTCTTATATTCAATCTCATTTGGCGGGGCAAGTTTGGTTCTCACTTGGAGACAGCATAACAGAAAGAGGGTGGTATCAACCCATCGTGACTGAAATGTTAGGGCTAAGAAAATTTGTGAATTACGGCATTGGAGGAACATGTATAGCTCAAAAAGATAAAAATGATAGTTCTGCTATTTGTTTAAGATATAAAGAAATGGGAAACAACCCAGACATCATTACCATATGGGGAGGGGTTAACGATTTTGGCTATAATTTTGGTTCTTATGGAGGAATAGAAATAGGTGACAGTAAAGAAAAAACACCATTAACATTTATTGGCGCTATGCATTTATTGATGACAGGAGTCACAAAGCAATACCCATTATCAAGGATAGGGTTCATCATAACAACACCTGTCTCAATAGAAAGAGGCATGAACAAGAAAAATTTGAAAGGATACTATTTATCTGATTATTGCAATGTTTGCAGAGAAGTGTGTGAAAGCTACTCTATCCCGTATCTGGATTTATTGAAAAACTCCGGTTTTAATGAGGAAAATATAGATATCATGACCAGTAATAGCTCAGGTACAGAGTCCGATGGACTGCATCCATCAAAAATAGGCATGACAAAAATAGCACCTAAAATTGCAAACTTTATGTTATCAATTTAAGAGGAGTTTTGCATGAGAGTTCTAACCATCGATTTATTGAAAATAATTTCTATATTTTTCGTTGTAGTATCTCACGTCACATTATTCTTCTTGTTACGTTATGAGAATGACGTGATTTTATATTTGTATAGACAAGCAGGTCAATTGGGTGTTTCGTTATTCTTTATGTGCAGTGGTTATTTTTTACTAAATAACAAACATGAAAACCAAACAACTTATGTAATTAATAAGGTTAAGAAGATTTTAATTGTATTGTTGTTTTGGTTATCCTTTTATTACATCTATGATAATTTCTTTATTAGTAAATTCACAACAATTACTACTGTCAGTTTTTTAAGCTATGTTAATGTTAGCAGATTTATATCAGATGCTACTCATTTATGGTTTATTTTTGCAATAATCTCTTTGTATATACTAACTCCATTGATACGGAATTCATTTAATCCAGAAAACGCTAAAGGTCTTATAAAGATAATAATTATAATTTTTGTTATTTCCAATTTTACATTATTGAATGCATTGACAGATTATAAATATCACTTTTCCATCGTGCCCTTTGATATTTTACTTCCATTCCAGGTTGAAGGACTTCTCAGTTTCCTGATTGGAGGGTATATAGGGCTTACTAAGCCTAAAATAAAACCTTTCTCCTTTAAACATATAATTCTGTTAGTATTCTCCATCATCTCATTAATTTTACTTTCTTTTATATCGCTCAGGACAGGGATGGCTTTCTTTTATGGGAAGTTTTATAATATCTTTCTCCAGATCTCTTCCGTATGCTTATTTTTATTCTTGGTTAATCTAAGTGTAAGTAAAATATCAAGCATAACAGGAGATATTAGCAAAAACATACTAGGCATATATCTCGTACATAATATTTTTGTTGTTGAAATACACAATGATTTTATCCATAAATTCTTGTTGAAGGAATTTCATTACGTAAATATATATGTTTATATAATAGTGTATTCACTACTCGCTTTTGTTTTGTCATATATGTTATGTGTTTTATTGAGAAAATCCAAGATAACTTCGTCAATCATAACTATTTAATATTATGAATTGATAGGTGCAGAATATTTCCCTGTCGAGGAAGCGCGATAGTATAATACTGGTGACCCTACCGGCAGGGGCGATAGATAATTTTCTGCCATTTTTCGTAGACGGATCCATTTTTTATTACACATCTCATTATTTATAACTTACTGTTTTTAATTAACTATTATCATAATTGATAGTGTTGGGTTATAGAGAGTATCCCTATAATGTGACACTCTTCACAGGATGGCATTTTTTGCTAATTATTGTTAGCAAAAGGTTTCGTTAAATTTTATTATCATCATCACTTGTTACAAATTTAACACTTATTTAACCAAAACAAGTAAAATATTCCGCCCACCTGATTATGTATTATTCCAAAGAAAGTCGTTTTTGGAATATGGACCTCTTGGCGGTAGCTAAATAATAACAAGATGAGTGAGGATTATGATAATGATAACACGCAACGCAATAGCAATGGCAATTCCGGTACTTCTCATTACAGGAGCAGCGAATGCTGCTGAAATTTATAATAAAAATGGTAATAAAATAGATTTGTATGGAAAGGCAGATGTTCAAAGAATTTTCTCCAAATCAGATGCACAGTCTGGTGATGGTTCTGTCGGTCGTATCGGTATTAAAGGTTCAACCCAAATTACGGATATCCTGACTGGCTTCGGGCGCTGGGAATTCAACATGGGTGCTAATGGCACAGAAGTAGAGAGTGGGGCAAATACCAGAACACGTTTGGCTTTCGCCGGACTGAAATTTGGCGAATATGGTTCGCTGGATTATGGGCGTAATTATGGTGTCGTTTATGACGCCAACTCATGGACAGATGCATTGCCAGTATTTGGTGGTGACTCTATGGCGGCTACCGATAACTTCATGATGGGGCGTTCAACAGGCTTATTAACCTACCGCAACACTGACTTTTTTGGTTTGGCGAATGGTCTGAATTTTGCCTTGCAGTATCAAGCTAAAAATGATGGCAGTACTAAAAATAGTCGTAGCGATGTTGCAAAACAAAATGGTGATGGTTTTGGTCTTTCCAGTACTTATGATTTTGGTAATGGCTTTAATATTGGGGCATCATACGGTAACTCTAACCGTACTTCGGCACAAAAACTGGGTTCTGATGCGGCTAAGGTTCTGGCAAAAGGGAATAAAGCCGAAGCATGGATCGTCTCTGCCAAGTATGACAAAGATAATGTCTATCTGGCGGCTATGTATGGTGAAACCCGTAACTTAACCCGATTTGGAAGTGCTGTAGATAACCATACGATGTTTGCCAATAAAGCTCAAAATATTGAACTGACGGCTCAGTATCAGTTTGATTTCGGCTTGCGCCCCTCTGTCGCGTTTGTTTATTCCAAAGGTAAAGATTTGGGTCATGACCTGTCTGACAAGAGCATATTGACAGACAAAGATTCTGAAGATTTGGTGAAATATGTTTCAGTCGGTGCCTTCTATGATTTCAATAAAAATATGGGCACGTACGCGGAATATCAATTCAACCTATTGAAAGACAATGATTTTACCAAGAAAGCGCAAATCAGCACTGATGACGTCTTTGGTGTTGGTTTGGTTTATCGCTTCTAATTGTATTGAACTGCCTCAATCGGTTTGAGGCAGTTCATTTTTGATTACCTTTCGGCCTCGCCGCCCAGCGCATCAATCGTATTTTTGATTAGCGCACTGAGTTCCCCTGTCATTAAAGTAAAATCAGCATCGAATCGTTGGGCAACATCTTCACGATCGATATCATCATTTTGCTCACGTAAAGTTTCACTGAATTTGATGCGTTTGAATGAGCCGTCATCTGACAGCATAAACTGAATGCGTTCTTCCCAATCTAAGGCCAACTTAGTAACATATTTGCCGGATTCAATATGCGCCGCAATTTCGTCTGAGACCAAATCCTGTTTCTTACAGCGAATGACTCCGCCTTCTTCAAGAACGGCTTTTAGCTCGGCTTCATCCATCAGGGCATAACCGGTAGGAAGATCACCTGAACGTACCCATTTAGTTAAGGTCATTTCAATAGGATCAGTGAAAGTCAACGGCACAACCGGCAGAGAACCCAATGTTTTTCTCAGCAATGCCAGATTATCTTCAGCACGTTTTGCGCTGGCGGCATCAACGATGACCAAATGGTTGACGGTATCGATCCAAATATAGGTTTGGCTGAAACGGCTGAATGCCCTTGGCAACAGAGTATGAATGACTTCATCTTTCAATGAATCTTTCTCTGTCTTTTTCAGTTTGCGGTGTTGTTCACCTTCCAGACGGGCTATTTTGGCTTGTAATTCCTGCTTAATTACCGGAGAAGGCAGCATTTTCTCTTCTTTGCGTGCGCAGATAAGAATTTGATTGCCAGCAGCATGGGTTAATGCTTCACCGTGAGCACCCATTGGAGAAACCCAGCCCGTTTTCATCATATCCTGGCTGCCACATGGGGTGAATGCCAATGGACTTAATTGTTTTTCCAGTTCATCCGCCGAAAGGGAGAATTCTCGGTTTAAACGGTAAATCATTAAATTTTTGAACCATAACATGCAGTTACCCCATATTGTTGCTCATTGTGACAAAGGTCATCTTAAAATATAAGGGAGCATGATAACGAATCATATGACGAAGCCCTAGAACTTCATTCGTTTCATATAATCACTGCCTTATTCTCATATAATAAAAAACGTCATCCCGCTAAATAGGAAAAGTAAGCTATGCGTATAGGAATTGATCTCGGTGGAACCAAGATTGAAGTGATTGCATTAGGCGATCAAGGGGAAGAGTTATTTCGCAAACGGGTAGATACTCCCTGCAATGATTATCAGAAAACATTGGCAGCCATCGTTAGGTTGGTTATTGATGCGGAACAAACAACCGGACAGCAAGGAACCGTGGGAATTGGCATTCCTGGTGCAATTTCGCCTTTTACCGGAAAGGTAAAAAATGCCAACTCAGTTTGGCTGAATGGAAAGATATTGGATAAGGATATTGCCACTTTGCTGGGGCGTGAAGTGCGTATCGCTAACGATGCCAATTGTCTGGCTGTGTCGGAAGCCACAGATGGTGCGGGTGAAGGAATGCCAATGGTATTTGCCGTTATCATTGGAACAGGTTGTGGCTCAGGCATTGCATTTGAGGGACGGGTTCATGCTGGTGGCAATGGATTGGCAGGGGAGTGGGGGCATAATCCATTACCGTGGATGGATGAAGAAGATCGCGTATATCAGGATGAAGTACGCTGTTTTTGTGGCAAACCAGGATGTACTGAAACATTTGTATCAGGCACCGGATTTATGACGGATTACTTCCGCTTGAGCGGAGTGCAGAAAAAAGGCCATGAAATCATAGAGGCTTTAGCACAGGGTGATGAGTTCGCGGAGTTGGCGATGCGCCGTTATGAAAGGCGTTTAGCACGGGCGCTGGCACAGGTGATTAATTTATTGGATCCGGATGTCATTGTACTTGGCGGTGGCATGAGCAATGTTGATCGTCTTTACCAGACGTTGCCCGATTTAGTTAAAGAGTGGGTTTTTGGTGGAGAGTGTGCAACACCAATCAGAAAAGCCGTGCATGGTGATTCCAGTGGTGTACGTGGTGCAGCTTGGTTATGGCCTCAATGATACCGTATTTTTGCAACGATAGAGGGCACCAATATATCTAAGAAAATTTCAAGTTGCGCGTCATCGTGAAGAAAGCGCTAAAAAGTTAATTAGTTATCAAGGGGAATAGCATGATGAAAAATATGTTGAAAAGGAAGAACGTGTTGAAAATGTCAACCTTGGCAATCTTGGTGGCATTCAATGTGAACGCGGCAACCGTTGATTTGCGGGTGATGGAGACCTCGGATATTCACAGTAACTTGATGGATTTTGATTATTTTAAAGATAAATCCACGGAACAATTTGGTTTGGTTCGTACTGTGAACTTAATTAAGTCGGCCAAAGCGGAAACAACCAACGCGATCTTGGTAGATAACGGTGATTTGATCCAAGGCAGCCCACTTGCGGATTACATGGTGGCAAAAGGGTTGAAACAAGGGGAGATTCATCCGGCCTACAAATTGATGAATACTATGGGCTATACCGTCGGTAACTTTGGTAACCATGAATTCAACTTTGGATTGGATTACCTGAAACAGGCCATCGACGGTGCTAAATTCCCTTATATCAATGCCAATATCATCGATGCCAAAACCGGCAAAAACTACTTTACGCCTTATATTATCGTTGATACTCCAGTTAAAGATCGCGAAGGCAAAGAGCACACGATTAAGATCGGTTATATCGGTTTTGTGCCACCACAAATCAGTATTTGGGACAAAGCCAATCTCAATGGCAAAGTGGTTGTTAATGACATCACTGAAACGGCGAAAAAATTCGTCCCTCAAATGAAAAAAGAGGGCGCAGATCTGATTATCGCCATTCCGCATTCCGGTTTTTCCCAAGACCCTTATAAAGCGATGGCAGAAAACTCGGTTTACTACCTGAGTGAAGTTCCCGGCATTAATGCCATTATGTTTGGTCATGCTCACGGCGTGTTCCCAAGCAAAGAGTATGCTGGCATCAAGGGGGTAAATGTCGCTAATGGAACGATTAATGGCGTTCCTGCCGTCATGCCAGGACAGTGGGGAGATCATCTGGGTGTTGTTGATATGGTGATCAATAACGATAGTGGTGAATGGAAAGTCGAATCGGCTAAGGCGCAAACCCGCCCTATCTATGACAAAACCCATAAAAAAGCATTGGTTGAACGTGATAATAAACTGGCTGCCATCATTGAAAAAGATCACTTGGGAACTCGCAAATTTGTAAGTAAATTCATTGGCAAAGCTTCTGACAACATGTATAGCTATCTGGCTCTGATCCAGAGCGATCCAACTGTTCAGATCGTCAATGATGCGCAGGTAGATTACACCAAACGCTTTATTCAAGGTGATCCAAATCTGGATGGGCTGCCTGTTTTAGCGGCAGCAGCACCTTTTAAAGTTGGCGGACGTAAAAATGCACCGGCCGATTTTGTGGAAGTGGAAAAAGGTGATCTGACTTTCCGCAACGCGGCTGATTTGTACCTCTATCCCAATACATTAGTAGTAGTGAAAGCAACGGGGGCGGATGTGGTCGAATGGCTGGAGTGTTCGGCGGGCATGTTTAACCAGATTGATCCAAATTCCACTAAACCACAAGCATTACTGAACTGGGATGGTTTCCGTACTTATAACTTCGACACCATCACGGGGGTTAACTACAAGATAGACCTGACTCAACCCGCTAAATATGACACCGATTGCCAGCTCATCAATAAAGGGGCGAACCGTATCAAAGATGTTACTTATCAGGGTAAACCGATTGATCCAAAAGTCACTTTCCTGATCGCCACCAATAATTACCGTGGTTACGGTGGCAAATTCGCTGGAACCGGAGAAGATCATATTGCATTTGCTTCACCGGATGAAAACCGCGCCGTTTTGGCTTCTTACATTTCCAGAATAACTAAAGAAAAGGGCATAGTATCAACCCAGGCTGAAAACAATTGGTCATTTCTGCCAATCAAAACAGATAAAAAATTAGATATACGTTTCGAAACTTCACCATCAGAAAAAGCGGCGAAATTTATTAAAGAACATGCCCAATACCCGATGAAATACTTGAAAAATGATGATACTGGTTTTGCCATCTATCAAATTGATCTGACAGATAAAAAATAAAACTTACTGAATTTAATGGTATTAATGCCTGCTCACCTGCATAGCAAACGGGCAGGCAAACCCTAAATATTAAGAGATAATAAAATGAATTATAAATTACTTCCAATTGCGATTGGTGTTATTGTGGATGTCCGTGTTCTGGGACTGAATGATTTTCATGGCGTACTGCAAGCATCTCAATGGCGCTATCCGTGCGCCTATCGCTATGAGAGCAAAATAATGTGACGGAGATAAAAGATAACACAGTTCGGCGTAGATAAAAGTAATAGATCAAAGATACTGTAAAGGTTGTTTGAACCAGATCATAAGTGCAACGCTAATCATTACGTGTTGCACTTCTGCATTGGAGTAAATTTCAAATTACTCGAATAACTTACCCAATATAATCATCTTCATATCGGTAATAATTATAAGGTAATAGTAATAAGGTAATAGTGATATATGTATTGATTATTTAATAATGAAAACAATTATGGAGACCACTAATATGTATAAAATGCAACAACTTTTCCGAACCCAGTTCTTTAGATCCACATAAGTCTGAGGGAAGTAGTGAGTTTGATATCTTGCGAGATTTTTTTCAACGTTTAGTTGATACCGATAAAGTTAAATAAAGTCATAATTTAAATAAGAATGGCATCGTAATGTAATTATAAAAAAGCAATTAATGGAGATTTAAAATATGAAAAATATCATGGCGGGATTAATGAAAAATAAGCTCTTCCAAATTCTTACCTGCTCGATGGGAATACTATTAACAAACATCACACCCTCTTATTCTGCCGTGGTTCCACCAGGAACGCAATTAGCTGAAAAACAAGAGATTGTGCGCAACAACGGCTCTTTCCCCGCCTCTTTAGACGTACATAAAGTAGAAAGCAATGTTGAATTGAATATTATCCATGATTTCTTTGATGGTTTGGTTTATACCGATAGAAAAGGTCATATCGAGCCAAGATTGGCTGAACGTTGGGAAACGAATGACAACCAAACCTGGTTATTTCATTTAAGAAAAGGCGCTAAATGGTCTGATGGCTCGCCGATTACCGCTCATGATGTAGTATTTAGCTGGCGACGTCTGCTTGATCCAGAAATGGGTTCGCCTTATAGCAGCTATCTTGGAACAGCACACGTGGTTAATGCAAACGACATATTACTAGGCAAGAAAAAAACGGAAGAACTCGGAGTGAAGGCGTTGGATGATTTCACATTGGAAATGAAACTCGATAAACCCGTGGCTTATTTCTTGCAAATGCTAACCCACCCAATTTTGGTTCCAGTGAGTGAAAAAGCGGTTAAAAGATATGGTGACAAATGGACACATCCCGATGTTTTTGTTGGCAGTGGAGCATTTAAGCTATCTGAGTGGAAAGTGAATGAAAATGTTATTGGTGTCAGGAATCCCCATTATTGGGATGATAAAAACACGGTAATTAATAAAGTAACTTATCTTGCTATCACATCAGAAAAATCGGATTTAAACCGCTATCTTGCTGGTGAAATTGATATGACTATGACCATTCCTCTGGATTCCTTTGCATCATTAAAGAAAACATTGGATGATCAAGTTCATATTAATTCTATGCTCAGTACTTACTATTATGTGTTTAATACACAAAAAGCGCCGTTTAATGATGTCAGAGTCAGAAAAGCCTTAAGTTTAGCCATAGATAGAGATGTGATTGCTGATAAGGTATTAGGCATGGGGCAACTACCTGCTTATGATATTCTGCCCCCTAATATCGGTGGTACCACATTAACACCACCAAAATATGCCTCCTGGACACAGGAGCAGCGGATTAAAAAAGCCAAGGAATTGTTGAGCGAAGCCGGTTTTAACGAAAAAAATCCGCTCAAATTTAACTTGCTTTATAACACGAGAGAATCTCATAAAAAACTTGCCATCGCTGTCACTTCAATGTGGAAACAGAACTTAGGTGTTCAAGCCAGCCTACAAAACCAAGAATGGAAAGTGATGTTGGATAATATGCACCAGAACAAGTTTGATATTGTCAGATATGCCTGGACAGCGGATTACAACAGCCCTATGTCTTTTTTGGATACTTTCCTGACAGGAAGTAGTCATAATATACCACAGTATGCTAATAATGCTTTTGATCAGGCAGTGATTAAAGCAGGTGAAACCAATGATATTGCTTATTACCAAAAAGCAATGGACATTTTTAATAATGATACCCCAGTGATACCTATTTATTATTATGTTAGTAATCGCCTGATAAAGCCTTATATTGGTGGATTTTACGTTACCCCAATGGATTATATTTCGACAAAAGATCTCTATATTATTAGACATTGATTATAAATCAATACGCTGTAGAAAAATGTCGTAGTTAAATATAAAAAACAAATACGGTTATGAAGGATTCAATATGAACAAAATAACGATGAATAAAAAGATAAAAGTTCTCTCTTTGGCTATCTCTGCCATGTTTGGGAATATAGCAATATCTTATTCCGCTATTGTTCCTGAAGGAGTAAAACTGGCCGCTAAGCAGGAAATTGTGCGTAATAATGGTTCAGAACCCGCTTCATTGGATACACATAAAGTTTCAAGTGATGTCGAGTTTAATATTATTAATGATTTTTTTGATGGTCTGGTTCAGGTTAATAATCAGGGCAATATTGAGCCAAGATTAGCAGTCAGTTGGGAAACTAATGATAATAAAACCTGGATTTTTCATTTAAGAAAAGATATTAAGTGGTCAGATGGCTCACCCATTACGGCTCATGATGTGGTATTCAGTTGGCGGCGTTTGATTGATCCCGATACTGTTTCTCCTTATGGAAGTTATCTTGAAAATGCTGCTGTAATAAATGCAAATCAGGTATTGACGGGTAAGAAAAAAACGGAAGAGCTTGGAGTAAAAGCGTTGGATGACAAGACGCTAGAGGTGAGACTGGATAAACCTGTCGGAGATTTTCTACAGATGCTGACTCATCCTGTTATGTTTCCAATAAGTGAAAAGGCAGTAAAGCAATATGGTGATAAATGGACCAGACCAGCAGTCTTTGTGGGAAGTGGCCCATATAAACTCTCTGAGTGGGTTGTCAATGAAAAAATAATCGGAGTCAGAAATTCCCTATATTGGGATAATAAAAATACAGTGATAAATAAAGTTACTTATCTGCCTCTCTCTTCAGAAAAAGCAGATTTAAACCGTTATCTGGCGGGAGAAATAGATATTACCAGTACTATTGCCGCAGAATCTTTTCCATCACTGAAAAAAACATTGCCTGATCAGGTACGTATTTCTCCTAAAGCTACCGTCTATTTCTATGAGTTTAATAATAAAAAGCCGCCATTCAATGATGTCAGAGTCAGGCAGGCACTGAGTTTAGCCATAGATCGCGATATCATTGTGGATAAGATATTGGGACAGGGACAATTACCCGCTTATACAATGCTCACGCCAAATATAGGAGGTTTTAATTTTGAACAACCTGATTATGCTTCCTGGACTCAGGTGCAGCGTATTACTAAAGCGAAAGAATTATTGAATGAAGCTGGATTTAATCAAAATAACCCTCTTACCTTTAATCTGCTTTATAACACTCAGGAAGGACATAAAAAAATTGCCATTGCAGTGAGTTCAATGTGGAAGAAAAATCTTGGTGTAAATGCTGCTTTGCAGAATCAAGAATGGAAAGTCATGTTGGATAATATGCATCAGGGAAAATTTGATATTATCCGACGGGCATGGATTGCTGATTATAATAGTCCGATGACATTTTTATCCATATTTTCATCTAATCAAGTTAAAAATACATCCATGTATAAAAATGCTGAGTTTGATAAGTTAGTGGAAAAAGCAAGCAGTAATAATGCTAAAGATTATTATCAGCAAGCATCAGATATCTTAACCAAAGACTTACCTGCTATCCCAATTTATTTTTATGTAAACCATAATATGGTTAAACCTTATGTTGGCGGATTTAATATTAATACAAGAGGTGAATATTTCACGAAAGATCTTTATATCATCGAACATTAATAACCGTAGTAGTTCGTGACATCTGTTAAAAGGAAAAGTAAGGATTGCTTTTCCTTTCAGGGTAATACTATTTATGAATTGGCAGTAGATTAGGCTAACAGTTCATCTTTGAGCTACTATGCAGTAATTTGAAAAATATTGTCGTATAAATATATAGATATAAACACATCGTTATAAATACAGTATTTCTTTATATTTTTCCAGAAGTTTATTTAAACACTTGTAGATATATTTAAATAAACTTCAATATCAATTTGATTTCCAGGTTTAAACCCGAAATTCTGCAGCTAATTGACTGAAACCCAATCCATTCCTTTTTTCCACTTTGATCTGAACAGGGATTCGCTCTTTTAATGCATCTACATGGCTAATTATTCCAATAGTTTTTCCTGATGCATTAAGGTGATCCAGGGCATCCAAAGCGATATCCAGGGTTTCAGGATCAAGCGTGCCAAACCCTTCATCAAGGAACAGGGATTCTATTTGTGTCTTGTTACTCACTAGATCAGACAAGGCAAGTGCGAGAGCAAGGCTGACAAGGAAACTTTCTCCTCCAGAAAGTGTTTTGGTATCTCTCATGGCTTCCGCTTGCCAAGTGTCAACGACTTGTAATTCCAACCCGCTGTCATCTTTGCGTTGCAAGTAGTAGCGTCCATGTAATTTTTCCAATCGGATATTTGCCAGATGTACGAGATGATCCAATGTCAGACCTTGAGCAAAACGGCGGAATTTAGCACCATCGGCAGAGCCAATGAGATTATTGAGATAGCTCCAGTCATCATATGTTTGTTGTAAGAGTGCGATCTGTGCCAGTAACTCGTGTTGGTGTTGGCGGCGAGTTGCATCACTGTTTAATAGGGTTCTGACTTCACCTTGTTGTTGATTATTTTGTTTCAATTTAGCCGTAACGTCGGTCAATATGACGGATAATTGTTGAGGTTCATGTTGATTAAGCAATTGAGGCTGCGTTTCTATATGTCGCTGTAAGGCCACTTCTGATTCATGATGCCGTGTTTTAGCTTGCAATTGTTGCTGTTCAAGTTTTTCTTGTAATTGTTGTAATTTTTCCCGCTGTTCCGGTTCCAATAAGGCATGTTCAAAGGATGATTGATCGGGAAAGCCTTGCTGTTCTAAGCCTGTTCGGAAATGGCTGGCTGCAAGTTTGGTGTTTGCTTCGGCAGTGGTGTGGCTTTTTCCTATTTCACTGGCAGCACCGATTAATTGGCTCATTTTGTTTTGCAGTGTTTGCAGATGGAAAGTGGCATGTTTGTAGGCGATTTCCAATTCATTGTTTTTTTGCTGCAAAGCCTGACGAACGACAATGATGGATTGTTCACCAAATAAACGCTGACGTTCCTGATGAGTTTGTTCTAATAACTGCATTTGCCGCTGCTGTTGTTCATTCAAAGTATGAAGATGAATGGAGAGCTTATTTTTTTGTTTGTCTAGTTCCTCCAGTTTGCTTTGCAAGGCTGCTTGTTCTTTTTGTAGTTGCTGCCACTTTTCTCGTGAATCGTGATAGTTTTTTAATTCTTGTTCACGCTGTTGCAGCCAGTTTTCTGTTTCATGAGAGGCAGGAAGGGCGAAAGGTGTTGATTGTAATTCTGTGTTTAACTGTTGTGCTGTTGCTGCATAGTCGGCTTCTATCTGTTGAGACTCTGCTGTCTTTTCTGCCAATTGTTTTTGCGCTGAATCCTGTTTGAACTTTTCCAGTTCAATACTTTTTTCACAGGCTTGGTATTGCTCTCGGTTGGCAGCAAGTGCTTTTTCGGCTGTTTGATAGTTTTTCTCTGCCTGTAATAGTACTTCCTGTTGAGCTTGGTGTTGGTGATAAGCAGACTGTCGTTGACTGATAAAGTGATTAACCGTCTCTGCCTCCACCGGTAATTCTGTAGCTTGTAACTGCTGGCAATGGTATTCCCATTGTTTAACCAGTTCCGTCAATTTAACATGATATTGTGCAATATTTTGCTGCAATTGTTCGCCATGCTGCTGATGAAGCTGTTGTTTTTGCTGTAGAGTTGTACGATTTTCTTGCAGTTGTTCAATCTGTTGGCGCAGGGTTTTCAAGCGCTCTTCTGAATGTGGTAAGGCAATATTCTGGTATTCATCGATTAAAGGATGATGAACTGAACCGCAAAGCGGGCAAGATTCACCTTCTTTTAATTGTGCCCGTTCTTTTTCCAGACTGACTATCCGCTGTTCCAAACGAATTCGATTAGTGAGATCGTCATAATGTTGTTGCTTGTCTGCCAATTGTTGGTTGAGAGTTGCTATCTGCTCAGGTAAGGCTTTTACCAATACCTGAGATTGGATCAATTGGTTTTGATCCGTTGAGATCGCGGTTTGTAACTGCTGGATCTGAGGAAGCAAGATCTCTAGTTGGTTCTGTGATACCAATTGTTTCTGATAATTTTTTAAATTTTGCTGCAATTGTTCCAATGGGTACTTTTGCTGCAAAGTTGTGAGTTGGTTTGCAGCATCGGTAAAGCTGTTGCGCAATATTTGGCTCTGTTCATACTGTTTAGCCAACTCTGCATTCAATCTATGTAAATAATCGGTTGTATGGGTAAGCTCGGAGGTAATTTGTTGAGTGTTCTGGGTAAGCTGGTCTATTTTTTCTCGTCGCTCTTTCTGGCGGGTGAATAGCTGTTTCCATTCTGGTAGCTTGCTGTCCAAATTATGGTAATAAGGATGCTGCTCATAGTAGGATCCCAAGATCTGTTGTTCGTTATTTAAGGCTGCCATTCGCTCCTGTGTGGCTTGGTATTGGGATAAGATGTCTGTGAAATCACGGTTTTGTCCGGCGATTTCTTGTTCAAGTTTCAGCAGATCTTTAGATTGAATATCAATTTTATGATCGAGCGGCATAATTTGCTCTGAGATGAGCTTTTCTTGCTGAGTTTGATATTGTTGATGCTCTTCCCGCATGCTTTCCAACTGTGTCAGTTGCTGTTCGGCAGGTTGTAGCATTTCAAGTTGTTGTTGGCGCTCATGCTCTATTTTTGTGCGTTGTTCCGTGAGCTTCTGCTTTTCATGGATAGCTCGGTTTTGTGCATCCCATAATGGACGAATTTTTTCTGCTGGCTCACCGGCAGCAAGTTGTTGCAATTGGGGTTGTGCTTCTTGAATAGCTTGCTCAGTTTGTTGCAAAAGTGAAGCATTGCTCACCAGTGATTGTTGTAGTTCATCCTGTCGTAACAGCCACTGCTCGGCTGTTTGCAATGCCTTCACTTGTTGGCTGAGTAAGGTTTCTTCTGCAATAAGTTGTTGTTGTTGGTTTTGGTATGCTTGTTGTTGTTCTGACGTGAGTAATTCAATGGAAGAGGCTTTAGCCTGCTGAATGTTCAGCTCAGATTGTGCTTCTTTATGGCGTTGGTAAATTTCCTGGGACAAAATGCCGTAAATTTCTGTACCGGTTATCTCTTCCAGTAGATCTGCCCGATCTTTATCTGGTGCATTTAAAAATGCGGCAAAATTCCCCTGCGATAAAAGTATGGATTTGGTAAAACGGCTAAAATCCAGTCCAGTTATTTCGGCAATTTTTTCTTTTTTCTCTGGAATTTTATCAGCCAGAATTTTCCCCTCCTTTTTGAGAGCCAATTCTCCTTTTGGGGGTTGGAGTTTGCCATTTGCTTGGTTGCGAGCACGGCGCTGGCTCCAAAATGCCCGATAAGCAATGCCTTTGACTTCAAATTCTACTTCAGCAAGGCACTCTGCGGTATGGCGGGTCATTAATTCATTTTGCGAGGCAGAAATGGTGTTGAGCCTTGGTGTTTCATGATAAAGGGCAAGGCAAATGGCATCCAATAAGGAGGTTTTTCCTGCACCAGTTGGGCCGATAATGGCAAATAATCCATTGCTGGCAAATGGTTCTGCCGTAAAGTCAATTCTCCATTCACCTTGCAGGGAATTGATATTTTTCAGCCGTAAGCTAAGAATTTTCATGGCATGTTCTCTTCATGTTATTGCTGAGAAATATCGTCCAGCGTTTGTTTAAACAGAGTGGTCAGGCGTTGTTTTTGCGCAGGATCGTCGATTTCAGCCAGCGCCAAACGACGTTCAAAGACTTCATCTACGCTTAGCTCGGTAAGTGTTTCTTTATTTTGTGCAGACAGTGACAGTTGGCGAGCGCTTTTGCTACGGCGTAGCAGAATGATCTCAACAGGCAGGCCTTCACTTAGGGTCTGAATGCGTTTTTGGATATCGGGCAGGTAATCTTGGGTTGCGACTTCAATATCCAGCCAAACCGGCCTCTCTCCTTGGTATTCCCTGAAAGAGTGTAATTGCTCTTCGATTTGTTTCAAATTACCACGAATAAGCTGCATAGGCTGATAATGTGGTATCGGTAACAGTGTGATGCTATCGAGTTTGCCTGATTTAAAGTCTACTAAGCAGACGCTTTTCTCCTGTCCCACTTCATCAAAACTGAGCGGAAGAGGGGAGCCGCTATAGCGGATATGCTCTGATTTACCGATGACTTGCGGGCGATGGATATGCCCCAGTGCAATATAGTCAGCAGGAGGGAAGGATTGTGCGGGGAAGGCCTCTAATGTGCCAATGTAAATATCGCGCACGGAATCCGTAGTGGAAGCACCGACTGTAGTGAGATGACCTGTGGCAATAATCGGTAATGGCTGGCCGAGCTGCTCCCGTAATACACAGGCTTGCTGGAAGAGCTTGTGATAGTGTTCGGTGATGGCATCCTGTAACGCCTGCTGTTTTTGTGCGCCAGATTGCCCCGCCTGACTATTGATGATATCCCGTGGACGCAGATAGGGAATAGCGCAGAGAATCGCTCCTGCATTACCATCTCTGTTATTCAGGATCTTTATCTGCTGTGCTATATCTTCGGTTTCAGCATTAGCAATGACGATGGTATTCAGGTAAGAGAGAAGGGATTTTGATTCGTTGAGTGTGGCAACGGAATCATGATTTCCCCCGAGAATAACAAGTTGGCAGCCTGTGGGCTGTAGTGCCACAATGAATTTGTTATAAAGTTCGCGTGCATAGCTGGGTGGGGAACCTGTATCAAAAATATCGCCGGCAATAATGAGTGCGTCGACTTGATGTTGTACGATCTTTTCAATCAGCCATTGCAAAAAATGTTTATGTTCAGCGGCGCGGCTTTTCGTAAAGAAATATTGGCCAAGATGCCAGTCAGATGTATGAATAATTCGCATGATTTTCCCGCCGTTGCCCTAATTGTTTTCTAGCCCGTTACTTCTCGCCTGTTGCAAGTGCAAATTATAATGGCAGCGTGAAGAATGTCCTGTGTAATTCGGTATCCTTTACTGAATTTTCGAGCTACTTCGCATCCATGATGAAATATAACCAAGGTGCAAGATTTTCTTTGGGAACCAATTTGTCTTTTGCTGATTGAGAAGTCTGGGTTTTAATAAAAGTGTCATAAAATTGACGCATAATATTTTGACGCATAATGTCTTAAGGTGAACATCGCTGACTTGAATGTTATTCGCAGGATTAACCATGGTTAAACGTATTTTGGTCGTTGAAGATGAAGTACCGATTCGTGAAATGGTTTGTTTTGCACTGGAGCAAAACGGTTATCAGGCCATTGAAGCCGAAGATTACGATGCAGCAATAAGGCGTTTGTCTGAGCCTTATCCTGATTTGATATTATTGGACTGGATGCTTCCTGGGGGATCGGGAATTCAGCTTATCCGACAAATGAAGCGGGATAATAATACTAAAACGATCCCTGTCATTATGGTCACGGCTCGGGTGGAAGAAGAAGATCGGGTAAGTGGTTTAGATGTTGGAGCCGATGATTATATCACGAAGCCTTTTTCACCTAAGGAATTGATTGCCCGAGTTAAAGCTGTTTTGCGTCGCATGTCACCGATAGAGGCGGAAAACTTTATTGATATGGATGGATTGATTCTAGATCCATCATCTCACCGCGTTTCCAGTCAGGGACAAGATTTGGAAATGGGGCCAACTGAATTCAAGCTTCTCCACTTTTTTATGACTCATCCTGAGCGTGTTTATAGCCGCGAACAATTACTCAACTATGTGTGGGGAACAAATGTTTATGTGGAAGATCGTACGGTTGATGTACATATCCGACGGTTACGTAAGGCGTTGGAGATAGGGGATCACGCTAAGATGGTACAAACAGTGCGTGGTACAGGTTATCGCTTTTCTACCCGCTATTGACTGTCTGGAGTAAAGTCACGTGCTTGAGCGTTTATCTTGGAAAAAATTGATATGGGGGCTTGTGCTTTTTTGCTTGCCCGCTGTTGTTTTGTCTCTTTTTATTGGCCACTTGGCATGGTTGCTGGTTACTGCTCTGTTTTTAGCTCTGGTATGGCATGGCTACAATTTGCTGAAATTATCCGATTGGTTATGGTTGGATCGCAATATGTTACCGCCTGTCGGTCGTGGCGGCTGGGAACCTATCTTTTATGGTATTTACCAGATGCAGCAACGCAATCGCAAACGGCGTCGTGAACTCGCATTACTCATCAAGCGCTTTCGTAGCGGGGCTGAATCATTGCCGGATGCCATTGTGATAATGACCACGGAAGGTAACATTTTTTGGTGTAATCGTCTGGCTCAACATTTACTAGGGTTCCGCTGGCCTGAGGATAATGGTCAGCATATTTTCAACTTACTTCGTTATCCTGAATTCAGTCGTTATTTCACAGCAAATGATTTTTCCCGCCCTCTGTCCATTGAATTGAATAACGGCAATATAATGGAATTTCGCATTATGCCTTATTCTGAGACTCAATTATTGATGGTTGCGCGCGATATTACCCAAAAAAGACAGTTGGAAAATGCCAGACGGGATTTTTTTGCCAATGTGAGCCATGAACTCAAAACACCACTCACTGTACTGCAAGGTTATCTGGAAATGATGGAGGATCAGACGTTCGGCAGTCAGATAAATCAGAAAATCGTTGGTACGATGCGGGAACAGATACGAAGAATGGATGGTCTGGTCCATCAACTGTTGCATCTTTCCAAAATTGAAGGGGGGCCACAAGTGGATATGAATGAAGTTGTGGGTGTTCCCAACATGTTGAGAATATTGCAGCGGGAAGTCTTGGCCTTGGGAAATGAGCAGTACGATATTGTGTTTGATATTGATGAAACACTGAATGTGTTTGGTAATGAAGAGCAACTGCGTAGTGCTATGTCCAACCTTGTTTATAACGCGGTTAGACATACCCCTGTAGGAACACGGATTGAAGTAAGTTGGCGAAACGTTTCTCAGGGTGCTTTGTTCAAGGTGAAAGACAATGGCGGTGGGATAAGTACAGAACATTTACCCCGCCTGACAGAACGTTTTTATCGCGTCGATCGTGCCCGTTCGCGTCAAACTGGGGGAAATGGGTTGGGCTTGGCGATAGTGAAACATGCATTGCAGCACTACAATACTCATCTCGATATTTCGAGCACTTTAGGGAAGGGTTCAGTTTTTAGTTTTTTGTTGGCGTCTCGGCTTATTGTTTCTGCCAAAAAATAGGGTCTGTTGATGTTTTAAGGTCATAATTCATTCAACCCACATGGGCAACCAGACAATGATAAACGCCAGAGCCAACATACTGGCGTAATTCCGTTCAAGCTTATCGTATCTTGTTGCTATTGCACGAAAATGTTTAACCCTAGCGAACGCATTCTCCACCAAATGACGATAACGATATAAACATTTATCAATCTGTTTATCCGATTTTCGGCTATTTTTCCGGTAGGGAATAATCGGTGTTGCTCCTTGCTGTTCAATATGATTTCTGAAAGCCTGACTGTCGTACCCTTTGTCAGCTATCACAAAGTCCGAAGGGGGCGATTGTTCGACTAAACTTTCAGCATGAACAATGTCATGCACTTGTCCCCCGGACAATTCAAAATGAACAGGCAAGCCATAACTATCGACGGCCAAATGAATTTTGGTTGAACGTCCACCACAACTTTTGCCAATCGCCTCATCATCATCTGAAGCCGCTCCGGCACTGTGCTGATGA
Organism: Xenorhabdus ishibashii; assembly: GCF_002632755.1. Taxonomy (NCBI): domain Bacteria; kingdom Pseudomonadati; phylum Pseudomonadota; class Gammaproteobacteria; order Enterobacterales; family Morganellaceae; genus Xenorhabdus; species Xenorhabdus ishibashii. The sequence goes on along the minus strand of NZ_NJAK01000001.1, from coordinate 2,454,695 downwards.
GCACGGACGATACTCCCATCAATAAACAACCATTCCCTATCAGCAAACCCAGATAACCACTTGAAAATGAGCTGTAAAACCCCTTTCTTTGACCACGCATTGAAACGTTGAAAGACACTATTCCATTTGCCGAATTCTGGCGGTAAATCGCGCCAGGGAACGCTCGTTCTCATTCGGTAAAGAATGCCTTCAACGGTCAAACGGTGTTCAGGTTTGTGATAAATCCAACCCGCATGTTGCATTAACGCAGATAGCTTATTCCATTGGAGATCTGTTAACATAGTTCGCGGCATGATGGTGAGGTCTGGTTGTTTTTTGGCGAAAGTAATTATACCAAATCATCATGCTATCTAATAATCCCTCACAAAACATCAACACGCCCTAGCTTCATGAAAAAATAATAAGTTAAATGAAAGTTCAATGGTAATAATACGGATAAAAAATGGTGCATTAATCGCCATGAATGAAAAACGTACAAATCATATAGTGTGTATTCAATGATAGATAACAATAATCACTGATTTTAAAAATTAGTTTAGAATATTATTCTGGTTTTTGGTTTACTGCTTGCCTTTTTACGATATAAAAGTTTTACTTGGAAGCAGTTGTTGGCGATTCTAGCTGTAATTACTATTATCACTCTGCATCTTGCGATTATCAGTGAAGCTCATGTTGATCACTGACTATTAAATCAGAAACCAGTTTCGCCAGTGAAAATTCAAGTGCTTGCGATAGTTACTGTCGCAGATACATTTCTTTTGGCAATAATATATTAATAATCATTATGGCATATCGTTTATCATCGAAGGATATTTGGGCATTAGGCTTTATGACCTTTGCCCTGTTTGTTGGTGCGGGAAATATTATTTTTCCACCTATGGTTGGCTTGCAGGCAGGCGAGAATGTTTGGATCTCAGCAGCCGGCTTTTTGCTAACCGCTGTTGGCTTGCCCGTTATTACTGTCATTGCTTTGGCAAAAGTAGGGGGGGAATTGAAGCAATCAGCGCACCGATTGGAAAAACTTCGGGTCTGATTCTGGCAACTGTCTGCTATTTAGCTGTCGGCCCTCTGTTTGCGACTCCCAGAACTGCAACAGTTTCTTTTGAAGTGGGTATTGCACCACTTACCGGAACAGGTGAGTTTCCTCTACTTATCTATAGTGTGATCTATTTTGCACTCGTGGTACTGATTTCATTGTATCCGGGCAAACTACTGGATAACGTTGGTCATATATTGGCTCCAATTAAAATCGTGGCGTTAGCCATTTTGGGAGTTGCAGCAGTGTTGTGGCCGGCAGGTAGTCCTATTCCTGCTATTGAAACTTATCGGGAAATTCCGTTCTCAAATGGCTTTGTCAATGGCTATTTGACAATGGATACACTGGCCGCAATGGTATTCGGTATTGTTATTGTCAATGCAGCCCGTTCCAGAGGGGTTGAAGCGTCTTCTCTGTTGACGCGCTATGCCATGTGGGCTGGCTTGATTGCTGGTCTTGGCTTGACGCTGGTATACCTCTCTTTGTTTAAACTTGGGGAAGGTAGTGGCACATTAGTACCTACAGCAGAGAATGGCGCTGTGATTTTGCACGCTTATGTCCAAAATATTTTTGGTAACTACGGCAGCTTCTTCCTCGCGCTACTGATTTTTGTAGCCTGTATGGTGACTGCTGTTGGTTTGACTTGTGCTTGCTCGGAATTTTTCAGCCGTTATTTGCCATTATCCTACCGTGCTCTGGTATTGATTTTAGGCACATTCTCCATGCTGGTTTCTAACATGGGCTTAAGCCACTTGATTAAGTTCTCAATTCCAGTACTGACGGCAATTTATCCACCTTGTATCGCGCTGATATTGCTGAGCTTTACAATCCGTTGGTGGAATAACTGCACACGAATTTTGGCTCCTGCCATGTCTATCAGCTTGCTGTTTGGCATTTTGGATGCAATAAAAGTTTCTGAGTACTTATCCCATTTACTGCCTGAATGGGCGAAGCATTTGCCCCTGGCGGATCAAGGTTTGGCTTGGTTACTGCCTACTTTGCTAACGATTGTTGTGTGCGCCATTTACGATCGCATCGTAGGAGGCGTAAAACTCCCAAAGTATGAAGTGCAGACTGAAGAGAAGTAAAAATAAAGTTTGTTTATGATATAAATGGCGTTATTGGATGATAAAAGGGTGAGCCGCTGAAAACAGCTCACCTTTTTTGTTGATATATTCTGGACTAATAACCAATAGCAGCACCCGCAGGTCGCCGTACATCATTAGAGCCGTAGAGGTAGCCTTCACGGACAATACCCGATAAGGCTGAATCATTGCCTGATGATTGTGGCGTCACACCAGCAGCACCCGGCAATCCAATCATGATTAATTCTGCTGCCCCCCAAGGGGTCTGCTCCACCATTTTATAGCCCATTTTCTCCAGTAAATTCAGGGTATCTTTCGATAAACCCCGTTGCTCATAATAGACTTCGTCAGGTAGCCATTGATGGTGCATGCGTGGGCTGTTGACAGCTTCTTGTGGTGGCATATTGAAATCAATGATATTCAGGGCCGTTTGTAGTGTGATGGAGATAATACGCGATCCCCCGGGAGACCCTAAGACCAGAAATATTTTGTCATCTTTGGTCACAAGTGTTGGACTCATTGATGATAGTGGGCGTTTACCAGGAGCGATTGAGTTGGTTGCACCTTGCACTAGCCCGTACAGGTTTTTCTCACCGACTTTCGTTGTGAAGTCGTCCATTTCATCGTTAAGGAAAAAGCCTGTTCCTGGCGCAATGACCACAGCACCAAAACGTCCATTGATAGTGTAAGTGGTGGATACTGCGTTACCTTCTTTATCTACCACAGAATAATGCGTGGTTTCTGGTTTTTCATGAGGGCCAATGCCCGGCTGAACATTTACTGAAGGCGTGGCTTTGTTGGGTTGGATCTCTTTTCTGATGGATGCAGCGTAGCTTTTGCTCAATAGGCGATCAAGTGGGTTGTGGATAAATGCCGGATCGCCCAGATAGGTATTTCTATCCATATAGGCGTGACGCATAGCTTCTGTCAAGGTATGGATATAAGCCGCAGAGTTGAACCCCATAGATTTAAGATCATAACCTTCAATGATGTTTAATATCTCACATAACGTAACTCCACCGGAGCTTGGTGGTGGAGACGAGATAAATTTGTAGCCACGGTAACTACAGGTGACGGGAGCCGTTTCTGTAATGTGGTAATTGGCAAAATCCGCTGCGGTAATAATTCCGCCTGCTTTTTTTGATGCTTGTTCAACTAATTGGGGAATTTTGCCGTGATAAAAAGCATCCGGTCCATGTTTGGCAATCATATCAAGTGTGTTGGCTAAATCGGTTTGAATAAGCCTGTCTCCTGGTTCAAATGGCGTGCCATCTTTGCGCAGGAAAATACGAGCCGCTTCTGGATTTTGAGCGAAACGCTTCACTGTAGTATCCAGAATGTCGGTATCGCCACGAGTTAGAATATAGCCTTCGCGTGCCAGTTTGATGGCGGGCGCCATGACTTGTTCGCGGGTCAAAGTGCCATATTTTTTCAATGCCTCTTCAAATCCCATGACTGTGCCTGGTACACCAATTGCTTTATAGCCATACAGGCTGGCACCTTTGATAACATTTCCATCTTTATCCAGATACATATCAGCGTTAGCCGCAGCAGGGGCTGTTTCACGGAAATTAATGAAAGTATCTTTTCCATTGGCGAGATGGATAGTCATAAAACCGCCACCGCCAATATTGCCGCAGCAGGGATTAACTACTGCCTGGGCATATCCAACGGCAACCGCAGCATCAATGGCGTTCCCGCCCATTTTGAGAATATCTATGCCAGCCTGGGAAGCAAGATGCTGTGAACTGACAACCATGCCTTGTTTGGCTTCAACAGCAGGCTCAGTGGCAGAATAAAGGGGGGTGGAGATCAGTAGAGTTACGGCGATAAGTGGAATTTTCCATGCTTTGAACATGAGTTGTTCTCCTGAGGATAGGCCAGTTTGTTACTGGTCAACTGTTAATGGAGTTGTGTGAATGTAATATTTTTGTTGTTAATACGCGATTCACCTTATCTAAAGCTCAGGATTTTTGAAAGTAAAAAACCAGCCGACTGGGCGGCTGGTTTGGAATGCTTCATAACATTATGTTATGAACCGATTGAATCCTAACGGGATTACAGCTTATCTGCGTTTTTGGTCAGGTATTTTGCTACGCCTTCAGGTGAAGCGCCCATACCTTCTTCGCCTTTTGCCCATTGTGCCGGACAAACTTCGCCGTGCTCTTCATGGAATTGCAGAGCATCTACCATACGCAGCATTTCATCGATGTTACGGCCCAGTGGCAGATCATTAACCACTTGATGACGGACAACACCATTTTTGTCAATCAGGAAAGAACCACGCAGAGCAACGCCCGCTTCTGGGTGCTCAATACCGTAAGCTTTCATGATGTCACGTTTGATGTCAGCGACCATTGGATATTTGACTTCGCCGATGCCGCCTTCGTTGATTGGAGTTTTACGCCATGCGTTGTGAACGAACTCAGAATCGAAAGATACACCGATAACTTCAACACCACGTTTTTGGAATTCTTCATAGCGATGGTCGAAAGCAATCAGCTCAGAAGGGCAAACAAAAGTGAAATCCATTGGCCAGAAGAAAATAACAGCAGGACGGCCATTCAGGTGTTTTTTCAGATTGAAGTTATTAACAATTTCACCGTTGCCGAGAACTGCGGCAGCCGTAAAGTCAGGGGCTTGGCGGGTGACTAAAACCATAATTGACTCCTGTGATTTTAAAAGATGTTATATAAAAACGGGTTACAGCATAAGGAATTAGGTTATAGCAATAAAGGATAAAATACCAATTAATATAATAGGTTTTAACTATCAATAGTCGACTTTTAATTCCTTTTGGACTACATAAGATAAGACTATTTATGAAAAACTCAAGGCAGTTGCTACTCAAACAGACACTTATTTGACGCGAGTGCCATCATCTCTGGGTAGAACTGGCAAAATAGTGATTCAAAATCAAGGTAATGATTTTCTATGTCCTGATACGATCCAGCCAGTGCGGATAATTTTGGCCGCCTGCGTGCCATGTTTTGCAAGACATTGGCGATGCATGACATATCGGCATAACGGATGAGCAAGTTCTGCGACCAGAGGTAGTTGTTCAATTCCTGAAATTTTTCAGGAGTTGAAGCGAGATGAGGTTCTATATTGTTGTGGGCAATATTAACAAATTCGGGTAGGGAGTAATTTTCTTCAAACTTGTCCCAATGCTGAGAAAGAAAATGATCCCAGATGATATCAAGGGTAATAGGGGCAACGCGACGATATTCTTTGCGAAATAATTTGCGTGCTTCCACGACAAGTGGATGCTTATCCGTAAGGCTGTCTACCCGACGGTGCATACGGATACCCGCTACAATATCAGAACTGAATGCGCCTTCTGGAGAGCCACGGACAAAATCTGCCATCAAATTCCCCAATAAGGAACTTTCCGCCAATGCAGCTAAATGAAGGTGTGCGAGAAAATTCATAGTGAGAGTATACAGTAAAGAATGCACCGTAATATAGTTAAACCAGATGCTTCTTTGTTGCACCCTTGCGCTTGCAGCACTAGACTAGTCCGCCTGTTTTTTTGAATGATACAGATAAAATGCGTGTCGCTGATTTTACATTTGAACTGCCAGAAGAGCTAATTGCTCACTATCCCCAGCCACAGCGAAGTGCTTGCCGCCTGCTTTCCCTTGATGGTGAAACCGGTAATCTGACGCACGGTGTTTTTACTGATGTGCTGGATAAGCTGGAAGCTGGAGATTTGTTGGTTTTCAATAATACCCGCGTTATTCCTGCGCGCCTGTTTGGCCGCAAAGCGACGGGGGGAAAGTTGGAAGTTTTAGTCGAAAGGATGCTGGATGATAAGCGAGTGCTTGCTCACGTTCGTGCTTCCAAGGCACCGAAAGAAGGCACTGAACTGATCCTTGGTGAAACTCAGGATATTAAGGCAACGATGCTGGCGCGTCATGATACTTTGTTCGAAATCCGTTTTGATGATGAGCGTGATGTATTGACCATTTTGGAGCAAATTGGTCATATGCCTTTGCCGCCTTATATTGCTCGTCCTGATGAAGATGCGGATCGTGAGCTATATCAGACAGTCTATAATGAACGCCCAGGCGCAGTGGCAGCACCAACTGCCGGATTGCATTTTGATGAACCTCTTTTGGCTGCCTTACGTGAAAAAGGCATTGAAATGGCCTTTGTCACCTTGCATGTTGGAGCCGGTACTTTTCAACCTGTACGAGTGGAAACCATCGAAGATCATGTAATGCATGCCGAATATGCGGAAGTGCCACAGGATGTCGTGGAGGCAGTACTGGCATGTAAGGCGCGAGGCAACAGGGTTATTGCTGTAGGTACAACATCAGTTCGTTCACTGGAAAGTGCCGCGAGAGCTTGTCAGAATGGGCTGATCGCGCCATTTTTCGATGATACCCAAATCTTTATCTATCCTGGATTTGAATATCAGGTTGTAGATGCACTGATCACCAATTTCCATCTGCCTGAATCCACACTTATCATGCTGGTTTCTGCGTTTGCCGGTTATAAGAATACTATGAATGCCTACAAAGAAGCGGTAGCAGAGAAATATCGCTTTTTTAGTTATGGGGATGCCATGTTTATTAATCGCAATAAAATAGCAGCAAAAGAACGGGTATCAGAAGAGTGAATGCCAGAAGAAACGGTGCCCATATAAATTAAGTGCTTTGCAATAAAAGATTTTAAAATCAAAATACTCTTCATTTCAGCCAGTTACTAGCCTTAAATGCTGTTGCTGGCTGCCATAATTATTGGGCTGTGCCAAGAATGTGACAGCGCCGCTATATTTGGCTAAACCTAAACAGGACATCTACTGCTTCACAGTTTTATACTTACCTATGGGATTCCTTAGATAATTTGTATATACAAAAAATTTTAATTTTGGTATTTATTTTATCTATTAATTACAATATATTAACTAGTTATTCATGAGTCTGTTTGAGTTGTTTTGATCTGTTTTGTGGTGTATTGTGTATATACAAATTAACCATAGGTTAAAGACGCTGTCATATGAAGTTCTTAATATCATCAAATATCAGATTGAAGTTAGCAGGTAAGAATCCACCTGTTAATGAAGAGGATATACTCCAGTGTTTTTCTAATCGGGTTGGGCGTTTTCTTGAGGATACAAGAGAAGACAACAAAACCGACCCGCCAACTAAGTGGTTTATATCTGAAACTGATTACGGTGTTAAATTAAAGGTAGTCTTTATTTATTACCCTGATAAGGGGGTAGCTATAAGAACAGCCTATGCACCTAACGAAGATGAATTGAGAATTTACAGAAAATACGGCCTAGGAACAGAGAAATGAGCAGACAAACTGATAAGCGAACAGACCTGATAGCTTCTACTGATGAGGCATGGGAAAGCGGTGAGCTTGGTTGCAGTGAGGCTCACGTTAAAGTATCTGATGATATCACGGAAGAACTGATTAATGAGGCACTAGACTTACAGCCAATTTCAATCAGGTTAAATAAGTCTCTGATAGAAGACCTGAAAATGATAGCTGATCTTAATGGATTAGGTTATCAGCCGTTAATCCGGCAGGTTTTAAATCGTTTTGTTAATAGTGAGAAAAAACGGATACTGACAGAAGCTCACAGCAAGGCGATGAAAAATGAAAAAAGAAAATCAGCAAATAAGCGCCATAAGGTCGCTTAACAGACATAAATAGTTAACCCGACCCGCTCGCGCGGGTTTCTCATTTCTAACGCCGCTTAACTGCGGTTTTTTTATGCGAAAGTTCGGAGTGGAATGTGATGCAGGTTCGTGCCCAAGAGCAAGGTTAAATTATAGAAATTGACATACTGTATATCACAAGGCTGGCGTGTACAGTGGCTTCATTAGTGTTTAGAATGCATCATTTTATGTCAAGCATCAGACTGTCTTTCTGATGTCTGGAGGTTAAGTGAAATTTGAGTTACAAAAGACGGATGGGAATGCCCGTCGTGGTCGTTTGATTTTTGATCGTGGCGTTGTGGAAACTCCAGCATTTATGCCCGTGGGAACTTACGGCACGGTAAAAGGTATGACACCGGAAGAGGTGGAAGAGACGGGAGCGCAAATCCTGTTGGGGAACACTTTCCACCTTTGGTTACGTCCGGGACAGGAAATCATGAAGTTACATGGTGACCTGCATGACTTTATGCAGTGGCAAGGCCCTATTCTGACCGATTCTGGCGGTTTTCAGGTTTTCAGCCTCGGCGCCATGCGTAAAATCAAAGAAGAAGGGGTTCACTTCCGTAATCCAATTAATGGAACGCCTGTTTTTCTAAGCCCTGAAAAATCCATGGAAATCCAATATGACTTGGGTTCCGATATTGTCATGATTTTTGATGAATGTACGCCATATCCTGCTGATTGGGATTATGCGAAGCGTTCTATGGAAATGTCATTGCGCTGGGCTGCCCGCAGTCGTCAACGGTTTAACGAACTGGGCAATAAAAATGCCTTGTTTGGCATTATTCAAGGCAGTGTTTACGAAGATTTGCGTGATGTTTCCATAAAAGGGCTGGTGGAAATCGGTTTTGATGGCTACGCTGTAGGTGGCCTTGCCGTCGGCGAACCTAAAGAAGATATGCATCGCATTCTGGAACATGTTTGCCCGCAGATCCCGCAGGATAAGCCTCGCTATTTGATGGGCGTCGGCAAGCCGGAAGATTTGGTTGAAGGTGTGCGTCGTGGTATCGATATGTTTGATTGTGTGATGCCAACACGTAACGCCCGCAATGGTCATCTGTTTGTGACCGAAGGGGTTATTAAAATCCGCAACGCCAAACATAAAGAAGATACTTCTCCGTTGGATGAGCATTGTGACTGCTATACTTGCCGCAATTATAGCCGTGCATACCTCCATCACCTTGATCGTTGTAACGAAATTCTTGGTGCAAGGCTGAATACGATACATAATTTAAGGTATTATCAGCGTTTGATGGCTGGCATTCGTCAGGCCATTGAAGAAGGCAAACTGGAACAGTTTGTTGAAACGTTTTATCAGCAGATCGGTAAACCCGTTCCGCCGTTAAATATATAATTTATCGTGACTAATCAGTCTCAATATGTGTAGCATATTGGGCTGGTTTTTGATCGAGCCACTGTCGATTTTCAATAGCTATGTTTTCAATAGCCATATTTTCGACAGTAACATTTTCGATAACAATGAGGGAAATTTGATGAGTTTTTTTATTTCTGAAGCTGCGGCAGCTACTGGTGCATCAGCGCAAGCTCAGGGAAGCCCATATTCTCTGATTATCATGCTGGTTGTTTTCGGTTTGATTTTCTATTTCATGATCCTGCGTCCACAACAAAAACGCACCAAAGAACATAAAAAATTGATGGATTCCATCTCCAAAGGGGATGAAGTACTGACTTCTGGTGGTCTGGTTGGTCGTGTCTCTAAAGTGTCTGATACCGGTTATGTTGTTATAGCCTTGAATGACACCACAGAAATAACTGTCAAACGTGACTTCGTTGCTGCCATTTTGCCGAAAGGTACAATGAAGGCTATTTAATTTTCCGATTTTCCCGAAGGGAACTGCCGTGTTGAACCGTTATCCTTTGTGGAAGTATCTGATGCTGATCGCTGCGATCCTCATCGGTTTGCTTTATGCACTTCCCAACCTTTATGGTGAGGATCCGGCTGTACAAATCACTGGCGCGCGAGGCATCGCCGCCAGTGAAAAAACGCTGGACCAAGTCCGTAATGTTTTAGAAAAAGATCAAATCAAGAGCAAGTCCATTGCATTGGAAAATGGGGCAATTCTTGCTCGTTTCAGTAGCACTGATGTGCAGCTTCGTGCCCGTGAGGCGTTGGTTGCTGCACTAGGTGAACAGTATGTTGTTGCACTGAACCTCGCGCCTGCAACGCCTGTCTGGTTAAGAGCCGTCGCCGCTGAACCGATGAAACTGGGACTTGACCTGCGTGGTGGTGTTCATTTCTTGATGGAAGTGGATATGGAAACCGCGTTAGGGAAATTGCAGGAACAGAACATTGATGGCCTGCGTTCTGAACTGCGTGATCAAGGTATTCCTTATTCTACTATCCGCAAAACGGATAATTATGGCGTCGAAGTGCGTTTCCGTGATGACGATGCACGTTCTAAAGCAGAAAACTATCTTGAACCTCGTCACCGTGATTTGGTGTTCTCCAATGAAGCAAACAGCACGCTGAAAGTGGTGATGAGCGATGAACGTCTGCGTGAAGCCCGTTCTTATGCGGTACAGCAGAACATCACTATCTTGCGTAACCGTGTCAACCAATTAGGAGTTGCGGAACCTCTGGTTCAGCGTCAAGGTGCAGATCGCATCGTGGTTGAACTGCCTGGTATTCAGGATACTGCCCGTGCGAAAGAAATCCTCGGTGCAACTGCAACACTGGAATTCCGTCTGGTCAATACCAATGTAGACCAAAATGTCGTGCAATATGGCCGCATTCCGGCTGATTCAGAAGTGAAATATACCCGTGATGGCAATCCTGTTGTGCTGTACAAGCGCGTTATCCTGACAGGTGACCATATTACCGATTCGACTTCCAGTGCAGACGAGAACGGTTATCCGCAGGTGAATATTTCCCTGGATAGCGCTGGTGGTACAGCGATGTCTAATTTCACTAAAGATAATCTGCACAAGCCAATGGCAACGCTGTTTGTGGAATATAAGGACAGCGGCAAGAAAGATGCCAACGGACGGGCAATTTTAGTTAAGCAAGAAGAAGTTATCAACGTTGCCACTATTCAGGCGCGCTTGGGTAACAGTTTCCGCATTACTGGCATTAGTAATCCGACTGAAGCTCGTCAGTTATCCTTGTTACTACGGGCAGGGGCGTTGATTGCACCAATCCAGATTGTGGAAGAACGTACGATTGGGCCAACTTTGGGCTTACAAAATATTGAGCAAGGTCTTGCAGCTTGTTTGTGGGGGCTGATTGCTTCTGTCGTATTTATGGTGATTTATTACCGCAAGTTTGGCCTGATTGCGAGTTCTGCGTTGTTGGCGAACTTGGTGCTGATCGTCGGTATTATGTCCTTGTTGCCAGGGGCGACACTGACTATGCCAGGAATTGCGGGTATCGTCTTGACCCTTGCCGTCGCCGTGGATGCGAACGTATTGATCAACGAACGTATCAAAGAAGAGTTGCGCAATGGCCGTACGGTACAGCAGGCAATCCATGAAGGTTATAAAGGGGCGTTTTCCAGTATCATCGACGCAAACCTGACTACGCTGATTACTGCCATCATTTTGTATGCAGTGGGGACTGGCTCGATCAAGGGCTTTGCGATCACCACCAGTATTGGTGTGGCGACTTCGATGTTCACTGCTATTGTGGGAACACGTGCAATCGTAAACTTGCTGTACGGTGGCAAGCGTATCAATAAGTTGTCAATTTAAGGAGCACGTTGTGGCACAGGATTATACTGTTGAACAATTAAACTATGGGCGTAAAGTTATCGACTTTATGCGCTGGGACAACGTTGCCTTTGGAATTTCGTTCCTACTGTTGATCGCTTCCATCATTATGATAGGGAGTCGTGGGTTTAACTGGGGGCTTGATTTCACCGGTGGTACGGTTATTGAGGTGAAACTGAGTAAACCGGCGGATCTGGATAAGATGCGTGAGAGCCTGAGCCAGCATGGTTTTGCTGATCCACTTTTGCAAAATTTTGGCAGCAGCCGTGATGTGATGGTTCGTATGCCACCTGTGGAAGGTAATGCAGGGCAAGAACTTGGTAATAAGATTATCTCGGTAATTAACCAGGATATTGATAAAGATGCCACCGTTAAACGTGTGGAGTTTGTTGGTCCAAGTGTGGGAAATGAACTGGCACAGACCGGAGCGATGGCGTTATTGATTGCGCTGATCAGTATCCTGATTTATGTCGGTTTCCGCTTTGAGTGGCGTCTGGCATTGGGGGCAGTGATTGCGCTTGCGCATGACGTGATTATTACTCTGGGTATCCTGTCGTTGTTCCGTATCGAAATTGACCTGACTATCGTTGCGTCGTTGATGTCCGTTATCGGCTATTCATTGAACGATAGTATCGTTGTGTCGGATCGTATCCGTGAAAACTTCCGTAAGATACGCCGTGGTACATCGTATGAAATCACTAACATTTCCCTGACCCAAACCTTGAGCCGTACCATCATGACTTCCGCAACCACATTGTTGGTTGTATTGATGCTGTACATTTTTGGTGGTGAAATGTTGAGGGGCTTCTCACTGGTCATGTTAATCGGTGTTTCTATCGGTACAATCTCTTCTATCTATGTTGCTTCAGCGCTGGCTTTGAAATTGGGTATGAAGCGTGAACATTTGATCCAGCAGAAAGTTGAGAAGGAAGGGGCAGATCAGCCTTCCATTCTTCCTTAATTATTTTGCCTGATCGAGCACTGATATCGCTTAAACACCCTGTGAGTACTTACTGACAGGGTGTTTTTCGTCACCACTTCAAGGTACACTGTTATCCCTTCGGTTAACTGTCAGGAAACGATATGCATTGCCCATTTTGCGCAGCCGTTGATACTAAAGTTATTGATTCCCGTCTGGTAGGGGATGGCTCACAAGTGCGCCGTCGCCGTCAGTGCCTGGAATGTCATGAACGCTTCACTACGTTTGAAGTTGCAGAACTGGTGATGCCGCGAGTCATTAAAAGTGATGATATTCGAGAGCCTTTCGACGAAGAAAAATTGCGTCGTGGAATGCAGAAGGCACTGGAAAAACGCCCTGTCAGCTCTGATGATGTAGAAACAGCAATTAACCATATTAAATCACAAGTACGGGCAACAGGAGAGCGTGAAATTCCGTCCAAAATGATTGGAAACTTTGTCATGGATGCGCTGAAAAAATTGGATAAAGTGGCTTATATCCGTTTTGCCTCTGTTTACCGCAGCTTTGAAGATATTCGCGAATTCGGTGAAGAGATTGCCAGACTACAAGACTAAGGGCTGTAATTTTTATTAAAAACCAGAACACAGACTAACCGCCTATGACACTTGATGAAATATATATGTCCAGAGCGCTGGAGCTGGCGTATCAGGGACGTTTTACAACATCCCCGAATCCGAATGTAGGCTGTGTCATCGTTAAGGATGAGCAGATAATCGGGGAAGGTTTTCATGCACGAGCGGGTGAACCTCACGCAGAAGTTCACGCCCTGCGCATGGCCGGTGAAAAAGCTAAAGGTGCTACCGCTTACGTTACCCTTGAACCGTGCAGCCATCACGGTAAAACCCCCCCTTGTGCTGATGCTTTGATTGCCGCAGGTTTAAGCCGAGTTGTGGTAGCGATGCAAGATCCTAATCCTCAAGTTGCTGGACGTGGCTTGTATAAATTGCAGCAAGCCGGAATTGCCATTGAACATGGTTTGATGATGGGACAGGCGGAATCCTTGAATAAGGGTTTTCTTAAACGTATGCGCACAGGGTTCCCGTACCTGCAATTGAAACTGGGGGCATCATTGGACGGTCGGACTGCATTGGCATCAGGGGAAAGCAAGTGGATTACCTCACCTGAAGCCCGCCAAAATGTGCAGAAATTACGGGCGCAATGTAGTGCTATTTTGAGTTCCAGCGCAACGGTATTGGCAGATGATCCTTCTCTGACTGTCCGCTGGAATGAACTGGATGCAGAAACACAAGCTATTTATCCGCAAGAATTGCTCCGCCAACCCATCCGTATTATTACGGATAGCCAAAATCGTGTCACTCCACAGCATCAGGTAATACAGCAACCAGGGGAATGTTGGTTAGCACGTACTAAGCAAGATCAGGAAAAATGGCCTGATAATACCGAACAGATTTTATTGCCAGCGTATGGTGACGGTGTTGATTTAGTATTGCTGATGATGCAGCTTGGTAAGCGCCAGATAAATTCTGTTTGGGCGGAATGCGGCCCTGCTTTAGCTGGGGCTTTGTTATCGCTAGGATTGGTAGATGAATTGATCCTTTATATTGCACCTAAGGTATTGGGAAATAGTGCCCGTGGATTGTTCGATATCCCTGAATTGCAAAAATTATCGGATGCTCCTGAATTTTCTCTGTTTGATGTTCAACAGATTGGCCCTGATGTGCGTCTTCGCTTACGACCGAACTAGGTGTTTTGATTTTGGGATTGCCCTAAATCAAAAATAATGTGATAAGATCCGCCCCCCTGCGGATCTTAATAAGATATAAGGAAGGCTATGAACGTAATCAAAGGTGTTGTTGCAGCTCCTGAAGCTCGCATTGCCATTGCAGTTGCCCGCTTTAACAACTTCATTAATGACAGCCTGCTGGAAGGAGCTGTTGATGCGTTAGAACGCATCGGTCAGGTTTCTTCAGACAATATCACCGTAGTATGGGTGCCAGGTGCTTATGAATTGCCATTGACGGTCAAAGCGCTGGCTGAATCCCGAAAATATGATGCGGTTATTGCTTTAGGTACTGTTATCCGTGGCGGAACAGCCCACTTTGAATATGTTGCCGGTGAATGTAGCTCAGGCTTGTCCAGCGTGGCAATGTCCAGCAATATTCCTGTTACATTGGGTGTTCTGACAACAGAAAATATTGAACAGGCGATTGAACGCGCTGGAACTAAAGCGGGCAATAAAGGTGCGGAAGCTGCCTTGACCGCATTGGAAATGATCAATGTAATCAAAGCCATTAAAGGCTGAACTTTTTAGTTTTAATTAAGGGGAATTTTGTGAAACCTGCTGCTCGTCGTCGTGCTCGTGAATGTGCTGTTCAGGCAATTTATTCATGGCAATTATCCAAAAACAGCATTGCTGATGTTGAATTGCAGTTTCTGTCAGAGCAGGACGTATCCGGTGTTGATGTCACCTATTTTCGTGAATTGCTGTCCGGGGTAGCAGTCAATGCTACAAAATTGGATGCTTTGATGGCGCCTTATCTTTCCCGTCAGCTTGAAGAGTTAGGTCAGGTAGAAAAAGCCATTTTGCGCGTGGCAATGTTTGAACTAAGCTTTCGTGATGATGTTCCCTACAAAGTGGCTATTAATGAAGGCATTGAACTGGCAAAAATATTTGGTGCTGAAGATAGTCATAAATTCGTGAATGGGGTGTTGGATAAAGCTGGCCCGGCAGCACGTAAGAAAAAGTGATTGCTTGCCAGGAGTTCCCCATTATAACTCAATGATTTTACACATGAGGCCGGAAATCCGGCCTCATGTGCTCATCGTTGGTCACTTTTTGGAATTCTATTATGGCATGTGGTGAATTTGACCTCATTGCACGTTACTTCAATCGCCCTCTCATCCGCCGACGTGATGTAAACCTAGGGATTGGTGATGATTGTGCACTGATGACCGTTGCTGATAAGCAAGAATTAGCGGTAACAACAGATACATTGGTTGCTGGTGTCCATTTCCTTCCTGAGATCTCACCGGAAGATTTGGCGTATAAAGCACTGGCTGTCAATATCAGTGACTTAGCTGCCATTGGGGCAGATCCCGCTTGGGTATCGTTGGCGTTAACGTTGCCTGACGTCAATGAGGATTGGTTAAAACGGTTTAGTGATAGCCTGTTTGAACAATTGAACTATTACGGTATGCAGTTGATTGGTGGGGATACGACAAAAGGTCCCATGAGTTTAACGCTAACCGTGCATGGATTAGTGCCGGCTGGCAGGGCGCTGCGTCGTGCTGGTGCAAAGAACGGTGATTGGATTTATGTCACCGGAACATTAGGTGACAGCGCCGCAGGGCTTGCCTTGTTGCAAGAACACTTGGTCGTGGAAGATCCTGCGATCCACCATTGGTTGGTTAAACGTCATCTCCGTCCGCAACCACGCGTTTTGCAGGGGCAGGCTCTGCGTGATCTGGCTTCTTCCGCGATTGATCTGTCCGATGGATTGATTTCTGATCTCAACCATATTCTGAAAGCCAGCCAATGCGGTGCGCGTATTAATCTGGATGCGCTGCCTTATTCGGAAGCGATGCAACAATATGTTCCCGCTGAACAGGCGTTGACGTGGGCGCTGAGTGGTGGGGAAGATTATGAGTTGTGCTTTACTGTACCTGAGCTAAACCGTGGCGCGTTAAATATGGCATTGGCCCATTCGGGGGCAAGTTTCTGCTGTATTGGGCAAATCAGGCCAGAATCAGAAGGCATCCGCTATTTTAACAATAACAAAGAAATTGAGTTGGATCTGAACGGCTTTGACCACTTTAAAACGGATAAAAAACCGGTAGTACCTTGTCCGACTGCACATCAGGAAGAAAACGATCAAACGGAGGGAACACATGGATGATGCAAAACGCCACTTAAAAATGAGTAATCCGTGGCATTTATTGGCTACGGGATTCGGTAGTGGCTTATCGCCGATTATACCGGGCACAATGGGCTCAGTAGCGGCGATCCCTTTCTGGTTACTGTTGGTGCAGTTACCGACATGGGGAATTTGGTTGACTATTGTATTGGGAACTGTCATTGGCTGTGTGATTTGCCAGAAAGCTGCCGATGCCATGAATGTGGAAGATCCTGGTTGTGTCGTCTGGGATGAATTCATTGGAATGTGGATCACACTAATGGCAATCCCTGTACTCAACTGGCAATGGATTTTAGTTGGTTTTGTGGTATTCCGCATTTTTGATATGTGGAAACCGTGGCCGATTCGCTGGTTTGATCGCTATGTGAAAGGTGGTATCGGCATTATGCTGGATGACATTATCGCAGCAATTTTTGCGGTTATTGTCATCTGGCTGCTGAATTTCTACCAACTGTTCCCCTTCTAAGTTAAATAGCCACTGGGATTCAGTGGCTATTTTTCAGTTTGTTGCCCCGCCTGAGATAGTAATATCTGTTTCATTCCTTAATGCTGACTCAATGGCGATTTTCAAGGCTGCGGTCACCATCTCTACAGCCATACTTGGTGCCCCAGAATGCCTTGTGGCCTGCTCAGGTAAATAAGGGACATGGATAAAGCCGCCACGCATAGCAGGGGGACGTTGGTTCAAATAGTGCAGCAAACCGTACATAACATGATTGCAAACGAAGGTTCCCGCTGTTTGGGATACGGTTGCTGGAATTCCTGCATTATTTAATTCATTGGCTATTGTCTTGATGGGTAGGGTAGAAAAATATGCCGACGGGCCACCGACAATGACAGGGGTATCAATGGGCTGTTGGCCTAAGTTATCAGGAATACGGGCATCGTTAACATTGATTGCGACGCGTTCTACACTGATATTTGATCTGTTTCCCGCTTCCCCAACGGAAATCACTACTTCTGGTTTAACGAGTTCAATTACCGCATAGAGTTGTTCCAGAGAAATGTCGAAAACGCAAGGTAGTTGGCAAACTTCAATATTTGCACCTGCAATTTGACATCCCTGTAATGGCTTTACCGCTTCCCATGATGGATTGATGGTTTCACCACCGAAAGGCTCAAAGCCCGTGACTAAAACAGTTTTCATGGCAGTTCCTTATCGTTGTTTTATCAGAACATGAGGAAATAGAGCAAAAATACATTGGTAAGCAGTAAAACGCACCCTGTGGGGATTTGTGCCTTAATAACGGCATTTCGATCAGGTAGTTCCAATAGGGCTGCCGGAACAATATTGAAGTTTGCTGCCATGGGTGTCATCAACGTACCACAATAGCCGGAGAACATACCGATGGCAGCCATAACGGCAGGATTGCCACCGTGCTGTAAGATCAAAATGGGAATACCAATACCGGCAGTAACAATGGGAAAAGCCGCGAAAGCATTACCCATAACCATAGTCAGCAGAGCCATCCCAAATACATACGCTACCACAGCGATAAAACGATTATCGACCGCAATATAATTTTCGGTTAGGTAGGAAATCACCGTACCTATGCCGGCGGTAGTAAACAGTAATCCAAGCGTAGCCAGAAGTTGTGGCAGGATGAATACACAACCGATGGAGTCAAGCAGGCGGCGAGTCTCCTGTATTGGCTGTGTTATGGCATCGCGGCTTATGCGTAATGCCATAACTAATCCTATCAGGCAGCCGAGGGTAATTGAAAAGAGTGTCACCAGGGTTGAATGATTTCCCTCACCAAAGACTGCTTGTTGTAAGCCTGGAATGTGGTTAAACATCAACACGCCAATGATTGTGACAACGGGGATCAGCAGGACGGGGGAAAATAGTTTATTACCAAGACGATCAGCGCCTTTCAGCCGTTGTGCTGGGGTACTTTGATGATAATTTCCCAGTTGAACTCCACCAAATCCTGCCAATAGTGCCATAAAAACGACCAGCGCACCGATACTAATATGGGCAATTCTTTGGGCATAAGCTTCATCGCTGATCCAGATAGCTATTATATGATGACTCCATTTCCCCATCAGGAAGATTAAACCGTAAAGCGCCCAGAAAAGACCAGTAGTTAAACGGCGAGGATTAGCTTTATCACGCCATGACATGATAGCGACAGCCATCAAGAGTACGCCTGCCAGCACATAGAGATATTGTAATTGAAACATTATTTCTTCTCCTTGTTGTGCAGTATGGTGTGATTTAACGCATTCAGTTCGTTGGCAATTCGATAATCAAGGCGATATAACCGAACTGAATGGATTAGAAAAGCACAAATGGCAGTAGGAAGCCCCCAAAGGGCGATATGTAGTGGTTCGGTGTGAATACCTCCTGATTCCAGCATAAAATTGTGCATAAAGATAACTGCCCCGAAAGCGACAAAAATATCCTCCCCGAAAAACAAGCCGGTATTATCTGTTGCTGCGGACATAGCGCGAATGCGGTGGCGAACTGAATCCGGCAACTCTCCATATTGATTTTCAGACGCCCCTTCTGCCATAGGAGCCAAGAGGGGACGAACCATTTGCGGATGACCGCCTAAACTGGTTAAACCTAATGCGGCAGAGACTTCTCGTATAAACAGATAAACAATCAATAAACGCCCGGTTGTCGCCATTTTGATATGAGCAATGGATTTCTGGGCTCGTTCTTTTAGACCGTGCCTTTCCAATAGGCCAATGATGACTAAAGGGAACAGGATGGTCAGTGTTAAAGTTAGGGTATTAACAAACCCAGAACCTAGCTTCTCCAAAATATCGGCTATCGGCATGTGGGCAGCGATCCCCGTAACAAGGCCAGCAAGGGTGACAACCAAAACCGGATTAAATCTGATAACAAAACCGATGATGATGACCACGATCCCGATTAGGGGCCAAAAGTTGATGGTTTGCTGCATATTTTATTTCCCCTATGGATAAGTATGTTGTTGCTTTATTGTGGGTTCATGTATGCTTATTGTTAATTTATTGATTTAATATTGTTGAACAATAAATAAACTTCGATTAACAAATAAGCAAATAAAATTCGCAATAGGTTGTAAAAATGGAATGCAGATCACTTCTTGGATGAAAAAAGCGTTTATTGGATGAGAAGATTTGTTAATTGGCTTGGAAACCCAAAGGGATAAAACCGATATCCGTGATACCGTATGGGCATTAAATATCGGTATTAACGTGGTGGCTATGACATTTGAAATTCAAACAAAAAGTCGACTTTCAGGACGTAAAAATCTTTCTGGCACATAGAGATCGAAATTATTAAAGCGACAATATTCCTCCAATTGTTGAGCAGAGCTAACACCCGCTTTTTTATATATTTGAGCTGTATAGTTTTCGACAGTACGATAAGAAATATTTAATATTCTACCAATTTGTTTACTGGTATATTTGTGCAAAGAGAGAAAAATAACATCCCATTCCCGTTGGGTAAATAACTGAGTTGGTGGTTGAAACATAATAGAAGCAGGGAGCTTTCCATGATATAAGCGAGTTAATGAATAATCTTGGGCTTTCCATAGGTGATATATAATTCCTATACATTCCCCATTTTCGTGATAAAACGGTGATTTCTCGCAAAAATAAGAGGATAATGTCTTTGTTTCGCCCCAAATATGGGTTTCAAGAGAAATATATGATTTTTCATCTTGCATGACCTTTTGATCATGATGAATATATGCCTTCGCAAATTCAGCACCATCCCAAGGAAGTTCGTCATCGTAAAGCCCTTCAAAATCAAATGAATCAGAAAATCCCTTAATCGAGCTTAACGCTTTGTTACCGTAAACAAAGCATGAATTTTTATCTTTTATTCCCCAGGGATCATTACTTATTGCTAGTGTATTAATTATTTGAGGTGAAATAATGGGTTTATTACTCATATTATTATTCCTTTGTTAAATTTTGAGCATAAAAAAATCAGTCTATTTCTCTACTACCCACGGTGATAAATCTTGCAGGAATATAGCGATCAAATTTCTGTTCTTTGCAGAAATCCTTAAGATCTGTATGGCTTGAAAGATTAAACTTTTGGTAAATTGACTTTATATAATCCACAGTCTCGCCCATGCTTATCATTAATTCCTTACTGATACTTTTTTTATCCTCTGAACGTAAGATAACCCGAATTCTGCTTAAGCCATCATTGGAACAGCGTCTTCTGAGTAGAAAACTTTCAGTGATGGTTTTTTCAATTTAAGGCAGTAAGCGATCAGTCCACCTAAAACGGTCAACATAAATCCTCTTATACTTCGGTGGCGAGAGTGCTCTATCTGAGAAATTAATTTTAATTGTCCATTAATCGTTTCAATGATAAAACGCTTTTTTAACATTATCTTATCCCACTCAGCTTGCATACGGGCTTTCATGTTACGCCGTTTTTTCGTGATGAAAGTGACACCGCTGTTGGCTAAATCGTCCGCCAATTCCTGACTCAGATAACCTTTATCGCCGTAAAGAGAACCCATTAATTCTGTGGTTAATTCGCGAACCGGTTCCCGATCATCCACATTACCGGCCGTGACTTTAAGCGCGAGAATTTCCCCCTGATGATTGACAACCAAGTGTAATTTGAAACCATAAAACCATCCCATTGAATTTTTTCCACGCTGTGCGATCCCCGCAAAGACCTTATGTCGAGGGATGCGAATGTTATGGCAGACACTCAAACTGGTGGAATCAATAAAAGCAATGCCTGTGGGTTTCCCTTTTAATTGAGTCAGATAGCTGCATAATGGCACCAAAACGGAAGGGGCAACGCTGATAAAACGGGTATAACTGAGTAAAGTGGCGAAGTCGCGGTGGTGGTATTGCCAAATATGTTTCAAATAAAAATTTTTAAAATCACGGTAATGCGACATATGAAAAAGGATCAAAATGGTCATGATTTCACTGGGATACATATGACCTTGTCGGCGGCGTAAACGATGCCCACTCTCAAGGCAAAATTGTTCCCATTGAGGAATGAAAAAACGGCAAAAATCATCGACATCACAGAAAATTTCAACTAACTTGTCCATAGCCTGTTCCCCCTCGGAGTTGTTTTCGGTGTGCACCAAAACTTTGCTCCTGGAACAGGCTTCTCGTCAATTTCTTATCCAGAATTCGGGTTAAGATAAGAAAAAGAATTCCCCACTCAATGGTTGTCAATAGATGGCCAGGTGGTGTGAACTCCAGTGTTGTTGGAATAGCCTTATCGCAGTAATAAGAAGTGGAAAAATCTTGATTGGCGATCTTTTGCTCCCCAAGGATCAATGCTTTTTTCCCACATGCGAATTAATTGCGTTGTGATATTATTTGATTTTTTCATATTTTATGCACTAACTATTATGTTATTATTTTAATTGGTTTTTTTATCATATTTGAAATAAGTCACCATATAATATGGCACAACTATCACCCAGTCAAAGATTGGATGTTCATTAGTTTTAATATAGTCATTGTTAATATGAAAAAATAGGATTTTATCAATTTAAAATTTAATGCATGTTACGTTAAACTGATAAAAATGGACGGTATTGTAAACACCCATAATTATTAACATGAAATTAACATTTTAATATTGACTAATTGAAGATAAGTGTTAAATTCTATTTGTTTTTCCTAAGGTAAAAGATGTTCATTAAAGTATTTCATACGCTTCCAATATGCCAAAAAATAACTAAACTCTTTAAGCATGTTATCGATTATAAAAATCTATACGATATCTGTTGTTCTATTTTTAGTGTTTTTTGCCAGCGCCATCTCCAGGGAACAGTCTGTAATAATATAAAAATAAATATTAATAGGATATAAACATAGTAATTTGAATAACTAAAATAAGGAAAAAAATCAAGTGTATATTTTAGTCAATGGTTAGGGTTGATTACCTGAAACTTTTCTGGTGGAAAGTTTCAGGTATGATTATAGAATTAAAACAAGAGTAATGCTTCGGCTACCTTTTTATTTTTATGCATTAGCTTTATGTTGTTAACTGAGACAAACCACTAATAGCCTTTTCAAGGTATTGACGAGGACAACCTAAATTTATTCGGATAAACCCTTTTCCTCTATCACCAAAACTGTATCCCATTGAAACGGCTATTTTAGCTTTTTGTATTAATAGCTGTTGTAAGGTGTTATCATCCAGGCCTAAATTGCGACAATCCAGCCAGGCCAAATATGTACCTTCCGCTTTAGTCATTCGACACCAAGGAACAGAAGACGCCAAAGCCTGTTCGAACCAATCACGATTTTCAGCCAGATAATCTTGCAGTGTATCAAGCCATCTATCCCCATACTGGTAAGCTGCTGTAGCCGCAGTCATAGATAATGAATTAAATACATCTAACCCGTGAGCGTTTAACCGATCATTAAAAGCTTGTCGGAGAGTGGGATCTGGAATAATAAAATTTGATATACGCAGAGATGCAAGCCCAAACGTCTTACTGGCTGAGGTTGCTGCAATCACATGGCTATGCCATTCACTTCCAAGATGCAATATTGAGGTGAATTTTCCCCAAGGTAAAATTAAATCAGCCCAAATTTCATCGGAAATTACCGTCGTGCCGTATCTTTTGCAGAGTATCAATAGCTGGAGTAGTTCATCACGATCCCAACAGCGGCCAGTAGGATTGTGCGGGTTACATAGCAACAGCAAAGGTGGTCTGTGTTGTTCCAATATGTGTTCTAGATGGTCATAGTCAATTTTATAGCCTTCGGGGTCTTCAAGTAGTGGATTTTCAATAACCGCTCTGCCGTTCATAGTAATAATTTTGGCAAATGAAGAATAATAAGGCCCTTGTACAATGACGCCTTCCCCTGGTTTACTCAGCATTTGTATCAGTAAAGCTAATCCAGGTATGACACCTTCTATTGATGTGAACCAGTCCTTGTGTAAAGTCAGCTTATGACGCCTTGAAAACCAGTCTATTGCAGCCTGATAGTAGAGAGCGTTGCGTTCACTATAACCGAAAATACCGTGATCAATTCGGGAGGATAGAGCTTGCAGGACTTCTTTGGGACACTGAAAATCGAAATCAGAAACCCACATTGGTAGCAAGTCCGTTTCATTTAAATGAAGGTAACGATCTAAAAAATCCCACTTAACAGAATCTGTATTATGGCGATCAATTATCTGGTTGAAATCAGGTGATTCCACGTTAAATTTCCTTTTTCTTTGGGGCGTTTTCCGCTGGGGTTCTTGCAATACCGAAACCAGTAAAGCCATAAATAAGAGCCAAAAAGACGGCTGCATAACACTGGATTGCCCAAGGTAGTAGCTCAAGCGTACTGACACCCAATGTTGTAGCCATGTAAATGCCCGCAGAAGTCCAAGGGATCAGTGGTTCGACGACTGTACAACCATCTTCTATGGTTCGTGATAGATTTTTGTTATCCAGTCCCATCCGGCAATAAGCTCCCTTAAACAGTTCTGCCGGAATGAGAAGAGCCAGTTTTCCATCACAGGTTGCGCCAGTTAGCAGAATGGTTGTGGATAGGGTTGCAGCAATGAGTTGGCCGGTTGTGCGAACAGCTTGCAGAAGCCGATTAATAATAATAGTTAACGCGCCAGTGAGTGTTAACGCGCCAGCAAACGCGAATGCACAGAATACAAGTAGTATGGTACTCATCATTGAGAACATGCCACCGCGATTGAGCAGGCGGGGTACATCACTAACGATTCCAGTGATGCTGTGTCCCTGATCAGAGAACATGGAGAGATTGAAACCATCAATTAATGCATTAAGGCCTTGTTTAAGGGTGAACCCCTGAAGACCTATGCCGATTGCAATAGCCAATATACAGGCAGCCAGCATGGTTGGTATCACTGGGCGTTTTGTTATGGCTCCCCACAACACCAGTATTGGAGGCAAAATCAGCAACAAATTGAAGTGATACAGACTTTCAAGAGAGTGCAGGATTTCTGTGATTTTTTCGGGGGTTGCTACGTTACCCGTTAAGCTCGTATGACCAGCAATAAAATAAACAATAGTGGCTAAAATAAAGCTTGGGATAGTGGTGTACATTAGATGTTGAATATGACTGTAAAGATCAGTATCAGCAACGATTGCAGCGAAATTAGTTGAGTCAGATAACGGTGAAATTTTATCACCGAAATACGCACCTGAAACAACCGCACCCGCTGCCGCAGCTAAAGACACATCAAGGCCAGCGGCTACTCCCATTAAGGCAACGCCTACTGTTCCGGCTGATCCCCATGATGTGCCAGTGCAAACTGAGATTAAGCTTGTGATAAAGAAGGCGGCAATGAGTATGTATTGCGGGCTAATCAGCTTTAATCCCCAGTAAACCATATAAGGTATGGTTCCACTGAACATCCAGGTGCCAATTAAGCCACCAACGCAAATGAGTATCATGATCACTGGCATTGCTTTGGCTAGCTTTGCCACAATGGCATCAATAATGTCATTCCAGCGATAGCCTTGCCAATATGCCAAAGCTGCTGCTATTGCTGCTGAAACAAGCAATAAAGATTCGATACGTAGACCGAGTTGACCATAGCCAATAATTAGCAGCAGGAGCATTGCTGCAATTGGCATTATAGCGAGTCCCAGATTCAGCTTTTTCTTATCATCCATATCAAAATCCCAGTCTTATTTACCTTATTTAAATAAAATTATTTTATTGAAAATACGGAGTCTCTTATGACGAGTTCCGCCGAGAACATATTCATTTGTGGGGGTGGCTCTTTTTTAGCACTGAGTTGTAAGGCGAGATTTGCCGCTCGTTGAGCCATTTTTTCAACCGGATTGTGCACAGTCGTTAAGGGCGGATAGAGATATCGGGCAGTGATGACATCATCAAATCCAATAATTGATAGTTGCTCAGGTAAGTTGATTTTCCGCCGATGCAGGTATCTCATCATACCCGCCGCCATAACATCATTGAATGTAATTGCCGCAGTAAAGTTAATGCCGCTGCATAAGAGTTTTTCTGCTGCTTGTTCCCCCCCTTCTTCGTTAAATGGGACGCTAATAACCCAATTGCCAGGGACGGTGATACCGGCATTAGTCATTGCGGCATAGTATCCTTCTAAGCGGAGCCTTCTGTCATCGATAGGTAAATCTGCCGTTACACAAGCAATTCTGCGATGACCATTTTGGAGAAGATAGTCAGTTGCAGTTTGAGCAGCGCTGACATTATCTAACCAGATACACCGATTAGCGATGGCCGGAAGATATCGATTGATAATCACTAATCCTGGTGTATGAGCCGCATAACGTAATATATCTGCATCGCTCATTCTGCTGATATGGGCAACTATTGCTTCACATCCTTGGTTGATTAAAAAATTCAGGGCAGATTTTTCGAGTTCAGCTTGGTGCCCGCCACTACAAACCATGAGTTTGGCTTCTTTTTTTCGAGTAATTTTTTCAACGCCACGAGCCAAGAGAGAAAAGAAAGGATCAGCCAAATTACCAGTCAGTAAGCCCAGCATATTTCCGCATCTTTTCGCTAATGCAAGTGCGGCAGAATTACGGTGGTAGTCGAATTCACGCATCGCTTTTTCTACCCGTTCGCGGGTGACCGGTTCGACATAAGCTGTATTATTAATGACACGGCTAACAGTGGCTACAGACACGCCAGCTCGATGTGCTACATCTTTCATCGTGGCCATGCTGCTTCCTCAGCAATTATGTAAGATAAATATGAAATGGGATCATATTCCAATTTATTTAAACTCTCATGAAGGCCTAAATGACCCTCGTGAGTAAGCGGCAGAGGATTTATCACGTAGATATCACTCCTAATATAGCAAAACATGATCTATAGATTTTAAATAGTTAGGTGGGATATAGAGGTCATAATTACTCTTTTCACAAAGAACCTTCAATTCAATCGCTGAACTAATTGAAAATTTTTCATAGATAACATTAAAATACCTTTCCAGGGTACGATATGAAATTTTCAGCTCGTTAGCAATATCTCTATTACTAACACCACGACAGAACAAAAAAACTATCAGCCACTCCTTCTCTGTCAATATATTGTTAGGCGGGCTAAGGTTAATAGAGATAGAAATGTCATTTTTAATGTAATAATGGACTGAAAAATGATTTATTTCTTTAGCGTGACCAATTATTCCGATACATTGATTATTTTCATCCATTAACGGGTATTTTTCACAGAAATAGGGTCTTAGCTGTTGATCATTATGTTGAAAATAAGCTCCGACAGATGATATTCGTTGCATAGATTGTAAAACCTTACGATCATGTTCTTCAAATAGGTGAACAAGATGGTTAAATGGTGTCAGTAACTCTTTTTCAGTATATCCTGTAACATCGAACTGTTCAGGTAAGTTATTTAACGTCATAAACGCTTTATTTGCATATATAAAACTAAGCTTTTTGTCTTTTACAAACCAAGATTCATGACTTTTGTTCCACATATTTGTTAACTGAGGAGTGATTTGACTCATATATAACCTTCAATAGTGACATATCCGTTATTTTTCAAGTTACTGCTTTGTTAGCTTCACTCACCCCTCAATCATTTCCCTAATCACGATTTTCCTAATTACATAGGTAGCAATCTATATGTTTTTAGATTTTTCCCTGTCGCCGCGAGGTAACTCGAACGCTATTCATCGGTTTTGAACTGATTGTTGTGAACAAAATAACGCATTTATTTCAGTTGGAATGTGAGAAGGGTTTGCTATTCATGTAACCGGTTTCATGGAGTGTAAAAATGTGACTTTAGTAGCTTTTTTTTACTTGTTTATTACTGGAAAAAATCAGCACCGTAGGATAACGATTCCCAATCGGTGCTGGTTATCCGATTTGCAATAATTACACTTTGCTTGTAGTAAAACGCTGTACCCACAACAAGACCAGAACTAATACCGTCAGTGGCAAGCCGTGGAATATTAGAATGACAATGGCAGGTGGCAGCCAGACATAGAACGGGGCGACCAGCAACATTCCTATTCCAAAGCCCGTCATCTGTACCAATGTCAACAAACTGAAAATCGGCAGACGTAAACTTTCCGGTTCACTTTGTGCCCGAGATATTAGGCTCACTTCCGCGATCCCGTCTCCCATTCCTGCCCAGATTGCAAATAGCAATAGCCAGAATACGCTGTTTTGTTGGAAAGTGAGGATAAATCCAGTCGACATCAGGGCGACACCGATAAAGAATAGTTTCTCCATCTTTAATCGGTTGCGGCTGCGTAGCAGGTGGCTGGCTAATCGCGCGCCACTGAATTTTCCTATCGCCCAAGTTGCCAGCAGTAACCCCATGGTGGTACTGGCGTTATCAGGAGTAAGGAGTTTCGAAATGATGGGAAAACCTACGTTATGGGCAGCGCTACCCAATGTATCTGCCAGACTGAGAAATAGCATGCCTGCCAGCATGGGAGCACTGCGCAAACCGTGGCGCAACTCACGCCATTCGTTACTTAGTTCTCTTGATAGTTTCTGCTCTGGCAAGGAGAGGAAACGCAGGGGCATAATCAGGATCGCCGCCAGCAGATAAGTAATGATGTTGACGGTAAATACCATTTCATAGCCGCTGCTTGCGACCAGAAGCCCCGATACAAGGCTGCCAAATACTGCTCCCGTAGCGGCAACAGAGGTAAGCCAGGAATTGGTTGATATGCGTTGGGAGGTATGAACCCAATATGGCAGTTGGCTGTTTAGCCCGATAGCAAACATTGAATTGCCGAAACCAATGCCGAAAGCGATAACCGGTAAGATCAGTAGTTGCTGTGATGTGGGGATCACCAATAACAAAAACAGTAAAATGACACGTACCAGATCAAAAAAGACCAGCGGCCATCTGCCTGTAAATCGTCTGAAAAATGGGGTTCCAATCAAGCTGGCAATGATACCGCCAGCAACCCGACAAGCAAGAAAAATACTGACGTGCATAACGCTGTTACTAAGCAGATAGACATAAGTGGAAAGTGCCACCATATTCAGGAATGCGCCAAAATCAGAAACGAATCGAGCACTGACGATCAATAAGGCATTTAGTCTAGACCAACGCAAATTCAAACTATTTTCCTGGCTTGACATTATTATTCGCTCATTTGTTATTCAGGGATCTGCCGGAAAGTTACCAACAACAAATCCCGAAATGCCTCATTTGTAGGAGATATTTGTCGAACATTGCTTGCCCGATGATAAAGTTGTTTATCGTTTATTGCGAGTGTTTCAAGAAAATGCTCCATTACGGTGTGTAATAAGGGTGGGGCTTCATTGGTGGTTGCGTGAATTTCGGAAATCACCGGCTCTGTGTTGTAGCTTTGGATAAAGTGCATAAAAATCCAATCCTGGCCATCCTGATGAATTCCTGAGGTTGTCGGGCTATCTTTACCGGCCTGCGCTTTTACCCGAAACTGGTGGATATCAATCGCATAGTGGTGTTCTTTCGTTAATTGGTCCCTCAGAATCGCCATATCTGTTGCAAGGACACTTTGCATGATGGGATGGGTGATAAATGCTTCTTTAGCATAGCTGAGTTGATTAGCACCTTTTTTGTATTCAATGTCATAGGTGATGGAAGAACGGTATTCGGTGTCTCGATTTAGTTGAAGTGGATCCCTGCCATCAGGACGATAATAATAGCGCAGAATACACCTTTCCCTATGGGTATAGTCTTTAAAGTTCTGATCCAGAACCAATTCATTCCAATAATCTTTAAAGGTTTTTATTTCTTTTGGATTGCAGGAAATAAGCTTACTGAAATGTGGAATATGACAATAATGTTCATTCATCAAACGTGCCGATATATTTGCAATTTGCATATCCTGGCTGCCTTTGGGAATGGGATGAATAATGGGATGAACGTGTTCTAACATTTTCTGGTGTAGTGCATAGGCATCGGACACATCGTCTACTTTTGCCCAGCACCTGAGCAAGTAATGTTCTTCAGTTTCTGCGTTGATGTAGTAATCAGTGGGTTGGGAAATACATTCGATCACGTTTGGATGATTTTTCATGTGTTCGATGTTTTTAATGCCTTGAAAATACCCGCTCTTGTCTGGGTACATGGCTAGCATCGAATAATGCTGTTTAGCTGTTGTCGCTCGTTGTTGGGCTAGGCTTATCCGCGTATCAATGCCCTGTTCTTGTAAGAGAATGGAGAGATATAGCTGGTACGGATCGAGTCCTGCGATATCACGAAAGGATGAATTCACAAATAGCCCACCAAGGCGTGGATTAATCTCAATCACCACCGGGCCATCTTTGGTCATACGGAATTCAAGATGAGCAATGGCATAGTTCAATCCGACGGCTTGTATGCAGGTTCTGGCATAGTCCCTAATCTGTTCTTGCTCTGCGGGGGAAAATGATACCGGAGGGCAAATCAGCAAGTTTTCCAGTACGGTGTTTTCTTTTTCCGTTAGGATCAATTTTTCATTGATCAATACCGGATGTATTTTATTCTGGCTGATAACACATTCGACAGTGCCTTCCACGCCATCAAGATACTCTTCCAATAGCAGGCTTTTGCCCGGTATGTTGATATGTTTCTCACCCGCTAAAGTAAAACATTCCTGCTTATTTCCCATAAAATCGATATAAATCGAGTGGTCATAGTGGGTTGTCAATGCGCGATAGTGCGCTTTAAGTTCAGGCCAATCATGACATTTTTTGATAAAGGCTGAAGCGGCTCCAAATGGAGGCTTTGCAATTAAGGGATAGCCAATTGTTTTAGCCTGTGAATAGAGTTCTTCTTCGGTGTTGCACAAGGCATGGCGTATTGATCTGACACCATATTTTTGCAGAGTCTGGCGCATCAAGAACTTGTTGTTGCAGACTGTAATCGCAGAAGCAGGCGCATTTGGCAGGCCAATATTGTGACAAACTTCAGCAACAATGCAACCAACTTGGCCGTAAGTAGATGCCTGGCCTGCATAACATAAAATACCTCGCAGAGTGTAAGTCTGCTGCAAGGTAGTGACAAGATCCTGTAAAGCATCTTGTGTCAGTGAT
Organism: Xenorhabdus ishibashii; assembly: GCF_002632755.1. Lineage (NCBI taxonomy): Bacteria > Pseudomonadati > Pseudomonadota > Gammaproteobacteria > Enterobacterales > Morganellaceae > Xenorhabdus > Xenorhabdus ishibashii. The sequence goes on along the minus strand of NZ_NJAK01000001.1, from coordinate 2,424,364 downwards.
TCTAAGTAAAAAACATCATCGCTATCAGTATAGAGACGTTCTGTGTGTTGGCGCCCTTTCAGCGCTGCCGTTAGGCAATTCATTCCCATCTTTTTTGCTGCGGCGAAATGGGGTTCCCGATATTTATAGAGTGGAATTTGGGCATCATCGATATCAACAAACAAAATTGCGTTTGGTTTCATTTGGCATCCTTGAAATAAATAGGTTTTATCATTTGCTGAAAGTAATCAGTAAATTAGTTATCCAGCCATTCACATTGTTCTCGTTGCCAGTTGATAAATCGGTAATAACGTTTGCCATTAATGGATTCAAAATAAGGCATTTCTTCTAGGTTAGTGAATAAAGGCACGGTGAATTTACCTTTCATATGTGGCAGAACGTATTCCGGTAAAGCGATATTGGAAACCCGACGCTTGAGTTTGCGCATAATTGAGATGGCATCGTCGATTGAGGCTTTGTATTCCGAAGAGCCGGGAGAGAATGGCATAAAATGGTAAAGGTAGTAAGGTTTCACGCCTATGCGATATAAGTCGATAAACAATTTGTGGAGGATTTCTTCGCTGTCATTGATGCCACGCAGGAAAGGCATATTGGAAAACACGATCGGTACTACGTTTTGAATGCGGCGCACCGCAGCCTGAAACTCTTCACTTAACTCCAGGGGATGACAGATATGGACACCAAAGGCATTAACACGGTGCTTTTTCAGTGTTTCGATTAGCGCATCGGTAATACGGTAGGGATTGAATGTCAGAGCCCTGGAATGAACACGGATTAACAGGTCTTCTCTGATTTCCCTGATAGCGGACAGCGATTCATCTAATTTATTATCTGTCAGCATCAAGGGATCGCCACCGCTAAGAATGACTTCTTCCACAGAAGGGGTATTTTTGATGTATTCAAGGGATTGTTGGAAGGAAGTTCGACTAGCGTTTGATTTACCTGAATCAACTTTCAATGTCCTTAGTGCTTCAAAGCAAAATTGACAATAGGAGTTACAGGCATTCACCATGCGCAAGATCACTCGGTTGTCATATTTATGCTGGCAAATGGGAGTCTTCATTTCACTATTAAGTTCCCAATTTTCAGATTCCCCATCATAGCCATTGAGCTGCTCTTCATTCCAAAAGGGAACTACTTGCCGCCAGAGGGGATTTGTTGTGATATCGTCAGATTGGTTGGTAGCTAATATCTGGCGGAGATAATAGGGCGTGATTTGGATTTTTTGGCCTTGTAAATTTTGCTGAATGCGTCGGGTTATTTCCTCACTCCATCCACCACAAGCAATACGTAAAGATTTTTCATCACGTATTGCATTTTTTTGCTGCCAGCGCCAATCAGTCCAGTTTTCATTAGAATCAAACAGAAAGTTCTGTGAATGAGGTACAATATTGATAGTGTTCATTAAATTAACCTTAAATTTTAACTTTATGTTTTATTACCTTATTTATATTTCATAACCATTTTAATGGTGTTTTTATTATCACATTTATTTTTATTGTAATTAATAGGGGTTATTTCAGGAGTGAGAGGAATATCGTGAAATGACTGTATTAAATATTGGTATAATTGATTAATTAAAAACACGGGATTGGCAAAGGTGGGCACCAACGTTATCGCTGTGTATCCTGTCATCGGACTTTCCAGCTCGATTATGCTTATCGAGCCTGTGAAGCCGGAATAAAAAAACAAGTCGTTAATCTTGCCATAGCCCTGCATATCAGCATTAATACTGTCGTATGCGTTTTAAAAAACGCCAGCCACGATATGTAACAACTTTACCAATGGGTGAAGTTGAAATTGAATTTATCTGTGAAGTTTGCGTATATAATAATATAAATATATTAATGCAAAATGGAAATAATATATAAAAATTTTTCTTTTTCGTTAATATTTAATAGCGGTACTTGTTGCAGGTTAAATTTATTTAACGTGTATTAACTATCATGAAATTGATCCAGTGGCAAAATATATTTGTCAAGTGATGTAATCAATATACTTCTATTATGAAATAACTTCGTACTCACTTTGCTCCTGTTTTTTTCTACACAACTACTTAACTTGTAGGAATAAGACTTCTCAATTCCTACTCTTAATCAGAAATGAGCTGGTGTATAACTTATCTAATGGGAAGTGAGGAGTGGCTGCATCTGGTTGTCATTATCGACTTGCATTCAAGGAAACTTATTGATAGTCGATAGGTGATTGTATGACTGGCACAATAAGGAAAAAACGGATGAATGACTGAAAAATCCTCACCCGTTCTTATCAGCTATTTAGCCAGATATTTCTCGATATTATTTTGAATACCCGCCGCATCCAGCCCTAAATCAGCATGAAGTTCTTGCTGCGTTCCTTGTGGAATAAAGTTATCCGGTAAACCCAGATTCAATACGGGAACTGATAATTTTTCCTGCATTAGTAGTTCGTTAACACCACTGCCTGCTCCCCCCATAATGGCGTTTTCTTCCAATGTCACCAGCAGCTCGTGGCTGGCTGCAATTTCCAGCACTAGCTCTTTGTCTAGCGGTTTGACAAAACGCATATCCACAACAGTTGCATTCAGGTTTTCAGCCGCTTGCAGCGCATAGGATAATAGTGTGCCAAAGTTCAGGATCGCAATGCGCGCTCCCTGACGGCGGATTATACCCTTGCCGATTGGCAATGTTTCCAGTGGTTGGAGTTCAGCCCCTGTCCCTGTACCGCGAGGATAACGAACAGCAGCAGGACCTGCTTGATAATGATATCCGGTATGCAGCATCTGACGGCATTCGTTTTCATCGCTGGGTGCCATAATCACCATATTCGGGATACAACGCAGGAAGGAAAGATCGAATGCCCCTTGGTGGGTTTGACCATCTGCACCGACAATGCCGCCACGGTCGATGGCAAACAAGACAGGCAGGTTTTGGATGGCGACATCGTGGATCACCTGATCATAAGCGCGTTGCAGGAAGGTGGAATAAATGGCGACGATAGGTTTGTAGCCGCCAATAGCCAAACCTGCGGCAAAAGTGACGGAATGCTGTTCGGCAATCGCAACATCAAAATATTGTTCAGGATATTCGCGGGAGAAACGCACCATGCCGGAACCTTCTCGCATGGCAGGGGTGATCGCCATCAGTTTTTTATCATGGGCGGCTTCTTCACACAGCCAGTCACCGAAGATTTTGGAAAATGTCGGACGAGTATCTGCGCTTTTAGGCAAAGAACCCGTCGAGGGATCGAATTTGGGGACGGCATGCCAACTGATAGGATCCTTTTCCGCTGGTGCATAACCACGACCTTTTTTAGTCATGATATGCAGGAATTGTGGCCCTTTCAGTTCACGCATGTTTTTCAAAGTTTGGGTTAGTGCCAGTACGTCATGACCATCAACAGGCCCGATATAGTTGAACCCAAGCTCTTCGAACAGCGTTCCGGGCACAACCATACCTTTCAGATGTTCTTCCGTTTTTTTCAATAACTCTTTGATAGGAGGCAGGTTGGAAAAAACTTTTTTACCACTTTCACGCAAGGTTGTATACAGTTTGCCTGACAGGAGCTGTGCCAGATGGTTATTCAATGCCCCCACGTTTTCAGAGATAGACATTTCGTTGTCATTGAGAATAACCAGCATGTCGGGATCGATATCGCCGGCATGGTTCATGGCTTCGAAAGCCATGCCCGCAGTAATGGCTCCATCTCCAATAACGCATACTGTCTTACGGCCTTTACCTTCGTGTTTAGCAGCAATAGCCATACCTAAGCCAGCACTAATTGATGTGGATGAGTGACCAACACACAAGGTGTCATACTCACTTTCTTCCCGCCAGGGGAAAGGATGAAGGCCATTTTTTTGGCGAATGGTATCAATGCGATCACGGCGTCCGGTTAAAATTTTGTGTGGGTAAGCCTGATGACCAACATCCCAGACTAAATTGTCAAAAGGAGTTTTATAAACATAGTGGAGTGCGACGGTTAATTCGATAGCGCCAAGGCCGGAAGCAAAGTGACCACTGGAGCGGCTGACACTGTTCAGCAAAAATTGACGCAGTTCATCGCATAACTTTGGCAAAGTTTCTTTGGGTAGCAGGCGAAGCTCCTCTGGAGTTTCTGCCAATGCCAATGTTGGATATTTCGCTATATCAATGCTCATGCTATGCCTGTGTAAAATGCTATATCCGTTAGAAGTTGAATATTAAGAACCCTGTTATTATCAGTGTGTAATTTCTGGGTTCATCCCGTAAGGCGCTTTACCGGTTTTTTAGCTGTTTCTCTCAATGATAAAACCAGCCAATTTCTTTAAGGTTGTGGTGTCATATGACCGTTTTTCCAGTTCTGTAAGGGCGCTGAGCGCTTCTTCATACAGATCCCTGGCTTTTTGTTGGGCTTGTTCTAAACCTAATAATGCAGGGTAAGTATTTTTGCCGAGCTGCTGATCGTTGCCCTGACGTTTGCCGATAACTTCAGTATTGCCAATGACATCCAGAATATCGTCATGGACCTGAAATGCCAGGCCGATGGCTTGGGTATATTGCTCTAGCAAAGGCAGTACTTCACGGCCACGTTGACCTGCACTATAAGCAGCCAATCGGACGGCTGAACGTATTAATGCACCTGTTTTATGTCGGTGGATTTGTTCCAGAGAAGCGAGATCGATCTGTTTACCTTCTGCTTCCAAATCCAATGATTGCCCGCCACACATGCCGGCAAAGCCACTGGCGCTTGCCAATTCAGCGATCATAGCAAGGCGGTCGGACAAAGCCACATTGGGCATATCCTGTTTTGCCAGAATCTCAAAGGCGAGTGATTGTAATGCATCACCGGCTAAAATAGCCTGACTTTCACCAAATTTGATATGGCAGGTAGGCTGCCCACGACGTAAATCGTCATTATCCATTGCGGGTAAATCATCATGGATCAATGAATAAGCATGAATGCACTCTATCGCGATGGCGGCGGCATCAAGACTCTTTTTGGGGAGGCCAAGCATTTCTCCCACGCAGTAAACTAAAAATGGACGCAGCCGTTTTCCACCCAGCACCGCGCCATATTGCATTGCTGTGCCTAACGGGCTGTTTAAAAAGGGCAATGAAGAAAATATTGCTATCAGTTTGTCATTAATATGTTGCTGACAATCGAGCAGTTTTTTTTCAAAAAATTGCTCTTCAAAAGGAGCCTTATAGTGTTCAGACATAAATTTACTCAGCATCGGACGAAAATTCATCAAGAGGCGATTGTGCATCATGGTTCAGTAAAATTTGCACTCGTTGCTCCGCCTGTTGGAGCGTTTTCTGTCCTTGTCTTGCAAGTTGAATACCACGTTCAAATTCATTCAACGCATCTTCTAATGGGAGTTCTCCGGATTCCAGCCGAATCACAATTTCCTCCAGCTCTTTAAGAGAGTCCTCGAATGCTGGCATTTTTTCGGTTGCTGATGTTTGATTTGCTTTAGACATAATGGCTTAACATATGATTATTTAACGAATTACAGCAAAGCAAGTTCGTTACAGAATTGCAGAGTACCCTACTACACCAAGAAAAATAAATCATGTATTACCACTATATTTTTTACAGGTGACATAGCCAGATGGGTGTTATACTCTGCGCCCTATCCAACTGAACACTTAAGAACAATCATTGATATTGTTTGTGATAGTTCAACATTGAATGACTACTATATCTTACTATGAAGTTTATCATTAAATTATTCCCAGAAATTACGATTAAGAGCCAGACCGTCCGGTTGCGCTTTATTAAAATTCTTGCCAGCAATATCCGCAATGTTTTGAAGACGTTCGGAGAAGGTATTGCTGTTGTCCGCCATTGGGATAATATCGAAGTTCGGGTTAAGGATGATAACCTTGGTGCGGAAATTTGTGACGCACTGACACGTATTCCCGGTATCCACCATATCCTGCAAGTAGAAGAGCGGGATTTTCGTGACCTGCATCATATTTTTGAGCAAACTTACGAAACATACGGCCATTTACTGCATGGTAAAACATTTTGTGTTCGCGTAAAGCGTCGTGGTAAACACAATTTTACATCCAATGAAGTTGAACGCTATGTCGGTGGTGGACTGAATCAACATATTGAATCAGCCAAGGTGAAACTAACTAAGCCTGATGTCACCGTGAATCTGGAAATTGATCAGGATAAGCTGGTTTTGGTTAAAGCCCGTCATGAAGGGATTGGCGGGTTTCCTATCGGTACGCAGGAAGATGTACTGTCACTCATTTCCGGTGGATTTGATTCCGGCGTTTCCAGTTATATGTTGATGCGTCGTGGCTGCCGTGTGCACTACTGTTTCTTTAATCTCGGTGGCGCAGCCCATGAAATTGGCGTAAAGCAGGTTGCCCATTATTTGTGGAACCGGTTTGGTAGTTCGCATAAAGTCCGTTTCGTTGCTGTCAATTTTGAACCTGTTGTGGCTGAAATTCTGGAAAAAGTTGACGACGGGCAAATGGGCGTTGTGCTGAAAAGGATGATGGTCAGGGCAGCGTCCAAAGTTGCAGAGCGTTATGGCGTACAGGCGATCGTAACCGGTGAGGCTCTGGGGCAAGTATCCAGCCAGACCTTGACTAACTTAAGGTTGATTGACAATGTTTCAGATACGTTGATCCTCCGCCCCCTGATTTCCCATGATAAAGAGCACATTATTAAGCTGGCTCGTGAGATTGGTACCGAAGATTTTGCCCGTACTATGCCAGAGTTTTGTGGGGTGATATCAAAAAGTCCAACCGTGAAAGCCGTTAAAGCCAAAATTGAAGCAGAAGAAAACAATTTTGACTTTGAGATCTTAGAACGAGTGATTAGCGAAGCCCAGAATCTGGATATCCGCCAAATTGCAGAACAAACCAGCGAGCAAGTGGTGGAAGTAGAAATGGTATCCGCACTTTCTCCTGATGATGTATTGTTAGATATCCGTTCCCCCGATGAACAGGATAATTGTCCGTTAAATATCGGTGGTATTGAAATTCAATCATTGCCTTTCTATAAACTGGGCACCCAGTTTGGTGATCTGCCGAAAGAAAAAACGTATCTGCTTTATTGTGAACGTGGTGTGATGAGCCGTTTACAGGCACTTTATCTGCGTGAACAAGGCTTCGACAATGTGAAAGTGTATCGCCCTTAATTTGTTCCTAAAGAACCAGGCTGCTTACGGAACTGATCCAATAGGCAGCCTGTGTTGTATCTCTCCTTTATAAGGTGAGATGATTATTGAATGTTTTGGTAATTATTAATGCCGGCCGGTAAAACGAGTTGGGCGGCAACTTCTGCGGCTTTTTCTTTTCCTTTCAACAATTCAATCAGTTTCAAGGCGAAGTCAAAAGCAGTGGCAGGCCCTTGGCTGGTCAGTAAATTAACCCTTTCGTCAAAATAAACTCGTTTATCAATCCATTTTTCTGGTGCAATTTTATCCTGCATACTGGGATAGCCGGTCATATTTCCGACAGGAAAAAGTTGATGATATTCCAATACGATCGCCGGAGAAGCACAGATTGCCGCAATGATTTTTCCCTGACTTTGTGCCGCTCGAATTTTTTCTACTACCAGTAAGCTGTCACGAAAACATTCTGCACCTTTTATGCCTCCCGGCAGAATAATGGCATCAAAATCTTCGTTAACGACATTAACCAAGGGGACATCAGCAACGATTTTAACGCCGCGTGAGCAGGTTAATGTAAGGGAGCCATCGGTTTCCGCGCTGGCTACAGTAACATTAACTCCCGCCCGAACAAGTAAATCAATCGTCGTGGCAGCCTCGGTTTCTTCACTACCGTGGGCGAGACAAATAAGGGCTGAGGCACTCATATTCTTCCTCCTTGCGTTTAATGTAATGATAAACAGCACTATTTTCTGCAATTGATAAACCGTGAACACGAGCCCGACGCATTAAAAAACCGGTAATGTAGTCTATTTCTGTATGTCGCTGTGCCCGTATATCTTGCAGCATGGATGAGTAATTTTCAGAGGTTTGCTCAATTACGTTCATGACGTAATCAATCAAGGTTTGTTTGGTTGTATGGATACTATCATGTTCCATAACCTGGTAAATTTCGCCACATAATGTCTGAATTTGTGTCTGGTGATGCCGTAAGTCACCATTTTTGCAATCATAGATGACTGTGAGGGGATTAATGACACAGTTGACGGCAAGTTTCATCCAACTGATGGCATGTATTTCATTGTGCCATGCTACATCGGGCAGGGCACTGTGTAAAATATCGGCCAGATTACTGAGCTTGGCAGCATTGGCTGTTATGGCACCAATATGAGTCATTCCTTGTGACTTATAGTGCACAATACTATTTTTTCGATAGGCTCCGTGCGTCGTTACACCAAGTAAAATGGGGTTGGATAGAGACCTGAATTCTTCTTGGGTTCCCATTCCATTGTGCAATAACAGGATTGGACAATGGGGGGGAAGCTTGTCCGCAAGGTGATTGACTGCGTCAGAAACTTGCCACGCTTTTAAACAAACGAGGAGTAACTTGCTTTCAGCAAGGTGTTTTTCGTCGTTGGCAGGAAATTGTTGATTAAAAGCCCTGCCATTAAAGTTTTCGATCTGGACGGAAATAACACGCTGTGGAACCCTTAGCCATCCCTGAACACTATGATTTTGTTGAGATAGGGCGGCAAGCCACAGTTTACCGATAGCGCCACAGCCAAGAACGGTTATTTTCATATTTCTTCCTGATCTGAAAATAGGGTAGTTGCAAAAAGATAGCTGAACTTCCCGAGTATAGAGCTTTTGCCAATAATGGAAAGCGGTTATCATGCCGATTTATTGATTAGCTGGAGGTGACGGGGAATGCCATCATTTGATATTGTTTCTGAAGTTGATATGCAAGAAGTTCGCAATGCAGTAGAGAACGCACAGCGGGAGTTAAGTAATCGTTGGGATTTTCGTAACGTTCCCGCGAGTTTTGAATTAAACGAAAAGAATGAATCGATCAAAATTGCCAGTGAATCTGATTTTCAGGTGAACCAACTCGTTGATATTTTGCGTGAAAAGTTTGCTAAACGTGGAATTGATGGCTTTGTAATCAATATTCCTGAAAATATGGTTCATAGCGGCAAAACGTACAGTGTGGACGCAACTTTGCTGCAAGGTATTGATACACCGTTAGCGAAAAAGATTGTGAAGTTGATTAAAGACAGCAAGTTAAAAGTACAGGCTCAGATTCAGGGTGAGCAAGTGCGGGTAACCGGTAAAGCGCGCGATGATTTACAAAGTGTCATTGCGTTAGTGCGCGGTGCAGAATTGGGGCAGCCTTTCCAATTTACTAATTTCCGCGATTAATTTTTGTCATTATCACTAATAGTGAATAATTAATCATAGTACGGTGTTTGATAACACCGTACTTGTTATAAATACCCAAGCTATTTATGGGATAATACAAGCTGTTCTAACTGTTCACGATTAGTTAGTTTAGTATCGACTTTGATATACGCACTGAGTTCTTCCGGTGCGATGACAACATCTTTTACGCCGGCTTGCGCCAATATCTTTTTCTCCAATATCTCAGAGTTGTTTAGCTGTTCTGGCAAGATGAGCCTGATACTACTGACATAGGGTGGTTGCCGCAATGTCAGACTGATAATAAACCAGAATGCGGTCAGTGCGATGCCACCTATAAAGACGAGCGATGCACCTTGCCATTCGTAAAGCATTCCTCCAAGGAAACCTCCCAAAGCAACGCCAAGGAATTGGCTGGTAGAGTAAACCCCCATCGCTGTACCTTTGTAACCCGCAGGTGCTTCTTTGCTGATGAGTGAAGGCAAAATAGCCTCCATGATATTAAATGCAAGAAAGAAAATCTGAATGCCTGCAAAGATCCCCCAAAGATGCGATCCCTGAGACCATAAAACGGCTTCAGCTATGAATAGCATACCTATACACAGCAAAAATACCTGTTTCATACGACGTTTTGTTTCTGCGTAGATAATGAAAGGCAGAACGGCGACAAAAGAGATAAGTGTAGTAATTAAATATACTTTCCAGTGTTGTTGTGGAGGAAATCCCACTTTTTCCATAATAAGGGGAAGGGCAACAAAGCTCGACATCAATAAGGTATGCAGGCAGAGAATACCAAAATTGAGTTTTAACAGTTGCGGATCTGAAAGCACACGCTTGAAGCTGCCGCGTGCGATACCCGATTCGCGATTTAGCAAATGCTTGTGTGTATTTGGTACGGCAAACAGAGTGATAAGTATCCCGCAGCCAGCAAGGATTGCAATTGCCCCAAATAAACCATTTAAACCGATTTGGTGGGTAATAATAGGGCCAGCAACAATTGCAAAGGCAAATGTAATGCCGAAACTAATGCCGATAAATGCCATTGCTTTTGTTCGATTCTGCTCACGAGTCAGATCTGAAAGTAATGCCATGATAGCGGCGGATATTGCCCCTGTGCCTTGCAAGGCTCGCCCGATAATGATCCCCCAAATAGAATCGCTTAAGGCGGCAATAACACTGCCTAATGCAAAGATGAGAAGCCCGCCAATGATTAAAGGTTTCCTGCCAATTTTGTCTGATAAAAGCCCAAATGGGATCTGAAATATTGCCTGAGTTAAGCCGTAGATGCCAATGGCAATCCCAATAAGAGCTTCAGTCGCATCACGTAGTGCTAAACCATAGGTCGTCAGAACAGGCAGAACCATGAACATGCCTAACATGCGCAGGGAGAAAACAGAACCTAAGCCCCATGTTGCCCGAAGTTCAAGCGGAGTCATTTTATTATCGTTCATGGATACCTCAAAAAAATCTGGTATGACATTTCAATTAGGTGAGAGCAAACGAAAAAGAAGCGCTTGTAACCGAATAAGTTGTCATTGAATAGAGATAAAAGAAAGGAAAAAAGATGGCAGGGTAAACCCCGCCATCTAAATATTACCAGACATAAGTCAGTAGGTTTTCTGGAGATGCTGTTGAATCTACAGACATCATGACGCTTAATGACATGATAGCGACGATAGAAAACAGAAATAACTTACGGGCCCAAATACGGTCATTAGAGGTTTTATAACCTGATAATGCCATACCCAACCACCAGATACTCACTGCTGCCGCTACGATAAGGTATTTATAACCCGCATAGCCACTGAGAGTCAGCATCAACGTGGCAACCATAAAGGCCAGAATGTACAGGGTGATATGATTTTTCGCGACGGAAATACCTTTAATCACGGGTAATACTGGAATATTGGCCGCCTGATAATCTTTGAGCCGAAAAATAGCAATGGCGTAAGAGTGAGGCATCTGCCACAAGCTGAAGATCAACAGTAAGATCAACGCGCCAGTATCAAAGTGTCCCGCTACTGCACAGTAACCAATCACAGGAGGTGCTGCACCTGACAAGCTACCAACCAGCGTGCCATAAACAGATTTTCTTTTCATGTAGAGGCTATAAACCCCAACATAAATGATAAACCCGATAAGAGCTAGCTGCATTGCTAAGGCATTGGCTGCTACATAGAGCAGCACTATGCCAGCAATACCTAACACTGAGGCGTAAATCAGGCTGATTTTCGGATCGATAAGCCCTTTCACAAGGACCCTTTCTTTCGTTCTTTCCATGATACGGTCGATATCGCGGTCGATATAGTTGTTGAATACACAACCTGATGCTACCACCAGCGATACCCCGACCATCGTTGCAAAGAACAAGGGGTAATCTATTACGCCCTTGGAAGCGAGTAGAAAACCACCAATCGCAGAAATTAGATTTCCGAAAATAATTCCTGGTTTGGTCACTTGCAGGTATTGCTTAATCATTCAAATCAACCCTTAATCAACCATCATATTGATGTTCAGGTTGTACATAATCCACAGGGAGCCAACAACAACGATAGCGATGACCAAGAGTGTGAATATTAAGGCAACTAGGTTCCAACGCTCTTCAGATGATGTATTCATATGCAGGAAGCAGATGAAATGAACAAAAATCTGAACGACAGCCATGGCGAGGACTGTCACCAGAATTGTGCTGTGTGAAGCCGTGCCATCCATCACCATCCAGAATGGGATCACGGTCAGTATGACTGACAGAACAAAACCAATCATATAGGTTTTGAAGCTACCGTGGCTGGCACCGGAATGAGAAGTATTTGGATGACTCATTACATAGCTCCCATCAGATAAACGACAGTAAATACACAGATCCATACAACATCAAGGAAGTGCCAGAACAGGCTCAGGCAGTTCAGACGCATACGGTTCACATCAGTCAGGCCACGACGTGAAACTTGAACCATCAGAGTAATGATCCAAATCAGACCGAAGGTAACGTGCAGACCGTGAGTAGCAACCAGTGCAAAGAAAGCAGACAGGAATGCACTACGGTCAGGGCCAAAGCCTTCTGAAATCAGTTTATGGAATTCATACACTTCCATTGAAACGAAGCCAAGGCCAAGCAGGAAGGTAATGAATAGCCACAAATTAACCTGAGCAACTTTACCTTTGTTCATGCTCAGCATGGCGAAACCATAGGTGATACTACTAAATAGCAGCAGGAAGGTTTCTACCAGTACAAATGGCAGTTCAAAAATATCCTTACCAGACGGCCCCCCCGCAGTGCCATTAACTAACACTGCATAGGTAGCAAACAGACTTGCAAACAGAACCAAGTCACTCATCAGGTAGACCCAGAAGCCAAATACCTTGTTGGCTCCTGTATCGTGGTGCCCATGAGCATCATGGGCGGCTGTGTTGTTAAGGGTTTGAGTCGACATTATTTCACACCTGCCTTTCTCAGTTCTTCATAACGCTGATTTTCAACTTTCTCGACGTCGGCTACAGGGACGTAATAATCAACGTCTTCGTCAAAGCTTTTCACGATGCAGCTAATGATGATGCCAGCGAAGCTTGCAATAGCCATCCACCAGATATGCCAGATCAAAGCAAAGCCTAAGGTCAGACAGAAAGCACTAATGATTACACCGGCACCGGTATTTTTAGGCATATGAATTTCTTCATATTTAGCCGGACGCTTATATTCAGTGCCTTTTTCTTTCATATCCCACCATGCATCACGAGTCTGAATGTGTGGAACCTCAGCAAAATTATAGAATGGAGGTGGAGATGAAGTTGACCATTCCAGAGTACGGCCACCCCACGGGTCACCCGTCAAATCACGGTTTTGGTCACGGTCACGGATACTGACGTAGAACTGGATAACCTGACACAGAATACCCAGGGCGATTAAGACAACGCCACCTGCGGCAACAACCAGCAGAGGGTGGAATTCAGGGTTGATATCCTGGCTCAGACGACGGGTCATACCCATAAAGCCCAGTGCGTACAGCGGCATAAAGGCAACGAAGAAACCAGTGATCCAGAACCAGAATGCACGAACACCCCATTTTTCATTCAGCGTGAAACCGAATGCTTTCGGGAACCAGTAAGTTGTACCTGCGAAGCAGCCGAATACCACACCACCGATGATGACGTTATGGAAGTGGGCAATCAGGAAAAGACTATTGTGCAGAACAAAGTTTGCGCCAGGTACTGCTAACAGAACACCTGTCATACCACCAATGGAGAAGGTGACTAAGAAGCCAACAGTCCACAGCATTGGGGTTTTGAATTCAATACGACCACGGTACATGGTGAACAGCCAGTTGAAGATCTTAACTCCAGTCGGGATGGAGATAATCATCGTGGCGATACCAAAGAAGGCGTTGACATTCGCGCCAGAACCCATGGTGAAGAAGTGGTGCAACCATACAATGAACGACAGGATGGTAATAACGATCGTCGCCCACACCAGAGAGGTATAACCAAACAGGCGTTTTTTCGAGAAGGTTGCAGTAACTTCGGAGAAAATACCAAAGACAGGCAGCACCAGAATATAGACTTCAGGATGGCCCCAAGCCCAAATCAGGTTGATGTACATCATCATGTTGCCGCCCATATCGTTGGTAAAGAAATGGGTGCCCAGATAACGATCCAGAGTGAGCAACGCAATGGTCACTGTCAGGATTGGGAACGCAGCAATAATAAGGATGTTGGTGCACAGTGAAGCCCAAGTGAAAACAGGCATTTTCATCATGGACATACCTGGTGCACGCATGCGCAGGATGGTCACGAAGAAGTTAACGCCTGTCAGCAATGTACCGACACCAGAGAGCTGAAGACTCCATATCCAGTAGTCAACACCGACCCCCGGATTGTACTCCAGACCAGATAGCGGTGGGTATGCCAACCAACCGGTTTGTGCAAACTCACCAACGCCCAGAGAGATGTTGATCAGTGCGACACCGACAACAAATAACCAGAAACTCAAAGAGTTCAGGAATGGGAATGCAACGTCACGAGCGCCGATTTGCAGAGGAACAACAATGTTCATCAGACCGACAACGAAAGGCATCGCCATAAAGAAGATCATGATAACGCCGTGAGCGGTAAAGATCTGATCATAATGGTGCGGGGGCAGGAAACCGGCTTCACCCGCGGAAGCCAAGGCTTGCTGTCCACGCATCATGATGGCATCAGCGAAACCACGGAGCATCATCACCATGGCAACGACGATGTACATGACACCAATTTTCTTATGGTCAACGCTGGTTAACCATTCACTCCAGAGCCATTTCCATTTACGGAAATAAGTCAAGGAACCAACAACTACCAGTCCCCCAAGCAGGATCCCCAACAATGTCACCACAATAATGGGTTCATGTAATGGGATCGCATCCAGTGTTAATTTTCCCCACATGCCTTTATTCCTCAACACCTGAATGAGCCGGCTGACTCATATTCATATTATGACCCGCAGCTTCACCATGTTCTGTTTTGCCGTGACCAGACATACCAAACATACCACCATGGCCCATGTCACCCATGAATTTGGCGATAGTCTCTTGGAACAGTTTTGGTTTTACGCTTGAGAAGTATTCAACTGGATTGTTTTGGCTAGGTTTAGCCAAGTCGTTGAATGCTTGTACGGTATCCAGGGTTTTCGGTGATGCTTTAACTTTCTGCACCCACTCTTCAAAACCTGCACGATCATCCGTCGCTGTTGCAGTGAATTTCATGCCTGAGAAGCCATGACCACTGTAACTTGCTGAGAATCCATCGTATTTACCCGCTGAGTTAGCAATCAGGTGCAATTTTGTCTGCATACCTGCCATTGCATAAATCTGACCACCCAACTGTGGAATGAAGAAAGAGTTCATCACAGAGTCTGAGGTGATTTTGAAGTTAATTGGAACATTTTTAGGGAATACAATTTCATTTACGGTTGCGATACCCTGTTCCGGATAGATGAACAGCCATTTCCAGTCAAGGGAAATAACTTCAATCGTCACCGGTTTTATATCACTGTCCAATGGCTTATATGGATCGAGTTCATGTGTCGTTTTCCATGTAATCGTTGCCAAGGTGATGATAATCAGGATAGGCACGGTCCAAACGACAAGCTCAATTTTATTTGAGTGTGCCCAGTTTGGACGGTAAGTTGCAGATTTATTGGCTTCCCGGTAACGTAAGGCAAAAATGATTGCCATTACAATAGCCGGTATAACAACGATCAGCATCAGGCCAAACGCTGTCAGTATCAGCGTTTTTTGCTCGGCGCCGATCGCCCCTTTGGGATTCATCAATACCATATCACAACCACCTAGCATTAACGTGGCTGCGAGTAGTGACGATAACCCAATAGTTTTTTTGTATTTCATAAGTCTCATTGAGCGACCCCAGATAACAAAAGCTTTATTGTCGTTTCATCAGTGCGGGCATTCTACGGTAAGGTTACCGGAGTGTAAACAATTGTAATAGAAGCAGGTTGGCTTGTGGGCTTTTTATGTTAGAGGGATCACATGTGATTCTAAATTTAACAAAACGTTAATTTCGGCTGGTTATCTTAACCAAAAAATCAAAACAGACAATTAATTTCAAATAACCCTCTATTTTAAAAAGAAAAAATATGATAAAAATCAAAGAAAAATTACTGAAATATACTTTGTTATTGATAGGATAACTATTATTTATCGGTTTCAATGAGCAGCGCCAGGCTGCTCACCGATTAAACTAGTTGCTAGAAGTTATATTTTACACTATAAACAATACCATCCTGCAAAAAGTCTTCTCCCAGTTTGTTATCCGCATAACGGTATTGAATTCCGGTTGTAAAAGAAGGATGTGGAGTCCACCATAGTGCAATAGCACCGTTAATGCCTTCGCGTCCGCCGTTGCCATAACGTTCGTTGCGGTTCAATTCAATTTCATTCCAGTTTGTAACACTGAATTTTTGATCCCAAAGATTGAAATCGTATCCAGCAACCCAGCCTACGACATAACCGTTATTGCCTGAATAGAACGTTTGGTCAACATAATGCAGTGCGACAAAAGGTTTAAACCATAAGCCAGCAATATTAGCATTATAGCCTAATCCATAGAGTGTATTAACTTCATGGAAGTTGCCACCATTTGCTTTGCCTGGCAATGAATAAGTTCCATAAACATGACCATAAAGGTTGAAACCCGTATCACCCAGATAGAAACGACCTGTTGTCTTGAAAGTATAACGCTGGTTATCACCTGGTTGGGCTGTTTTACTGTTAAAAGGATTCTCTAAATCGGCGAAACCGTAGAGTTCGCCCCAGCTAAATCCTGCTCCACCTTCCAGTTCTAAATAAGCAAAATCATCCTTATGTGAGGTTTGTCCGGTTTTATGAGTGGTATGTTTGCTCCAGTCAAGGTAATTCATGCTGACATTGCCAAATCCCCACTGGTATTCCGCGCTGGCTGAAGCAGAAACTAAGGCTGCGGCAACTGCGGTGAGTGTCAAAATACGTCTTTTCATAAATTCCCTTTATATGGTTTTAAGGTGGTTAACGATATTTCGAATAGTTCGAAATAATATGCGTTCAAATAATAATATTTGTTAGTTTAAATATAAATAATTCCACCTTGAAAAAGATGCTGTTCAGACCACAGAATTGTGTTTTTTTACTCTTCTTGTGAAGTTTGTCACTATCTAAACTGGATAAACCAGCAATATAAACTGGTGACAGAAGGCTGAGCTTTGTCAGCCTTCTGCTGTAGGCAGGTGTGAAAAAGGCGTTGAACAGGTACAGTAAACTAAGCGAGCCTACTTTTCTTTAAAGCCAAATAATCTAATATTCCACCTAAAAGAAAGCCCAAGGTTCCAATGATTCCCCCCCAGGATAACAGTGGAGATATCCACTCACCAACTTCATGCAGACATTGTATATATTCTGGCGATATAGTGTACACCAGAGGGACTAAATGAATGATGATAAACAGTACGCTACTGATAATTAACCAAACTATGAACATCAGGGCGGCCAATATCATGATACTAAAAGCGAATTTATAAGCGTTTTTGAATAGTGTTCGAGGTAAAAAATCATCATTTTTCTGGGTATAAGCCAGTGTTTTGCGGCAGACGAACAACAATACAAGCCCCGGTAATCCGATAATAACAGAAAATAGATAGAACATTGGCCAACCATAGGCTTCTGCAAACCACCCTGCTACCGGGCCAACATAAACTCGGCCAACTGCTGATAATGCAGAAAGCAACGCGAACTGTGTTGCTGAAAATGATTTATTACATAAGGTCATTAGAAGAGCAACAAAAGCCGCTGTTCCCATACCACCACAGATATTTTCCAGAAAAATCGCCGCTCCCATTAGGTAAATGTCTTTAGGGGTCACGGCAAGTATCCAATAACCGAAATTTGAAACGGTTTGAAGAATGCCAAAGATCATCAGGGCACGGAACAAGCTTAGCCGATGCATCAAATAACCGCCGTATAATGCGCCGACAATGGTTGCAGCGAGTCCGAGGGTTTTATTGATCATACCGACTTCGGCCGGATTGAAACCGACGCCACGAATAAGGAAAGGTGTACTGAGTGAGAGAGCAAAAGCATCTGCCAGTTTGTACAGCACAATCAGTAGCAGGATAAGCCAGGCATTGTTGCGGTTGAAAAAATCAAACAATGGCTCGAATACCGCCTGATGTAGTGTTTTTGGTGGTGCTGTATTGATTTCCGGTTCTTTGGCTGTAAGCGTGGCATAAACGCCAATCAACATCAGGCCAGCCATAACCCAATACATACTTTGCCAACCAATATAGGTAGCGAGTAACAAGGCTAATCCACCGGAAACCAGCATAGCTAACCGATAACCCAGTACGGAAATAGCGGCACCTGATCCTCGTTCTTCCTGTGATAATAAATCGGTTTTATAGGCATCAAAAATAATATCTTGGGAGGCTGAGAAGAATGCAACAGCAACCGCCAATGCAGCAAGCCACCATAAGTGCTGGGAAGGTTGAAGAAATCCCATTGCTGCAATACTGACGATCAACAAAAGTTGAGTGGCGAGCATCCACCCCCGTCTGCGTCCTAAAAAGGAGGGGGTATATCGATCCATCGCGGGTGCCCAGAGAAACTTAAAAACATAGGCTTGACCAACCAAAGTGAAAAAACCGATAGTTCGGATATCGACGTTTTCGACAGTCATCCATGCTTGTAATGTTCCAGCCGTGAGTGCAAGAGGCAGACCTGAGGCAAAGCCCAGTAATAGAAGGGTTCGATAGTTGCGTAATGCAGATAGGTTTAAGTAACGATGGTTAGTCATGAGCCTCCCAAAATTTTCTGCATACTATCCAATGTTGTCAGAATTAGGCAGAAAGTTTATTCATTGTCCTGTTAATGGACGCTTTGTTTAATAAATGCACTGATTGACGCATCCTGAGCCATGTCTGCGATCACATCAGATAAGACAGTATTTACTGCATCAGCAATTTTAGCGTTTGTTGCTGTCAGTGGTCCTTGAGCACTGTAGCTGGTGCGATAATTTTTGATTTGTTTACTACCATCTTGAGCATAAACAATGATAGATATTTCAGCTTTTGCTGAAATATCATGACGAAGGCTACCTTCTTTCACATTGGCATAGAGTTGATTGACAACGACCTGCAAATTGGCATTAGCGGGAGAACCAATCATATAGCCACGAGCTGCCATTTGCTTTTCCAATGCTTCTTGCAGTAAGAAGCGTAAATCGCGGGAAGGAACCAATGTAACTAATCGCGCATTACGATTAATTTGCGCCAAAGCTTGAGATTGACGATGATCGACCCCACTAATAGTGATAGTGATCGCTTTCATGGTTGGATCGGCTGGTGGCAGAGTAATTTTGGGTTGAATGGCTAAGGTGTTGCCTGAGTCTGCACAACCAGATAACCCAGATAAAAAGAAAAGCGTAATCAATGGAATAAATATTTTCTTCAGCATTTAGGTTTTCTCAATTTAAGATTCGGATACTCAATATTAATACGGGTAGTTTAAACCGCCGTAATCATAGCATTGCCATGGGGAGCGGCATATCCCTGATGATTGAAACACGATTTGCAATATCGTGAGAAATACCTGATGTAAATTCTGTTAAAGAGATTTGGTTATTTCGATGTTATAAATCACGGGAAATAATCTAGAATCAAAGATGTGGTTGATAAATAACCTTTGGTGATTTAGGAGAATGGGATGGTTCGTCAAGAAATAGAAACAAAGTTACAGGCGGCATTTAAGCCTTCTCATCTGGAAGTAATCGATGAAAGTTATCGTCATAATGTGCCTGCGGGCTCTGAAAGCCATTTTAAAATTATTATTATAAGCAATGAATTTGTTGAACAAAGAATACTGAATCGCCACCGCTCAGTATATAGCGCCTTGGCTAAAGAATTAGAGGAAGGTGTACATGCTTTGGCACTTCATACTTATACGGAAAAGGAGTGGGCAGAACTAGCAGACACTGTTTTGGCTTCTCCAGCGTGTCGCGGAGGAAGTACGACAACATCAAATTTGTGATTTTTTGAGCTAATCTCATAGCTTATTTGTCTCTACTTTAATTAATCCAAATTTAATTTTAGCTGACAGCCTTCGGGCTGTATTTTTGTTTATATGCATATTGCATAAACGATAGCATCATAAACAGTATAATGATGTAGTTATTAAGCAACGTTTATCACATAAGTCAACGAATCACGCATGCTTTTGTCTGCAATTCTCGACTCATCCTGTCTGCGTCGCTATAATGCTGCGTCTAAATTTTTAGAATGGTTTCGGGACGCTTCTGATCACAGGGATTCTCGGTTTTTTAATGCGACCGCCCCGGTTCTTAAAGAGTACTGCAATCAGCTTGTTTTAAGCCTTGCAGTCATTCTGAAGTTGACCGAGCACTATGATTTTTTTGAGGTAACAAGATGCAAGTTTCTGTTGAAACCACTCAAGGCCTTGGGCGTCGTGTGTCAATCACCGTTCCTGCTGCCGATATCGAAAAAGCAGTTGACAGTGAACTGGTTAATGTAGCAAAGAAAGTCCGTATCGACGGTTTTCGTAAAGGCAAAGTGCCAATGAATATCGTGAAGCAGCGTTATGGCGCTTCTGTTCTTCAGGATGTTCTGGGTGATCTGATGCAGCGCAATTTCATCAATGCGATCATTGAGCAGAAAATCAATCCAGCAGGCGCACCAAGCTACAAACCGGAACAGTTTAAAGACGGTGAAGACTTCACTTACGCAGTTGAATTTGAAGTTTATCCTGAAATTGAGCTGAAAGGTCTGGAAGAAATCACCGTTGAAAAACCTGTTGTTGAAGTAAAAGATGCAGACGTTGACAACATGCTGGATACGCTGCGTAAACAGCAGGCAGATTGGAAAGAAATTGATGAAGCAGCGGCTGCGGAAGATCGCGTGACTGTTGATTTCACGGGTTCCATTGATGGTGAAGAGTTCGAAGGCGGTAAATCAACTGATTTCGTTCTGGCAATGGGCCAGGGTCGTATGATCCCAGGTTTTGAAGATGGTATCGTTGGTCACAAAGCAGGTGAAGAATTTACTATCGATGTGACTTTCCCAGAAGATTACCATGCAGAAAATCTGAAAGGTAAAGCAGCGAAGTTCGAAATCAACCTGAAAAAAGTTGAACAGCGTGAACTGCCAGAGCTGACAGAAGAGTTCATCAAACGTTTTGGTATTGCTGATGGTACGGTTGAAGGTTTACGCACCGAAGTTCGCAAGAACATGGAACGTGAACTGAAAAATGCTGTTCGTAACAACATTAAAACTCAGGTTCTTGATGGTCTGGTTAAGGCTAACGAAATTGAAGTTCCTGCGGCTGTTATTGATAGTGAAATTGATGTACTGCGTCGTCAGGCTGCCCAGCGTTTTGGCGGCAGCGAAAAACAAGCTCTGGAACTGCCACGTGAACTGTTCGAAGAGCAGGCTAAACGTCGCGTTGTTGTTGGTTTGCTGTTAGGCGAAGTGATCAGCAGCAATGAGCTGAAAGTCGAAGAAGAACGCGTTACTGCGTTGATCGAAGAGATGGCAGCAGCTTATGAAGATCCGAAAGAAGTTGTTGAATACTACAGCAAAAATAAAGAAATGATGAACAACATTCGCAACATTGCTCTGGAAGAGCAGGCTGTTGAACTTGTTCTGAGCAAAGCTAAAGTTTCTGAAAAAGAAACCGGCTTTAATGATCTTATGAACCAAAATCAATTGGCATAAGTTTCATTCATTGATTGCCTGAGATGATGAAACCTCGCACTCAATGAAGTGAACCTAAGTAAACCCGCAGGCGATGCTTGCGGGTTTTTTTTATTGTTCTTGAAAAAAACAGATTTAACCTCATATCCTTTCTTACTATTATGTAAGAGCTTACTACTTTTTATAGGGGAAAAATCCCCTTGTGAGTTAACTTTGGATCATGGTCATCATCGCTTATCTCAAGTAGAATCAGTTATGAATGGCACCAGCGTGAGTTCTATTAGGAGACGGAAATGTCATACAGTGGCAAGCAAGATCAATATGCACCTAACATGTCTTTGGTGCCGATGGTGGTTGAACAAACAGCACGTGGCGAACGTGCATTTGATATCTTCTCCCGCTTATTAAAGGATCGTATTATTTTTCTGACTGGACCTGTTGAAGATCATATGGCGAACTTGATCGTTGCCCAAATGCTATTCTTGGAAGCAGAAAACCCAGAAAAAGATATTCATTTATATATCAACTCACCTGGTGGAGTTATCACGGCAGGCATGTCTATTTATGATACGATGCAGTTTATCAAACCAGACGTGAGCACTATTTGTATGGGGCAGGCCTGTTCAATGGGAGCATTCCTACTGACCGCTGGAGCAAAAGGGAAACGCTTCTGTCTGCCAAATTCCAGAGTTATGATTCACCAGCCATTAGGTGGCTTCCAGGGACAGGCAACTGACATTGAGATCCATGCGCAGGAAATACTCAAGGTTAAAGCGCGTATGAACGAATTGATGGCGCAACATACCGGACAGCCACTTGAGAAGATCGTTAAGGATACAGAACGCGATCGTTTCTTGTCAGCTGAAGAATCCGTAGAATATGGGTTGGTTGATAGTATATTCACCCAGCGCAGCTAATTATTAATAATTACTTTATTACTCCGATGCTACCTTATTCTCTAAGCGTTTTTTGATATTGACGCCAAGTTAGGCGGAGTAATAGCGTTTTTTCTGTTATGCCGGACAGACTGGGATAACAGTTCATAAAGTGAGGTTGACTGATGACAGATAAGCGCAAAGACGGTTCAGGAAAGCTGCTGTATTGCTCTTTCTGCGGGAAAAGCCAACATGAAGTACGGAAATTAATAGCCGGCCCGTCAGTGTATATCTGCGATGAATGTGTCGATTTATGTAACGATATCATTCGCGAAGAAATTAAAGAGCTGGTACCACATCGTGAGCGTAGTGCATTACCTACCCCTCATGAAATTCGCCAACATCTGGATGATTATGTTATCGGCCAGGAAACAGCGAAAAAAGTGTTAGCAGTTGCGGTTTATAACCATTACAAAAGATTACGTAATGGTGATTCCACAAACGGTGTGGAACTCGGCAAAAGTAATATTCTGTTGATTGGCCCGACAGGTAGCGGTAAGACGTTGCTAGCAGAGACATTAGCTCGCTATTTAGACGTTCCGTTTACTATGGCTGACGCCACGACATTAACCGAAGCAGGTTATGTTGGGGAAGATGTAGAAAATATTATCCAGAAACTTCTGCAAAAATGTGACTACGATGTGCAGAAAGCACAACGTGGTATCGTATATATTGATGAAATAGATAAAATTTCCCGTAAATCTGATAATCCATCAATTACTCGCGATGTATCAGGAGAAGGGGTTCAGCAAGCCCTGCTGAAACTGATTGAAGGCACTGTGGCCGCGGTTCCTCCTCAAGGTGGTCGTAAGCATCCACAGCAGGAATTCTTGCAAGTTGATACTTCCAAGATTCTGTTTATCTGTGGTGGTGCGTTTGCCGGTTTGGATAAAGTTGTCAGCCAGCGTTTGAATGTCAGTTCAGGTATTGGTTTTAGTGCTACAGTTAGGGGTGAATCAGAGAAAGCCACAGAAGGTGAATTGCTGTCTCAGGTTGAACCGGAAGATTTAATTAAATTTGGGTTAATTCCTGAGTTTATTGGTCGTCTGCCAGTAGTGGCAACACTGACTGAGCTTAATGAAGAAGCATTGATCCAGATCCTACAGGAACCGAAAAATGCGCTGACCAAACAGTATCAGGCCCTGTTTAACCTTGAGGGTGTTGAACTGGAATTCAGAAAAGAAGCCTTGACTGCCATAGCGAAAAAAGCAATGGCCCGTAAAACGGGTGCCCGTGGTCTTCGTTCAATTGTTGAGGGTGTTTTACTGGATACAATGTACGATCTGCCATCGATGGAACATATAGAGAAAGTTGTCGTTGATGAAACGGTTGTTGAAGATAACTCCGCACCATTATTGATATATAGCAAGCCGGATGCCCAAGTTTCTGGTGAGTGAAGAAAGTGGGGTTGGAAGTATTGATTATCAATATGCATTGAAAAAACAAAATGAGGGGGTTCTCCCTCATTTTGTTTTTTGCAGATATAGGCTATTGAATGTTAGATTCCTGTCCCCATATATTTTGTATTCTTTGAAGTGAAACTCGTGAAAACCGTGTTTCACGAGATTCCTAAAACTGGCGAAAGCTAAACGAAGAGAGAGCTCTATGAATCCTGAGCGTTCCGAACGCATAGAAATCCCTGTATTGCCTCTGCGCGATGTAGTGGTTTACCCACATATGGTGATCCCTCTGTTTGTTGGGCGTGAGAAGTCGATTCATTGCCTGGAAGCAGCAATGGAGCATGACAAACAAGTCATGTTGGTCGCGCAAAAAGAAGCATCTACTGATGAACCGGGGATCAATGATCTTTTCTCCGTAGGTACAGTGGCTTCTGTTTTACAGATGTTAAAATTGCCAGATGGCACAGTGAAAGTTCTGGTTGAAGGCTTGCAGCGTGCTCGCATTACCACCTTGACGGATAATGGCGAGTACTTCTATGCACAAGTTGAACACCTTGAATCCCCTGACGTTGATGAACGTGAGCAAGAAGTTCTGGTAAGAACAGTGATTAACCAGTTTGAAGGTTACGTCAAACTGAATAAAAAGATCCCGCCAGAAGTATTGACATCGTTGCACAGTATTGAAGATGCGGCAAAATTGGCAGATACCATCGCTGCACATATGCCTTTGAAAATAAATGACAAACAGACAGTTTTAGAAATGTCTAATGTTGTTGAGCGCATTGAATATCTGATAGCTATGATGGAATCAGAAATCGATCTGTTACAGGTAGAAAAACGTATCCGTAATCGCGTTAAGAAACAGATGGAAAAAAGTCAGCGCGAGTACTACCTGAATGAGCAAATGAAAGCGATCCAGAAAGAATTAGGTGAGATGGATGATGCACCTGATGAATATGAGACGCTGAAACGCAAGATCGAAGATGCGAACATGCCGAAAGAGGCACGCGAAAAAGCCGAAGCTGAATTGCAGAAATTAAAGATGATGTCTCCGATGTCGGCTGAAGCAACGGTTGTTCGTAGTTACATTGACTGGATGGTGCAAGTTCCCTGGGTCTCACGCAGCAAGGTGAAAAAAGATTTAGTCAAAGCTCAGGAAGTGCTGGATACAGACCATTATGGTTTGGAGCGTGTCAAAGAGCGCATTCTTGAATATCTTGCGGTACAAAGCCGTGTTAGCAAGCTTAAAGGGCCAATACTTTGCTTGGTAGGGCCTCCAGGTGTGGGAAAAACCTCATTAGGTCGTTCTATCGCCCGTGCAACTGGGCGTAAGTATGTGCGTATGGCATTGGGTGGCGTACGCGATGAAGCAGAGATCCGTGGTCATCGCCGTACCTATATTGGCTCCATGCCGGGCAAATTAATTCAAAAAATGTCCAAGGTCGGGGTTAAAAATCCGCTGTTCCTGTTGGATGAAATCGACAAAATGTCATCCGATATGCGTGGCGACCCAGCTTCAGCATTGTTAGAAGTGCTTGATCCTGAACAAAACGTCGCATTTAACGATCATTACCTTGAAGTTGATTACGATCTCTCCGATGTCATGTTCGTGGCAACATCTAACTCCATGAATATTCCTGCCCCACTGCTGGATCGTATGGAAGTTATTCGTCTATCGGGCTATACCGAAGATGAAAAACTGAATATTGCCAAACGTCATCTGTTACCAAAACAGATCGAGCGTAACGCGCTGAAGAAAGATGAATTGACTATCGATGATGGTGCAATTATTGGCATTATCCGTTACTACACTCGTGAGGCTGGCGTTCGTAGTTTGGAACGTGAAATCTCTAAATTGTGTCGTAAGGCGGTCAAAGCATTACTGATGGATAAAAAACTTAAGCACATTGAAATTAATGCAGATAACTTGAAAGATTATCTGGGTGTGCAGAAGGTGGATTATGGCCGTGCTGATACAGAAAATCGAGTTGGTCAGGTAACTGGTTTGGCGTGGACAGAAGTGGGTGGTGATTTGCTGACAATTGAAACAGCCAGTGTACCAGGTAAAGGTAAGTTGACTTATACCGGTTCATTGGGTGAAGTGATGCAGGAATCCATCCAGGCGGCATTGACAGTTGTTCGTGCGCGTGCTGATAAGCTGGGTATCAGTTCTGATTTCCATGAGAAACGTGATATTCATGTTCATGTACCAGAAGGGGCGACTCCAAAAGATGGCCCAAGTGCAGGTATTGCAATGTGCACCGCATTGGTCTCTTGCCTGACGGGTAATCCAGTTCGTGCTGACGTCGCCATGACAGGGGAAATTACTCTGCGTGGTTTAGTTCTGCCAATTGGTGGCTTAAAAGAGAAACTGCTGGCAGCGCATCGTGGGGGAATTAAAACAGTTTTGATCCCAGATGACAATAAACGAGATCTGGAAGAGATCCCACAGAATGTGATCCAAGATTTGGAGATCCATCCCGTTAAGCGTATAGAAGACGTTTTATCTATTGCTTTGCAGGAACCCGTATTTGGCGCAGAAGTAGTATCACTGAAATAGCACAAAAATAGTGAGCTAATCCAAGAGCTGTGCACAAAATTCAGGTTGGTGAGTAAATTCAGGCTTGCCAGCCTTTTTTTGTGTCATTAAGTTAGATTAGTCTAATTATCTGATTAAAAATTTTGCTGTTCCATGATTTCTTGCTAATACTGGAAAAGGATTGATATAACGGCATAACTGCCGTGTTATCTGTTGTAAATCGTTTACTGTAACGATAGTAATATTAAATGGGGATGATGAGAGTGAATAAGTCACAACTGATCGACAAAATTGCTGTTGATGCAAATATTTCTAAGGCAGCAGCCGGACGCGTAGTAGATGCATTCATTTCTTCCGTATCTGGTGCATTGAAAAACGGTGATGATGTCGCTTTAGTGGGGTTCGGTACATTTACTGTACGTGAGCGTGCGGCGCGTACAGGGCGCAACCCCCAGACAGGCAAGGAAATCAAGATCGCAGCAGCAAAAGTACCTGCTTTCCGGGCTGGAAAGGGTTTAAAAGATGCAGTTAATGGTTAATGAGCCGGAAACAGGCTCTGGTTTTTGTTATTGCAATAAACTTCAACTGACTAGGGCGTGTTGATAGGCTAGAATATAAGCGCATCAATTGATTGGTGCGCTTTTTTTCTCTTAGCGTTTGAATTGTCGTAATATGACAGTTTCTTTTTCACTAAAGCGGAGTTTTACGTCTTTATGATGGACAACCTACGCACGGCGGCGAACGGTCCTGTGCTCAAAATTGTGTTGGCTCTAATTATCCTGACTTTCTTGGTGACGGGGGTAACCGGTTACCTGTCAAGCGAAAGTGGTAATTATGCTGCCAAAGTGAATGGCCAAACCATTAGTCGTTCTCAGCTAGAGCAGGCATTTTTACAAGAAAAAAATGCTCAGCAGGAAAAGCTGGGAGATGAATTCTCAACTTTGCTAAGCGATGAACGGATGTTACAACAGCTTCGGCGCCAATCATTGGAGAAACTTATCAATGCTACTTTGATTGAACAATATGCCCGTAAGCTGGGTTTATCAGCAAGCGATAATCAAGTTGCACAGGAAATACGTAACCTACCGTTTCTCCAGACTGACGGTCAATTTGATAACAACAAATATCAGGAATATTTAAGCTGGCTTGCTCATTCAAACATCAGCCCTGATAGTTTTGCGGAACAGGTTCGTCAGGATCTGATCAATCATCAATTAAATCAAATTGTTATAGGTGCTGAAATTGCATTGCCGCCAGAAATAAAACAGGAAGCGGCATTACTTTTGCAAGAAAGAACAGTGCGTTTCGCGACTCTTGAATTGAAGTCAATTGAAGAGAAGCAAACAGTTACCGATGAAGAGCTGAAAAAATACTATGACGCAAATAGTAAAAATTTCACTGTGCCGGAAAAAGTAAAAATCAGTTACATAAAAATGGATGCAGCTAATGAGCTGAAAAATGTCACTGTATCTGATGCTGATATTGAAAAATATTATAAAAACAACCTGGCAAAATACACTAAGCCTGAACAGAAGAAGTATAGCTTTATTCAACAGGATTCAGATTCTGCCGCCAAATCGGTTTTGGATGAGTTAAAAAAAGGGGTTGATTTTAATCAATTAGCGTTAGAAAAATCGACTGACAAATTTTCTGCTCAAAAGGGTGGTGATTTGGGATGGATGGAAGAAAACTCTTTACCTAATGAGCTCAAATCGGCGAATTTGACACAGAAAGGGCAACTTTCTGATGTGGTCAAATTATCTAATGGATATGCAATTTTCCGTTTAGATGATATCAAGCCTCAGGAAGTCAAACCGTTGGCGGATGTAAGCTCTGAAATAGAAAAAATTGTTAAGCAGGAAAAAGCGGTTGATGCGTTCTATGCATTACAGAGAAAAGTGAGTGATGCTGCCGCGAATGATAATGAATCTTTAGCAGCAGCGGAAAAAGCAGCGGGTTATCAAGCTGTGATCACTGACTGGTTTGATCGCGATCATGTTCCGACTGACATTAATTTCAACCAAGTTGTTCAGGCTATTTTCTCTGGCAATTTGATTGATGACAAAGGAGCGACAGGCGTTAATTCTGATGTCATTTCGGTTGAAGGTGACAGAGCTTTTATTCTGCGTGTTGACGACGTGAAGCCTGAGACAGTTCAATCGTTTGAACAGGCTAAACCTGAAGTTACTGAATTGGTGAAACGTCAGAAAGCAGAAAAACAACTTCAAATTGAAAGTGATAAGTTATTGGCTGCTCTGAAAGAAGGCAAAGGTGAGCAAGCATTGAAGGCTGCGGGAATTCAGTTTGAGCAACCTACCGTGATAAAACACCTGTCACAAACCAATCAAGCTACCGACGTGGCATTCACTTTACCTCACCCTAAAGAGGGTAAGCCTGTATATGGGTTAGCTCAAGATGAACTGGGCAACGCTGTGCTTATCCAGTTAGATAAAGTGGCTCCGGGATCTGTTACAGATGATCTGCTCAAACAATATATGGCGGGTTATCAGTATCAGACAGGTAATATCATGCTGGAGTCACTGATAATGAATTTGCGTGATTATGCGGATATCAAATTCGGTCAACTTGAATAAAATTGCGAAGTCACTCGCATCTGTTTTTGCAAAATAGTAATTGAAAAAGGCCACTTTCGTGGCCTTTCGCATATTTAAACCTTGCCTGTTGCCCAGAAATATTGTTGTGGCAATCTTTCTCTCACCAACAAAACATGCATCAATAAAACATGGAGAGATTTACATGAAATATTTAAGGATATTATTCAATTCACTTATGATGGCATTTTGTATCAGCATACCGTTAACTCATGCAGCTACCGTTGATGAATCTACTGATAAAATAGTGAAACAATCTGTTAAAACCACCGTTGAAGACAATAAGGTGGAAGAAGGAGCAGAGCAAGTTTCAGGCCAGCAGATACAAGGAAAGGGTGTTGTTAATATTAATACCGCAAATGCTGAAGAATTAGCGAAAGAACTCAATGGGATTGGAACTAAAAAAGCACAGGCGATTATTGAATATCGTGAAAAATATGGTCCTTTTACAGCAATAGAACAATTACAGGAAGTACAAGGCATTGGTCCGATTTTTATAGAGAAAAATCGGGATAAATTGACTTATTAAATGGTCAGGCCCTCTTGTGAATTAGCGGTAATTTAATCAAGAGGGCTGTGATATCGATCAAGAATAATTGATCAAACGTTATTGTGATTAAATTGTTTTGCTATTGTTACACTTTATCTGGTCGGATGAGTGTAAGGAAAAAAATAGCGATGAGCACGATTATCAAAGTCAGAGGTTACCATATTGATCTTTTCCAGCATGTAAACAATGCTCGTTATTTGGAATTTATGGAAGCAGCTCGCTGGGATCTACTTACTGAAGATGACACGCTGGAGTGGTTAAATCGTAAAAATATTGGTTTTGTCGTGGTGAATATCAATATTAATTATCGTCATCCAGCAATGATTACGGATGAACTGGAAGTGAAATCTTCGATGCGAGAGTTACGTAACAAAAGTGGTACATTTTTTCAAGAAATTATACGCCGGAGTGATAATCAAATTATTGCAGATGCTTTGACTACATTTGCTTGTATTAATTTGAAAACGCAAAGAGCATTAGTTTTAGAAGGTGAATTACGAGAAAGGATGGAAGCATATAAAAACAATGCAGGATAGTTTTTAAGATAAAAATGTTGAATGAGAGGTTCATGGAACCTCTCACGGATAACACTACTGAGGTAAAATTTTTGACTAACTGAGATGTGTTTTGGATTTCATATCTAACATTGTGGTCTGGGCATTGCTTAAATAATGGTTTAGTCCTTTAGCCCTGAGGTGGCAGGCAGCGCATTCACCGCACCCATCGCCCTGAACCCCGTTATAGCACGTAAGGGTTTTATTGCGAACAAAATCCAATTTTTGATAATAATCTGCCAATGCCCAAGTTTCCGCCTTGTTTAACCACATTAGAGGAGTTTCGAAACGGATATCACGAGCGATACCTAGACTGACTGCTTTATTGAGAGCCTTGACAAATTCATCACGGCAATCTGGGTAACCCGAAAAATCCGTTTCACAAACGCCAGTAATAACGCTTTCAGCTTCAACCTGATAAGCATAAATTGCCGCCAGAGTTAAAAATAAAATATTACGGCCTGGCACAAAAGTACTTGGGAGGCCATTTTTTTCACTTTCACTGAAATCAGGTACAGGAATATTGTCTCTTGTCAGGCTGCTGATTGCGAGCTCGTTCAATAAAGTCACATCAAGTACTTTGTGGGCTGCGGCACCCAATTCTTTGCTTATGTGACATGCTACATCAATTTCAGCACGGTGACGCTGTCCATAATCAAAGGTGACACAGTGAACTTCGTCATATTGACGGAGTGCTTGAATTAAACAAGTGGTGGAGTCTTGCCCACCACTGAATACAACAACGGCTCGTTTCATGATACCTGCCTCTGTAAATTGAAGGAGATATGTTACTCATAACCGTTTAACTTGGGTAGTTGTGCTAGATACTGTGTGACATCACCAATATTATTGCGAACCCACTCTGGATTGTAATAAGTATCAAGGTAGCGCTCTCCACTATCACAAAGTAGTGTCACAATTGCTCCTTGTTGGTTGTTATCGTGCATCTTCTTGGCGAGTTGTAAAGCTCCCCAGACGTTAGTTCCTGTTGATGCTCCAGTTTTTCTGCCAATTAATTTTTCAAGCCAATAAATGGTAGCAATTGTGGCAGGATCGGGAACTTGGATCATGTCATCGATAACCGTAGGAATAAAAGAAGGCTCTGCGCGTGGGCGGCCAATCCCTTCTATTTTGCTGCCAGTATTTCCGCAAATATCACGGCGGTTCTGATGGTAGCAATCGAAGAAGACGGAATTTTCTGGATCGACAACAATAAGTTTAGTGTTATACCCCTGATAGCGGATATAACGACCAAGTGTCGCAGATGTACCACCTGTTCCTGCACTCATAACGATGTAAGTTGGTTCAGGAAAAGGTTCTAATTGCATCTGGCGGAAAATACTTTCTGCAATATTATTATTTCCTCGCCAGTCAGTTGATCGTTCGGCATAGGTAAACTGATCCATGTAATGGCCATTAAGCTCTTTTGCCAGGCGTTCTGATTCTTGATAAATCAAGGCGGAATGCTCTACAAAATGGCATTTACCGCCATAGAATTCGATCTCTTGAATTTTGCGTTTAGCAGTACAGGAAGGCATAACTGCAATAAATGGTAAACCAAGTAAGCGGGCAAAATAAGCTTCCGAAACAGCAGTACTTCCAGATGAAGCTTCAATAATCGGCGTTCCTTCCTGGATCCAACCATTAGTAAGAGCATAAAGAAATAGGGAACGTGCCAGCCGATGTTTGAGGCTACCAGTGGGATGAGTGCTCTCATCTTTGAGATAGAGATGAATACCCGGAAATATTGGGGTGGTAAGACGAATGAGATGTGTATCAGCGCTGCGTTGATAATCAGCTTGGATAGCTTTTATGGCATTTGTAGCCCATAAAGACGACATAAATTGACCCTAAATAATAATACTGTAGTGGTATATAGATTACCCTTACATTCGGAGAAATAGATTGTTATTTTTCTGAAATAATCCGTTATATTTGGGAAATATTTCTATAGGATTTAGATATGTTAGATAAAATAGATCGTAAGCTACTGGAACTGCTCCAACAGGATTGTAGTTTATCCTTAAACGCACTGGCTGAAGCCGTTAATTTGACTTCGACACCTTGCTGGAAGCGCCTTAAACGACTTGAAGATGAAGGTTATATTGTTGGCAAGGTTGCCTTGTTAAATGGGGAAAAACTCGGCTTGGGTTTGACAGTGATAGTGATGATTAAAACTCAACAACACAGCAGTGAATGGTATGAACAATTTGTCTCCTTTGTAAAAGAGATGCCAGAAGTCTTAACATTTTATCGAATGGCTGGTGAGTATGATTACCTGATGCACATAGAAGTTGTTGATATGAAAAGTTATGATCGTTTCTACAAACGCATGGTAAATGGGGTATCTGGTTTGATTGACGTTACTTCTAACTTTGCTATGGAAAAGATCAAATATACAACGGCGCTGCCAATACTAGATTCAATAACATCATAAAGATCCCTTTGGTCGGTAGGTGCTAATTCTTTCATTTTTACCTTGGGAATAAATGTGTGAGATTATTTTCACAATTAAGCTGGTATTTTATTAGTGAGTGGCGGCGCTATTTAGGGGCTGTCATTTTCCTCGTTGTGATTGCAGTGCTACAACTTATTCCCCCCCGCTTAGTTGGGTCTATAGTTGATGGCATTAGCACAAAAACAATGACCTTCCGTCAACTATTGATATGGCTGGGGCTAATGCTGTTCATTGCTTTGGCAATTTATGGTCTGCGATATGTTTGGCGTGTATGGTTGTTCGGAGCTTCTTATCGGCTAGCTGTTAAACTGCGTAGTGACTTCTATTGGCGCCTGAGTAGCCAAAATCCTGAGTTTTATTTACGTCATAGAACAGGCGATCTTATGGCTCGCGCAACAAATGATGTGAACATAGTTGTTTTTGCCGCAGGTGAGGGAGTCCTTACTCTGGTTGATTCCTTAGTCATGGGATGCTCTGTCCTAATTGTAATGAGCGTAAATATTAGTTGGCAACTAACATTGTTATCACTAGCGCCGATGCCCATTATGGCTTTGGTGATTCAGCATTATGCGAATCAGCTTCATCATCGTTTTAAATCTGCGCAAGGCGCATTCTCTGCCCTAAATAATCATGCACAGGAAAGTTTGACTGGTATCCGTATGATAAAAGCATTTGGGCTGGAGGAGCTGCAATCCAATCAGTTTGAAGAAGTGGCTATTGATGCTGGGCGTAAGAATATGCATGTTGCACGTATAGATGCACGTTTTAATCCCACCATTTTCATTGCTATCACTATTTCAAATCTCCTGGCTGTTGGTGGAGGGAGCTGGATGGTGGTGCATGGTTCCATGACCCTTGGTGAATTAACCAGTTTTGTAATGTACCTGGGATTGATGATCTGGCCTATGTTGGCATTGGCATGGATGTTCAACATTGTCGAGAGAGGAAGTGCCGCTTATGCACGTATCCGCAGTTTATTGCAGGAACCACTGGTAACCGAAGATGGCATGTTGTCTTTGTCTTCAGAGCGGGGGAGTTTGCAGGTAAATATCAACAAATTTATTTATCCTCAAAGTGATAAACCTGTTTTAGAAAATATCCATTTCCAACTAGAACCTGGTCAGTTACTGGGACTTTGTGGATCAACGGGAGCAGGGAAGAGTACTTTATTGACTTTATTGCAACGGCAATTTGATGTAACCGATGGAGAGATTCTTTTCCAGTCAAAAAATATCTCTACTCTTCGCATGGAAGAGTGGCGTTCACGATTGGCTATTGTCAACCAAACACCTTTCCTATTTTCGGATACGGTTGCAGGTAATATTGCGCTGGGACGGCCTGACGCAACCCAAAAACAAATAGAAGAAGTTGCTCGTTTAGCGAGTGTACATGATGATATTTTGCGACTGCCTCAAGGTTATCAAACGGAAGTTGGCGAGCGCGGAGTGATGCTCTCTGGGGGGCAAAAACAGCGTATATCCATTGCCAGAGCCTTGCTGTTAGATACGGAGATTTTGATCCTTGATGATGCCCTGTCAGCCGTTGATGGGCACACGGAACACCAGATTATGAAAAACCTTAGCCAATGGCGGCAACAGCGCACCGTTATTATCAGTGCACACCGACTGTCGGCATTAACGGAAGCAGATAATATTTTGGTTATGCAACATGGCACGATTGTACAACAGAGCCGGCATAAGCAGCTTATTGCCCAATCAGGCTGGTATTCCGATATGTACCATTACCAACAACTAGAAGCTGCATTGGGTGGAGAAAATGACTAAAACGCATATAGGTAAACCATGGCCATCGTTAAAACGCTTGCTTTCTTACGGTAAAAATTACCGCAAACCGATTCTAATTGCTGTATTGATGTTATGGATTTCTGCATTGGCAGAAGTCAGTGGACCTCTGTTTGTAAGTTATTTTATTGACAATATGGTTGCAACGGGGAATTTACCGCTCGATATTGTCGGTGGACTTGCGGCACTATTTTTGATTTTGCAGCTTATTGTTGCCGTTCTACACTATTATCAAACGTTATTTTTTAATCAGGCATCAGTGGGAGTGGTGCAGATGCTTCGTACTGATGTGATGGATTCAGCATTACGTCAACCATTAAGTGCTTTTGATAATCAACCAGTCGGACAACTGATATCCCGCGTAACAAACGATACTGAAGTCATTAAGGATCTGTTTGTTAATGTGATTCCGATGGTATTTCACTGTATTGCACTAATTGGTGCCATGTTGATAGCCATGTTTATTTTAAATTGGCGTATGGCATGTGTTGCGATCTTAATATTTCCAGCAGTTTTTCTTGTAATGGTTATCTATCAGCGTCTTAGTACCCCAATAATTAGGCGGGTTCGCGGTTATCTGGCTGACATTAACGATGGCTTTAATGAAGTCATTAACGGAATGAGTGTAATTCAACAGTTTCGTCAGCAAGCTCGTTTTGGTGAGAAAATGTTGGCTACCAACCGGGCACATTATCAGGCTCGTATGCAGGCTTTAAGGTTAGATGGCATCTTATTAAGGCCATTATTGAGTTTCTTCTCTGCTGCAACATTGTGTGGTTTGCTGTTATTGTTTGGCATCAAAGGTACTGAGGCTATCGGGGTTGGTGTACTGTACGCCTTTATTAACTATCTTGGTCGATTGAATGAACCACTGATTGAGTTGACTTCACAACAATCCGTGTTGCAGCAAGCCGTAGTTTCAGGCGAACGTGTTTTCGAACTGATGGATAGCCCACAGCAGCAATATGGTAATGATTTGCGAGCGTTAGAAAGTGGCAGAATTGATATTGAAAACTTAAATTTTTCCTATCGCAGTGACAAACTGGTCTTGAGTGATATTAACCTGCATGTTCCATCACACGGATTTATGGCTTTGGTCGGGCATACAGGGAGTGGAAAAAGTACCTTGGCTAATTTGATTATGGGGTATTATCCGTGGCAAAACGGTGAAATTTATCTTGATGGGCGCCCCATCTCTTCGCTTTCTCACGCAGTGCTGCGTAATGGGGTAGCAATGGTGCAGCAAGACCCCGTTGTTCTGGCTGCTTCATTTCTCAACAATATCACATTAGGGCGGGATATCAGCGAAGAGAAAATATGGGAAGTATTAGAATTGGTTCAATTAGCTGACTTTGTTCGTAATTTACCAGATGGTTTGAATTCCTTTTTGGGAGAACAAGGGAATACACTTTCAGCAGGCCAAAAACAGCTTTTAGCAATGGCCAGGGTTTTAGTGCAAACGCCACAGATCCTTATTCTGGATGAGGCAACGGCAAATATTGATTCTGGGACAGAGCAATCAATACAGAGAGCTTTAAGAATGATCCGCCAAAAGACGACATTGGTGGTGATTGCTCATCGTCTTTCAACCATTACTGAGGCTGATTCCATATTGGTGCTATATCGTGGTGCAATTGCTGAGCAAGGTCAGCATCAACAACTATTGGAAAAGCGTGGACGCTATTATCAAATGTACCAGCTCCAGCAAGTTGGTGAGACGTTGAATGAATCAGTGCACGTTTAATGTGCATGTTTAGCATGCGTATAGGGAGCAGATATATTTTCTGTTCCCTTTTTTTATCCCTTCTTTAAAAAGATTTTCGATAACAAACTGATTACACATCATTTTTAACTTTTGGCATATTCATTGCTTATATCCCCTTGTACAGACGTAGCGAAAAACGAGGGAAATATGAAACTTATCACCATCATCATAAAGCCATTTAAGTTGGAGGAAGTGAGGGAAGCACTTGCTGATATAGGTATACAAGGTATGACTATAACAGAAGTAAAGGGCTTTGGACGTCAAAAAGGTCATTCTGAACTTTATCGAGGTGCTGAATACAACGTTAATTTTTTGCCCAAAGTTAAGATTGATATTGCTACCAATGATGAACGAGTTGAAGAAATTATCCATGTTGTTCAGCAGACTGCTTTTACCGGAAAAATGGGGGATGGAAAAATATTTCTTTTTGAATTACAGCATGCCATCCGGATCAGAACGGGTGAAACGAATGATGAAGCACTGTAAATGAGGGTGAAAAATGAAGAATAAATTTTTATCCGTAGTGTTTATTGCAGCTAGTTTTCCTTCGTTTGCTATTGCTGCGGAAAATAATTTCAATAAAGCAGATACGGTATTTATGTTGATAAATACGATACTTGTACTTTTTATGACAATACCCGGCATTGCCCTATTTTATGGAGGATTACTACGCAGTAAAAATATTTTGTCACTAATGTCACAGGTGATTGTCAGTTTTTCATTAGTTTGTGTGCTTTGGATTATTTATGGGTACAGCATGACCTTTGAGGTAGGCAACTCTTTTTGGGGTGGTTTTGGTCAGGTTATGTTGAAAAATATATCCATAACCGATCTAACTGGTAGTTTTTATCAGTTAATTCATGTTGTTTTCCAAGGTGCATTTGCGTGTATTACTGTTGCTTTGGTGGTGGGAGCATTATGTGAAAGAATTCGTTTTTCTGCATTACTGATTTTTAGTGTGTTATGGCTGACAGCGTCTTATATCCCTATGGCGCATATGGTATGGGGTGGTGGCTGGCTCGCTCAGGATGGAGCCTTGGATTTTGCTGGCGGGACTGTCGTTCATATTAATGCAGCAGCAGCAGGATTGGTTGGTGCTTACTTACTTGGGAAGCGCTCAGGCTTTGGGCGGGAAGCATTTAAACCTCATAACCTACCAATGACCTTTATTGGAACATCGATCCTTTACATCGGATGGTTTGGCTTTAATGTAGGCTCGGCTGGTGAAGTAAATGCTATCTCGGCGATGGCTCTGGTTAATACGCTGGCAGCAACGGCGGGATCGGTGTTGTCATGGGTTTTCTGTGAGTGGCTATTTCGCCAGAAACCTTCACTTTTAGGCGCATGTTCTGGGTGCATTTCTGGTTTAGTGGTCATTACGCCTGCTGCTGCAACAGTTGGCATTGGTGGTGCGTTAGTGATGGGGTTGATTGCAGGTATTGCTGGCTTATGGGGTGTGGTAATACTGAAGAGATGGTTACGTGTTGATGATGTTTGTGATGTGTTCGGGGTACATGGAGTATGTGGCATTGTCGGTTGTTTATTGACTAGTGTTTTTACCGCATCTGCTTTAGGTGGAACAGGGTTTGCTGAAGGAATGACAATGCTAAGACAGTTCAGTATTCAGGCTATTAGTATATTGGTTTGTATAGTTTGGTCATCAATAGCTGCTTATATTTCATTTAAGATCGCTGATAAGCTGGTTGGGTTACGTATTAGTGTTGAGTCAGAAAGAGAAGGACTTGATATTACTTCACATGGTGAAAGTGCTTATAACTGAGCACTTTTATTTGTTTGCAAATAGGTATGCCGTAGTAACGGAAAAGTTAATTACGGCATACGGCTATTGATTCAATTCATCATAGCTTACGAATTACGCCCTCTTGAACCGCAGATGCGATAAGCACGCCTGCACGGTTATAGATATGTCCACGGACAAAACCACGCGCTCCTGATACTGATGGGCTTTCAATTGAATAGAGTAGCCAGTCATCCATATTGAAAGGACGGTGATACCACATTGAGTGATCAATCGTGGCTATTTGCATATTTTTCGCCATGAATTTGACGTCATGGGGTTGTAGTGCCGTAGGGAGAAAATTGAAATCTGATGCATAGCCCAGCAAACAGTGATGAATGAATGGGTCTTCTGGCATTTTTCCGTTGCTACGGAACCAGACATAACGCACAGGGACTTGGAATGAATGATGGGGTAGATTTTGAAGAGGAACGAGCTTCATTTCCAAAGGTGGAGTGGAAATCATTTTTTTTAACTTCGTCGGGAATGAGTTAACCATTCTTTTTACAACTTCTTCTTGGGTATCTAACTCTTCAGGATAAGGAACCAGGGGCATAGTATTTTGATGTTCAAAACTTTCTTCATGACCTTGAAAGGATGCTGTCATGTAGAAGATGGGATGACCATTTTGTATTGCGCTGACGCGGCGGGCACTGAAACTTTTTCCATCACGCAAGATTTCAACATCATAAACAATGGGCTTATGGCTATCACCAGGTCGTAGAAAATAGCTATGAAAGGAGTGGAGCATCCTATCATCCCCGACGGTTTGTTTTGCTGCATATAGCGCTTGGCCTATTACTTGTCCACCGAAAACTTGAGGAAATCCTAAGTCTTCACTTTGTCCTCGGTAAATTCCTTCTTCTATTTTTTCTAAATGTATCAAGTTAATTAAGTTTTGTAATGCTTGACTCATAACATGCCTTTATTTTTTTAAGAACATTTGAAAACTATAAATGAGAAGTGATAGATAATAAGTTTTTATTTATTTGAAAATAAATGGATTAAGCTGTAAATAAAATTTACCTTGAGTTTTTATTTTAGTTGAAAATTATCACTGTTAATTTTATCAATGTTTATCAAATAATGCGAACGTATTGTTTTGTAGATTTATCTTTTGATTTGTATCATTATTTTTATTTTAAATACTAAAGGCAGGGAAATTATTATTTAACTTAGGTTAAGGTTGTGAAATTATGTGATTTTTATATGGCATAGCAATGATTCATTAGTGTTATTAAATATATCTGCTGTTGGATTTGTTTGTTTACTGTACGTCTACTGTGAGTTATAGCTTGAACAACATGCTATAGGTATTCTGTTAAGTAAAATTATTAAAGAATAGAATAACTAAAGCTTAAATAGTAGATAGGGAAATTTTCAGTGTCATAACTTTGATTTCCGACACCATCTTTGGTGGTTTTTGCAACGTTATGGGTAATAAACAAGCACTCAAATGAAGTTGCCTTGCTATTTCATAATGTTTGAAAGATAATGACCACCGCTTCGAAATTTGAAGCTAATGTCAATGGGGGCTCTGTTGGTTCTCCCGCAACGTTAACTTGTTAACTTGGTCAGGTCTGGAAAGAAGCAGCCATAGCAAGGGATGCGTGTGCCGGGATGTAGCTGGCAGAGCCCTCACCAATTTCAAGCTCATTATGAGCTGTCCTGTCAGCCGATAATAGCTACCGGCTCAAGTCACTTTCTATCTGAACACTACAGCTTAGCGGACAAATTTCCAAACAGACGATGGGATTTTATCATAGAGCTTATTCATGGTAAGTTCGGCCAAACGGTGATCAGCCGCAGAGTAGAACAATTCGAGTTCATCTTCCGAAAGCTCGTATTTATTTTTTTCAATTACACGCTCCAGTGTTTCAATAGAAGTGCATTTCCTTAAACGCATCAGATAGTCAGTTTTAGTCATAATCGCCTTATCTTATTTGGTATAAAAAATAGTTAGAAATATATTTATCAGATTTTGCTTAGAGCAGCGTTCAAATCATGTAACAGAACATTAGTTAAGTGTTCGTTTGTTTTTTGCCATTTTGTAAGTTCAAGAAAGCTTATCTTATCACTTCCAAACAAATTATATGTTTCATCTAGATAATCATCAATTAAGGTACTCAGAGTGTGATTGTCTGAGTATTTAATTTTAAAGCTCCAGACAAAAGCTGCTATGTGTTCAATCAATTCATTCAGTTTTAAACTTTTCTCGGAGGTCAGGTCATGAATCCAATGATTATCAGTGCGATTCAGGACGGAAAAAGCCTCATGAATTAAATTTTCACATAAGTATTTTAATTCAGCAATATCATGCCTTCTTGGTGAATATTCATCCATAATCACCTCCGTAAACGATGCACAGCTTATTTGAACTAAGGCTTATACATGCTAATTATTATAGTCATTCTTTTAGAATAGAGCCTATCAAAACATGATTATTATTTATTAATGTTAGTGCTCTATTTTACGTATCTGCCAACTAGATTTTTTAACAGTGGTTCATTTACATTTAGTTACGACAAAAATACTAAATTCTGACAAAGCCTCGTTTTTTGCAAGCGCTAGCATTCTACTATGAAGGATAGTCATATCCACAGCATATACTGTGAAATATATTAAATTACACTAATACAGTAGATACTGTAGCAATAGCACAGCTATCATTATAGGCGATTGTATTGCGACTTTCAAAATCAATATAACGTCATTATTACATATGTCACCATCGAGATGGAACACTTTTTACCATTAAAGGTGTAACCAAGATAAAAACAAGGAAAATTACCAATCTATCTTCTGTTTATTATAAAAAACAGAAAATGTTGTCTTTTAAACCTATCTTGTCATTCATAAGTATTTATTTTAATTAGACTATGAATGAGTTTTAACGCAGATATTGTCATCTTGTAATTTGTTGTTCGAAGGATTTTTAGCTGTTAAAAAGGCCACTTATGTGGCCTTTTTAACAGGGTTGAATTTTTAGTGAGGGGTTGAAGTGTGTTCAAACTCCTCATTTTTTTTCGTAAACCGCCGCTTAATGACAACGAAAAATACAGGGACAAAATAAATTGCCAACGATGTAGCTGCAATCATACCACCCAATACTCCTGTGCCTACGGCATTTTGGGCGCCTGAACCTGCGCCATTACTCAATACCAGAGGCATAACGCCAAGCATAAAGGCTAAAGACGTCATTAGTATTGGACGCAATCGCATTCTGGCAGCTTCAAGAGTTGCTTCTATTAAGCCCTTGCCTTCTTTTTCTATCAAATCTTTGGCAAACTCTACGATAAGGATGGCATTTTTCGCAGACAGCCCGATAGTCGTTAATAAACCAACCTTAAAGTAAACGTCGTTATCCAGTCCACGTATTGATGTTGCCAGCAATGCACCGATAACCCCCAGAGGGACGACTAGCATGACTGAGAACGGCACAGACCAACTTTCATATAATGCTGCCAGGCAGAGGAATACAACAATTAATGACAGCGCATATAGAGCAGGAGCCTGATTACCGGATAGACGTTCCTGATAAGACATTCCGGTCCAATCATAACCAATTCCTGGAGGTAACTGTGATGCCAGTTGCTCCATAAGAGCCATTGCGTCACCAGTACTTTGACCAGGTGCTGCTTCTCCCACTATTTCCATAGAAGGAAGACCATTGTAGCGTTCCAGACGTGGTGAACCATAAATCCAGGGATCTTTTGATGCATCTATGAACGCAGAAAATGGCACCATTTTTCCATGGTAGTTACGAACATACAACTTGCTGATATCGCTTGGTAACATACGGTAAGGAGAATCAGCTTGGATATAGACTTTTTTGACTCGACCACGGTCAATAAAGTCATTGACGTAAACACCGCCAAACATCGTGCTCAGGGTTGAGTTGATGTTTGTTGTGGATACAGCCAAGGCTTCTGCTTTTTCCTTATCAATATAAATACGATATTGTTGTGTGTCATTTTGCCCATTAGGGCGGACACTCGCCAGCATATCTGGATGTTGTGCAATCATACCAAGTAATTGATTACGAGCTGCTGTCAATGCAGCATGTCCCAAATTTCCTTTATCAATTAACTGGAAGTCAAATCCACTGGCAGAACCCAACTCTACAATTGAAGGAATATTGAATGCAAAAACGAGAGCTTCCTTGATTTGAGCAAAATTCGCATTTGCTCGAGCAACAATGGCCGGAACCTTATCTTTCGAGTCCTTGCGTAGCTCCCAATCTTTTAAGCTGATAAATGCCAGGCCAGTATTTTGCCCTTGACCACTAAAACCAAAGCCATTAACTGTAAATACAGACTTAACAACATCTTTTTCTTTGGTATAGAAGTAGTCATTGATCTCATCCAGTACCTTTTGTGTCTGTTCCTGAGTGGAGCCTGGCGGTAATTGAACCAACGCCAGTAAAACACCCTGATCTTCTTCTGGCAAGAAAGAGGATGGCAGATTCTTAAATATCCAGGCCATGCCGGCAATCAATATGACATAGATCACCAAGTAACGCCCTGTGCCACGTAACATCCGGCCAATACTATCAGTATAATGATGTGTACTCTTTTCAAACAGACGGTTAAACCAACCAAAGAATCCTGTGTGAGTGCCATGTCCGCCTTTAGCAACAGGTTTGAGCATCGTCGCACACAGTGCCGGAGTCAGGATTAATGCCACCAGCAC
The DNA here is from genome assembly GCF_002632755.1 of Xenorhabdus ishibashii. NCBI lineage: Bacteria > Pseudomonadati > Pseudomonadota > Gammaproteobacteria > Enterobacterales > Morganellaceae > Xenorhabdus > Xenorhabdus ishibashii. Next base: position 2,381,747 of record NZ_NJAK01000001.1, on the reverse strand, counting down.
AGACAATATCATTGCTGAAACGATCGTGATTGAGAATTGGCGGTAAATCGCTCCTGTGGAACCTCCGAAGAATGCCATTGGTACAAATACAGCGGAAAGTACCAGTGCGATACCGACCAGAGCACCTTGGATCTGCCCCATTGATTTTTTAGTGGCTTCTTTCGGTGATAGCCCCTCTTCCTGCATAATTCGTTCGACGTTTTCCACTACCACAATGGCATCATCCACGAGCAAGCCTATGGCAAGTACCATAGCGAACATGGTCAATGTATTGATGGAATAGCCAAACGCAGCAAGAATGGCAAATGTACCAAGTAATACAACCGGAACTGCAATGGTTGGGATAAAGGTAGCTCGGAAGTTTTGCAGAAACAGGTACATAACGATAAACACTAACAGAATGGCTTCTGTCAATGTTTTCACCACTTCGAAAATAGAAATTTTAACGAATGGTGTGGTGTCATATGGATAAACAACAGTCAACCCATGCGGGAAGAAAGGTTGCATCTCATCCAGTGCTTCTTTAACAGCCTTGGAGGTATTCAAGGCATTGGCACCTGATGCTAGTTTGATACCAATCCCTGATGCTGGTTTACCATTGAAGCGACCAATGATACTGTAATTTTCAGCGCCCAATTGAACGGTAGCGACATCATGCAAGCGAATTTGTGAACCATCGGGATTCATGCGCAGCAAAATTTTGCCAAATTCTTCTGCCGAATTCAGACGAGTTTGTGCAATGATCGAAGCATTCAAGCGCTGACCTGGAACCGGTGGTGTCCCTCCTAATTGTCCGGCAGCAACCTGATTATTCTGAGCCCTGATTGCACTAATAACATCCTGAGTAGTGATTTTATAGTTGAGCAGCTTGTCAGGATTGAGCCAGATACGCATGGCATACTGCGTACCAAAGAGTTGTGTTTCACCCACGCCAGCAACACGGCTCAATGTATCTTTAACACTGCCCCCGATATAGTCAGCGATGTCATCTTGAGTCATGGAACCATCTTGAGAGATGAAACCAGCCACCATCAAAAATGAACTGGTGGTTTTATCAACACTAACACCTTGTTGCTGAACTTCTTGAGGCAATAGTGGCATTGCCAATTGCAGTTTATTTTGAACCTGAACTTGCGCGATATCTGGATCTGTGTCTGCTTCAAAGGTCAGCATGATATTCATGTGTCCCGCAGAATCACTGCTGGAAGACATGTACACTAGGTTATCGATACCATTCATATTCTGTTCAATAACCTGTGTTACAGTATTTTGTACTGTTGTTGCGTCAGCTCCTGGATAACTTGCTGAAATAGAAATAGTAGGTGGAGCAATGGCAGGATATTGCTCCACGGGTAATTTCATGATTGCCAGTAGGCCAGATAGCATAGTGATAATCGCTATTACCCATGCAAAAATTGGCCGTTCGATAAAAAACTTAGGCATGAATCACCGACTCCTTATTGAGGCTTTTTTGCAGACTCAGCTTGATTAGCCGTAGGATTAGCATTCAAATCTATTTCCGTCGGCTTGACCGTTATTTCTGGTGCTATTTTCTGCAATCCTGTGACGATTACTTTATCTCCAGCTTTCAGACCCTTTGTCACCAACCACTTGTTACTAATTGCCTGAGTAGCGTTGATATTGCGCAATTCTACTTTGTTATCTTTATCTACAATCAGTACGGTTGCTTGACCACGAGGTGTTCTGGTAACAGCTTGCTGAGGAACCAAAATCGCATTTTTGCGCACACCTTCTTCTAACTTGGTGCGAACAAACATACCTGGCAATAATTCTTCATTCGGGTTTGGGAACACAGCGCGCATAGTGATAGAGCTTGTTGTTTCGTCAACCGTCACGTCAGAAAACTCCAGGTAACCTTCTTGGCTGTATTCTTGCCCTGTGTCAGTTATTAGGCGGATTTTGGTCTTTTTGCTCTCTTTTTGAACTGTTCCTTTTGCAATTTCATTTTTGAGGCGCAGATAGTCGTCACTTGATTGAGTGATATCAACATAGATAGGATCTAACTGCTGAACAATCGTCAGAGCTGTTGGTTGACCCGCAGAAACCAGTGCTCCTTCTGTGACGGTAGACTTACCCGCACGCCCAGAAATAGGGGAGGTTACCTTGGTGTATGCCAGATTGATTCTGGCATTTTCCAATGCAGCCTGAGAGGACTGAACATCTGCTTTTGCCTGAGCATATTCTGAATTTGCTTTATCAAATTCCTGTTTACTCACGTATTGTGTGCCTAGCAAGGATTGATAACGTTCAACGGTTAAGCGGGAAACATTCTCATTGGCTTGCGCTCTGGCTAAGCTTGCTTTTGCTTTGCTATATTCTGCCTGATAAGTCGCTGGATCTATTTGGTATAACGACTCACCAGCAGCCACATCACTTCCTTCTTTATAGTTACGTTTCAGTATGATGCCGCCGACTTGGGGGCGAACCTCGGCAACACGATAAGACGAGGTGCGGCCTGGCAATTCTGTGATGACCGTTAGAGGTTCTGCCTTCAGCGTTACGATACCAACTTCAGGAACATGCTGGCCTGCAGCCCCTTGCTGTGTATTTTTATTGTCATTGCATCCTGAAAGAATGAAACTACCTGAAATTACCAGTAATGTGGCCAGAGGCAAAACTCCCCTGTTTTTTCGCATAAGTAAACCTCAATTTTTCAATGTTGATTCGTTAATCTAACAAGTGAAATCATTACTTCGTTGGTTAATGAGTGCTATAGTACAAACATACATGAATGTATGTAAATCAGCCTCGGTCAAAAACAAAGTTTATGGCACTAAAATGGCACGAAAAACTAAACAGCAAGCAAATCAAACTCGTCAGCAAATCATAGATGCTGCGATAAAAACCTTTTCTGAGCGTGGTGTTTCTGCTACCTCGCTATCCGATATCGCAACTGCCGCTGGTGTAACGCGCGGAGCAATTTACTGGCACTTTAAAAATAAAACAGATCTACTTTCTGTTGTTTGTAGAATGCCAGAGCATAAAATAGACGAACTAGAGAAAGAGTATCAATCAAAATATCCTGATAATCCACTTATTGCATTGAGATATTTATTAATTTCCATGTTAAGAATGATGATTGATGATTATCAGATTCGTCAATTAATGGAAATTTTTTTCCATAAATGTGAATTCGTTGGAGAAATATCTTCGCTAGTAGAGGATATTCGGGAGATCTGTATTTCCGATCACAAGAAGATTGAAAAAATGTTATTTGCTTGTATTCAGTCTGGAGAACTGCCCTATAATCTTGATCTTAGGCGTTCTGCCATCATGTTGAGAGCATTGATGACAGGGATATTTGAGAACTGGTCATTCTCACCGGATAGTTTTAATATTCAAGAGCAATCAGCTCATTTGGTGGATAGTTTCATTGATACACTTAAATACAGCCACCATTTACGGAACAGCGAAGAAAACAAATTTTGAACACGGCGTCCGCAGAGAACTGAAATTGTTCTTAATGTCTGATGCTGTAGCCGCGGGTTTGGCCTGGCAAGCGCCTAAAGAAAGCTATAATTTAAAACAAATGCTGGAAATTTTGATGGCACAAAGTGTCGACGTTAGATTGATCAAAACCTGTACTGATGCCAGAGAAATTAGCGAACTGACATTGGTTGATGGCGCGGCAAATGATGAGTAGATGAGTTCATGGTTTCAGTTAACCGATATTTGGGTGTTTTACTTAATAAGGGGAGTTTGTGTAACAAATTCTCTGCAATACGTTTCTCCGCTATACTGTTTTTTTTCCTGTTACCTCTCTTTTTTTCGGTAAATGCGGCTGCCGGCAGCGATGTTCCAACCCGTAATGATATTCAAAATCAACTTAAGTTCCTGACAGAACGTAAGGAGCATACCGTTGAAGAAAAGATATCGATAGCTGATTTGGAAAAGTCGCTCTCTTTCTTCGATAAAATAGACCAATTGAAGCTAGATTTCGCTCTACTCAGGAAAAATGTGCAAAATGTGCCACAAAAATCACATCAAATTACGGCTGAACTTGAAAATCTAAAAAATAACGATCAGCAGGATGCATATCAGCAGTCACTAGAAACACAGTCCTTAAAGCAGCTCGAATCTAAACTGAATAGCACATGGTATAATTTGCAGCAGGCACAGGAAAATCTTGCCAGCTACAACAGCCAGTTGATTGGGCTACAAACTCAGCCAGAACGCGTGCAAAATGCGCTATTCCGTAACATGCAAAGATTGCAGCAGATTCGCAACCAACTCAATAATGCATTGACTGAACAGTCAGAATTGAGCCTTACCCGGATAGAATTATTGCAGGTAGAACAACTTTTTTTGACTCAGCAAAATGAGTATCAAAAAGAATCTCTACAAGCAAATACTCAGTTACAAGCACTTTTACAGCGGCAACGGGATTATACAACTCGCCAAATTGAACAGTTGGAAAGTAATGTTCAGTCTATTCAAAATGTGATGAGTGGAAAGCGCCTGATTCTTTCTGAAGAAACCGCGAAAGAAGCGCAAACTAAGGATGGTAAAAATTTACATATTCAAGATAACTCATTAGTTCAGGCAGAAATTGAACATAATCGTGAACTGAGTAAACAGTTGATTGCAGCAACACGTGACAATAACCAACTGGCACAGAAAAGTATTCGTATTAAAAACTTTCTGGAGCGAGCCATCCAATCAGAGCGTAATCTTAAAGAACAAATAAAGGTATTACGTGGCAGCCTATTGTTATCACGGATCCTGTTTCAGGAACAGTTGAAAATACCACAGGATGTGCTGACAAAAGATTTACCAACGAAAATAGCAGATTTACGCCTAGAGCAATTTGAAATTAATCAGGAACGAGACCGGCTCTGTCAAGGGAATGACTATGTCAATCATTTATTGAGTAATAACCATTACCAAATAAAAAATGCATCCAATGGAATGGTGGATGAAATACATAATGCTATCAACCAGATATTGGAAGTGCACTGTGAACTTTTAGAGCAGCTCAATAACCAGTTAGGAAATCAGATTACTCATGCCATTAACTTGCAAATGGATCAGCAACAGTTGTTGGATGTTTCTGAATCACTAGAGCAAACCCTTGTCCAGCAAATCTTTTGGGTTAACAGTAACAAACCAATGAATGTGGTGTGGTTGAAATCCTTGCCCGAACTCATTCAAGAAGAACTAAGTCATCTGGAAATTCGCTTAACGCTTAACGGACTGATTACGGGGCTAAAAAACTCTATTCATTTCGTTATTCCTCTTGTATTAGTTGGCCTGTTTTTACGCTGGCAAACCAAAAGCATTAACGAACAGTTGAAAAAAATATCGGGCGAAGTGGGACAGTTTCGTCATGACAGTCAACTACATACCCCATTGGCACTGATGCTGACATTAATTAAAACGTTACCACTTGCTTTTATCATGTTGGCGATAGGTTATTGGTATTCGAAATCAGGTGATGATTTTGGGGATTTGATTTGGGGATTTTCCCGTCAATTGGCGCTTTTTTGGATTATGTATAGTTGCAGTTATCAGATCCTAGTGAAAGATGGAATTGGGGAACAGCATTTCTCTCTGGACAGTGCGGTTTGTCACTTATTCAGAAAAAATCTTGTTCGTCTGTCAATAACACTATTGCCTATTTTGTTCTGGATAACATTGGGGGCTAAATACCCTTTGCGGCTGTCTGATGATGTTATTGGTCAGTGTACAGTATTGATCTGCCTGTTCTTTGTCTTCCTGTTTATTTTTCCATTCTGCCGCTATGTATGGCGCGAAAAAAGCTCACATGTGATCCGTACCATTGTAGTGACCGCATTGACTTTTGCCCCGCTGGTTCTGATGGTATTGATGGTATCGGGATATTTCTACACAACTTTACGTCTGGCAGAACGTTGGCTCTATAGTTTGTATTTACTGTTTCTCTGGCATATCAGTTATCAAGCCTGTTTGCGTGGATTAGGAATAGCAGCGCGTCGCATTGCCTATCGACGTGCTGTTGCTCGCCGTCAATCCCTAACGAAAGAAGGGGCAGAAGGTGAAGTAACGGAAGAACCCCCAATGGCTTTAGATCGCATTAATCAGCAATCATTGCGTTTAACTACCATGGTGCTGTTTCTGATTTTTTTAGGTGCATTTTATTGGATTTGGTCTGATCTGGTGACCGTATTTTCTTATCTTGATGGGATCAACTTGTGGCAGTACAGCACTACAACAGAGCTGGGCAATGTCCTGAATCACGTGACTTTGAAAGACTTGGTACTTTCAATAGCGATGTTGGTCATTTCTTGGGTCATGATGAGAAACTTGCCAGGTCTGCTGGAAGTATTGGTGTTATCCCGCTTGCAGTTGCAACAAGGCTCTTCGTATGCCATTAAAACGATACTGACTTACCTAATCATTGGCGTCGGCGGAATTACAGCATTAGGAACATTGGGTGTTTCGTGGAATAAATTACAATGGTTAGCGGCGGCACTTTCGGTTGGTTTAGGCTTTGGTTTACAGGAAATCTTTGCCAACTTTGTTTCGGGTTTAATTATTTTGTTCGAACGCCCTGTCCGTATTGGCGATACAGTAACGATAGGGAATTATTCTGGCTCTGTCAGTAAAATTCGTATTCGTGCGACGACGATTACAGATTTTGACCGCAAAGAAGTGATTATCCCTAACCGGGCATTTGTGACGGAACGTCTAATTAACTGGACACTTTCCGATACCATTACACGGATTATTATTAAGGTTGGTGTTGCATACGGCTCTGATCTTGATAAGGTCAAAGAGGTTTTGTTAAAAGCGGCAAGTGAAAATGCCCGCGTAATGAGTGAGCCAGGGCCACAAGTCTACTTTATGAATTTTGGTGCCAGTACATTGGATCATGAATTGAGGCTTTATGTTCGAGAATTAGGTGATCGTAGCCGTACTGTAGACGAAGTTAACCGCAATATTGATAAATTATGTCGGGAAAACAATATCAATATTGCATTCAATCAGCTAGAAGTTTACTTACACAATGGGCAAGGTGATAGTTTGCAAGAGGTACAGAAGCCATTGAATGATGAGAACTATCGGTCAGATAAAAAATTTTCATCTGGTGATAAACCATTTTTACCTTAAGCCATTTTCTAGTTTGTTTTTGTTTAAATTGTTTTTCGTTTAAACAAGAAGCCTGAGGAGTAAGCATTAATTAAGCTTATTCCTCAGATTTCTGTGCCTGTTTTTTCAATTTTTCCTGAAGATCGTGTTGGACAATTTCTAGTGCTGCCAATGCGATATCAGGAGAAATTTCGTTACATTCAAGCAGATAAATAAGATCTACTGCCAGTTGTACTTCAGGTGGTGCTTGTTCTAGAGCCATAACGGCTTCTTCCTTTGTGATTAGATTGAATGCTCTTGCTTTTCTATCGACTTCTCGATCCGCATTAATGCCTGACGACAGCGGGCGAGCCTACCAGCCAAGGCGGCAATTTCTTTTTGCAGTTTGTGCTTATTAGTCAGTGTAGTTTGTTTGTTTAACTGCAATTCCCTGTCATCAATCATTGCCATTAAACGACGTTCATAATCTTGATGTTCTGCCAGACGTTGATAAAGATCTTGTTCTTGTGTTCGGCGCCCAAATTTATCTTCTTGTTTTCGTAGAGTTTGGGTTGATATCTCACGTTTAAGTGCCTCAATTTGTGTTACTAAGCGCTCGGCAAGAAATTTCACTTGTTCAATTCGATAATCGCTTACACAGGCTTTCAACTGTTCCATATTTTGTCTGATTTCTTGCAGGTATCCACTGAGTTTATTGCTGCGGTGGTGGAATAATACTTGATCAAAACGGGCGGTAGAAAAAGGGATATCAGGCAGTAAAGCGAGTTCTTTTTCCAGAATATTGACTTGTTTTTCAAGTGCACTTAATAAATTTTGTAGGCCCATAAGCATCTCATTATCATTGATAATCTGTCTGTTAAAGCTTTTAATTAGCTTCGCAAATCCGGTTGCCATAACACCGCATTTGCTAAGATGAAGCTTGACTTACGTCAACAAAATATAAGCAGAGACTTGCTCAGTAGTTGCTTTTTTTCGGCAGTTTGAATAGATTTTACCGTTTTCTTTTTAAATCTGGCTGGCATTGATTATGACCGCTAACGCACAACAACTGCAATTAATTAAAGATAGTATCGAAACAATCCCTGATTATCCAAAAGCGGGAATACTTTTTCGTGACATTACCACATTGCTCGATAATCCAGTAGCTTACCAAGCTACGATAGATTTATTGGTGGCTCGTTATCAGAATAAAGGCATCACGAAAATTGTGGGTACTGAAGCACGTGGTTTCTTATTCGGAGCGCCTGTGGCACTGCGTCTGGGAATTGGTTTCGTTCCTGTTCGCAAAAAAGGTAAATTACCGCGTGAAACACTGAGTGAAACTTACGATCTGGAATATGGTACAGATACATTAGAAATCCATAAAAGCAGTATGCAGGACGGGGATAAAGTTCTGGTTATTGATGATCTGCTTGCAACGGGAGGCACCATCGATGCGACTGTTCGCCTGATCCGTCGTCTGGGTGGTCAAGTTTATGAAGCGGCATTTATTATTGGATTGCCGGATTTAGGTGGCGTTGAACGTTTGAAAAAACAAGGCATTGATAGCTACACCATCGTTGAATTTCCCAGCCACTAATTATTCTTTTTTTGCATTATTGACACATATTGATATATCAGCCTCGCCGTTAGTGGTGAGGCTGTGCTAGCATGATAGGCAGTCATGTTCAATTTCCTCGGTATTCATGAGCTATCAGGTACTTGCCCGTAAGTGGCGCCCACAAATATTTTCTGACGTGATTGGTCAGCAACATGTGCTGACTGCATTGGCGAATGGTCTCGAACATCAACGCCTTCATCACGCTTATCTTTTTTCCGGCACTCGTGGCGTGGGAAAAACTACTATTGCACGTTTGCTGGCAAAAGGACTGAATTGCGAAACGGGTATAACCAAGACTCCATGTGGTCAGTGTACTAATTGTCTTGAAATTGAACAGGGACGGTTTGTGGATCTGATTGAGATCGACGCTGCTTCCCGAACAAAAGTAGAAGATACCCGCGAATTGCTGGACAATGTCCAGTATGCGCCTGCCAGAGGTCGTTTCAAAGTTTACCTTATTGATGAAGTTCACATGCTTTCCCGCCATAGTTTCAATGCATTGTTGAAGACATTGGAAGAGCCACCGGAACATGTGAAATTTCTTCTGGCAACAACCGATCCACAGAAACTGCCAGTGACTATTCTTTCACGCTGTTTGCAATTCCATCTTAAAATACTCGATGTGGATCAAATTAGTAGCCAATTGGAACATGTCCTTAATGCAGAGCAAATAGAAAGCGATGCTCGTTCCCGTCAGCTACTTGCCCGTGCAGCGGATGGCAGTATGCGTGATGCTCTGAGCTTAACGGATCAAGCTATTGCCCTTGGTGGAGGGAAACTGACATCAGATATCGTCAGCCAGATGCTGGGAACGCTGGACGATGACCAACCATTGGCGATGATTGAATCGCTGGTGCGTGCAGATGGTCAACAAATGATGGCTCTGGTGGAACAAGTCGCAACTCGTGGCGTAGATTGGGAAAACCTGCTGGTTGAAACACTATCGCTGTTGCATCGGATTGCTATGCTCCAGCTATTACCCCAACAACCTGCAAGTGATCCTTCTTCAATGGAAGGGCGGTTACGTTTACTGGCCAGATCAATTTCTCCGACTGATTTGCAGCTTTATTACCAAGCGTTACTGGTAGGGCGCAAGGAGCTTCCTTATGCGCCAGAACGACGGATGGGAGTTGAAATGGCATTATTGCGTGCCTTGGCTTTTCATCCAAAAACAGTCACTGAAGAAACATTACCACCTGCGGTGGAACACCCTGTAGCGCCACAATTTTCTTCAAATAATGAAACAAATGAACGCGCTGAGCATGAAATACCACCACCGATGGGCAATGAGTCCTCCATTGCAAACAGCCCAACCGCGAAACTATTGCAAGCGAAAAATTCGCTGACTCGTCAAGGAAGTACGCTACCAAAAAAGCCTGAGCCGGCAGAGTCTGCAAAGGCAAAGCCGGCAAGTTCGGCGCTGGAGCGGTTGGTGATGGTGGCAGAACAGCGGTCTCAATCTCATATCCCTAAAACACAGCAGCCTAAGCCGGTTAATCCGGTAAAAAAAGAAGCTTATCGCTGGCGGGCAACGAATACTGGAGAAGAAAAACAGCACCCAACTGCGACGCCAAAATCGATCAAAGCGGCTTTGGAGCACGAAAAAACAGCAGAGTTGGTTGAAAAGCTGGCCAGTGAATCAAAACAAAGAGATCCATGGGCTGCGGAAATTGATAAACTGCATATTCCAAAATTGGTCCAGCAGGTAGCACTGAATGCATTTAAAGAACAGCTTGATGAAAATCGTCTTTGTCTGCATTTACGTTCAAAGCAGCGTCATCTTAATTCAGCATCGGCTCAGAAAGCGTTGACCGAAGCATTAAGTGAATTGCATGGAAAACCTATTGAACTCATTATCATTGAAGATGATAATCCTGCGGTAAAAACGCCTCTGGAGTGGCGGCAAGCCATTTATGAAGAAAAATTGGCACAAGCGCGTCAATCCATTATTTCGGATAAAACGATTCAAACACTTCAGCAGCTATTCGATGCAGAATTGGATGAAGAAAGTATCCGGCCTGTTTAACTGCCGTAGTGTATTTTTATGCTGTGGCTATAGCGAAGAGAGAGAATTATGTTTGGTAAAGGTGGTTTGGGCAATTTGATGAAACAGGCCCAGCAGATGCAAGAAAAAATGCAGAAAATGCAAGAAGAAATTGCAAATCTGGAAGTTACAGGCGAATCTGGCGCGGGTCTGGTAAAAATCACTATTAATGGTGCACATAACTGCCGTCGGGTTGAAATCGATCCAAGTTTAATGGACGATGACAAAGATATGCTGGAAGATCTGATCGCAGCGGCATTCAATGATGCAGCTCGTCGTATTGAAGAAACTCAGAAAGAAAAAATGGCCAGTGTTTCCAACGGAATGCAATTACCACCTGGGTTTAAGATGCCATTCTAATGCAAACCAGTCCTCTTCTTGAATCCCTGATGGAAGCCCTGCGCTGTTTGCCTGGTGTAGGCCCAAAATCTGCACAGCGGATGGCATTTCATCTATTGCAGAGAGATCGCAGTGGTGGGATGCGACTAGCACAGGCATTGACGCGAGCGATGTCTGAAATTGGTCACTGTCAGGATTGCCGGACATTCACGGAACAGGAACAGTGCACAATTTGCGCCAATCCCCGTCGTCAGCAGAATGGTCAGATCTGTGTAGTGGAAAGTCCCGCGGATATTCATGCCATCGAACAAACGGGTCAGTTTGCGGGACGTTATTTTGTCCTGATGGGGCATTTATCGCCATTGGATGGTATTGGGCCAATGGATATTGGTTTAGATCGTTTAGAAGAACGCTTATCTTCTGAAACCTTGTCAGAAATCATTCTGGCAACTAATCCAACTGTCGAAGGAGAGGCAACGGCAAACTATATTGCAGAAATGTGCTCTCAATATAGTGTGACAGCCAGCCGAATTGCTCACGGTGTTCCAGTGGGGGGCGAACTTGAAATGGTGGATGGTACAACACTGTCTCATTCGCTGGCTGGCCGTCAAAAAATCACAGATTTGTGATTTTGTTCCCAGTGAATGGGGGATTTTAATGGATGGTGGTATGATTATGCCGCCGTCCATAGCCGATTTACCCACTTATCAAATTAATTTTACATTCTTCTTGTTGTCTTAACTTGAAACTTTCCATATTTATCCCCATTTGATGATCATCGTCCGATTTTACATATCTGAACTGGATTTAGATTGAGGTAATAAATGAGTATGAAAGATCAAGAAACCCGTGGATTTCAGTCTGAAGTCAAACAACTGTTGCAATTGATGATCCACTCTCTCTATTCCAATAAAGAAATTTTTCTCCGTGAACTGATTTCAAACGCATCTGATGCGGCTGACAAATTGCGCTTCCGTGCATTGTCGGCTCCTGAACTGTATGAAAATGATGGTGAATTGCGTGTTCGTCTGGCTCTTGATAAAGAACAGAAAACGATCATCATCAGCGATAATGGTATCGGCATGTCCCGTGATGAAGTGATCGATAATCTGGGAACGATTGCAAAATCAGGTACTAAAGCATTTCTTGAATCCATTGGTTCTGATCAGGCAAAAGACAGCCAATTGATTGGTCAGTTCGGTGTCGGTTTCTACTCTGCATTTATTGTCGCTGACAAGGTCACCGTACGTACTCGTGCAGCAGGGGCTCCCGCTGAACAAGGTGTATTCTGGGAGTCAACAGGAGAAGGTGACTACACCGTTGCCGATATTGAAAAAGCAGAGCGTGGTACAGAAATCACCCTGCATCTGCGAGATGAGGAAAGCGAGTTCCTTAATGACTGGCGTCTGCGTTCTATCATTGGCAAATATTCTGATCATATTGCCTTGCCAGTTGAAATCGAAACCCAAACTAAAAACGAAGAAGACGACTCAGTTACCGTTACATGGGAAAAAATCAACAAGGCTCAAGCGCTGTGGACTCGTAATAAAGCTGAAATCAGTGATGAAGAGTATCAAGAGTTTTATAAGCACATCTCCCATGATTTTACTGACTCCCTGATTTGGAGTCATAACCGCGTTGAAGGTAAGCAGGAATACACCAGCCTGCTATATATTCCTTCCCAAGCACCGTGGGATATGTGGAACCGCGAACATAAACATGGCCTGAAACTCTATGTACAGCGTGTATTCATCATGGATGAAGCTGAACAATTCATGCCAAATTACCTGCGCTTTGTCCGTGGTCTTATCGATTCCAACGACCTGCCATTGAACGTTTCTCGTGAAATTTTGCAAGATAGTTCAATCACACGTAACCTACGCAGCGCGCTGACTAAACGTGTATTACAAATGTTGGATAAACTGGCAAAAGACGACGCAGAAAAATATCAGACCTTCTGGCAGCAGTTCGGCCTGGTGGTGAAAGAAGGTCCAGCCGAAGATGGCGCAAACAAAGAAGCTATTGCTAAGTTACTGCGCTTTGCTACAACTCATAATGATAGCTCCGCTCAAACCGTTTCTCTGGAAGATTACGTTGGCCGTATGGCAGAAGGGCAGGAGAAGATTTATTACATTACAGCAGACAGTTATGCTGCGGCGAAGAATAGCCCACACTTGGAACTATTCCGTAAGAAAGGCATTGAGGTTCTGTTGCTGTCTGACCGTATTGATGAATGGATGATGAGTTACCTGACTGAATTTGATGGTAAATCATTCCAATCTGTCAGCAAAGCTGATGAATCCCTAGACAAACTGGCGGATGAAAACAAGGCTGAGCAAGAAGAAGCAGACAAAAAACTGGAGCCATTCATTGAGCGTGTGAAGACGCTGCTGGGTGAGCGTGTGAAAGATGTGAAACTGACCCATCGTCTGACAGATACTCCAGCTATTGTAACCACTGACACCAATGCGATGAGCACCCAAATGGCGAAGCTATTTGCAGCAGCGGGCCAGACTGCACCAGAAGTAAGTTATAACTTTGAGCTGAATCCAGAACATCTTCTGGTTAAGAAAGCGGCTGATATTGATGATGATACTCAATTTGCTGACTGGGTGGAATTGCTATTGGATCAAGCACTATTTGCTGAACGTGGCACATTGGATGATCCAAACCAGTTTATTCGTCGTATGAATCAATTATTATTAGCTGAAAAAGCTTAAATTTATTAAGATAATGATAAAAACCACGCTTCATTTTTCTCTGAAGCGTGGTTTATTTTTTTAGTTAATGCGGAAACGTTTACCTGTTTTCTTGAGCCATCCCCCATTCAAATGGTATGGTGGTACGTTTTCTTTAAATATGAAAAGCAAATAGCAAGGGGATTTACGCAATGCGTATTATTCTACTGGGCGCGCCAGGCGCCGGTAAGGGGACTCAGGCACAATTTATCATGGAGAAATATGGGATCCCCCAAATTTCTACAGGTGACATGCTGCGTGCTGCGGTAAAAGCTGGCACCGAATTGGGTTTGAAAGCAAAAGAACTGATGGATAATGGCAAGCTGGTCACTGATGAGCTGGTCATTGCTTTGGTTAAAGAGCGCATCAAACAAGATGATTGTCATAATGGCTTCTTGTTGGATGGGTTCCCACGCACTATTCCTCAAGCCGATGCCATGAAAGAAGCGGGTATCAAGGTTGATTATGTGCTGGAATTTGATGTTCCTGATGAAATCATCGTTGAACGTATCATTGGTCGTCGTGTGCATGCGCTGTCAGGGCGTGTTTACCACATTAAATTCAATCCACCAAAAGTGGAAAACAAAGATGATGCCACAGGCGAAGAACTGACTATCCGTAAAGATGATCAGGAAGATACGGTCCGTAAACGTCTGGTTGAATACCACGCACAAACTGCACCCCTGGTTTCTTACTATCAGCAGGAAGCACAAGCTGGTAACACAAAATACTTCAGACTTGATGGCACTCGTCAAGTAGTAGAAGTTAGCGCAGAGCTGGTTAACATTCTGGGCGAATGATTGAGATTGAGGGATAATCCCCAAAAGACTTTGAGCTTTTGCTTGAAAGATAAGGGGATATCTCTTGAATTGTTATAACAGGCGGCCTTTATACCGCCTGACTTTTTCTCATTCACCTAGAGAAATTTACTCCATGAAATGTTACATGTAACTATCATTCGTGCTTTATACTAGATTGTCAGTCATTTTAATGGAGCTCTGAGGAATGAGTAGCAAGAAGTATGGTGTCCTATTAGTGAACCTTGGTACACCTGATGCGCCAACACCAGCAGCAATAAGATGTTATCTGGCAAAGTTTCTGAGTGACAGAAGGGTAGTTGATATCCCGCCATTTATTTGGAAACCTATCCTGAATAGTTTTATTCTTCCTTTCCGTTCTTCTCGAATTGCTAAGCTTTACCAAGAAATTTGGATGGAAGAAGGCTCTCCTTTATTAGTTTATAGTCGTCGTCAACAGAAATTGCTGGGTGAAAAGTTGGCGGATATCCCTATTGCTTTGGGAATGACTTACGGTTCCCCTTCTTTATCTCAGGCCGTAGAGAGTTTGTTACAACAAGGTATTGAAGCTCTCATTATACTGCCGCTCTATCCTCAATATTCCAGTACAACTTCGGCAGCGGTTTTTGACGGGATCAGTAAAATATTACAAGAATATCAGACAATTCCTAGCCTGCATTTTATCCGTAGTTATGCCACACATCCTGCCTATATTGCAGCACTAAAGGAAACCATTGAACAGAGCTTTGAAAAGCATGGCCAGCCTGATCGGTTAATTATTTCCTATCATGGTATTCCTGAACGTCTGGCAAAGATGGGTGATATTTATCCACAAGATTGTAAGGCGACAACTAAACTGTTGAGCCAGGCACTGAATTATCCAGCAGATAAAATTGTGATGACATACCAGTCGCGTTTTGGTTATTTACCGTGGTTATCTCCTTATACAGATAAAACCATGGCTTCATTACCGAGCCAAGGTGTGGAACATGTCCAAGTAGTATGTCCGGGGTTTGCGGCAGATTGTTTGGAAACGTTGGAAGAGATTGAGCAACAGAATAAAATTATCTTTTTAAAAGCTGGCGGGAAAAAGTTTGAATATATCCCCGCACTTAATGATAATGACGCCCACATTTCTTTGCTTGAAAAGTTGGTAAATAGTGTCATGAAATAACTTGCAATGGCTGGTTATGGGTAGACATTGATTGTCGTATGATTTTAAAGTTATGGGTTTTTAACCGATGAGTACGATAAGCGAAAAAAAAGCTTGTATATCAAAGAAAAGCAAAATTATTTGGATTGGACATAGAGATAATGAGTAATAAACCTATTAAACACCCCGATTTTTACCAAGAAAATGCAAACTATTATCCTCCAGCGCAGGAGGACGAAATTGATTTGTTTGAACTATTTTCTGTCATCTTCCAATCAAAATATTTGATCATTGCAATATCTCTCACTTTTGCAATTATTGGTTTCGGTATTGCATCATTTTTACCACAAAAATGGACTAGTACAGCCGCTGTAGTGAAACCGGATCTAGAAGAGTTTCAGCCATTAAAAAATGCGTTAACGGATTTACATGTTCTGAATATAGATCCTAAGGTGACAGAAGGATCAATGTATAAGCGGTTTATTGAAAACTATAATTCACGTGTATTGCGTGAAGAATATTTAGTTAATACCGATTACTTTAAGGCTTTGCTCGCTAAGGATAATCATCATTCTGAGCAGGAAAAAAGAAAACTGATCGAGACAATTGTCAATAAAAACATCGAGATGACTTTACCTAAGAAAGAGAAAGATGATGAAATTATCGATGAAGTCAAACTCTCTTTCAGTGCAGGTAATGCAGAAGATGCTTACAATCTATTAAGTGGCTATATCAAATTCGTCTCTTCAGTGGTTCGTGATCAAGTGAAAGAAGAACTGGTTGATATGGTACATCAGAAACTGGAATACTCACAAAAGCTTTATGCCCTCGATTTGGAACGTATCGGCAATATGCGCAGCGTAGATATTGAGCGATTGAAGTATGCGATTTCTCTTGCCGATTCTGCCGGGATTAAAAAGCCAGTATCAAATGGCGGCTCTATGATCAAGGATGACCCAGATTATTCGATTGCGCTGGGTTCTGATGCACTGCAACGTAAGTTACAGATTACTGAAGGAATTACTGATCCAACTAAAATTGATGCGGACCTGCGTAACCGCCAGTTGTATATTAAAAATCTGGAAAAAGTGAATGTGAATACAGTTGATTTTATACCATTCAAGTACATGCAGGAACCTTATGAGCCAACATCAAAAGATTCACCTAAGCGTTTGCTGATTTTGATTGGAGCAGGCTTTATCGGGTTTATTTTATCTATCATGTATGTTCTGTTGCGTCACATGGTACGTAGTCGCCAGAAACAAGAAGCTTAATATTATTGATAACTCATATATGTTATCAATAATATTCTGATAGCTAACGTTTCGACAGCCAATGTTGTAATAGCATTGGCTGTCTTTATTCCTGACGCGGTATTTTTTATTTCTCTCCGGTATTGTGACACACTGTATTATGCTAACATGCCGCATATTTTGGCTTTACAGCAGTAATTAATCATGAAATTCCCTGGTAAACGCAAATCTAAACACTATTTTCCTGTCAGTTTAAGAGATCCTCTGCTCCATCCCATTAAAGAGATGGATACCGAAAATAATCAAGCCTACATTGTTGGTATTGACCAGACATTGGTTGATATTGAAGCCAAAGTCGATGAAGATTTTATCCAACGTTATAACCTAAGCCAGGGACATTCGTTAGTTATTGAAGATGATGTAGCCGAGGCTCTTTACAAGGAGCTGACAGAAAAGGATCTTATCAGCCATGAATTTGCGGGTGGCACTATCGGCAATACTTTGCACAACTATTCAGTGCTGGCTGACGATAAATCTGTCCTGCTTGGTGCGATGTGCAATAACATCCAAATAGGAAGTTATGCATATTGTTATCTCTGCAATACATCCAGTCGTATGGATTTAAATCACCTTCAGGGAGTCGATGGCTCAATTGGCCGCTGTTTTACCTTAGTGACAGAAAATGGTGAAAGAACATTTGCTATTAGCCCAGGATTAATGAACCAGCTTCGTCCAGAAAGCATTCCTGAACATATTATTGCGGAAGCGTCAGCTTTGGTGATCACCGCTTATTTGGTGCGTTGTAAACAGGGTGAGCCAATGCCGGAAGCAACGATGCAGGCCATTGAATATGCGAAGAAATATAACGTACCTGTTGTATTAACGTTAGGAACAAAATATGTCATTGCAGATGATCCGCAGTGGTGGCGCGATTTTCTGGCTGAACATGTTTCTGTGGTTGCAATGAATGAAGATGAAGCTTATGAATTGACAGGTTTCAGCGATCCTTTATTAGCGGCTGACATGGCACTAAATTGGGTGGATTTGGTGTTATGTACCGCTGGGCCTGCTGGATTGTATATGGCGGGTTATACTGAGGAAGAACACAAGCGCCAAACATTGCATCCTCTGTTACCTGGTGCGATTGCAGAATTTAATCGTTATGAATTCAGCCGGGCGATGCGTAAGGTGGATTGCCAAAACCCAATGCGGGTTTATTCCCATATTGAACCTTATATGGGAGGGCCTGAAAAAATCATGAATACCAATGGTGCTGGGGATGGCGCATTATCTGCATTGCTGCATGATATCACTGCCAATAACTATCATCGCATGAACGTACCGAATTCCAGCAAACATGCGCGCTCTTATTTAACCTATTCTTCTTTGGCTCAGGTATGCAAGTACGCGAATAGAGTGAGTTATCAGGTATTAAGTCAGCATTCTCCGCGTCTAACTAGGGGGTTGCCGGAGAAAGAGGATAGTCTGGAAGAATCTTACTGGGGACGTTGATTCTACCAAGCTAATATATTGTTTTAATTATTTTTATTGGATATCCCATGTTATGGGGATATCCTTTTGGCTCGTAAGTTATGTTGATGATAGGCGCGCTGGCGAATGAACTGATGGTGGCTCTATTGGACAACCTTCTTCATATTCAGGTAATGCATCAGCCATTGCCCGTGCTATTTCATGTTCACCAATGATAATGTGGTTAGTGCCGCGCTCCGTAATGTAAGTAACTTCATCATCATAATGTGCTCGAACAATGATATTGATATCTGGCCTGATTTCTCTGACATTCGCAACAATTTCACCAGATTCATAACCATTGGGGATTGTCAGGAATAAAATACAAGCACAATCGAGCCTTGCCAGAGCCATAATCTCTTTATTGACGGCATTACCTATTACGGCACTGATACCCATTTCGCCTAACTCTTCAAAGCGGGCGCGTGTATCTTCAATCACCACGACGGGAAAATTTTTTTCTTGTAAACGCTGACAAAGCTGATTTCCCACTCGGCCATAACCCACGACAATAGCGTGACCACAAATATCGACAGGAATTTGGGTTTCTTCTTCCAATGTTTCTTCGAGTAATTGTTCTTCGATGGTTTCTGTTTTTTCCAAATAGCGATCCAGTAAACTGAATAGAACAGGATTCAGCATGATTGAAATGATGGCACCAGCCAGTACAAGGTTACGGGCTTCCCCATCCAAGAATCCCAGCGTGACACCAAGCCCAGCGAGAATAAAGGCAAATTCACCAATTTGGGCGAGACTGGCTGAAATGGTTAAAGCTGTGCGTCGTGAATGCCCAAACATTCTGACCAGTAGCATGGCAGCTAATGATTTGCCAATGATAATAATGGCAAGGGTTCCTAAAATTGCCAGAGGCTGTTGGAGTAAGACCATAGGATCAAACAGCATGCCAACGGAAACGAAGAAAAGAACCGCGAAAGCATCCCTTAACGGTAAAGTGTCTTGCGCAGCCCGATGACTTAATTCTGATTCATTCAGTACCATACCTGCGAAGAAGGCACCGAGGGCAAATGAAGCATCAAATAATGTCACTGCACCATAAGCAACACCTAGTGCAATGGCAAGTACAGCCAGTGTAAATAGTTCACGGGAGCCTGTCCCAGCAGTTTTCGCCAGTAACCAGGGAATGACACGCCGTCCGACGAAAATCATCAACAAAATAAAGACAACAACTTTTCCAACTGTGAGAGATATCTTTAACAGCAATTGACCCATATTGGCGTTTTGGTTATCCATAATTCCGGCTGCGGCGGGAAGCAGGACTAACGTCAGCACCATAGCCAGATCTTCAACAATTAACCAACCAATGGCAATTTGTCCTCTATGACTATCAACGAGCTGTCGTTCTTCTAGTGCCCTGAGTAATACCACCGTGCTGGCGGTAGACAGGCAAAGCCCAAATACAATACCGTTGAGCAATCCCCAATCAAGTAGCATTGATAATCCAGTGCCTAATAAGGTTGCAACTGCAATTTGGGCGATAGCACCGGGAATGGCAATTGATTTGACGGCTAACAAATCCTTAAGTGAAAAATGTAGACCGACACCAAACATCAGTAAGATCACGCCAATTTCTGACAGCTCTGGAGCTAAAGATGTATCGGCAACAAAACCAGGAGTAAAAGGACCCGCTAGTACACCTGCTACGAGGTATCCTACCAGAGGTGAGATCCTCAGGCGTTGCGCAAGCATGCCAAACAGATAGGCAAGAACAAAACCGCCAACAATGGTCGTGATAAGAGGTGTCGAATGCTCCATCAAGGCTCCTTCTGGGTAGCGAGTATATAAATTTTGTAGTTAGGTGAGGTAATAATATATTTTATAAATAATTAAAGGTTATAAAGAAATATATTGAGTGGTAAAAAAGAGAATGATCTACATAAATACTATTTTAATGTAATTTTATGTATACATTGCCATTATTTACGCTAGTTTACAAAGAAAAAGAGCATCATAAACATGATGCTTATTCGGGGTTTTTCTTATCTTTTTTAAGTGTTCTTTTCTATATTTGGCAAGAATAGCGTAAAAATACCAAGAAGTGGTAGAAAAGCACAAATTTTGTAAACCAATTCTATACTGGTTTTATCTGCAACATAACCAAGTACGGCAGCCCCGATACCACCCATACCAAAAGCCAGGCCAAAGAACAGACCTGCAATCATGCCTGTTTTGCCGGGAATAAGCTCTTGGGCATAGACTAAAATAGCAGAAAATGCAGAGGCCAATATGATGCCAATAATAACCGTTAATATGCTTGTCCAGCATAAGGAGGCATAAGGTAACAACAGGGTAAAAGGTGCAACACCAAGAATTGAACCCCAAATGACATATTTCCGACCTATCTTATCTCCAACGGGCCCCCCAATCAGGGTACCTGCCGCTACGGCAAATAAAAATATAAATAGGTGGATCTGGGCATTTTGCACTGATAAGCCAAATTTCTGTATCAAGTAAAAAGTGTAGTAGCTACTGATACTGGTTAGGTAAAAATACTTGGAGAAAACCAGTAACAGAAGAATGGCAAAAGAATTTATGATAGTTTTTCTAGGCAGCTTTGGCAGGGAATTAGCACGAGAAGACAGCGGGGTTATAACCCGATGCTGCACCTTATACCACTGGCTGACTTGCAAGAGGATTACGATAGCTAACAATGCTGTCAGGGAAAACCAACCGACGTTTCCTTTGCCGTAAGGCGCAATGAAAATAGCGGCTAACAGTGGACCCAATGAACTCCCTAAATTTCCCCCTACTTGAAATAAAGATTGTGCCAGACCATGACGTCCACCTGAAGCCATGCGCGCGACTCGTGACGATTCTGGATGAAAAACGGATGATCCTGTACCGACCAGTGCGGCGGCTATTAAGATAATTGAAAAACTTTCAGCATAAGCTAATAGAAGCAAACCAGATAGAGTAAATCCCATACCGATAGGCAGTGAATAGGGCTGTGGATGTTTATCAGTATACAAACCGATAAGAGGCTGCAATAAGGATGCTGTTACTTGATAGGTCAGCGTTATCATTCCAACCTGAATAAAACTGAGGCTGAATTCAGATTGCAGCAGTGGATAAATAGCCAGAATCAACGATTGAATCATATCATTCAGCATATGGGATAAGCTGATGGCACCAAGAATTGAAAAAACTGTCTGATGTGTTTTTGTTGGTGATGTTGGAAAAGAGGTTGTTTTACTTTTTTCACTCATATTTATTCGCTTATCAATGTCATTATCAACAAAGTGTGTAGGGGAGTTTTTTTAGGCTTGTTGAGTCACTGTTTAATTTTCACACCATAATACATCTTAGATAATTCACAAAATTTTTATTTATATCTATATAATTTGACCGCAATTTCAAAAAGGTGACATCTTTTAAGCCGCGGCTTGAAAGGAGTGAATCATCACTAACATATAACCAATAGAATTTTAAAGTACATGGAGATATCCCATGAAATTATCATTTAAAGCGTCAGTATGTGCCCTTGCTGTTTCTCTATCATTGGCACCGCTAATTGCAAACGCCTGGGAAAAAGATAAAACCTATGACATTACCATCTTGCATACTAATGATCATCATGGTCACTTCTGGCATAACGATTATGGTGAGTATGGTTTGGCAGCCCAAAAAACGGTGGTAGATTCCATTCGTCAGGAGGTTGCCAAGAAAGGGGGGAGCGTATTGTTATTGTCAGGTGGTGACATTAACACTGGCGTACCGGAATCGGATATGCAAGATGCTGAGCCCGATTTTAAGGGCATGAATCTGGTGGGATATGATGCAATGGCATTAGGAAACCATGAATTTGATAAGCCTCTGAATGTCTTGTACCAGCAACAAAAATGGGCAAATTTTCCATTTCTCTCTGCCAATATTTACCAAACCAGTACAGGTAAGCGTCTATTTAAGCCATATGTCATTTTTGATAAACAAGGCGTGAAAATAGCTGTTCTTGGCCTGACAACCGATGATACTGCGAAAATAGGTAATCCAGCTAATTTTCCGGATGTTGAATTCCACGTTCCTGCTGAAGAAGCCAAAAAAGTTATCGAAGAGCTGAAAAAGAATGAAAAGCCAGACGTGATTATTGCGGCAACCCATATGGGACACTATGACGATGGTCATCATGGCACGAATGCACCGGGAGATGTTGAAATGGCACGCAGCCTGCCTGCGGGTTATTTGAATATGATCGTGGGTGGACATTCACAAGATCCGGTGTGTATGTCTGCGGAGAATAAGAACTATAAACAAGTGGATTATGTTCCAGGTACACCTTGTGCTCCCGATCGCCAAAATGGCACATGGATTGTTCAGGCTCATGAGTGGGGGAAATACGTAGGACGGGCTGATTTTCAATTCCGTAATGGTGAATTCAAGCTGGTTCATTATCAATTGATCCCTATTAATTTAAAGAAAAAAGTGACCAAAGAAGATGGGAGTACGGAGCGTGTTTACTATACGCATGAAATTAAACAAAATCCTGAAATGCTCAATTTGCTGACACCTTATCAGGATAAGGGCAGCCGGATACTTAATGTAAAAATAGGTTCAGTAGATAAAAAATTAGAAGGTGATCGCAATAAGGTACGTTTCGTTCAAACAAATATGGCACATCTTGTATTGGCTGCCCAGATGGAACGAACAAACGCTGATTTTGCAGTAATGAGCGGTGGTGGAATTCGTGATTCAATTGAAGCAGGAGATATTACTTACAAAGATGTCCTGAAAGTTCATCCATTTGCTAACCAACTGGCTTATGTAGATTTCAAAGGTAGCGAAGTTTTGCCGTATTTGACGGCTGTTGCAAATATGGAAAAGGATTCTGGCGCCTATGGGCAGTTTTATAATGTGAGTTTTGTGAAGAATGGTAAGGATATCAGTGATGTAAAAATTGGTGGTAAGCCATTGGATTCAAATAAAACTTATCGTATGGCGACGTTGAACTTTAACGCGATTGGAGGAGATGGTTATCCACGGATTGATAATTTGCCTGGTTATGTTGATACGGGGTTTGTCGATGCTGAAGTATTGAAAGGATATATTGAAAAACACTCTCCATTAAAAGACTCTGATTATGAACCGAAAGGTGAGATTCGTATAAATAATAACAACTGAACAATAGATTGTTGTTAGTTATCTGCATAAAAAGACCATCTAAAAGACAGATGGTCTTTTGTTTATTATCAATAAGAAATGTTATGCATAATCTATAATAGGAACGGTTAAAGATTAATAATAATCTAATTATTAAATAGCATAGTAATTAATGAATTATTTTCTCCTTTGGTTGGTAGTTTTTCAAGTCCATGTTTCATATATAACGCTATGAGTTGAGGGGTATTTTCACACTCTAATGCAATAATCCTTCCTCAAATTAATGTTTTTGAAATGTTAATGATATTCTTTGCGTAAAGAAAAATATCTTTAAATCCTATTGGATTTTCATTTAATGAAAAATTTTTAGCTACTTGGCCAATCAAGTAAACTTTTATTGTGTTAGCATTTTTACTGATACCATTAAGTTTTTTTATTTTGGTTTTTGAAATAGCAAAATTGTTTACTAATAACTCCTTAAAGGTTAATGAGAAATAAGCAAGAATCAAACCATTATCATCCAGGATAAGATAAGTCCTGGTTACATCAGCTTGTTCGAATCTAATTGATTTCAAATGCAAAAATGACTCTACATCGCGATTTTTGGGACAGGAAAAGGAGAGTAAATATTTTTCTGTCCGGTCATTACCAAAATCTGATAATATCTTTCTTAGAGTAAGAATTTTCGTTTTAATATCTCTATTGCCTCCTTTTGCTCTGCTTCAAAATCTATTTTTTCAAAATCATCCTTTGGTTTTCTTCTATTAGCCCTTCTAAGCATTTTAATTGCTTTTGGATCAGTGATAACCATTTGTCTAAAAAATGATGAGGTGGCCATTTTATTCCTCTTCTATTTAAATAAACTAAGTTAATTGAAATGGTAATTAATGATTTTTGCGCTGTGAGGAAAGTATATCGGCATTATTACTTATCACAAGGCCCTGTTTTAAAGAAAACAGAGCCAGCTCGAAAAAATTCAACGGGAGTTGCAATCAATTTTCAAAATTTAGCAATTTCAGCAAATGAACAGTTAAGTAATCGGCATAAATCTGTGGGGGACAATTCAATATCTAAACCACGTTTTCCACCAGAAATAAATAGAGTTGGCAAGGTTTGTGCCTGACTGTCAATCACAGTAGGTAGACGTTTTTTTTGCCCTAATGGGCTAATGCCACCCACTAAATAACCCGTTACCTTTTGTGCCAGTTGGGGTTCAGCCATATCTGCTTTCTTGGCCTTGAAAACTTTAGCCACCTTTTTCAAATCGAGTTGCCCTGAGACAGGGGTCACAGCGACAGCAAGATTTTTGGGATCGCCATTTAAAGAAACCAACAATGTCTTAAAAACCTGATTGGCATCTAAACCGAGTTTTTTCACCACTTCATCACCAAAATTATGTTCATTAACATCGTGGACATAAGAGTGAAGTTTGAAATTAATTTTTTGTTTTTCTAGCAAGATAACAGCGGGAGTCATATTTTTTCCTATAACGATCAATTTATAACTGCTTATCTGTAATAAATGGGGATTTTCGAATGAAACAGGCAAATGAAGCTACTATGTTTGTGGTTTTACCAACATCTGCCGTAAGTTATTCTCGCCGTGAAGGTGTAAGGCGCCTACTGCAACCAAATATTTTCCTGCCGGTAAACGATGTAATTGCTCACTCCATTGACGGTTGCGTTCAGACATTAGGGTTTGATAAATCTCTTCGCAGAATGTCATTGGTATTACCTGATTTTGTTTCTCAGATTTGTAATTCATCCACCAACTAATCATAGTTTGTAAAGCACGGGCATTGGTATGCCAATGGACAATGGTATCTTCTAATAAAGAGATCCCCCCGTTTGGCAAATTGGTGAGAAGGTTAACTTGTGCATCAGTTCCTTCCAACTCGATAATGGGTTTATTGATCGCTTTTGCGCTGTTCAATAATTGATAATCGATACCATATTGAGAGTGTAGCCCTAAATATTGGGCTTGAGCAGTCTGTAATATTAATGCAATCTGCCATGATGATAACGGATCCAGCAGTGTGACAGCATGTTGAATTTCTTGGCAATAACGTTGTAAACAATCAAAATTTTCGGGCGATAAACGTTGTGACAACGGGATCTGCTCAGGAAACGTTTCCTTGAAAGGACTATTAGCCTGAGTGATATCTGCTTCGACAATCAGCGCATCTGCTTGCGCTAATTGCTCCAGCAATACCTCAGAAAGTGGGCACATATTTTTAGTACCCATATGAATGCTGCCAACAATATGTAGCTGTTTGTTTTTATTTAAATTGATGTCAAAAGCAGGATAGGGATAATGCCGTTGGGAATTGAATCCCAATATATTACTGAAATATGTCATTAATTTTCCCATATTGCATACTCCAATAGCTGACATTAGGCAGTATGCTAACCTGTTCATAGCCAACAAGAAAGAGGGAAAAGTGCAGGATGAAAAGCTAAACGGAACATGTTTAGCTTTTCATGGGGAAAATAAAATTTTCTGATATTCAGTCAGGATTTAGGCTTGAAGCGCAATAAGCGATTGGCATTACTGACGACAGTAATAGAAGACAGCGCCATGGCGGCTCCTGCAACGACAGGGTTTAATAAAGTGCCCGTGAAAGGGTATAAAATGCCGGCTGCAATTGGAATGCCCAAGGTATTGTAGACAAATGCCCCAAATAGGTTTTGCTTCATATTACGCAATGTGCCGCGAGATAATTCAACTGCATCAGCAACCCCATGCAAACTTTGGCGCATCAGGGTAATTGTTGCAGTTTCTATAGCGATATCACTGCCGCCTCCCATCGCAATGCCGACATCCGCTTGCGCCAATGCAGGAGCATCATTAATGCCATCACCAACCATCGCCACTTTTTTGCCTTCTGATTGAAGTGCCTGAATAGCTGCTGCTTTGCCATCAGGTAGAACACCGGCAATAACTTGGTCAATACCTGCTTCTTGTGCGATAGCATTCGCCGTAGTCGAGTTGTCCCCTGTTAACATAACCAAACGGTAACCTTGGTGATGTAAGCGTTGCAGGGCAGAAACCGTGTCTTGGCGCAAGGGATCGTGGATGGAAAACAGGGCAGCGATTTGCCCATTAGCTGACAGGATAACGGGAGTGATGCCTTTTTCTGCCTGTGTCGCAACAAGTGGCTTTAATTCTGCTGTTTCAATTTGATATTGTTCAAGTAATTGTTGATTCCCCAATAGTAGCGTGACGTCTCCAATTTCTCCTTTAACACCCAATCCTGCGAGGGTACGGAATGTTTGCAAGTCGGGTAATTTTTGTCCTGCTACTTTCAGCAAAATGGCCTTTGCCAGAGGGTGATTTGAACCATTTTCCAAGGCACCAGCCCATAGCAATACTTGCTCTTCGGTGAAACCATTAAAGGTATGGATCGCTGTCACCTGTGGCATACCTTCCGTTAAAGTGCCGGTTTTGTCGAAAACAATCGTATCCAATTGGCTGGCATGTTGCAGGGCATCAGCATCACGCACCAATACCCCGAATTCGGCAGCCCTTCCCACCCCAGAAATGATGGACATGGGGGTTGCCAGCCCAAGAGCACAAGGACAGGCGATAATCAAAACCGTGGTCATGATAACCAGTGCATACATGACTTGTGGGGCGGGGCCGACAAAATACCAAATTGCACCAGCGATCAGGGCGATTGCAACGACAATAGGCACGAATATTGATGATATTTTATCGGCCAATTGGCCGATTTCAGGTTTACTACTTTGTGCCTGACGAACTAGTTTGATAATACGTGCCAAGGTTGTTTGGCTGCCAACTGCATTAGCTTTAAACAATACCTTACCATCCTGAACTACGGTGCCGGCATGGACGGTATCGCCGGTTGTTTTCTGCTGAGGAATGGGTTCACCTGTCAGCATGGCTTCATCCAACCAAACTGTACCTTGAATAATTTCACCATCGACCGGCACACGTTCTCCTGTTGTCAGGCGCAATATCATATTGGGCATCACATCGGTCAGTGGCACTGTTTTTTCACCTTCAGTAGTAACTATCCGCGCTGTTGGTGGTGTTAGATCCAATAATCGCTCAAGGGCTTTGGAAGAGCGTTGGCGAGCGCGTTGTTCCAAGGCATGGCCAAGATTGATCAAACCGATGATCATGGCACTGGCTTCATAATAAAGATGACGAGCTTGGGGAGGAAAAATGTCTGGCCATAAATTGACGCTAATTGAATAAAGCCACGCTACACCAGTACCCAGAGCGACAAGGGTATCCATTGTTGCACTGCCATTTTTTAGGCTTTGCCACGCATTGCGATAAAAATGTCCGCCTGCAAATACCATGACAACCAGTGTTATCAAACCAATCGTTAGCCAAATGGCATGGTTTGCTGGTGTAAGTATCATATTGTCGCCTATCATTCCCCACACCATGACAGGCACTCCAACCACTAGCGCAAGGGCTGATTGCCAGCGAAAACGGCGCATATTCGCTTGTGCCACTTGTTGTTGGCGTTCACGACGCTCTGTTTCATCCTGAATAACCTCAGCGCCATAACCCGCCTTGAGCACAGCTTCAACTAAGGCGTTTGGTGATGCATGACCTGTGACCAATGCGCTTCTTTCTGCAAGATTGACTCTGGCATGTTCCACACCATCAACGGATTGCAGGGCGTTTTGTACTTTGCTGACACAACTGGCACAGCTCATGCCATCCAGCAGAAGTTGGATACTGTCACTATTATTATCACTCGCATCATTTTTGTTGTTGTGATCAACGGAGGTTATTTCTACCGGAGTCGGAGATGTTGCCGCTGCCAAAGACTCCGGAGTCTGTGGAACATGTATTGCCAGCGGCTCAGTTTTTGGGAAATCGGCTTCCGTTGCTAATTTAGCGTGATATCCGGTTTGTTCAACAACATGAATTAAAGCACTGCTATCTGCTGTACCATAGATTTTTGCTGTTTGGGTATCAACTTCTGTGGCGATCACACCTTCCACAGTTTCTAATGCTTTTTGTGTCTTACCGGCACATTTCATGCAATTTAAACCTGACAAACGTAATACAACATCAGGTTGGATGGCAATCTTCGCTTGATAATCTTCCGCAACAATAGCGGCAATCAATTCATCAGATGAAACATTACTGATAATTTTGGCATAATTGAGGCTCACATCTGCCAGTTCAACGCCGGGTATTTTTTCCAGAGCTTTTTTGACCCTGCCGACACAATGCATACAAGTCAGGCCTTGAAGGGCGAGAATGGTGGTTGTGGACATAAAAATATCTCCTGATACAGAGTGATATACTTATCATTAAGGCTAAACCTTCCTGCAAGGGGAAGGTCAAGGGGAAATTATGAATATCAGTGAAATTGCCCGTAAGACCGGTTTAACCAGCAAAGCGATCCGGTTTTATGAAGAAAAAGATCTTATTACTGTGCCCAAACGAGGAGATAATGGCTATCGTTACTATCAGCAAAGGCACATCGACGAACTGATGCTTTTGCGTCAGGCGAAAGAAGTCGGGTTTACGTTGGAGGAGTGTCGCGAATTGCTGAGACTATTTCACAATCCTGACCGTCACAGTGCAGATGTAAAAATGGCGACGTTGCAAAAGGTGGCAGAAATAGAAAAAACGATGTTGGAATTGCAAAAGATAAAGGAAAAATTACTGGCATTGGTGGCTGAATGTCCGGGAGATGATGGGGCTGATTGTCCCATCATTGAGCATTTATCTGGCTGCTGTAAACATCACGGGTGATGGGGAACTGGTCTCACCTTTAATGTGATTCCGTCAACGGCGATGACTTCAACTTCGGTATTGGCTGGAAGCTCTTGGTCACAGTGAACGCGCCAACTGCCATCAGCCAGTTTGACTCGCCCAAAGCCGTTTTCGGTATCTGTGATTAAACGGGTACGTAATCCAATCAACTGGTAGTTTTTCTGATTGAGTGATTTATCACTAGATTGGCGTGGGCGATGGCGTAGCCAGCTACGCCATGCAATAACAGAAAGCAAGGTCAAGACAGCGAACAGCGTGCCTTGCAGTTCCCAACCCATATTAGGGAAAACCCATGTGATCAGGGCAACAACGACGGCTGCACTTCCTGTCCACAATAGATATCCCCCTGTTCCCAGTAATTCCGCAATCAGAAGCAGGCCACCAAAACAGAGCCAAAACCAGGCTGGCTGAGTAGCAATCTGTTCAATCATGGTTATTATCCTGTATGGTTATTTATCCTGTTTGCTCTTCTTGCTTTCGGTAATTAATTCAGCAATACCACCAATAGCGCCCATCAAATTGCTGGCTTCCAGTGGCATCATAATAACTTTGCTGTTATTTGAGGCACCAATATTGGTAAGAGCGTCAGTATATTTTTGGGCAACGAAGTAGTTAATTGCCTGCATATCCCCATTCGCAATCGCGTCAGAAACCATTTTGGTTGCACGCGCTTCTGCTTCTGCGGCACGTTCACGGGCTTCTGCCTGAAGGAAGGCTGACTGGCGCTCACCCTCTGCTTTCAGGATTTGCGACTGTTTTTCCCCTTCCGCTTTCAAAATGGCTGCCTGACGAATACCTTCTGCCTCAAGAATATCGGCACGCTTGGTACGCTCTGCTTTCATTTGCGCGTTCATTGCCGAGATCAACTCTTTAGGTGGACGTACATCGCGGATCTCAATACGCGTGATCTTCACACCCCACGGGTTAGTGGCTTCATCAACGATTGTTAACAATCGGCTATTGATGGAATCGCGTTGAGACAGCATTTCATCGAGTTCCATTGAACCCAACACAGTACGGAAGTTGGTCATGGTCAGGTTGATGATAGACAGTTCCAGATTACTGACTTCATAGGCAGCACGCACGGGATCAACAACCTGAATAAAGCAGACGGCATCAATGGTGACATTGGCATTATCGCGAGAAATAACTTCCTGCGATGGGATATCCAGAACCTGTTCCATCATATTGATTTTACGACCGATACGATCAACGAATGGCATGATAATATGCAGGCCAGGCGTTAATGTACGGGTATAGCGTCCAAAGCGCTCAACAGTCCATTGATAACCTTGTGGAACGGTTTTGACGCAAGTAAAAACGATAGCAACCGCAATAACGATTAAAATAGGTACAGCACCAAAAGAGAGTAAATCCATCACAATTTCCTTATTAACGTTAATTATGGGATATATAAGTTTTATTTACTTAATAGAGTAAAGAGTATACATGACGACGGTATTTAGATGCCAGAACATCTCCAGTACCTAGTGCAGAGAGAATATCCATCATCGTTTTTTTCACTGCACCATCGGCAGCAGAGAGATCCTTCTTCAGAAAACTAAATAACAATTCCAGGGCTTCTTCATTACGACCAACTTCGTGTAATTTCGAAGCCAGTTGTACGGCTAATTCTGCATTTTCTGGCTGAGTTGCCAACTCTTGTTGCAATTGTCGAATCTCAGGTGAATCAGCAGCCTCTTTCTGGGATTTAAGATCTTCAAGTAACTCATGATAGCGTTCATCTTGTGCTTCTAATGGAATGATATCCATTATTTTTTGGGCCTCTTCAAGATGATTGAGTGAAAGGTTCACTTGGGCCAGCAATAGGGTAATTTCGGTATCTTGCGGATTTTCTTGATGGATTGCTTTCAGTAAAGGCAATGCCTCCTGATCCTTACCTTCTACAAGTAGCTCGTTAACTTGCTCTAATGGTGATTTTTCCATTTGAGGAAGAAGAGTGGCAAAAATTTTCCTGATAGCTTCATCTGTCTGAATGCCTTCAAAACCCTGAACAGGGCGAGCTTCTTGTACAAACAGCACGGTAGGCAAGCCACGCACCCCAAACTGTGCCGCGAGATGGGGAAATTGGTCACAATTGACTTTAGCCAGAGCGAATTGCCCTGCATATTCATGGGCTATTTTATCAAGCGTGGTTTCTAATTCATGGCAATGTAGATCCTGTGGAGACCAGAAGTAGAATACGACAAGCTGGTTAAGTGAGTGCTGGACAACTTGGGCAATATTCAATTCATCAATATCAATGATGTGGTCAGTATTGTTGTTTGTGTTCACGGTTGGTTCCATGGGATTTTTCTCTGAGTCGTTGTAAGGTGATTACATGAATAAATAAGACTTGTTTGTCCGTTTTTCAATGTCTATTTACTTTGCCAGCGCAAGATCCTGTCGAGCCATCTCTCAGGGAGTAGACGGCGCATCATTTTTACTACATGAGTCAATAACGTAACGGAATAGCGTAATTTCGGGTTGGGGCTTTCCAACGCATGAATGAGTTTAGAGACGACATCCTCCGGCATCAGCGTGAAACGACGGGCAAGGCCTGGATTCTCAACCGGTTGATCCTGTTGTGTTTGATTAACATTGTGAGTAAAGCGGGTATGGATTGGACCAGGCTCTATCAGGCTGATCTTAATATCTGTTTTTGCCAATTCCCCACGTAAGGCATCTGACCATGCTTCAAGAGCATATTTACTGGCGGCATATGCTCCACGGCCTGGCGTTGAGATTAATCCCATAACAGAACTGGTCTGGACAATCCTCCCTGCGCCATAAGCGCGTATAGCGGGCAGTAGCAGGCATGTTAGTTGGTGGGTGCCAAAGAAATTGGTGGAGAACTGTTTTTCCATCTGTTCGCGAGAGATGCTTTCCAATGGGCCGTATACACCAAATCCCCCATTATTGAATAGCCCAAACAAACGACCGTTGGTTAATTCGATGACTTTCCTGGCGGCACACTCTACGCTTTCTTTATCATCTAAATCCAATTCGATGGGTTCGAACCCCAATTCACGCATATGTGCCAAATCAGAGGGTTTGCGGCAGGCTGCGAGTACACGGTAACCACGCTGGTGGAGGGTTTTGGCCGCGGCTAACCCGATCCCACTAGAACATCCAGTAATAAAAATGGTTTTTTGCATAACTTTACCTGTTCACCTGCATCAATTTATGGAAATAAATGATTTACTGTTAAGAAACATTCTTTACTTAAGGAGAGTTGATGTATGCCGACAATTTGTTGGACATCCAATCAGCAATAAAAGTCTGTGCGGCTTGATTAGGATGTAGCCCGTCATCTTGCATCCATTCTGGTTTGATAGCAACGCGCTCCATGAAAAATGGCAGCAGAGGAATCTGGTTGCGTTCAGCAAGCTCAGGATAAATTTTGGCAAAGGATTCGGTATATCGTTTTCCGTAATTAGGTGAAATTCGGATTTGCATTAACAACGGTTGTGCGCCGGCTTGTTTAATTAAAGTAATGCCCTGCTGCAAATCTTGTTCTATGTTTTGAATGGGAAAACCACGCAATCCATCATTCGCACCAAGCTCTATCAAAACCCATTTTGGATTGTGCTGTTTCAATAATTCAGGCAAACGTTCAAGCCCTTGTGCTGCGGTATTACCACTAATACTGCCGTTAACAATGACCGTTTTTTTGCCGACTTGTTGCCACTGTTTTGCCATCAGTGCAGGCCATGATTGCTCAACTGGCAAACCATATCCGGCACTGAGGCTATCACCTAATATTAGCAGGGTATCTGCCGCCACTGCTCTGGCACTGCATAGCACCAACAATAAAAGGAAAAATACATGGCTGTAGAAAGTATTCTTGAAGTTCATCATCTCACTAAACATGTAGGTCAAGGGGAACAGGTAATTAATATATTGCAAGGTATTGAGTTAGTTGTCGAGCCAGCACAGACAATTGCCTTAATTGGTGAATCAGGTTCCGGCAAATCAACGCTTTTGGGCATTATTGCCGGATTGGATGATGGCAGCGAAGGAGAGGTTCACCTGTTGGGGCAAAATATCAGTAGTATGAATGAAGAGCAGCGCGCGCAATTAAGGGCAGAAAATGTAGGTTTTGTTTTTCAGTCATTTATGTTGATCCCTACTTTGAATGCATTAGAAAATGTCCAGCTTCCGGCACTATTGCGTGGTGAATCGGAAAACCAAAGTCGCGAAAAATCCATTGAGCTGCTCGAACTGTTGGGGTTAGGAAAACGCCTGAAACACATGCCGTCCCAACTTTCGGGGGGAGAACAGCAGCGGGTGGCTTTGGCTCGCGCGTTCTGTACCCGCCCCAAGATTCTGTTTGCCGATGAACCAACGGGTAATCTTGATCGCCAGACAGGGGATCGCATCGCCGATTTGCTGTTTTCCCTCAATCATGATTATGCCACCACGTTGATTTTGGTAACACACGATAGTCAACTTGCAGCGCGTTGCCAGCGTCGTTTACGTCTGGTAGATGGAAAATTGCGGGAGGAAGCATGATCTGGCGCTGGTTTTGGCGTGAATGGCGTACCCCCTCTCTCCTGATCGTATGGTTATCCCTGACT
The DNA here is from genome assembly GCF_002632755.1 of Xenorhabdus ishibashii. Taxonomy (NCBI): domain Bacteria; kingdom Pseudomonadati; phylum Pseudomonadota; class Gammaproteobacteria; order Enterobacterales; family Morganellaceae; genus Xenorhabdus; species Xenorhabdus ishibashii. The sequence goes on along the minus strand of NZ_NJAK01000001.1, from coordinate 2,347,743 downwards.
TTAGCGGTGGCCTGTGTGTTGGCATTAGGGCGTATCAGTGATCGCATTGATCAAAGTGTGCATTATCAAAGCCGTGATTTTCTGGCAGGTGATCTTGTCTTAAGGGCTTCATATCCCGTTGATGAAACTTGGTTGCAAAGGGCACAAGAACAGGGATTGACATTAAGTCGCCAAATCTCATTTTCGACCATGACATATGCGGGAGATATTCCGCAACTGGCTCAGGTGAAAGCCGCAGATGAGCATTATCCACTATATGGCGAACTGGAAACCAATCCGCGTGGGTTAAAGCCAGAAAAAGGTTCTGTGTTGGTAGCGCCACGATTGTTGACACTATTGGGCGTCAAGGTTGGGGATAATATTGATGTGGGAGATACCACGCTGCATATTCGTGGGGAATTATTGCAAGAGCCTGACAGCGGTTTCAATCCCTTCCAGATTTCTCCCCGAATTTTAGTCAATATTGATGATGCTCAGGCAACCGGAGCGATTCAACCTGGCAGCCGTTTGACTTACCGTTATATGTTTGCGGGTTCTCCTGCCGCTATCCAATCATTTCAGCAATTCGTTGAACCGCAACTAAAAGCGGATCAACGCTGGCTGACATTGAAACAAGATAATGGTGTCATGGCACAATCTATTGAGCGCGCCCAGCAATTTTTACTGCTGTCAGCTTTGTTGACACTACTGCTTGCTGTAGCGGCAATGGCAGTTTCCATGGCACATTACTGCCGTAGCCGACATAACCTGATTGCTATCCTGAAAACATTAGGAGCAGGGCGTTGGGCCTTGCGTCAATGGATCATTGGACAATGGTTAGTGATATTGCTTGCCGCCATAGTGGTAGGTTCCATTTTAGGAGTGGCTTTTGAATCTGCATTGATTCGAATTTTGGCAGGAATGCTACCTAAGATATTACCGCCAGCAGGAATGTGGCCGTGGGTATGGGCAATAACGGCCTTGTTTGGCATTGCTGTACTAGTGGGTGCTCGTCCTTATCGCCAACTTATGGCTACTCAGCCTTCACGGGTATTGAGAAGTGATGTAACGGCATCCATCTGGCCATTGCGTTACTATTTGCCTGTACTGGCATTAATAATAACAGGAGGACTGGTATTACTGGCAGGCACTAAGCCTTTGTTATGGTCACTGTTAGCAGGAGTACCGATTGTCGCGTTGTTTTTGGCGTTACTGGGGTGGGGAGGATTATGGCTACTGCGTCGCGTAACGTTTCGTCAGTTAAGCCTGCGTCTGGCGGTCAACCGGTTACTGTGTCGTCCCTTTCAGACCATGACCCAATTGGCGGCGTTTTCCCTGTCATTTATGTTGTTGGCTTTGCTAATTATGGCAAGGGGGGATTTATTGAACCAATGGCAACAACAATTACCACCGGATAGCCCTAATTATTTCCTGATTAACATGACCCAGCCACAAACGGCTCAAGTTAATGACTTATTAGCTAAATATCAGGTAAAACCGACCGATTTTTACCCTGTGGTATTGGCACGTTTGACGGAAGTGAACGGACAATCTGCGCTGGAATGGGCGAATGAAAAACACCCTAATAGTACTACCGTGCGTCGCGAACTGAACTTAACATGGAAGGCAGAACTGCCGCCTTTTAATACCTTGATTGCGGGAACATGGCCGCCAAAACCAAACGAAGTTTCTATAGAGCAAGGCGTTGCTGAACGGTTGCAAATTAACTTGGGGGATAAGCTCACATTCACCGGAGATACCCGAACGTTTCATGCCACAGTAAGCAGTATTCGCAAGGTGGATTGGGAGAGCATAAATCCAAATTTCATTTTTATTTTCGCCAAAGAGACGTTGGAAAATCAGCCCAGAATGTGGTTAACCAGCTTTCATTATGAAGGAAATGGAAGGCTGTTAACGGAAATTAACCGCCATTTTCCGACCGTTAGTATGCTGGATATCGGTTCGATACTCAAACAAGTACAAGGCATCTTGCAGCAAGTTAGCAAGGCACTGGAAATCATGGTTGTTTTGGTGATGATTTGTGGCGGATTGTTGTTATTGGCACAAATTCAGGTCGGTATGAGCCAACGACAACTTGAATTGGTGGTATACCGTACATTGGGCGCGAGCAAAAAACTTTTGCGGCGTACATTATGGAGTGAATTTGCCCTGCTTGGGTTTATGGCCGGTTTGGCGGCGGCATTTGGTGCAGAAATCGCACTTTGGTTGTTACAGACTCAGGTCTTTGGTTTTCCGTGGCAGCCACAATGGCAGATGTGGTTCCAGCTTCCCATCGTCAGTAGCTTACTGCTGTCATTATGTGGTGGTTGGTTAGGAATCAGGCTATTACGCAGGCAAGGGCAATATCAGCGCTTACCTGCGTAATTTTCACTCCGCTGATAAACCTCTTTGGTTTATCAGCGATCTATTTGACCAGATATTATCAGGCAAATTCTTCTCTTAACTTGGTTTCGGCAATCTCAGCCATCATTGTGATGGATTCAACCTTGTTTGTCCGTTATTGCAGTTCATTTTTACCTTATTCAGTAGATCGGGTATTTTCAACCACGCGTTTTCTCATTTTATGAGCCGGTGGTTTCATCATTAATGTTACGGCAAGAACAACAAATACGGGGAGGGCAATAATCAGGAATGCAGAGGTAAAACTGCCTGAATAATCTTTGATAGCACCCGCAAAAAAAGGCGCCAGACAAGCCAGAGTGGATATCAGGTTCATGATAGAAAACAGTTCCAGATAAGGCTTGCGGCCAAAGTAGTTAGCGAGTAAGACACTGGAGGCAAGGAAGGTCATGCCATATCCCATCCCGACGCACACCGTGAACGCAATCAAGAATAGCCATGACGAGGCAATACTCAAAGCAATTAAGCCAAGAATAATGATAGCCAGACTACCTATCAGTAATTTCTTCGGATCTATCCATTCCCCGACTGCGCCCCCGATCAATCTGGAAAAGGCATTGATAAAGGCCATTGTACTGAGTAATCCTGCGGCGATGGCTTCGCTGAAACCATTTTCGATAATATGGGCAACCGCAAAACTGTTGACGGTAATGCCACACCATAAAAATGCGGTGTAAGTTGCTGCAATCACATAAAATTGCCATGTCCGTAGTGCCTGACGTGCGGTCCAACGTTGCCTAGTGCGATAAATACTGGGAGTATCCTGATTGCTATGTTTCTGGTTTACGGCCTTGGCGTGAGCAACTTCCCGTTTACCTTCCCGAAGAATGATAATCGTCAGGATAACGAAGATGGAGAGGATAATGGCGGAAATCATCCAATGCATTCGCCATGTTCCCCAAATGCGGCTTGCCAGAAAGTAGATCCACGGGCCAATTACCCCACCTAGTCCACCTATCGTGAAGTAGAAACCAAAAGCCAGGGATTGTTTCTCATATAGTCGTGAAATCACATAGGTGCCTGGTACTGTCGCCAGAAAAGTAAAACCGACACCAATTAAAGCCGTACCAAGAAAATACGATGAAATAGCGTATGTGTGATAAAGATTGTAGAAACCCGCTAAAAAAATCAGCAAGCCGATAAACAGGGTAAAGCGAACGCCAACTCTGCGGATAAATATTGTTGGCAGAAAACTGGATAGCCCGCAAGTCAGGCCAAGCAATGTGAATCCTAGCCCTGCATTTGTCCAACTCCAACCTAGTTCATTAATCATACTCGGCAGGACAACACCCAATGACGTAAAGGTTGTTGCTGTGGATAAAAAATAGACTATGCCTAAAAGTATCAGCAAAAACCACTGATAAGTACGCCCGAATTTGTCGTGTTGAATGGACATTGTGACCCCATCAAGGATATAAACGATTAAAAGCGGCTCTATTTTATGTGTTTATTAGAAAAAGCTGTATCGAATAAACACACTATAGCTAAATTGACTCATGAGAAAGCCAGATGTATCTTTCGCCAATCAAAGCTGATACCGGGGAAATAGTCATATTTTTTAAGTTATTGGTTTTGGCTATCCATTGAGCAAAAAGCATATTCTTTAATGAACCATAGGACAGATCATACCCTGTGATTTTGCTGGCACTGAGATTTGGCACAAACTTATAATAATAGGTGTTACTGCCGCCTTTTTAGAATGCAGCGCTGTTTTTTATTTTTATAAGGTTTTATTTCATATCTTCTTATGCAAGAGTACACCAAAATTATTTAATTATAATTAAATAAAATACATAAATCGTGATAAAAACATTGAGATTAAAATAATTTCATCTTTAGCAAAAGAGGTTAAAAATGTGTCCGGTATTTCTTGACCGCTACATAACAACCGCGGTGGCAGGGATACAACAGTGGTTCACCACCGCGGAATATTATCATGGGTTGTCACATTTGCATCAGATGTTTTGCAATATTCCAACACAATGCCGATTGGCTAAACTTTCCTCAGTTAATTGTCATGGTTAGCTGTTGCTTGTGCTTAGCGGCTAGTCCATCCTTACAAGCCTGTTCACTACCGTCACAGGTAAACTTAATTGGAAGCTGACATATTGGATATGTTTTTAAAAAAAAGGTTCGCCAGACGTTATCTATATCATCGTTACTATGGTCAAATATTACACCGCAGTGGATTGTATTAGAACCTTGAGAATAATCAACAGACCAGACAATATCTTTTGTGTGATCATAGCAACCGCCAAATAGATTATTACTATCTTCTACATCAAAGGAGATATCTTTTTGAGGTTTTAATTTAATGGGAGATGGTCCAGTATCATACATGCAGTCGTAGTTTGTACGTGTAATAGTCACTTCGGCAGTGTTACTATTGTTTATGAAATGCATATTATAATACGCAGAAGAAACAGCGTTGTTTGCAAAAAACATACTGATCAAACATAAACTATATGCTGTGTGTTTTTTAAGTGATTTCATTTTATTTTTCCTCCATATTAATAATAAAATGGGCAGCAAGGCTGAAAGTTTAAAAATAGTTATATATCTTATGGATTTCAAAATTAATCGCAGACCATTTCGATGCAACTTGAAAAACTACGGGGATATTCATCTCCGATACTTTTAAGTATAGCAGGGATAAATGAAAATAAAGTTTGAGTTTGCTTTTTTAATTGGCAGATATGATATTTTCTTTGTTTGATAAAGTTTATTTGTTTTTTGTCAGGAATAATTCTTTATTTAAAGAGAAATGACTTTAGAAGTATATTATAAAAAATATATAAATTATCATAATGATGAAAAATTCATATTTCCTGTTCATTTCCATTAATTTGCTGAAGCGGCATTCAAGAAACTTTTAACTCAAGGTAAGATAATGAACATTCTTTAATCAAAAACAAATCTATTGATTCGAAAGAATAGCTGTGATCTTATACTCTCTTTTTGAGAGAGAAAACCATGCACTTTGACCTTTTTAACTTCAAGCTAGGAAAGAGGCTAAAAATGTGTTCGGTATTTCTTGACCGCTACAATACGCAGTGTGCTGCAAGAGGGGAAAAACGTCAATAAATACTGTAACGACATACAGTCTAATGATTAATTATTTAATATTTATATAAAAATAATAATCATGGACAAACTTCAAAACACAAAGTAAATATATATAGCCTGTAAGGGCTTCAAATATATTAACGCGATTTGCGGTTCTTTCATTGCAAACGCACAAGGCTGCTCCCAATATTTCTAACATAATGAGAGAGTTACTATGGCAAAACACATCGAATTATCCGCCATTGGCGGCCCAGAAGTACTCCGATATTGTGAATTTACACCTACTGACCTTGCTCCTGATGAAGTACAAGTCGAAAACAAAGCCATTGGCATTAATTATATTGATACCTACATACGCAGTGGCTTATACCCACCAGCCAGCCTGCCCTGTGGCTTGGGAACAGAAGCCGCTGGTATTGTCACTCAAATTGGCTCCAGTGTGACATCAATTAAAGTCGGTGATCGAGTGGTTTATGCTCAGTCAGCCTTAGGTGCTTACAGTGAAATACACAATGTTTCTGAAAGTAAGTTAGCACTGTTGCCGGATGAGATCTCGTTCGAGCAGGCTGCTGCATCATTTTTAAAAGGCTTGACTGTTTACTATCTGTTCAATTTAACACATAAGCTCCGGGCAGGAGAAACCATTTTATTTCATGCCGCCGCCGGTGGTGTTGGCTTGATTGCTTGCCAGTGGGCAGAAGCACTGGGTGCGAAGTTGATTGGAACAGTAGGTTCAGACGAAAAAGCGATGCTCGCCAAAGCAGCAGGTGCATGGCAAACCATCAACTATCGTCGCGAGAATATTGTTGAACGTGTTTTGGCTATTACTGGCGGAGAAAAAGTTAGTGTCGTATACGATTCTGTTGGCAAAGAGACATGGCTGGATTCACTGGATTGCCTGAAACGACAAGGTTTGATGGTCAGTTTTGGTAACGCTTCAGGGCCGGTAACTGGAGTAAATTTGGGTATCCTCAATCAGAAAGGTTCACTATTTCTCACCCGCCCTTCTCTTAATGGCTATATCACTACCCGCGAGGAGTTGGCAAAAGCCAGCAAGACACTGTTTGATTTAATTGCCAGCGACAAAATCAATGTGGACGTCCCAGAAAACCAGAAATTTCCACTGAGTGAAGCGGTAAAAGCTCATCAGACACTGGAAAGCCGTGCAACCCACGGTTCCAGCTTATTGATCCCATAATATCAGACAAAACACCTGAGCGGATTACATCCGCTCTGTTACCATTTCCAATGCTTTCTCTACAATCATAATATCAGCGCCCGGCTTATGGGCGTTTTCACTTAAATGACGACGCCACTGGCGTGCCCCAGGAATTCCTTGGAAAATCCCTAAAATATGGCGGGTGATATGTCCTAAATAAGTGCCTTTTGATAATTCTTGTTCAATATAAGGATAAAGCGCCTTAACCGCATCAACCGTATTGGTCACTGGAATTGTTTGGTCAAATAATTCACAATCCACATGTGCCAGAATGGAGGGATTTTGGTAGGCTTCTCGCCCAACCATCACACCATCCATATACTGCAAATGCTGTTTGGCCTCTTCCAACGATTTAATACCGCCATTAATTGATAGCGTCAGTTGTGGAAAATCTTGTTTCAATTGATAAACACGCGGGTAATCCAAGGGTGGAATTTCGCGGTTTTCTTTCGGACTTAAACCAGACAGCCACGCTTTACGCGCATGGATAATAAAATTATCACAATTGCTGTTTTTCACGACAGTATCAATGAAATCACACAGAAACTCGTAGCTATCCTGTTCATCAATTCCGATGCGGGTTTTAACCGTAACAGGGATATCCACTACATCCTGCATTGCCTTAATACAATCAGCTACCAGCGCCGCTTCTCCCATCAGACAAGCACCAAAACGACCATTCTGCACACGATCAGAAGGACAACCCACATTCAGATTGATTTCATCGTAACCCCTTTCCTGCGCGATCTTGGCACACTGCGCCAATGCTTGAGGATCACTGCCCCCAATTGCAGTGCCAATGGATGTTCTTGCTCGTTATAGGCCAGATAATCCCCTTTGCCATGAATAATCGCGCCTGTTGTGACCATTTCCGTGTAAAGCAGCGCCTCTTTGCTTAATAAGCGATGGAAGTAACGACAGTGGCGATCTGTCCAGTCCAACATGGGGGCAACGGAGAAGCGGGAAGACTTAAATATTCTCGCGTTCGTTGATATTACAGTGAATTCATTATATTTTTGTATCTGTATATTTTCGTGCATTTCAGGCTATTTTGGGCTATTTTTGAATTATTAGCACCCCAAACAGAACCCCATTAATTTGGGGACCTGAATAGGAGAGTATTAAAGATGGCCTACTATAGCATAGAAAAGCGCCCACGCGCAGATGGCACTGTTCGCTATCGTTGCACTGTTGGTGTTAAATCTGGTGGTAAATACATCTATAGAGAGAATCGCACATTCGGAAAGCAGTCTCACGCTAAAACATGGGGTGCTCAGCGAGTGGCTGAACTAGAACAAAACGGAATTCCCACGCAGAACGATGCCGAGAATTTAACAGTCGGTGATTTGCTGTACAAATACATCAATGATCCAGCTTTGGGTGGGAAAGCAGGAAGAACTAAAAAATATGTATTAGATATGCTCTTAGATAGTGAATTAGCGAAACTAGCACTTTCAGAGCTATCAGTTAGTCATGTCATTGAGTATTGCAAACAAAGACATTCTACTGGTGTTACTCCGTCAACCATTAATCATGATGTTAGTTATTTAACATCAGTATTAAAATCAGCCAAGCCAATCTATAACATAGACTATGTATCAAATCCTGCATATGAAGCACGTCCTTTACTAACTCAAATGGGGTTAATTGGAAAGTCTCAACGTCGTAGTCGAAGGCCTGCGCAAGATGAGATCGATAAGCTTATTATTGGATTACGTAAACGCAGTAATCATAGAGAAGGTAAAATACCCTATGAAGATATCTTAAATTTCTCAATTTTAAGCTGCATGCGCATAGGCGAGGTCTGCAAAATCAGATGGGATGATGTAGACGAAAAACAGAGATCTGTTGTTGTAAGGGATAGAAAAGACCCAAGAAAGAAAACGGGAAATCACATGTCTGTTCCGTTATTGGGGGAGGCATGGGAAATAATTCAACGTCAACCAAAAACAAGTGAACTAATATTTCCTTACAACGCCAAAAGCGTAACAGCAGGATTTCAGAGGGTCCGCAACGCCCTAGGCATCGAAGACCTCCGTTACCACGATCTACGCAGAGAAGGAGCAAGCCGCTTATTTGAAGCTGGCTTTTCCATTGAAGAAGTGGCGCAGGTCACCGGACATCGTTCACTGAATGTATTATGGCAGGTGTATACGGAACTGTACCCACAATCGTTGCATGAAAAATTCAATAAACTAATGCAGCAGAAAGAAGAGTAATCCCAAGGACAGCAATCCGCCCTTTAACATAAATGGGCTTTTAAATCCCAATTAACAATGTTGATTAGGATTCTCGGCTCACAGACGACCTTTTTTGGAATTTTCCAAATAAGTCTCGTAGTCATTATGTTCAGTGAAGAAGAAGGAACCTCCGAAGCTGGTGGCTCCTTAAACTAAAGAGATCCCTGTAGTTAATTTCCCCAGAATAAAGTTAAACAAGTGCACTGCTGCGATTTCAAATGACGGCTGTGAGCGGTATTTAATCGCTCCGTTTGAAACGGAAGAAGCCAAAAAGACGGGAAATCCCACCCTTAGCTAACATGTTGATTTTGCTCATTTCTCGCTCAGGGCAAGAATTCTGGTTCTCTGACAGAAATAAGAGATATCAAGGGGTTAAGTTAAAGGGGGTAATTATCCTTTTTAAATGCTAGGTTTTATCAGTCAGCCATAGGCAAATAGATTTTGTTAATATGCTATCTGCCATTCTGTGCCATTCTAACCCAAGAAGTCCTATCCAGTATTGATGAACCGATTTTATTGATGTTCACGGGCGGAGTAGTATCCCACCGCCTTCATGTTACTTAGCAATTGTATTGTTGATGAAATGAGGGAATGAATATGCAAGATAAAAAGCCTGACGTAATAGCCTTAGACGATGATGGCCTTGTTGTCGTTGCAACACCGGAATATGTCAAAGATTCAATCAAAGAAGCTATTGAAGAACACGCCCAAGGCCGCGATCACCCATATGCAACTCAGACAGAACCGGGATTCGTTACGTTAAGTAATGATGTTAGCAGCGACAATGAAATGACCGTGGCAACATCCAAAGCGGTGAAAGAAGTGTATGATTTAGCTAATACAGCCAATCAAAATGCCAATAATGCAAATGATAATGCTAACTTAGCCTTGCCTGTTGGAGTTCCCGTTCCTTGGCCGACAGAAACACCACCAGAAGGTTGGTTGATGTGCAACGGTGACTCATTTGATATAGCAAGATATCCAAAACTTGCTATTGCTTATCCATCTGGTGTGCTTCCTGACTTACGCGGCGAGTTTATTCGTGGCTGGGATGAGAGGCGTGGAATAGATAACGGGCGCCAGATTTTATCGGAACAGACTGATGCGTTGCAAAATATTACAGGATCACTCGGAATGGTAAAAGGGGTTGAGGCTCCGCGCGCGAATGGAGCTTTTCAGGCGAGATTTAATACGATTGACTGGGCAGGGCATAACGTAGGATCATTCGCTGCAAACGGTGATTGGAGTTTTGATGCATCTAGGGTTGCTAGAACCGCATCAGAAACCCGCCCCCGCAATATAGCCTTCAATTACATAGTCAGAGCCGCTTAATTCCGAGCAATAGTCTAACCCGCAACTTCCTGCGGGTTTATTATGTCAACCTCATCAATAATAACCACAAGATACAGTTTTAATTTGAAATATATTTTTTATCACATTTCGATAAATTAGCTTTCTTTTCACTTCACAGATTAGGAATATTCCGATCACATATTAGGGGAAGTGATTTAATATCATGAGCCACTTCACCAATGAATAATAAAAGACAAGAAATAGAACTAATTGAAGGGGTAATCAATGGGATCTCAGCAGGCCTTTACCATAAAATCAGAGGATGATTTTTATTCATTTATCAATACGATGATGAGTAAAGAAAACCTTGACTCAGATCAATTTGATTTTCCTGATATAAAATTCATTGGCTGGCCAACTATTAATATTAATGTAAAAGGGGACCCCAGCCGATACAAATCATCCATTACCGCATCTATGCTATTTGGCATCGCTTCATTAACAGAAGAAATCCAAAGGGCGTATGCTGTAGTTAGATATGGCTCGCAGAACCTACAAAGATTAACGAATGCAGATAAACAACTACTTGATATAGTTTATCATATTAGCGAAGGTTCCAGCCAAGCTAACGGAACCACAGAACACTTAATTAACGGAGCGTCCAGCGTGTTTAGAGCAGCGATAGGCAGAATGACAGGAAGACAGGCATTATGTGCTGTTGTTGTCACCATCATTGCTTGCAGTACGGTTGGATGGAAATTAATCGATGAATACTGGAAAACACAAAGAGCTAGCGCCACAATTCAGGCTGAGCTAGTGAAAGCGTCAACTGGAGCTGTTGTTGAGTCCCAAAAAAATGCTTTGGAATTATTGAAAACTGGCCAGACATCAACCAGCAGAGAAATATTAGCACACGGAAGTGATGGGCAGGCTAAATTCTTAAAGCAACTATCACAGGATGTTACTGTTGAAAGTGTTTCTATAGGAAACAGAATTATCAATCGCGAGCAATTAAATACGTATAATCAAAGGCAATCGATTGATAGAGTGAAGATCACAAAAACTGACGAATTTTACATAAAAGGAGTAAGTAGAATCGGTCCTCTCAACCAAGACATTAGCATCACTGTTACTAACGCAAATACAGATGATACCTTTGTAATTAAAACAACCAGTGATGTCACCACTACAAATGAATTGAAAGAATTCACAGATGCAGTAGCTCAAGAGACGTTACTTACAATAAACTATGTTGAAATCAGAGAAAATAATCATATTTCTGTAGGACAGCTTATATCAATAGTTCCTAAAAGCTAACCTTACTTTAGCCCTCCCTTCGAGGGCTTTTTCCCATCACGTCCCACCCCCCCCCTCACATTCCACACCGAATCTGCTGGCATAAGGGGCATAGTGCCCCTGTATTATTTTGACTCAGATAATCTTTGTTGCTGATTCCAGATAGAATTCTCTGGCATCTGGACACGGACAGATATAGACCGACCGATGGGGATATCAATCGGGTCACCGTCAACGTAACCCTCTTGTATATTTCTGGCGAATGTGGGTGCGCCGATGTGCTCACGATGGTAAGTCATTAATTTGATGGCGCCATCGGGCAGAACTTTGTAATCCACCCAAATCAACGGCAATTTATTTTTGCACAGCGGTATCTCAACCCCACCATCAACACCGCCCCATGCCGCATCAGCATTAAACCCCAGCACGTTTTTGATGAGATAGACGCCCTCGGACAGACGTTCAACCGTCGCGCCTTCGGATTCGTCGTTAGTGGTGAATTTACCGGTCGGGTGGATTTGGATAATAGGGGAACCTTTTTTGAGGTAACCGCTACCATCAACGGTGGTATTGCCTGTTGTCCAGACAGTATGATCTGACCAGGTATCGCCACTAATATACCTGACAATCCGCATCGCATCCGCACCAAAGTTAGGGAATATCAGATACTGCTGGTTTCCTTCATTCCAGCGCAGTTTGATGAATGAACCCCATTGTTCATCCTGATGTGACTTAGGCGTGTAACTGTAAAATCCCGTGGGTTGATCCCCGGCAATATTCCAAAGATAACCTGCATCATTGTTACCAAATAAATCATGGGAACCCACACCAAAATCACCCTGCTTGATAATCTGAGTACCGCCATACTTCAACTGCCCATCATCCTTGAGTTCCAGATACTTATTGGATTTGGAGTTCCCGACATAAATATCATTATCGCTTTTTCCCAACCAACCCTGCTTACTCTCATCCCCCACCATTATCCAGTTCCCGGACGAATGGATAACTTTTTTCACTAAATCCTGCGTGTCCGTCAAGCCAAGGTTGCCCACAAACGCCGATTTATTTGGAATATCCGCTCCGTTCTTGTTCTTATCCAGCATCGCCGCCTGCAATGCCCGTATCGACTGCAACGATACTGTTTGGCCATTCGGCAAGGTCACGTTGATTGTCCCATTCTGTGACATCCATTTGTCCATGTTCTGGAGGAACTGGATGATATAGCTGTTAATCGCCACCATGTGCCTGACCCCATCCGAAATGGAATTCGGAACGGTGGTCTGAATCTGGTATTTTACGTTATTCAGGGTGACGGGAATGGTATCGACCAATACCAGCTCGGTATCGGAGTTCACCGCTTGAATCATGTGGATTAAATTGTTGTTGCCTGACCGGATTAATATAATCTGTCCAGAGGCAACGCCGTTGATATTCGCTATAAATTGCGTGCCCGTGCCGCGGACAATAGCCGAGCCGGACACGGTGCTAATAGTGCCTGCATAGTACATGGTTGTGGTTCCTGAGAATGAATTGGTTATGCTTTGAATGCCAGAATAGTTATCATAAATGCATCCCCTTCTTGGTAATATTGAATTGCCCCGGGTACGTTTTTCGGTAATACTCCATAGCCTGTAATAACTGACGGAACATAACCACTCACAGAAATATAGCCATTAGAATACCCGCCCATGCTAGTCGCATATGTCCTCGCCCGACATATTGTGTTCCCATTTAACGCCACCCACGCCTGTTTGCTTGATTTTGCTGAAATTTGCAATGCGGGAATGACAACAACACGATCGAACGGTGACGGTGGTATAGTCAGACTCCCTTCATACATTGTATAAACTTTCACAATGTCGCCAACGATATTATTAACTGACAATGTTCCTTTGATTTTGCAGTCCTCTTCGATGGTGACATTCCTTAGTGAACCTGATGTCGCGTTAATCTCGCCCCTCGCCTTGATATTACCAAACTCAGCAAAACCGGATTTATCAATTTTCCACCCCGCCCGACCCGCAGTATAATCTCTGGATTGGATGTAATTGCCGATTTTGGCGTTAGTAATGCTGCCATTTTCGATAAACCCGTCCCTGATAAACACCTGACCGTTCTTCACCGTCATAAACGGTTCTAATTTGCCGTTAGCTGGGTTAAAAAACGCAAAGTTGTTGGCAGAAAACCCGATATACGATTCCAGATTGCCATTCTTGAATTCACCGCTAATCACCATGCCACCTGCGTTATATTTTGTGCCGTTGCGGTTAATGGTGATGTTGACGCTGTGGATGGCGTAACCGGCATTCTGACTAAACTCCGCCTGCATTTTGCTACTAATTACCGCTGACTGATCTTTAAACTGAGCCTGTGTACGCTGCTCACTCTCAGCCAGAGCCGAATCCACTTTCGTAATGGCCTTTTTGTTTTCTAGTACACTCGCCTTAATGTCGTTCTGTATTTCCGCTTTCACCTCAGTAATTTGTTGCGCCCACGCAGTTTGTGAGTCAGCAAATACCCGATCCAGACGTTTGATTTCGGCTTTGTTCTCCCCATCCTTCACCATAATTTGATAGGCATTCTCTTGATTGGCCACCCCGTTAATCAGGGCAGCTTCGGCCTGATAGTCCAGTTGATCTTGCAAGCGCTTACCCTGTCCAGCGTGATATTGCGTCCATTCACCGAACTCACGCGCCCACCCAATACACGGCCGGAAAACATTTCATCGGCTACCCCGATGATGTAACCAGGCAACGGGATTTTGCCATCCAGTCCCACCGTAAACGTGACCATCCGGTCATATTCGTTGGTGAGCAATACCCATTTACCACGCCGTTGTGCCTCACTTTGGCGGGTACACCCATCCTCTTGTGACTGGATATAGACATTGCAGGTGTGGCGCGGCTCTTGTCCTCCTTTACCATCAGGCACGAGCTGATCACAGTATTGCGCAACGCGGTACAAATCCCATTTTGCCAGACTCAGGTTTTCAGTCTTAACCCGTGTACCGATGCTGAACCGATCATTGATCATCAGGTCGTACAATATCCCATTCCGACACACTGCCGATATTGTGGCAGGCATGTGATGATTGAACATCACCTGAATGTTTTTAAGCGCATCCACGATAACCGCTGGCCTTGGTTATATCACTGCTGGACATGTGGTGCGCGTGTCAGTATTCATCCGGAAACCGATATCCCAATGGGGTCACTGGCGGATAAGAAAACCCGACAGGCCAGAGCATCGGCACATCGGTATTTCGATGATGTCGTGAGGAGTCGTAATTTAGAGCGCACGGAAGCGTATCAATGGTTAGCAAGTCAATTGGACATCAGTTTCAACACCTGTCACTTCGGCTGGTTTGATACTGATATGTGTAAGAAAGCAGAGAGTATATGCAGGAGGTTTAGGCAATGACAGATTACAAATCACTATATGAAGCAAGCCAAAAAGAGATTGAAATCCTTAAAGAAAAAGCAGGTATTACATGGAGCGGAATTCCTATTTCTGAAATTAAAATGCCAGAAATTGCAGGTGACAAGCAAATTATAGAAGCTACTGTTTGGACAGAATTAGACTGTGATCCAAAGAATGGTGAGTTTTCAATTTATATCAAACCATTAAATGGTTCAGCAATTGATAGTGATACGTATGAATTAGTTCATCAAGAAATATACGAGTCTATCTGTAATGGGTCATTGAAAATAAAACCAGAAACTGACTATAGGGTTATATGTTATGAATCTGGTGAGCGTTGCGATGTATTTTGGGGTAAACATTTCATATTACTACCAAAAACTATAATTACGGAGAAATGGGATGACTAATTCAGATTTATGCAGAGAAGCGTTTGAGAAATTTCTTTTAACTGAGTTTCGTTATTCTGAAAATGCATTAGAAAAAGATAGTAATGGGGATTATTTTAACATGCCAGCCCAGATTTATTGGGAAGCATTTAAGGCTGGATGGGAAGCATGTAATGATATTACCCACCCCAACAAATAGCGAGAAATAATATGGATATCATCGACGCAGCGAATGAATTAAATGAGCTGAATATATCTCATGCCCTCCAGAACAGACCACCAGCATTAACCAGTGTCAACGGTATGTGCAGATGGTGTGAGACAGAGGAAGCAACACATGGGGCATTCTGTAGCAGAGAGTGCGGAGAGGATTATGGGCGGGATAGGCGGAAGAATGACAAATACAAACAATGACGACGAAATTCTACAAATACCCAGATATCTATTGCATGAATTGGTTGCCGAATATGACTCAATGGTCAGGCAGTATAAAGAAACATACAAAGGTTATGTAGATATTACAGGTTCCAGATGGAATCTGGAATTGGAATTATATATGAAGCCGTTAAATGAATCCAAGAAAATATTAGGATGGGAAATAAACGATGAGTGATTTCGGAGGCAGTAATACACCCAAAGAACTTCGCGACCTCTGGCAAACCCCACTTCCGTTATTTTTAGCTCTCGATTTAGAATTCAGATTTTATTTAGATGCCGCCGCCGATGCTCAAAACACCCTGTGCGCCCATTATCTCACGGAACGAGATAATGCACTGGAATGTGATTGGGTGAGCTACGGTTCTATATTCTGTAATCCACCCTATTCTAATATTACGCCGTGGGTAGAAAAAGCGGCGATTGAATGCCAGAAGCAATTACAACCAATCGTTATGTTAGTCCCTTCTGGTACTTCTGTGGGTTGGTTTAAATTAGCAAGAGAAACAGCGGATGAGGTCAGATTAATAACAGGTGGCAGGATTTCATTTATTCCAGCGAACTTAAAAATAAAAGTCAGCAGGAATACAAAAGGTTCCATGTTTTTAATATGGCGACCATTTATTACTCCGCGCAAGTTAATAACTACTGTAGATAAAGAACACCTATTCAATATAGGTAATAACGAAATAAGGAAAATGGCATGAAAAACAAATTGGAAGATTTGAATAACCATTTGTTCGCTCAATTAGAGCGGCTATCTGACGAAGATATCCTGAATGAACAATTGGAAATAGAATTTCGCCGTGCAAAATCTATTTCAGACATCGCTACTCAGATAGTCAATAATGGTAAACTGGCGCTTGATGTTAAAAAAGCCATCGGTAATCAAGATGTAGATTCTCTACCTAAATTTCTAGGTGGGTAAAAATGGCTCATAAATACACTGATAAAATGAAAAATTGGATGAGGATTTATTACGGCTTGCCAGTGCCAGAGCTGACTGCTAAATTCAATGAACACTTCTCTGTTAATTACTCCAATAAATCAATTCACAATTTCAGAAAACGATTAGGGTTACGCACCGGACGAACGGGACAATATACAAAAGGTAATATACCTCATAATGCGGGAACCAAAGGATTAATGAAACGTAATTCAGGTTCATTCAAATCAGGTAGTTCGCCTCATAATACCCGTCCAATAGGGTCTGAACGAATTAACAAGGATGGTTATATCTATATAAAGGTGGATAGTCCTAAAATATGGAGACCGAAACATCAAATAATATGGGAAGAGCATCACGGTGAATTACCAGCAGGAAGCATTGTTATTTTCAAAGATGGGGATAAGAAAAATTGTCATATCGATAATTTACTTATGGTTACCCGTCGGGAAAATGTGATTTTAAATAAATTTTACCCCAACACACCTGCTGAGTATAAACAAACCACTACGTATTTAGCACGTATAATGATAGCGATTAATAATAAAGAGAGAGTGATATGAAAGTAACAATTGATGTACCAGATAGCAAAGACATTCCGTTAGCTATCGGCGCAGTTCAGGACCATTTAAAATCACAAGATCGGGAAATAAATATAACCATCCCTTTTTATACAAATACGGGTCGCTCAGGTCGTATCAGAGAATCACATAAAGGCAATATCACGTGTCGTATCTATGACTAGTGAGTTCGAGAACGCAAGGAGGAAGGTGGCGAGGGATTGCCTGAAAGAATTAACCGCCCTGCCCAAATACGACGATACCGCAGTAACCGCAATTCTCGATAAGTACACACCCAAATTTAAACCACTCAACCACATGAAGTTCAGCGCTAAATCAGTGCTGGCGTATTATGTGCGAGTTATTCAGAAGGAGATGAAGGATGAGTAATTTTATGGATACAGAAGAAATCGCAAACTTATTCAGGAGATCTAAATCTACTATCCAACGGTGGAACAGCATCAATGGTAAGACTGGTAAAAAATATAAGCCAGACTTCCCAGACCCAGATGTAAAATCTTGTCCCAACCTCTGGGCTAAAGACAAGATCATGAAGTTTGCAGGACTATCCGGCGATTAATAAAGATACCTTATCATCACCATATACGATAGTTTCAACTTTCGCCCACCATAAGCCATAGGCTTTCCTTTGTTCAGCTATATAGTAACTTTTATCATACACCTGCCAAACACCCGGTAATTTGTGACCTAACATAATTTCAGCAACATGGGGGTCGGTAAAATCAGAAAAGTTCGTTCTGGCGGTTCTTCTTAAGTCATGGAGAGACCAATGTGGGAATTGGTAGCCTAACTTTTTCCATGCAAATCTCATTAAATTGTATGGCAAAGAACTTAATGAGCTTCCTCTTATCTTTTCATTACTTTTATCTTTTGTTATTAAATATTTTGACCCTTTACTCATACCCATTAATTGCCTAATCATCTCTTCTGCTTGAGGGATGATTGGGCGAATTAGCGGCCTTCCCGTAGAAGAGCCAGTTTTATGGCTTTCTGGCGGAATGGTCCATAACTTGTTATCAAGATCAAAATGACTTATTTCAGCATTAATCAATTCACCAAGCCTACAAGCAAAAAGCAGCAGTAATTTAACAAGTAGTTCATATTTTAATGATGCTCTTGATTTTTCTAATGCATGGAACAGAATTTTTATTTCTCCATCTTCCAGCACTCTAGTTCCTTCTCGCTTACTAACCCCTAGATCCTTCCCCGTCATCTGCATCAGAGGCTCACCGAGTATCAATTGCCTCTTTACTCCCCACTTGTGGGCTTGCTTTGTATTTATGAGTATTCTGTCAGCTATTGATTCAGAGTGTACGGCTAGCCCTTCCAATAACTCTAACCAATCATGTAATGTGGTTAAACTGTGCGGCCTATTACCTATTTTTGGAAAGACATGCAGCTCAAAAGAGCGGATTATCCCCACAGCATCTTTTTTGTTTTTTACGCAATATGCCTCATGCCATTTCCTGATAATCCCCTCATTTGTTTCTTCGGTGAAAGCAGTTATTTTTTGCTGCTTTTTTACAAATCTAGGGTTACGATTGGATTCAATTTCCCCCTTGAGCCTAACCACCTCATCTCTGGCATCTTTCAGAGTTGTTGCCGGGTACGTGCCAATATCGACTCTTTCGCCTTTACCACTCCACTGAAATCGAAATTGGAAAATCACCTTTCCTTTTGGGGTGATCCTGACAGATAAACCGTCTCTATCCGATTTAACTATCTGTTTATCCCTTTCTTTCCCAACAACAGACCTAAGCCACGTATCTGATAGCGCCATAACCCACCTTGTACATAATTTTATGCGTCAATGGCTTGTTATAGCATTATGTACAAAACTCTGTACATAAAATTATGTACAACACTCGAAGCGAGTTAGATTCATTTGAAAATAGTCAGAACAAAAATAACACCAAGCTGACCACTTTTACTGAATTGAAAACGGAAAAGTAAGAAAATATGAAAACAGGTGCAAACAATTAAAAACAGATAAAACCAGATCAATGATTGGGGTGAGAAATTATTGCAAAAGTGCGCCGTTTCGCGACTTCCTGCTGAAATGAGGAATTTGACATCAATTAGAATCTTCTGGTTCGTAGGCGGATTGATATCACTTGGAAAGCGCCTCCTGATGGCGCTCTACTTGCAAATCCGTCGTGTTAATCGTGATTGGCGTTTATTTTCGCTGAACTTGGATTTATAAACAATCAGTGATTTTTGGGCTTATTATCCAAATCAACTTAAAACAACGGCAATGCCATAATAATGGCATCTTCCTTACCTGCCGCAGTCGGATAATAATTCTTGCGGATGGAAACTTCATTGAAGCCCATATCTTCGTATAAACGAATAGCAGTCTGGTTAGAACGTCGCACCTCAAGCCACAATGTATTGATCTGTTTTTCAGGTAATATGTTGATGAGATACGCCAACAATGCCCTGCCATAGCCCCGTGATTGATATTCAGGATGAATAGCGATATTAAATAGTGTTGCTTCATCCATGACATACTGTGTTATCGCAAAACCGATAATCTGGTCATTCTGCGTTATCTTATAGTTGAGATAACGTTCTCCCTGATTGGAGTAAAAGGTTTTTTCACTCCACGCAAATGTATGACTGGCCTGCTCTATTTGAAATGCAGCGGGAAGATCAACGGGAGTTAATAGAGAAATATTCTTCATAATGGTAAATTTGTTGCCAAAGAGCGCGTTTTGCATTCCCATCAAGAGATAAGTCATTTAATGCTGGGCTTCTCAAAGAAATCCCTTGTACTGGTAAGGTAATATCAACCCCCAACAGCCAGCTTGGGCAGTAGATTGATCCCGAAAGTAGCTCAACATCTTTGGTCGTGATGCAATATACCGATGAGGCATCGATCCCCATGGCTGTAAAAACATCAGCAAACAATGAATGACTTAAGTCAATGTGATCATGACTAATGATCAATAGACGGGTTGAATCAGGGATGAGGACAGATAATTCGCCTTGCAAAGCCATCGGGCTACGCAAAACCCATTGGGTAATCCCCAGGCGGGAAAGTAATCTGTCACGCTTTGTCATCGTGTTTTATTCCATCTGCCATAAAAAAATAACAGGTAATATATTATCAGAGGGCTTATTCCTGCGCCAACCAGCTTGCCAATACTGCCCGCTGATATTCAAATAAAGATTTATAAGGAGCTATACATAGATGTCAGTATTAACCCCGGCCAGCGAAGTTATCCTGCGCCATCATGAACAATTTCGCTCTCGTCATCTGCTCTTTGCCGGTGATCTTCAGGATAACCTGGCAACGGAAATCGAAGCTGCAAGTGTGCGTGTGCATACTAACCAATATCACCACTGGCAATCGCTGATCCGTCAGCTTGGTGACAATGCCTGGTTTGGCCTTATAGCGGACAGCACATTTATCAGTGGATGTGATACGCTGATTTATTATTGGCCAAAAAGCAAACAAGAAGCGCGTTTCCAACTACGCAACCTATTTTCTATCCTGCCATCCGGTACTGATATCTTTATTGTGGGTGAAAACCGTAGTGGTGTACGCAGTATTGATAAGTTAATGGAAGGCATCGCTACTTTCCGCAAAATGGATACAGCACGCCGTTGCAGCCTGTTTTACGGTCAATTGAAAAACCAGGTTCAGTTTGACCAAAACAATTGGTGGAACAGTTATCAGGTGGAAGATGTCACCGTCAATACGCTGCCCGGCGTATTTAGTCAGGATGATTTAGATATCGGCAGCCGTCTGCTGCTTTCTACTTTCGATGCCCCTATCTCTGGCAGTCTGTTGGATTTGGCTTGTGGTGCCGGAGTACTGGCTACCGTCTTGGGTAAAAAGAACCCCGATTTGTCCCTGACATTAAGTGATGTCAATGCTGCCGCCATCATATCAAGTAAAGCGACCCTGCAAGCCAATAAGCTGACAGGCAATGTAGTCACAAGTAATGTGTATTCTGCCATTGAGGAAAAATTCGACTGGATCATTTCTAATCCTCCCTTCCATGATGGCCTGAAAACCAACCTGGTAGCGGCTGAAGATATGATCCGCATGGCACCAAATTATCTGAAATCCGGTGGTAAATTGCGGATCGTTGCAAACGCTTTCTTACCTTACCCTAATCTACTGGATAATGCTTTTGGCAGCCATAAAGTCATTGCGCAAACAGGTAAATTCAAAGTATATCAAGCGACTAAGAAATAACTGGGGTAGAAAACGCAATTCCTGTGTTGCCTGCCCAAATTTAACGGGCGGGCAATCGCTATTTTCGAACATTTTATTTTTACCTTTGCCAAATACATCGACATGCCGATTTTTACACCAATCACGCGTTTTCTCCCTAAATAATGATTGACGCCAGCCATAAAATCTCTAGAATGCGCCCCCATGCTATTCGTTTAAGCGATAGTATCTGAATACGCGAGGGTGGCGGAATTGGTAGACGCGCTAGCTTCAGGTGTTAGTGTTCTTACGGACGTGGGGGTTCAAGTCCCCCCCTTCGCACCAAATCAGATAGTTATCAATTAAACAAATTAGATAAATGGCAGTACCTGCGAGGGTGGCGGAATTGGTAGACGCGCTAGCTTCAGGTGTTAGTGTCCTTACGGACGTGGGGGTTCAAGTCCCCCCCTTCGCACCACTGTTACATTTTTCTTCTCTTTCTCGTTGTATCCCCAATCTTCCTTAATGTCCCAGATAGCGCAAGCAGGCGAACAGACTGCATATAACGGCAATACCGGCAGGTATTAGTAGAAAATGACGCGCATTACGATGCAGTAACAGAACAAGTGTCAGCAGCATGGCGGCTTGAATGACAAACTTAAATTGTTCTATTCTTGCACCGACTATTTCCAACACTGATACAATCACTACCGATGCGATCAGGCTGGATAACAGTAATCCCCAAAATCCCGTCATACCTTATCCCATCATGTTTTGGCAAAAAACAGTTTTAACTTCCACTTTGCGCTAAACATAGTCAGCCACCCACTATAACAATAATGATTCTCAATACCCTATATGGTAGCGAATTAATCACAAGTTGAAAGTCAATGACAGGGATTATAAGCAAGATATGATTATTTTAGCGCCATTGCATCACGTATGGTAAAGAACAGATCGGTCTGATCAGTCAAACCAACAACATTGGCTGCGTGTGGACCATAAGCGGCAACACGTAGCTGTGTACCGGTATGTTCCTGTCTATCTCCTTCCGAATTACCATAGTTTACGGTCATGATTGCGCCATCTTTTGTAATCAGCGATCGAGTCAAGCCGGGTGATTTGACATCAGGCTCAATGATTTGGCTAGCATGTGCATGATCAGCAGTCACAATCACCAAAGTATTGCCCTGCTCTTTGGCAAACTTAAGGCCAACTTGTACAGCCTTATCCAAGGCTACTGTTTCACCAATTTGTGCACAAGGGTTGGCATTATGATCCTGTTTATCAATCGAAGCGCTTTCCACTTGCAGAAAAAAGCCATTTTCATTCTTTTTCAGTAAATCAATCGCCTTTTCTGTCATTTGCTCCAATGTAGGTGCGTTAGGATCTAATTTAACATTCACTGCACATTTCACTGGCTTTTCATTGATATTACCGTGATAAACCGCTTTTGGCCCTTCCCAGGTGACATCCATATTTCCATCATGGAATAAGCCCAACAAGGGTTGTTGTTGATTAGCATCTTTGACGGCGGCTAATGACTTCTCATCTGTTACCCATTGGTATCCCTGCTCCAATGCTTGTTGCTGCAATGTCTTCCCTTTATTGGCGTCAGCTCTCGATTGCTGGGTAAACGATTTTGCACCACCTCCCAAGGTGACATCTGCACGTGCGGTCAGCAATTGTTCAGTGATAGATCCTTTACCTCCATTTTCCAGAGCATCTGAGGTGCAATACTTTGAAGTTTCTTTAGGGCCGTAGCAGTTACGATGCGTAATATGGGCGTATAAAGCTGCTGGTGTTGCATCCTGAATTTCGGCCGTGGTGATATTTCCCGTTGCCTTGCCGTTCTTTTTAGCCAGCGCCAAAAGAGATTGATGAGGGTTGCCAAAGACATCAATTCCCAATGCCCCATTATAGGTTTTTACTCCTGTTGCCCAGGCCGTGGCAGAAGCCGCTGAATCTGTAACATAGTTGGGTTTCTTCGTCTCCTTGTTTAATGAGTAGTGGGTATATTGCCCCGTGAATGGCAAGGCATCTATCCCTTTAAAGGAACCACCGGCACCTTCGGCATAATTACGGGCAATGGTAATTTCAGAATCCCCCATACCGTCGCCGATAAACAGGATCACATTTTTAGCTCTGTTATTGCTTAATGCAGCCTTAAGCGCTTCAGTTTGATCTTGGGTGAGACGGCGGGCACCGCCAAATTCGGTCATATTGCCTTGGGCTGCACGCTGTTGCGCCATAATGTGATTTGAATCGCCAACAGCCCATACAGGCACTGTAATTCCTGACATCAATACAACCACTGTAGCAAGCAGATTTTTTTGATGATTACGTGACATAGGGTTTTCCTTGCAATCAGATGAATAGGATAAAAAAATCATCATGTTGAGTTGCTCAGATAATAGATATGTCACATGACAATTATTTGAACCTATGGTGACATTATTATGTATCCATCAATAACGCACCATGACTGATTTCAGCTCTGTGTAATGTTCAATAAATGCACTGCCAAACTCACGCCCCATTCCTGAAGACTTCATTCCCCCGAACGGAACCGCAGGATCGACGAACGTATGCATGTTGATCCATAACATCCCCGCTTCAATGCGAGGAATTATACGCATCGCCTTGCTCATATCATTCGTCCATAAGCTGGCAGACAGGCCAAATGGCGTTGCATTCATCATCGTAATTAGCTCTTCCTCATCATCATAACTGAGGAAAGTACCAATCGGCCCAAATGTCTCCTCGTTCATTAATGTGTCTTCAACACGATTGGCTTTAATCACTGTTTTTTTGTAATAGATCAGCCAGCCGATTCAAACAATTTCCTCGCTCCAAAGGAGAAGTTTGAGCCCACACGCCGTGAAAAGCGGCTGAAGCTGCCTGCATTGCCTGATTAACTTCGGTATCTCCACCTTGATTAACCGTGGCTATTACTTCACCAGAAGCCGGGTTAACAATGGAGAAAATTTCATTTTCCTGACCAAGAACAGAGACTCCATTAATATAATGGCCGTGAGAGCGCTGCAAAAAAGTGGTAACAGACTCCAGCAAATTAATTTCACTCATCATCTTTCCCCTGTCTAGTCAGACAATTGCCCATTTATACAAGCCATATAATCGCGCCAGTTTTTCTTGCAGTTTTTGTTTAACAACCCAAAGGTTTGAAGCCTGTTTAGCAAAATTGGCCCGTGAGCCCAGTCCCGGAAACCATTCGCGCCAGTGATGATTAAAGTATGTCCAAATGCCTTTATCTGTTGAAAATCCTAAAAATTCACCCACCACTTCCATCGTGATGGTTTCTGAATCGCCTACCTTGCTGTAACTGCGTTAAATTGTCATCTACCCAACAAAACACCCAAATGATAAAATCTTGCTGTGACATAGCCTTTTGTTCCTTTATTTCTCTATTTTTGACGACTTAAAGTTATAAAGGAGCGGCTATGTCATTTCAACTCACCCTAAAAGTCGAGCATCGCGTGAATTTATTAAAGCACAATAGCTTTGCCCAGCGCACTGTCCATTTCACTATGACCTGCACCGATGCACAAACGTACAAGACAAATATCCTATCGTTAATTAAATATACTGTCACATAACAACACGTAGAGAGATGTTTAAGATGTTTGATACGAAAATTGCCTTTATAGTGCGGGATGACTTACAAACGTGGCAAAAACTGAATGTAGTTGCATTCCTCGCAACGGGTGTTGCCTCATCGGCATCTGAGATTATAGGTACCCCATATATCGATTCTTCTGGTCATAAGTATGGGAGTATGTCTGGACAACCTATGCTTATTTTTGGTGCTGATCTTAAGGCACTTCAAAGTGTTCATAGGAAAGGCTTGGAGAGAGATCTACTTTTAGTTCCTTACGTCTACACAATGTTTTCAACAGGTCATGATGAAGCGAACCGTGAGGTTTTTTTAGCAGAAGATGCTGATAATATGAATTTAGTTGGCCTTGCTGTGTATGGTTCAAAAAAATTTGTAGATAAAGCAATAAAAGGACTATCTCTTCATAAGTAACTATTATGGTTCTGGCGCATTAATCTCTGTCTGGATAATATGGTATTTTTTTATTAGGGAAACTGGAGATGGCCCTGACTCAAAATGCGTTCAAGCTCCTGCATTAGCCTGTTGATATCAGGATCCAGTGCGTTCGAGGGGATCTGACCTACATCTTGAGACGTAATCTGGAAGCAACGATGTCTAAGTGGGAGATTGCCATTTATCATTCCACGTTCTCTCGTTAAGTTCACCGTTTGGTTCCGTTGATTGTTAAACGCTATCAGCGGAGCAAGCCTGAGGTTGGGCATCGGTGGCGAATGGATCAAACGGATATCAAAATCAAAGAACAGTGGAGCTAGCGCAGCCACCAACAACGTACCGTAACCTGAAAAACAATAAGTATAATATAATTAGAGACTTATTCATGGCAAAACATATCGTGTTCTCCGTTAACGGAGGCCCTGAAGTACTCCAATATTGCGAATTTACCCCTGCTAACCCAGCTACTGACGAAGTGCAGGTTGAAAATAAAGCCATTGGTATTAACTATATTGATACCTATATGCGCAGCGGGTTATACCCAACAGCTAATCTGCCCAGCGGTATCGGAACCGAAGCGGCAGGGATTGTCACCAAGATTGGAACCGAGGTAACCTCTTTTAAAGTTGGCGATCGGGTGGTTTATGCACAATCAGGGCTTGGTGCTTACAGTGAAGTTCATAATGTGGCAGAAAGCAAATTAGCACGGCTGCCGGACGCCATCTCGTTTGAGCAAGCTGCTGCATCATTTTTGAAGGGACTGACTGTTTATTATCTTTTCAGACAAACCCATAAAATTCAGGCAGGGGAAACGTTTCTGTTCCATGCCGCAGCGGGAGGAGTGGGGCTGATTGCCTGCCAGTGGGCAAAAGTATTGGGTGCTAAATTGATTGGTACAGTTAGTTCGGATGAGAAAGCAGCTCTCGCCAAAGCCGCGGGAGCATGGCAGACCATCAATTATAAGCGCGAAAATATTGTTGAACGCGTATCGGAAATCACGGCAGGGGAAAAAGTCAGCGTCGTTTATGATTCTGTTGGCAAGACTACATGGCTGGATTCATTGGATTGCCTGAAACGACAAGGCTTAATGGTCAGTTTTGGCAATACTTCCGGCCCAGTGACTGGTGTTGATTTGGGAATACTTAACCAGAAAGGCTCGCTGTTTGTAACCCGCCCAGCGTTAAACGGCTACGTCACTACCCGTGAAGAGCTAGATGAAGCGAGTAAAACGTTATTTGAGCTGATTGCCAGCGGAAAAATCAATGTTGACGTGCCTGAAAACCAGAAATTCCCGCTCAGTGAGGTAATCAAGGCACACTGCATGCTGGAAAGTCGCGTTACTCATGGTTCCAGCCTGCTTATTCCTTAATAACCTGAGCTTCGCTTAAGAAGGGAACTAAAGTGCCTGAGGCACGTGCTAAAGAAAACAAAATCGTGGAGACCCTCAGGCATGTCTAATTTAGAAGAACTTTACTGTTGCATCGATGACTTTTGCCAAAAATTTATGCCTCTCTGGCATCAACTGCTCATTGAAAACGAATTACGTAAACGGCACCGCGAAGCGTCCCTTTCTCTCAGCTCTATCAGCGAAGTCATGATGATCCTCATTCTATTCCATATGAGACATTATCGTGATTTTAAAACTTTTTACAATAAACATGTAAAACAATACCTTACCGACATCCCCCCCGAATTAATCAGTTATACTCGAATGCTCACTCTGGAGAAAAGGGCACTGATTCCTTTTCTTACGATAAAGCGCGTTTCCATTTTTATCCTAACAGTGCAGGTGGAAAGTTGTTTACCTAGATCAATACCGATAAGTGCTGTACTGTTCATGATGATGGCCTCTTCTAAAAGAAAAACACACTGTCAATTTACTGCTATAGGGTGGGAGAAGTCATCTCACTACACATCCTAATGACCGCGTATGGTATAAGCGATAATTCAGCCGATTTATCACAATCGCCGGTAATATAATATCTTATTTCATAACTATATAATTTTGCTTGCTTTTCATGCCAAAATCTACAACCGCTATGCTGCATAACGTGTGCCACTGAGCGTGACGTTCCCGTAACCAATTCACTTCTTAACTACCCGATCATTACTCCATGTAAGGTATTGTAATTAGAATAGGAATTTATTAAAAAATAGTGATTTTTTAATTATTTTACAATATAACTGTCATATGGAGTTAATATGTATGGATTGGCTACATCACGAGATTGGGTATACAGGGCACCCGATACTAGGAAAGTCGAAAGAATAGAAGCTTATTTTTTAAATCATGCCTATTCCCCTCACAGACACGACACCTATGCAATTGGAAAAACCTTATTTGGAGTTCAAAGTTTTCACTATCGTGGCCGCATGCAACACAGCCTTCCTGGTAACACTATTATATTGCATCCTGACGAAATTCATGATGGCGAGGCTGGAACTAGTGCTGGTTTCCATTATCAAATGATATATATTGAACCATCAATGATACAAGAAATAATAAAGGGAAAGCCATTACCATTTATAAAAAATGGGATAACCAAAGATCCTAATATTTTTAGGGCCACACACGCATTATTACAAAATATGGATTGCAGAATAGATCCTATGGAAGAAGATGATGCTCTTTATGATTTGGTTATCTCATTAGTTGAAGCAAGTGGAGCGCCTTTAAACAGAAAGAGAAATTTTGATTATTTCGCTGCGGAAAGAGCAAGAGAGTATATTCATTCAAATTTAGATAAAAATGTAACACTAGATGAACTTGAACGCAACACAAATCGTGATCGCTGGAGTCTTTCGAGAGATTTCAGGTTACTATTCGGAACCAGTCCTCATCGATATATGACAATGCGAAGGTTAGATGTAGTAAAATCCTGTCTAATTGTTGGAGAATCCATTACTGATGCTTCATTGATCGCAGGCTTCTTCGATCAAAGTCATATGGCAAGACATTTCACAAAAACATTTGGAATAACACCAGCACATTGGAAAAATGTAAATAAAGCAAAGTATATTTAAATAAATTAATTTGCGCCCTTTTTTGACAGGGCGCTTTAGATTTATTACGCCAATAAAGATAAAAACAAAATACAACTGAACGCCATAAGAATAACAGAAGCGACTTTATATATTATAAACAATAAGTTCTGAGAAGATTGTTTCCTTATTATTCCACCTAATGAAACCCATAAGAAACCGATAGGAATCACAATCATGATAAATAAAAAAATTAAAAAAGCGAATTCATTTATACTATTAAATGAATACTTAGGTATAAATAAACTAACAAATAAAATAGCTTTTGGATTTAGCGCTGAAGCTAAGACCATCTGTGGGAATGAGATTTTATGTTCATAATATGAAGTCCGACCATATGACCACACCTTAGTTGCCAAGTAAAATATGTAAAATGAACATAAAGCCTTAATTATTTCTGGAAACCAATACACACCTTTAAGTATAGTAGATAGAGATACTCCCCAAACTCCGATTGCCATAATATAACCAAAAACCTCAGCAATAATTAAAGGTGACGCCTTAAAAACACCATTTTTCAATCCTGAAACCAATAGCAATGTATTAGTTGGCCCAGGAATTAAAAGAACAAAACCAATTCCTGTTATCATTGTTAAAGTAGAATTTACCAAAATCATATTCAACTCCACATCTAACTTAGCTTTGCCTTTTCAAATGAAATAATATCATTCAATAATCCATAAAATTTAATAGGATTTTCATTCATGAAGAAATGCCCTCCTGGCAAGGTGAAAAACTTAAACTCACCACTTGTACATCTCTTCCATCCTTGCAAACTCTCAATTGAAACAGAAGGATCAGCATCCCCACCAATAGCATAGATAGGGATATTTACCATTTTATCTTCGGGCTCAATAATGCTTGAAGATAAAATAAAATCGCTACGCAGTAGTTTTAAAGCCATTGTACGAAGTTCTGGATCATTAAAGATAGTACGTGAAATTCCCCCTAAAGAAAGAATATATTCAATGAATTCTTTCTCAGATAACTGGGTAAGAGATTCATTATCAATTTTTTTGCTAGGAGGAATTCTAGCACAGCATATTAGAGACAATATTTTATTATTCCTGACAATTTTTGAACATTCTACTATAGTTTTATATGCTAATGCTGCACCTAAACTATATCCAAAAAAGATGGAAGGGCAATTAAGTAATGGTAACAATTCTGGTAATAGATCATTGATTAAAACATCTGCATCTAAGCATGGTTCTTCACCATATCGACTTTCTCGACCAGGTAAGTGAACTGGGCAAATTTCAACATCGGAATCAAAAAGTTCGTGCCACAAACGATATGATGAAGCACCTCCACCTCCAAATGGAAAACAAATAATTCTAAGTCGATTTTTTTTAACATCATCGAAATGTGAAATCCATTTATTTTTCTGCATCATTATTTTGAACCATTCTTTGTTGATGAAAAATAACAATTCCCTGTTGGAAGTTTCCAATCTTCACGTGTAGGAGTAAAAATATCGAAGTCAATTGTGTCTTCAATACATGTTGCATTATGTGGAATATTAGCAGGTAAATGTAAAACATCACCCGACTTTAAATCAACAACATGCTCTAAATCTTCACCATACTGAAACCGAATATGACCGGTTAATATCCAAGTAAATTGTTCATTTGGATGTGAGTGTGTTTGAACACAAGCACCAGATTTCATATAAAGTTTAACAATAGTTAATTCGTCACCATGAATAACTTGTCTTCCTATAGATTCTGAAACATTCTCTCTTGGTATATCATCCCAATTAACTAAGAAACTTTTAAATATAGAAGACATGATACACACACCTTATATTAAGTTAACACCGACAAAAAAATCATATGCCATAAAAATGGCAACAATA
This sequence comes from Xenorhabdus ishibashii, assembly GCF_002632755.1. Lineage (NCBI taxonomy): Bacteria > Pseudomonadati > Pseudomonadota > Gammaproteobacteria > Enterobacterales > Morganellaceae > Xenorhabdus > Xenorhabdus ishibashii. The sequence continues at coordinate 2,317,324 of NZ_NJAK01000001.1, read as the reverse complement.
GCCAGCAGCACTCCCATTACTTTATTTATAATATTAAGCCAGGAATCATTTTTTATCTGTTTACCAATAACTACACCAAAGAATGAATAAAGTCCAGGTGCGCCTGCTCCACCAATTGAAATCAATACCGATACCAAAAATATCATTGGCCCTGTAATATGAGCAGCAGGATACATAATCGTAGTGACAGGTAAGACTACAAGCACGCCTTTGGGATTTAACACTTGAATCAAAAAACCATTCCAAAACGTCAGGGTTTTATCAGATCCAATGCTTCCATCTCCTTTATTCAATTGTATATTAGATGTCACCATTTTAAATGAAAGATAAAATGTATACAAAGCCCCAAGCAATGAAATATAAGGAAGATACTTATGAGAGATAATAGCTTCCCCTGCATACCCCAACAATATAAATAACGTTAACATTGCACAGCCTACGCCAATAAAAAAACCAATTGTTTTTTTAAATTGACCTGTTAGACCTGCATTCATACCCATAAAGTTAACAGGACCAGGGCTATACATTACACCAAGCGTATAAAGAAATATTTCCATAAAACCTCTCTAAGTTAATAGATTAAATCAATAAAAATCATTTAATTTACAAATTAAATATCACAAAAATATATTCCCAAAATAATAACAACCATCTGAAACTCAGTCCTATTTTTGTAAATATTTTATATCACAAACTATAGTATACATAGTCACTTATCATATATGTGAAAATTCTCTTAAAACACTAATCACATAACATATTAAAACAAACATAAAAAAATGAGACTCTCACTATTATGAAATGCTATTTAGTAAAAATTGCAACTTTCATGTATATTGAGCATGACAAGCTGCAATTTTCATACATTATTTTATATGGTTATATAAACTTTCCACTGTCAAATATCTGAACAAACTATCTATCGGAACATTTAAGTTCAATTCTGATATAAATCTTTTTCTTATTTTAGTCATAATTAAAGAATGACCTCCGACATCATAAAAATCGTCTTGCTCTGATAACGCTGGATAATTGAGCTCTTCCGAATATATTTTTTTAATTTTATCTTTCATAATTTAACCTTTTATTAAACTAAAATTTAACACCACGATTATTAGTAGTTCTGATTTTATTGTGTTCGTATCGATCCTCACCACTGACTAAAACTGTTGCATAGTTTTCAAGATTAAATGTTTCACCGTGAGCATTATAAGAATCTAGGTTTGGATAAACTCTGACATGTGTAGGCACATATCGACCAGAAATTGCCAAACGAGTTTCTCTGTCAGTAATATTAGGATGAGAGGCATGAGCACATGATGCTGTAAAAATAACGCATTCACCTGCATTAAGTTCCATATCGACGGGGTTAGCACCTTCTGGATCCCAAGAGGGATCAACCTTAAATTCGGAGAAATCATAACCAAAGAAACCTGTATCTGTTTCCATATGGCTATAGTCACCTGAGCGGCCAGTTTTTACATTCTTTTTCTCATCATAATAATATTTATAATGAGAACCTGGCAAAAATCGCATGCAAGCAGTTTCGATTTTTGCTGGAGTAAATGCAGTCCAAACCGTTAAATCAATAAATGCGTTCCAACTAGTTTCTGTAGGTACAATTAACGGATTACCATCAGTATAGCTATAGTCACGAACCTGGTGCCACTCAGTTCCAGTTGCACCTGGGAACTTTGCAAACCATTCAGAACGCCAGCAAAGAAGATCTGGACCAAGAATAGCCTTTAAGTATTTAACAATTGTTGGGTGCATGATATGTTTTGATAACTCAGGAATATCAAAATGCCTATCATAATTCATATTGTTGTCGTACAAAATATGAGAACGGTCATGATTAGCCAATCTGAGTGCTCGTAGAATTTCTCCTGCCTCTTCTGGCTCATAAAGTTTTATTGGCCCAATAAAACCATATTTTTCAAATTTAACAATATCTTCTTTAATATCCTCTGGAATTTCTGCATTTTTCGCTAGACCAGTTGTTGAGGCAAAATTATTACTATTCATTATATTTTCCCATTTCTTAGATTTGTCTTAAGTTCAAATTATTAAATTCGATAATGCGTTTCTATTCACTTTCCCATTTGTAGTCAAAGGAAATGAATCAAGCCATTGAAATTTATTTGGCAGCATGTGCTTTGGTAACTTATTAATGATGCCACTTTTTATTTTCTTTATTTCTGGCCTTAAAGCTTCATCCATATCTGTATAAAGAAAAATGCACAACCTTATGTCCGATTCATTTTCATGATATGGGACAACTATGGCCTCTTTAATTTCACTGTTACATGATTTCACGACACTTTCAATATCTGATAAATTTGTAAGGATACCTCTTATCTTTATCTGATTATCCTTTCTACCAATGCAAATAATTTCTCCATCGTTCCTTATTCTTGCGAAATCACCAGTGCGATATGCATTGACTAATTTTGAGTCAATTTTAATTTTTATAAATCTTTCTGAATTTAACTCACTATTATTTACGTAACCAGCACCAATACCATCTCCAGTAATCACTAACTCGCCAATATCTCCAATATTAACTGAATTTAGTTCTTCGTCTAAAACATATATATTACAGTTAGATACCGCTTCACCTAAAGGTATTCCGTTATTCAAATAGGAATTAAAGTTATTCATAGTATATGACGTTGCTACATCGGTACATTCTGCAACACCATATTGGTGAATAAAATTGCAGAGTCGGTTTTCATTTGCAGTCCAATTTGAAATTCGAGGAACAGAGAGAGCCTCGCCTCCAATAAATAGATGGCGTAGGGATGGCAAACTATTAATGTCTTCCCAAGCTTCAATAATAGAATAAAGAGAGCTTGGTGCAAGATGTAATGTTTTGGCATGGTACTTATTAATCAACTCACCTATTAATATAGGATCAAAGTGCTTACTTTCACTAATAATAAGAGTTGAACCTACATAAAGTGAAGATAACATGCTTCGTTGAGAAATATCAAAGCCAAATGAACTGACTAGTACATTCACAGATTCGCTATCTAATTTGTATTTTTTCTCAAACCAATTTAAAAGATTCGCCCAACCACTATGTTTTACAGCAACAGCTTTAGGTGTGCCAGTTGTTCCTGAAGTAAATACAATATAACAGATGTTATCCTCATCCATATCGATAGCCGGATTTTCATTAGAACAGTTTTTAATATGGCTAAATAAATCATCTGTCAATATTATTTGTTTTTTATCTGACCTAAAGTAATCATGCGTTTCGGAATTAGTAATAATATACCTTAAGTTATCTAGTTGGTTGCTAATAAGAATTAATCTTTCAGATGGATTCATGGGGTCGAAAGGAACATATGCCGCACCGATTTTTAATATAGCAAGGATGCATACCAACGTATTTATACAAGGATAAAAACAAATTCCAATACTATCACCTTTTTCAACACCTAAGGCTAGTAGATGATGAGACAATTTATTGGATAATTCATTTAATTCTCTATAAGAGACAGACCCACTACCCTGTATGACTGCGTTTCTATGTGGCGTCTTAAGAGCTTGCTCCTCAAACATTAAGTGAACTAACTTTGGTTGGAAAAAATCTATAGTCATTATTATACTCCTCACTCAGTTTTCAGATAGATACTAAGATTTATTATTCGAGAGTTTTATTGCCTCTTCTATGATTATATCTTCCTGACCTGCAATTAAATTTCGCCCTGATAAAGAACGATATAAATCAAATTCGTTTACGTTAAATTCTTTTGCTGCACGTTGAACATGGGGTACATAACCTGAGAATAACCCATATAATCCACTTGCAATATTAGAAAATTTAATGTGAGGAGTTTCGTGAGATATAATTTTAATTGCATCAGGTAATGTTTTAGTAATTATTTCAAATGAAGTGTTTATATCAAAGTGATAACGTTCCAAAACAGCAATTAAATTTTCAAGCTGAGTATTACCAGCCCCTGCGCCAAATCCCATAATACAAGCATCGATAATAGATGCTCCCTCTTCAGCTGCCGCTAAAGAATTTGCTACAGCCAAGCCTAAATTATTATGAGCATGAAAACCAACCTGTACGTTTAAATGGTTAACTAATGCCTTAATTCTTTCCCTGACCATTGTAGGAATATAATACCCAGCACTGTCCATCAAAATAATCCCATCAGCTCCGTATTTTTCCATTAAAGAAGCTTGTTCGATAAGAATTTCGGTGGTAGCCATGTGGGACATCATTAAGACGCCAAAAACTAGTTTGTTATTACTCTTACCCTGTTCTATATATCGTAATGTGGTATTTGCTTCAGTACAATGACTGGCAATTCTTAGAACATCTACTCCAACCGATACAGCATCATCTATGTCAGATGATTTGCCAAAACCAGGGATAAAATGAATTCCTAAAAGTGTTTTTTTTAGCTGACTACGTGCTGCAGCTAACATATCAATATCGCATTCTGCGGAATGACCAAGTAAACTTGATGAGGCCCCTAAACCATTGCCATGACCAACTTCCACTATATCTAAATGAGATTCTTCAGCTTTCCTTGCATATGCTTTTATCTGCTCGGTTGTCAACTGATGACGTACAGCATGGTTGCCATCGCGTAAAGTGGAGTCACTAATTAATATCTTCATAAGCAGATCTCATTTTTTAGGTTGAGCTTATATTCTGCAACAGAAATAGCTGCACAATTGATAATGTCTAAATTACCTGCATAAGACGGTAAGTAATCACCACTACCTCTGACACTAACATTAATTATAATTTCATCATTACGAATTATTGGTTCGTACTCCAACTGATAGCCTGGTATATAAGATTGGACAGACTTTATTATTTTTTTTATTTCTTCACTTATTTTTGAAAAACAATCATACTTTGCTTTTACGTATAAAGTCGTTTGCATGTATATTTCTGGTTTTGCCGGATTAATATTCAATATAGCTTTAACTGTTTGAGCACCTGAGAATTTTTTTAATGCACACTCTGTTGTTGTTATATATTCATCAATATTCTGTCTTGTAGCGAGACCTGCACTTTTGGCAGCAATCGTAGATACGACTTCTATATAATCAATATATTGAGAAAATTTTGATATTGCCCAAGCTATAGGTAAACTGGACTGTCCTCCACAAGTGATTAAATTTACGTTTTGTGCATTTTTAGTTTCATCTAAATTAATTGCCGGGACGCATAATTTACCTATTTTTGCTGGGGTTAAATCTATTGCAAATTTATTGTGCTCTGAAAATGTTTTGTTGTGATAGCTATGAGAAATAGCTGATGTTGCATCAAATACTAAATCAAAGTAATCAATATGTTCTTTTATAAATTCAATTCCGTCATATGAAACCTCAACACCTTCGTTTCGAGCTATTTTTATCCCTTCGCTATTCTTATTCCTTCCAACAACGAATGCAATTTCAAATTTGTTATTTTTTTTTATTTTATACATTAAGTCTAGTCCAATACTACCAGGACCGACTATTGCTATCCTTGGTTTTTTCGTTTCTTTATTCATCGAATAGGATATCCTTTAAAAAACTCAAATAATCACTGTTTTTGACAAACATTTACAGTGGAGGTAGTTCATTTTTTATAATGCTAAGCCTCTTTTTTTTATGTGTATTGTATGTTTGTGCAAAGTTGATCAATTGTTACTCTAATGTAGCGAATAACTGGTTTTATTATGCATTTAAATAAGAAAAATTTTAATTTAATACATTGATTTTATTTCAATAAAATTTTTTTGAATAAGTAGAACCTTTGCCAGATTACAAGAGATTTTGTCACATTAGGTCATGTTCGGGTAGAGTGGTGTCCGGAAGTTCTTAACCGCTACATATCAAGGCTTTTCGGCCAAATCCCTATCTTTTTATTTAGTGCAGAATTGATCACCTCCCCACAAATCGAAGGACGATTGGCTATTCCAAATCAAAGGAAATACACGATAAGGTGATAGGGAGTTTCATCGAACGTGAATACTATTCTTTATAGGGTGATCTAACTATTCGAGTCATGACCCAAAAAAGAGGTTCAGTTGATGAGTTGTTTACGGAGCATATTGAATATGTCAAGTTATGTTGATTTTGCTATGATTCCTTATTCCATTGGTGAGTTAACGCATCCATCAATAACGCACCATGACTGATTTCAGCTCTGTGTAATGTTCAATAAATGCACTGCCAAACTCACGCCCCATTCCTGAAGACTTCATTCCCCGAACGGAACCGCAGGATCGACGAACGTATGCATGTTGATCCATAACATCCCCGCTTCAATGCGAGGAATTATACGCATCGCCTTGCTCATATCATTCGTCCATAAGCTGGCAGACAGGCCAAATGGCGTTGCATTCATCATCGTAATTAGCTCGTCCTCATCATCATAACTGAGGAAAGTGCCAATCGGCCCAAATGTCTCCTCGTTCATTAATGTGTCTTCAACACGATTGGCTTTAATCACTGTGGGTGCGACAAAAAATCCCTGCCCCTCCAAAGCATAGCCTCCGTAGACAATTTCATTGCCTTCCTGACGCGCCGTCTCAAACATAGACAGAATTTTTTCGTAATGTTTTTTGTTTGCCAAAGGCCCAATTTCCGTCGATTCATCAAAGGGAGAGCCAATTTTCATTGCAGATAAACGTTCAGAAAGTAATGTCAAAACCGCATCCATGTGAGCGGATGGAATATAAAAGCGCTCCGCAGCCGCACAAATTTGCCCTTGATACACATATCCCGCCTCCAGTATGCCATCAACGATCTTTTCAACTGTCATATCAGACAGAAAAGCCGCTGCGTTCTTGCCACCAAGTTCCAGCGTTGTGCGCTTTAAACCCTGCTCCAAAGCCAATTTCCCCACGCTCATTCCGGTTGGAACAGAGCCTGTAAAAGTGACTTTAGCGCATTGAGGATGATTAATTAGTGAAGATCCAACACGAGCACCTGAACCATTGACGATATTGATCACACCATCTGGGATCCCCGCTTCTTTTGCCAGCTCCGCTACACGGAGCATCGTTAATGGGGTATATTCACTGGGTTTAAGCACAATCGTGCAACCACAGGCTAATGCCGCCCCCAATTTCCAGATCGCAATCATGATGGAAAAATTCCACGGAATAATGCCAACTACGACACCAATAGGCTCACGGAGAGTGAAGGCAGAATATTTTTCCCCGTTAAACGATGGCAATGAAACACTCAGTGTTTCGCCCGTGATTTTGGTCGACCATCCGGCAAAATAGCGTAAATAATCGGCGGATGCCCCCACATCCAGCATACGGGATAATTGAATCGGTTTACCGGAGCAGACACTTTCCAGTTGTGCTAACTCCTCACTATTTTTTTGTAATAGATCAGCCAGCCGATTCAAACAATTTCCTCGCTCCAAAGGAGAAGTTTGAGCCCACACGCCGTGAAAAGCGGCTGATGCTGCCTGCATTGCCTGATTAACTTCGGTATCTCCACCTTGATTAACCGTGGCTATTACTTCACCAGAAGCCGGGTTAACAATGGAGAAAATTTCATTTTCCTGACCAAGAACAGAGACTCCATTAATATAATGGCCGTGAGAGCGCTGCAAAAAAGTGGTAACAGACTCCAGCAAATTAATTTCACTCATCATCTTTCCCCTGTCTAGTCAGACAATTGCCCATTTATACAAGCCATATAATGTTTGACGAAACGTTCACTGGTGATTTCCCACAATACTTCACTCCCTTTTGCCGCAAACCACGAATCGCCTTTATGATATTCAACCATCACCCCAGTTTTGACATCAGTCAGTTTCACTGAACCTTCATACACCGTTGCCATCTCATCAAAGGGATAGGTCATTTTAAATTTGCCCTTAGTGCAGACAAAAATCCCACATGTCAGATTATCCGATGGTTCTCCGTGGATCATAGCTACACTCGCCTGCGGCTCCCCTTCTACCACAACAGACCCAAGATTAGTGACACTGCCAATTGACATTAATTCAGGAAGTGCTTTATCTAACAATAATGGCTTTATCATGATTTTTACCTTTAATTGTTACGTTCCAAAAATGTAAGAAGAAAAACTAACGACGCCCTTTCCAATAACCTGAAGTTTGGTGCCAGGTCTTACCGACAGAGAGCAGTACATTCCTCAGCTTGTCTTTCCCGATAATATTGATGTGTGGAATTGAACTGAGTAGCGAATAACGTTCCGAGCCTTCGCTCATTCCCTCAGCCAAAATTTTGCAGATGATGTGGCTCGGTGTTACACCAAAGCCTGAATAGCCTTGAACATAGAACACATTTTTATGCTGAGGCAGAGAACCAATTTGCGGGAACAGATTAGCGCTGCAACATAATGGCCCGCCCCATGCCAGTTCTACCTTCACATCTTTCAAGTAAGGGAAAGTTTTAAGCATGAGATTGCGATTCCATGCTTTTAAATCGGCAGGAATATACTCCATAAAATGTGTCGCACTGCCATATAACAGGCGATTTTCTTTGGTAACACGGTAGTAATCGATAACTGGGCTAATATCACTGTATGCCCCTCGAATTGGGCTGATCCTGTCAATTAAATCATCCGACAGCTCTTCTGTCATCAGTTGAAAGGCATAGGTGTTGATCGTTTTTCTATAAATAGTCGGTTCGAGTCCATCCAAAAAGCCATTACATGCCCACAGCATTTTACTGGCACGAACCGATCCTGTTACTGTGCGTACTGTTACTCTGGAACCATATTCTACGCTCACAACCTGACTGTTTTCGAAAATTTTAACACCATATTCAGTGGCAGCCTTGGCTTCTCCAAGTAGTAAGTTGAGCGAGTGAACATGCCCGCCTCCCATATGTTTTAACGCGCTGGTATAACGGTCTGAACCAATGATTTTTTTAACATCTGCACCGGTATAAAGCTCAATTTCTGTGTCAGGGGAAGCCGAACGAAATTCCTGTAACCAACTATGCAGGGTCTTATCATGTCGAGAATTCCAGCCAAGATAGGCATACCCCTGGCAAAAGTCAGCCTGAATATCATATTTGGCTATTCGATCACGAATAATTCCAGCGCCCAAATTACTGATTTTAAATATAGTTTCTAGACCATTTTTACCCACGTGGCGCTTGATCTTATCCAAATCATGGCCAATGCCTGTCATCACCTGCCCACCATTACGGCCTGTACCACCATATCCCAAAGTGCGACCCTCCAGAATAGCAATATTGGTGATGCCTTTTTCTGCCAGCTCTAATGCTGTATTGATACCGGAAAAACCTCCGCCAATGATAACGACATCAACATCCAAATCTTCTGTCAGCATTGGAAAACGAAGATCATATTTTTTCGTCGCCGTGTAATATGTTAATGAGTCAAGTTTATTATTCATGTTATACCCCATGAGCATCTGCTTATCCCCTGATGATGTAGGCAGGCAGTTACCTTGCTACTCCTTTTTCAGGGAGTGTTTATCACATTTTTTGAACATTAGTTGTTCAGGTGTATTAACAAAACAATAAAGAGCAAAATATTAATAAATTAACAAAAGTAGACATTCGTGTATTTCATGCCTGATATATATGAAGCATATGTACCTGAAATGCTCAAACCATTTGTTTCTTTCATGTTAATAAAGTCACAGTTTATTGGCATATTTATTAATGAATTGTGACTTTATTACGTTTCTATTTTGTGATGGAGTCGGAAAGAATTTTTTCTGTTAGTAAATTATCCTAAAAGTAAATATTTACATATGTACCTAATAGGTTTCGAGTTATGGTCGATAAAACAGCAACTTGAAAAATGAAGGGTATAATCACTGGAAAGGAATAAATATGCTACCGAAGAAAATCATCCTTGATTGCGATCCAGGGCATGATGATGCCATTGCTCTCCTGCTTGCCCACGGGAACCCCAATATTGAACTGTTAGCTGTAACAACAGTTGTTGGTAATCAAACCCTGAATAAAGTCACCCGCAATGCTCTTTGCGTTGCACGCATCGCCAACATTCATAACGTTCCCTTCGCAGCAGGTTGTCACCGTCCACTTGTTCGGGAGATCAATACCGCCCCAGATATCCACGGTGAAACTGGTCTGGATGGCCCTGTCCTTCCTGAACCTAATATGAAACTGGATGAGCGCCATGCAGTTGATCTCATTATCGATGTGATTATGGAAAATCCGCCCAAAAGTGTGACTTTGGTTCCAACGGCGGGTTTGACAAATATTGCCATGGCTGCACGCAAAGCACCGCAAATCGTTGAGCGTGTGAAGGAAGTGGTATTAATGGGAGGTGGTTATCATAAAGGAAACAGAAGTGCAGTTGCAGAATTCAATATCGTCATTGATCCAGAAGCCGCACACATTGTTTTTAATGAAAAATGGCCGCTGACGATGGTTGGTTTAGATCTCACTCACCAAGCGCAAGCAACACCTGAAATTATTGAGGCAATCGCCCGGATTAAGACTCATTCCGCCCAGTTCGTTTTGGATGCACTGAAATTTTATGGTGACAGGTATCGTGAACATCAGGGATTTAGCTACGCTCCTGTGCATGATCCCTGTGCTGTGGCCTATGTGATCGACCCAGATGTCATGACGACCCAAAAAGTCCCTGTTAATATCGAACTAATGGGAACCCTAACAACTGGAATGACAGTTGCAGATTTCCGCTTTCCACCACCTGAAGATTGCCATACGCAAGTTGCTGTCAAATTGGATCACGCCAAATTCTGGCAATTAGTGATTGATGCCCTGAAGAACATTGGTGAAACAATTTACTGATATTACTAATTTATTCTTTGGCTATTGGGGCGGAGAGATAGCTTCAATAGCCAAAGCATTTCTGTCAAATTAACCGGATGCCCATCAACATAGCGCTACATAAGATCAGGAACAATGTGGCATATTGCAATATCTTGTCAGACAAATGCTTTATCAAATATCTGGCAAAAGGGATAGCCAGTAAAGAACCTAAAAACAGCACCAACGCCAGTTCCCAATTCGTATGATCTCCATAAGCAAAAGCAGACGAGCCGGATAATATCATCGTGATAAAAAGGGAAACTCCGACCGCTTGTTTAATACTCATCTGCCCATAGCGTAACAATAGCGGCAATACCACTATGCCCCCACCAACCCCAGTCGCCCCAAGCACTAATCCAGCCCCTGTACCAGGCAGCAAGAAAGGCTTAATCAGCCCAGGTTGTAATTGTGTTTGGTTCATATGCAACTGCGGCTGACGTATTCGGCGGTAAAAAAGATAAAGGGAAAATAAGATAGCCAATAAAACCAGTAAATTAATTCCCCACTCAAGTTGTACCCGATTATGGCTTAAATAACTCAGCATTGTGACTCCATAACTGGCGAACACCGTACCGGGTATCATAATCAGCAGAATAATCAAAGATTGGCGTAAGGGAATATTGCCCATGCGGAAGTGCATATAAGAAGATGATATTTTCATCAGCATTGAAAGAAGATTAGCCGTCGCGACAGAAGCCAGTGCATCTAATCCAAAAAAATAGGTCAGGATTGGCAAAACTATCACTCCACCACCAACACCGGTAATACTGATAATCAAGCCAACAATCGCCCCAATCGCAAGTTCAGGGATAACTAACATCATTTCGTTCCCAGCTCAAAGATCATTTTCTTACCAAATTTCAGCAAAGACTGCCCATAATATGACAAAAATAAATATCATATTCAAAAATAGAATATATCTCTCAGTTTGGTACTAAGACCAAACGATAAGGGAATATGACTCTTTCAAGCCACCGCTTTATTTGGCTATAACTTTGCAACTGAAAGTAAAGAAGATGAAAATATAGGGGGTTGGTTGCTGAAAATTATCTTTCTAACAACCTGTATTTATTATATTTATTCTCTTAATAATGCGTTTTAATGGGGAGGGTGTATTACCCCAAAGTCAAATAATTCACTGAGTTCAATCTGTAATCCATTTGCTATCACATTAATAATTTCCAAGGTAGGATTCCTGACACCACGTTCAATGCCACTGACATAAGTGCGATCCAGTCCACACTTATCGGCAAAAGCCTCCTGTGACATCCCAGCTTCTCTCCTGAGATACCTAATTCTTTGGCCAAAAAGGGATCTGATGTTGTTCGATTTTTTCATCCGATAAGTATCGATTCATGTTACTTATCCGACCACGGACTATAAGTCACGTTTCAGCTAGAGTTATGCTATGATGTGTGACTTATAGTCTACTGAATACTCATTTACTTTTTAATTAAAAAGATAATTGGAGAGCTTAAGGATGGAAAAAAAAGACTGGCATTCTGCTGATATCATCGCTGAATTGAAAAAACGCGGAACAACACTGTCAGAAGTATCGCGAACAGCAGGGCTGGCGTCATCAACTCTTGCCAATGCATTGCAACGTCACTGGCCAAAAGGCGAACGTCTTATTGCAACAGCGCTAGGACGCACACCAGAAGAAATATGGCCTTCGCGTTATGAAAAGAAATAATTATAAACCCAGCACTACGCTGGGTTTATTTATAAGCAATCAGCTCGCCAGCTTTAAGCCAATAATACCTGTCACAATCAGGCCTAGGCTCAATATCCGAGCGAAATTCGCAGACTCTCCCAACACCATGATGCCGAAAATTGCCGTACCTACCACTCCAATGCCTGTCCATACAGCGTAGGCAGTTCCTGCCGGTAGATTTTTCATAGCATAGGCTAGCAATCCCATACTAACGATCATTGCGCTGATCGTAATTAAACTCGGCACCCAGCGTGAAAAACCGTGGGTATATTTTAAGCCCACCGCCCACACGACTTCCAATAAACCAGCAATCAGAAGGATCAACCAAGACATGTCGTTCCCTTTATATAATGGCAAGTGGGGTCGTCCCCGGTGAGATGACGTTTATCCAGGTCGTCCAGGATAACGGTAAGAAATGAAATTGGATTATAGCCATCTGATCTGATAGCCACAATGATAATACCCAACGAGTTATAACAAAAAAACCGCAACCTCTAGACGAAGAGGCTGCGGTTTTTTTAGAATAGCAAACGTGATTATTTCACGCGAGAAACGTATTCGCCAGAACGAGTGTCAACTTTGATCACTTCGCCGAGCTGTACAAACAGAGGTACTTTAACTACGGCGCCAGTGCTCAGGGTTGCCGGTTTACCGCCGGTACCAGCAGTATCACCTTTCAGACCTGGATCGGTATCAACGATTTCCAGTTCAACAAAATTTGGTGGAGTTACAGCGATAGGACGGCCATCCCACAGAGTCAGAATACATTCTGCCTGATCGATCAGCCATTTTGCACTGTCACCAACGGCTTTCTCATCCGCAGCCAACTGCTCGAAAGTTTCGTTGTTCATGAAGTGCCAGAATTCACCATCGTTGTACAAATAAGTCAGGTTGACATCCATGACATCTGCGCTTTCAACAGAATCTGTTGATTTAAAAGTTTTTTCCAGCAGTTTACCAGAGATCAGTTTACGAATACGAACACGGGCGAATGCTTGCCCTTTACCTGGTTTAACAAATTCACTGTCAAGAATAGCGCACGGCTCGCCATCTAACATGATTTTAAGACCTGAACGGAATTCATTGGTACTATAAGTAGCCATGGAGATCCTCTAATTTTTAACAAAATGGCTTAGCCAAAAAATGGCACACATTATAACCCATATTCACCCTGTCAGAGAAGCCTGGCTACAACAACTCGCGGATGTTATTACTGATCCCAATGAGTTATTACAACTATTATCTTTAAACACACACACGGAGTTACAAGAAGGCAATGAAGCAAAGCGCTTATTTCCTCTACGTGTGCCAAAAGCATTTGTAACACGGATGAAAAAAGGCGATCCCCATGATCCTCTTCTATTACAGGTTCTGACCTCACGGGAAGAGTTTGTTATATCCTCTGGTTTTTCTACTGACCCATTGGATGAACAACGTAGTGTGGTTCCGGGACTATTGCATAAATATCGCAATCGAGCCTTGCTATTGGTTAAAGGGGGCTGCGCGGTTAATTGTCGCTATTGTTTTCGTCGTCATTTTCCTTATTCAGATAATAAAGGTAGTAAAAGCAATTGGCTGCTCGCTCTGGATTATATTGAACAACACCCAGAGCTTGACGAAATTATCTTCTCTGGTGGTGATCCGCTAATGGCTAAGGATCATGAACTGGACTGGTTAATCAGTCGCCTTGAGTCCATTCCACACATTAAGCGGTTACGTATTCATACGCGTTTGCCGGTTGTGATCCCTGATCGAATCACGCTTTCACTGTGTGATCGTCTAGCACAAACTCGTTTGCAGGTGATCATGGTGACCCATATCAACCATGCAAATGAAATTGATGACGCGTTCCGCACAAGTATGATGCGACTAAAACAAGCTGGGGTAACACTGCTGAATCAAAGTGTAATGTTACGTGATGTCAATAATAACGCGGATACTTTGGCCGATTTAAGTAATGCACTCTTTGACGCAGGCATACTACCTTACTACATCCACGTTCTGGATAAAGTTCAAGGTGCCGCACATTTTCTCGTGGACGATGAAGAGGCAAAAGCCATCATGCGAGAATTATTAACTAAAGTTTCCGGTTATCTGGTTCCGAGTCTGACCAGAGAAATTGGTGGGGAACCAAGCAAAACACCGCTGGATTTAGGGCTGGCTCAAAACTAGTGACAGTTGCTGTGCCAATCGATTACTGATTAGGCCAATACTATCATCATTAAAGCTTTTCTAACTGGGCAATGCACAGAAACTAAATGTATACGCAACTCTTGGGTTTCGAAACATTCTTTCTGGGAATTGCCCGAACCATTTTCTACTAACCCCATCGATTAATATCTAGGGGCACTTATAGACCTGACCAACCATTTTGCTATCAAGAGGAACAAAACTCGCCAACAATCCCTCTGATGGACTATTTATGCCATAAATAACATTGCCACCCATTTCAGCCGCTTTATTACGTAAGTCATTGGCTGCACTGCGCATAGAACTGCTTTCATTGCTAACACCATTGAGCCAGTTGCTTTGAGTACCAGTAACTTCACCTAACCGTTGGCATTCACTATTTGGTTGTGTATCCACAAAACGCACATTAGCGCCAGCAGAGGTTAATTGGTGAGTTGTTGTGCACCCCGCTAATAGTAATACTGACGCACCCAACAAAATTTTAATTCGCATAACTTCCCTCATGGGTTATAGGAAAAAACAAAAAGGCGAGCAAGTTTCTCCTGCTCGCCTTTAAGGGCTTATCCTAACGGATGAATAATTCCATCATCAGGATGAACAGCACTACATCATGCCGCCCATTCCACCCATACCGCCCATACCACCAGCAGCACCTAAGTCAGCTTTGTCATCTTTAGGCAGTTCAGTTACCATTGCTTCGGTGGTGATCATCAGGCCAGCGATAGAAGCTGCGAATTGCAGTGCAGAACGGGTTACTTTAGTTGGATCCAAGATACCCATTTCGATCATATCGCCGTACTGTTCAGTTGCAGCGTTATAACCGTAGTTGTCTTTACCTGCTTTCACGTTGTTTACAACAACAGAGGGTTCTTCACCTGCGTTGTCTACGATCTGACGCATTGGCGCTTCCATTGCACGCAGTGCAACGCGAATACCAACGTTCTGATCTTCGTTGTCACCAGTCAGGTCAGTGATCGCGCTAGCAACACGAACCAGAGCAACACCACCACCAGCAACAACACCTTCTTCTACAGCCGCACGAGTTGCGTGCAGTGCATCGTCAACGCGAGCGCGTTTTTCTTTCATTTCAACTTCAGTTGCTGCACCGACTTTGATTACAGCAACACCGCCTGCCAGTTTAGCTACACGCTCTTGCAGTTTTTCACGGTCATAGTCAGAAGTAGATTCTTCGATTTGCTGACGGATCTGAGTAACACGCGCAGCAATTGCGCTTTCTTCACCTACACCATCAATGATAGTTGTGGTGTCTTTGTTGATAACAACACGTTTTGCCTGACCCAGATCTTCCAGAGTCGCTTTTTCCAGCTCCAGACCAATCTCTTCAGAGATAACAGTACCGTTAGTCAGGGTAGCGATATCTTGCAACATTGCTTTACGGCGATCACCGAAGCCTGGTGCTTTAACCGCAGCAACTTTCACGATACCACGCATGTTGTTAACAACCAGAGTTGCCAATGCTTCACCTTCAACATCTTCGGCGATAATCATCAAAGGCTTGCTTGCCTTAGCGACGCCTTCCAGAACTGGCAGTAGTTCACGGATGTTGGAAATTTTCTTGTCAACCAGCAGGATGTATGGGTTTTCCAGTTCAACAGAACCCGATTCTGGTTTGTTGATGAAATAAGGAGACAGGTAACCACGGTCGAACTGCATACCTTCAACAACATCCAGCTCGTCTTCCAGACCAGTACCTTCTTCAACGGTGATTACACCTTCTTTGCCGACTTTGTCCATCGCTTCTGCGATCAGTTTACCTACGGTTTCGTCGGAGTTTGCAGAGATAGTACCAACCTGTGCAATAGCAGTGGAATCAGAGCAAGGTACGGACAGTTTTTTCAGCGCATCAACAGCGGAAACAACGGCTTTATCGATACCGCGTTTTAGATCCATTGGGTTCATGCCAGCAGCAACAGCTTTCAGACCTTCGGTGACGATAGCTTGAGCCAATACAGTTGCTGTGGTGGTACCATCACCTGCCGCATCATTAGCTTTAGAGGCGACTTCTTTAACCATCTGAGCACCCATGTTCTCGAATTTGTCTTCCAATTCGATTTCACGTGCTACAGATACACCGTCTTTAGTGATGACAGGCGCACCGAAAGATTTATCCAGAACTACATTACGGCCTTTAGGACCCAAGGTCACTTTAACTGCATCAGCCAGTACATTTACACCGCGTAGCATTTTGCTGCGAGCATCATTACCAAATTTTACGTCTTTAGCTGCCATTGTGTCTTTCCTTTAAATTCATTCAATTAAGAAGATCTAAGCGTAATAATAAGATTCTCTATTACGCTTCAACAATTGCCAGAATGTCGCTCTCAGACATGATCAATACTTCTTCATTATCGATCTTTTCTGTTTTAACGCCGTAACCTTCATTAAAAATGACGGTATCACCCACTTTTACGTCCAGCGCCTTCACTTCCCCGTTTTCGAGAATGCGACCATTGCCGACTGCCAGAACTTTTCCACGGGTAGATTTGCCCGCAGCGGAGCCTGTCAAAACAATACCGCCAGCAGATTTTGATTCAACTTCTGTACGTTTAATGATAACGCGGTCATGTAATGGACGAATTTTCATTGATAGATCTCCTATAAATAAAGTCCATATCAGGTAAGAGGATTGATACCAGAACCCAACAGAACCAGTATCACGAAGCTACAAATTGGGGCTTGAAATCATGACTTCAAGGGTGGGTAGCAAAAATATTTTCATTTCTTATTGCGTTCGCTGCCAGATTCACCAGAATTCTTTTGCTCAGCGGATTTTTGGTCATCCAATATATGAGAAGCATCATCTTTCCTGCGTTCATATTCTCCCTCAAAAGTCTGCCCGTTCTGACCATGATTACCGGAACCATAAAAAGTATTTGGACGGTAAAACTTAATATGAGGCAATAACTTCGCTGTCAGAAATTTCTGTACCGGAGACAATAACAACAGTAATCCGAGAAAATCGGTGAAAAAACCAGGCAATATCAGTAAAAACCCAGCTATGACCAAAGAAACACTTTTAACAGCTTCTTGCGCAGGACTCTCACCTGCCGCGAGTTTTTGCTGCATAGAAATGAAATTCTTGATGCCCTGATTACGCACAAGGGATACACCAAGACAAGACGTAAGAATAACCAGTAACAGAGTCAACAAGACCCCAACTTCAGAGGCAATCCGAACAAACAGGACAGACTCGATGTAAACCAGAAGGCATATAAGGATAAGCGGGAGCCAACGCACGTGGTTCTCCTTTCATTATTATTGGGGGTTAGATCACATAATATGGTGTTAGATAACACATGTGGGGATAATCGTGATCGTTTTCAATACTTCAAACTCTTAACTTTTTCTCTCCGTAATCGTGACCTTAATCACACATATGCTATTTCATTAATAAAATAGCACTATAAAGTGATCCAGGTTCAAGGCATTTCTCACAAATCCACATATGATCGCGCCAGCAATTTCATGATAAGTGTCTAATATCAGGGAAATTGTTGTCGGCAACATTTTTTTCAACAAACACGTAATAGAACAGTCAAAAAACGTATCCAAATTTTAAGAAGGTTCTCATGTCAAACAACATTCGTATCGAAGAAGACCTGTTAGGTAAACGAGAAGTTCCTGCTGAAGCCTACTACGGTATTCACACTCTGCGTGCGATTGAAAACTTTTATATCAGTGACCGTACCATCAACAATGTGCCTGAATTCATCCGTGGCATGGTGATGGTGAAAAAAGCCGCGGCACTGGCAAACAAAGAACTCCATACTATTCCTGGAAAAGTGGCAGATATCATTGTCAAAGCCTGTGATGAAGTTCTCATTAAAAACAAATGTATGGATCAGTTCCCTGTTGATGTCTTTCAGGGTGGTGCCGGTACTTCATTGAACATGAACACTAATGAGGTGTTGGCAAATATCGGCCTGGAATTGATGGGGCATCAAAAAGGTGAATATGAGTACCTGAACCCAAATGATCACCTGAATAGAAGTCAGTCAACCAATGACGCTTACCCTACTGGCTTCCGTATTGCTGTTTATAACTCCTTGATGCACTTAATTGATTCCATCGAATTGCTGAAAGAAGGCTTCGACAAAAAAGGGGTTGAATTCGACGACATCCTGAAAATGGGTCGTACCCAGTTGCAAGATGCAGTTCCAATGACACTGGGTCAAGAATTCCGTGCTTTTTCCGTGCTGTTGAAAGAAGAGATCAAAAACATCAATCGCACGGCAGAGCTACTGCTGGAAGTGAACCTTGGCGCAACCGCTATCGGTACTGGCCTGAATACTGCACCAGGTTACCAAAAACTGGTCGTTGAAAAATTGGCCGAAGTCACAGGATTGCCTTGCCAACCAGCAGAAGATTTGATAGAAGCTACTTCTGACTGTGGAGCTTACGTTATGGTTCACAGCGCATTGAAGCGTCTGGCGGTTAAGATGTCCAAGATTTGTAATGACTTGCGTCTGCTCTCTTCCGGTCCTCGTGCTGGTCTGAATGAAATCAACCTGCCAGAATTGCAGGCTGGTTCCTCCATCATGCCAGCGAAAGTTAACCCCGTTGTGCCAGAAGTTGTTAACCAGGTTTGCTTCAAAGTCATCGGTAATGATACCTGCGTCACTATGGCAGCAGAAGCTGGTCAGTTACAGCTTAACGTAATGGAACCTGCGATTGGTCAGGCTATGTTTGAATCTATAGCTATCCTGAGCAATGCCTGCCGTAATTTGGTTGAAAAATGTATCAACGGTATTACTGCCAATAAAGAAGTCTGTGAAAGTTTCGTCTTCAACTCCATCGGGATCGTAACTTATCTGAACCCATTTATTGGTCACCATAATGGTGATATCGTGGGCAAGATCTGTGCTGAAACGGGCAAAAGCGTCCGTGAAGTCGTGCTTGAGCGCGGCTTACTGACCGAAACTGAATTAGATGATATTTTCTCCGTTGAGAACCTAAAACATCCAACTTATAAAGCAAAACGTTTTGATGACTAATTAATGATTATAATAACAAGTTCGTCTTAATTATTAAGGCACGCTATTCCAACCGGAAGCGTGCCTTTTTAATTTTCCGCAAACACAAACTATTAACCATAGATTTTCATAATACTAAATAAATGAAGGAGTATTTAACATGTTAGCCGTAGAATTAGCCATCGTTCTGCTGGCCATTTTTTTGGGAGCACGACTAGGGGGAATCGGTATTGGTTTTGCTGGTGGAATTGGTGTCCTCATCCTCGCCGCCATCGGTGTTAAACCAGGCAGTATTCCATTTGATGTTATTTCAATTATCATGGCCGTCATTGCTGCGATATCGGCCATGCAAGTGGCAGGGGGATTAGATTATCTCGTTCAGCAAACTGAAAAATTACTGCGTAAGAATCCCAAATACATCACAATCCTTGCACCAATCGTCACTTATTTTCTGACGCTATTTGCAGGCACGGGAAACATTTCACTGGCAACATTGCCCGTTATTACAGAGGTTGCCAAAGAGCAAGGCATAAAACCATGCCGTCCACTCTCTACTGCCGTTGTTGCTGCCCAGATAGGGATCACTGCTTCGCCGATTTCTGCGGCCGTGGTTTATATGGCGTCTATTATGGAAGGGCAAGGCATCAGCTATATCCACCTCTTAATGGTATTACTGCCTTCAACATTTTGTGCCATCATCCTTATGTCATTTATTATTTCATGGCTTTTTGATGCCAAACTGGCGAATGATCCTGTTTACCAAAAACGCCTTGAAGATGGTTTGATAGAAATGCGCGGTGCCAGCCAGATTCAAATCAAACCCAAAGCAAAATGCTCTGTTCTGTTGTTCCTGTTAGGTGTCGTGAGTGTTGTCATTTATGCCATTATCAATAGTCCAAGTGTCGGCCTGGTTGAAAAACCCCTGATGAACACCACAAATGCGATTTTGATTATCATGCTCAGTATCGCTACTCTCACCACCATTATTTGCTCCGTCGATACCGATGCCATCCTGAACTCAAGCACTTTCAAAGCAGGCATGAGCGCATGTATCTGTATCTTAGGGGTTGCATGGCTGGGGGATACTTTTGTTCAGGCCAATCTCGATTGGATCAAAGAAACCGCAGGCAGTTTGATTCACGCAAAACCGTGGCTGCTGGCAGTTATTTTCTTCTTCTGTTCAGCCTTGCTCTATTCACAAGCAGCAACTGCTAAGGCATTGATGCCAATGGCTCTGGCACTGAGTGTTACTCCATTAACAGCGATTGCTTCGTTCTCTGCGGTGTCTGGTCTGTTTATTCTGCCAACTTATCCAACACTGGTTGCAGCCGTGCAGATGGATGATACCGGAACCACTCGTATCGGGCGTTTTGTCTTCAATCATCCATTCTTTATTCCGGGAACTCTTGCCGTTGTATTGGCAGTCACATTCGGTTTCCTGTTTGGCGGTATTATCTTGTAACTTTACAATTTCGCTTGGTTGACATCGTTACTTCAGGGGCATACCAGCCCCTGAAACTTCCTTCCTTGCCTATCTTTTCCTGTCAAAAACCCAGTATTGTCTTAATATTGAACAAGTAACTTTCTGCTATGGCCGTCATCAGTTATAGTGCAGATTCTAATAAATTTCCCAAATCAAACTCACGATACAGGCAGGTTAAAGATTATCTTATGATGAAACGTATTCTTATGTTGTTTCTATTGTTCAGTAGCATCGCTCTGTCTCCTGACAAAGCTAGCGCACTGTTTGAGCAATCAGGGAAAAGTCTCTACCTTCCTGCTGAGCAGGCATTCATGTTTGATTTTCAGCAACAAGGAAATAAACTCACGCTGAACTGGGATATTAAATCCGGTTATTACCTTTATCGAAAACAATTCAACATCATTCCTAACCAAGAAACATCATTGGGTAAAATTACATACGCTAAAGGTGTAGATCATGAAGATGAGTTTTTTGGCAAGACAGAAGTCTATTTTCAATCGGCACAGATTGATATTCCCATTCTGTCTGCCACCAACGACAGCTCTCTCCAGGTCACATATCAAGGATGTGCAGAAGCGGGTTATTGTTATCCACCTGAGACCCTAAACATACCATTGCAAGCTGTTACTGCCTCCCCCCTATCAAGTAATGGAACCGCGATACCAACCAACATAGTTACAAATAAAGAAGACGTATCCTCACAAGCACCTTTGCAACAGGGAGATATATCATCCGAATCCCATGATGTGCCATTTTCGCCACTCTGGGCGTTATTAATTGGCATTGGCATTGCGTTTACTCCCTGCATACTGCCCATGTATCCGCTGATTTCCAGCATTATTTTGGGTCAAAAACGTCCTGAAAGCCTAAAAAGGATCTTTTGGCTCGCCATGAGTTACGTTCAGGGAATGGCGCTCACTTACACAATACTTGGTTTAATCGTCGCGGCGGCTGGCTTACAGTTTCAAGCTGCCTTGCAAAATCCTTACATTCTCGTAGGGCTGTCAGTGCTGTTTATCTTGCTCGCCTTATCAATGTTTGGTCTATATACACTACAACTTCCTTCTTCGCTCCAAACCCGCCTCGTAGATTGGAGCAACCAACAGCAAAGCGGCTCTTATATTGGTGTATTTGTGATGGGAGCCTTGGCTGGGTTAATCGCTTCTCCCTGCACGACCGCACCGCTCAGTGCTATTTTGCTTTATATCGCTCAAAGCGGTAATACATTGGTCGGCGGCTTGACCTTGTACCTCTATGCCTTGGGAATGGGCTTACCGCTTATCGCCGTCACACTATTTGGTCACAAACTCCTGCCACGCAGCGGCCCGTGGATGCAATACGTTAAAGAGGCTTTCGGATTTATTATATTGGCCTTGCCAGCCTTCCTGCTAGAACGCGTACTTGGTGACACATGGGGCATAAGATTGTGGAGCATATTGGCAGTATCTTTCCTCAGTTGGGCGTTCGCATTAACCTTAAACAGCAAAAACGGCTGGGTGCGGACTTTACAAGCCCTATTGCTAGTTTTGGCACTCATCGCTTCACGTCCTTTACAAGATTGGGTATGGGGAAACCCAGCGGCAGAACAGCAAAAAACCACTTTGCAATTTCAACAAGTCTCTGATTGGCAAGAATTAAGTCAAATTCTGACTGAAAATCATCATCGACCGATTATGTTGGATCTGTATGCTGATTGGTGTGTAGCCTGCAAAGAGTTTGAAAAATATACTTTCAGTGATCCACAAGTACAGGCACAATTAAGCCAATTTCTCTTATTACAGGCAGATGTCACGGATAACGCCCCAAAACAAAAAGAATTGTTGCAAAAAATGCAAGTCTTGGGACTCCCCACGATCTTGTTTTTCGATAAGGGAAAAGAGCTAACTGGTTCGCGAGTCAATGGATTTATGGACGCTCAGCGTTTTAACCAGCATGTACAACAATTACAACATCTACAATAAAAATAATCTGGAAGGAGAACCACCGTGCAACGTGAACATATGCTTAGCCATGTCCTGAATTTATTAGAGCAACATGGCCTGTCAGCGACACTAGAGACACTTTTAACTCCTTTTAATATTGAAACCGACCATATAAAACATTTTTGGCCTGATCGTGAAGCCTTGCTCTACGACTGCCTGCGCTACCACAGTCAGCAAATTGAAATCTGGCAGCGTCAAACCCTGTTGGATAATACCTTAAACCCTGAACAAAAATTACTGGCACGTTACGATGCCCTCAAGGAAAAAGTACGGGAACAGCGTTATCCAGGCTGTCTGTTTATTGCTGCCTGCAGCACTTTTCCTGACGTTGACCATCCAATCCACCAATTGGCCGAATTACAAAAACAAAACTCTTTCCATTACACGGAAGAATTATTACAACAACTTGATATTGACGACAGTAAGCAAGTTGCCCAACAGATGGAACTTATCCTTGAGGGGTGTCTTAGTAAGCTATTAGTGAAAAGAAACCTTGAAGATGTGATCACTGCAAAAATTTTGGCTCAAGATATTCTAACCATCGCAAAATGCCGAAAACATGGGGCATTAAGTTAATAAAAAGTGTCCCTAGCTGAATAACCACACCAAACTGGTATAAAAATACAGCAAACAATCAATTTCTATAGTTTTTTCGCAGAAAGTGTTTGACGGATTAGGCTGAATACGGTTTAATGCGCCCCGTTAGCCCGGATAGCTCAGTCGGTAGAGCAGGGGATTGAAAATCCCCGTGTCGGTGGTTCGATTCCGCCTCCGGGCACCACTTCAACTTCCAGTGAAGTCCAGCCCAGTCAAACAATTCTTAGCAAATCCTGCAAAATCAACATCCATTCTTATTTTTAGGTCTAGTTTCGTCTGTTGCAATCAAGATGCAGCGAAGGGCATAATTCGGGGCACTTACCGTTCGATTACAAGGATGCCCTTAATAATGAAACTAAACGCTCGGCAAATCGAAACTGCAAAGCCCAAAGAAAAAACCTACAAACTTGCCGATGGCGGCGGTCTCTATTTAGAAGTCACTGCTCGCGGCTCGAAGTACTGGCGGATGAAATATTATCGTCCGACCGATAAGAAAGAAGACCGACTGGCATTCGGTGTTTATCCCGCTGTATCATTAGCCGATGCCCGCGCTAAACGCGATGAGGCCAAAAAGCTGATGGCTCAGGGCATCGATCCCAAAGCCGAAAAGAAAGGCACCCCAACGCCTGCCAAAGTGAACTCGTTTGAAGAAGTCGCCCGCGCATGGCACGCCAGTAACAAACGCTGGAGTGACAGACATAGCCAAACAGTGCTGCGCAGCCTTGAGCAGTCTATTTTCCCGCATATCGGCGCACGCGATATTACCACGTTACGCACCAGCCAGCTTTTAGCCCCCGTCAAAGCCATTGATGAACAGGGCAAACACGATATAGCACAACGGCTACGCCAGCGTATCACCGCTATCATGCGCTATGCCGTCCAGAACGATATTCTGGAAACAAACCCTGCTAACGACATGGCCGGCGCACTCACCACCACAAAATCCCGTCACCATCCCGCACTACCCCATGAAGACTTGCCTGACTTTTTAGCCCGCTTATCTTCCTATCGCGGGCGCTTACTGACCAAAATCGCGGTAGAACTGGCGCTGCTGACGTTTGTCCGCTCCAGTGAGCTGAGATTTGCCCGCTGGCAGGAAATCGACCTTGAAAACGCGGTCTGGAAAATTCCCGCTACACGAAAACCCATCAAAGGCGTTCGCTTTTCTGAGCGCGGCATGAAAATGAAAACGGAGCATATTGTGCCCCTGAGCCGTCAAGCAGTCTCGTTATTCAAAGAATTGCACGTACTAAGTGGTAACTGCGAAGTGATGTTCCCAAGCGATCATAATTCCGCGAAAGTCATGAGTGAAAACACCGTCAATAGTGCGTTACGCAATATGGGCTACGACACCCAAACCGATATCTGCGGGCATGGCTTCCGCACAATGGCGCGCGGTGCAATGGGCGAATCCGGCCTGTGGAGCGATGACGCCATCGAGCGTCAGTTAAGCCATATCGAACGAAACAACGTCCGGGCGGCGTATATTCATACATCCAAACATCTGGATGAACGGCGGCTGATGGTGCAGTGGTGGGCGGATTATCTGGATGCGAACAGGGAAAAGCCAATCACACCCTATGACTTCGCCAAACCGCTGCGTGACAGGAAAAACCGCTAGTACAATTTGCAACCCGTTAATTTTCATCGGAAGAAAAACAATTAACGCTGTTCATTAAGTCTTGCTTTTTAAATAATCCGCCTGTCATCAAACAACGTCCACGATGACATTTCAGGGACTGGGTAACAGGAGAAGTGACATGACAATGGCAGCATTGAAAACAAGCCTGATTCGTTTGCCAGAAGTGCAACGCAGAACGAGTTACAGCAAAGCATGGATCTACAAACTGATTAGCGACGGAGAATTCCCGCAGCAGGTCAAAATCGGCCCACGTTCAGTGGCTTTTACTGAATCAGAGATTGATGACTGGATCGCCCAGCGTATCGCAGAATCACGGGCGGCATAACACAGAAAAGAAGATGACATAAGACACGTAACATAAAAACACAACGCCCCGAAGTGCGACCAACACTACGAGGCGTCTGACCAACAACCATTAAGCAAGGTAAAAATTATGGCTGATACACAGCATACCCAAACTCGCCCCAAATTTACAGTTCAAAAAACATCAGGCAGCCAAAAACCGCTTGATCTTATCCAAACCGTCAAAACCTCAGCTATGTATTCCTGGCAAAATCTGTTGCCCGCTTGTGGTATTGATATCCCCGTAAAGGGAAAACATGGCGCTTGCCCTATTTGCGGTGGTACTGACCATTTTCACTTTATCGATGATCACCATCATGGCAACTGGCATTGCCGCCAGTGTGATACCCCGAACTATGGTGATGGGCTTGATTTGGTGGCAAGAACCAACGGGATCTCTGTTATTGAGGCGGCAAAAGTTGTCGCTAACGTACTGGCACTACCTTTGCCAGCTCCCAAGCCAGCCAAAGAAACCCATTGTCCAACACAACCGATTGCCGAAAGAGTGGCGGCACTGATGGCGCAAACTGTCGCCGGGCAATCACCCTATCTGGCTACAAAGGGTCTGCAACATCTTGATCAGCGGCTACTGTTTGATAATTCGACAGTGTTGGCACTGACAACTCTGGATAAAAAAGTCACCGGTGCGCAGATCATTAAACCCAATGGCGAGAAAAAATTCTTCCCCGGCAGCCAGAAAAAAGGCGCGTTTATTCCCTTGACAGTGCTGGAAGAGCATCCGGAGACGGTAATTATCACCGAAGGTTACGCCACAGCACTCACGGTTAGCCAGCTCTATAAAGGCACTGTTCTGGCGGCGCTGGATGAGGGCAATTTATCTTCTGTTGCCAAATCCATTCGGGAACGCTGGCCGGACACCAAAATCATTATTGCCGCAGATAATGACTGGCATCATCCTGACGAACTGGATAAAAACGGCAAACCCAAAGTGAATGTCGGCAAGATCTCAGCAGAAAAAGCTGCCCTTGCGGTGAATGGTTGGGTCACATTACCGCCTACAAAGCATAAAGCCGACTGGGACGATTATCGTCAGCATCATGGTAATGAGGCAGCAAAGCAGGCATTCAGTAAATATTTGTATCAAGTGGGGAAATCAATGAACAGTCACGCAACAGAAAACCACAATTATCACAATGTAGAAACGCTTTATCCAAAGCGTAAGACAAAATTACCCCTATCCGTTGGCTCAGAAGGATTTGACGCTCAGTTGGACTATGTTGTTAAAGGTATTATTCCAGCACATTCCTTATGCAGCATTTACGGAGCTAGCGGGTCATATAAAAGTTTTCTGGCAGGCGCATGGGGTTGTCATATTGCCACGGGTAAGCCATGGGCAGGTAAACAGGTTGCTCAGGGTTCTGTGCTGTACGTTGTCGGCGAAGGCGGGATTGGTGTGCCCCGGCGCATCAAAGCATGGGAAATCGTCAACGGTCAGGCAGTTGAAAGTATGTATCTGATTAATACGCCGGTTTTTCCGGCCTCGCCTGCCGAAGTGCATGAACTGGTGATTGCCGCCCAACAAGTTGAGTCTGAAACAGGCGAACCGGTACGCCTGATTATTCTGGACACCTTAGCCCGCTGTTTTGGCGGCGCTGATGAAAATGATTCAAAAGATATGGGCGCGTTTGTCCGGGGTTGTGACGAGCTGAAAGCTAAAACAGGCGCAAGCATTCTCGTGGTTCACCATTCCGGCAAGGATGAAAGCAAAGGCGCAAGAGGTTCCAGTGCCTTTCGTGCGGCGCTGGATGTTGAATATCGGATCAACCGGGAAGGGAAAAGAGGCGGTGCGTTGGTTATCACCTGCACCAAAATGAAAGATGCCGAAGAACCGGAAACCAAAGCTTATGACATGCGCGTAGTTGAACTTTTTACCGATAAAGATGGTGAGGATATTACGTCATTGGCGCTGATTGACAGACCACGTGATCCGGTTGAGGAGGAAGAAATCGATCATGTTTCCAATAAGACCGATAATCATACAGTATTGTGGCAGTGCATCCGGTCTCGTACCGCCTTAAAAGAGCATTGCAGCATTGCCCTTGTCCGTGATGATTTAAAATCTATGGGCGTGAATGTGAAGAATTTCAGCCGCTGGTTGACCAAGTTAGAGCAAGAGAGATTGATTATCCGCAATGGACAGGAACTTAGCATTGTTAACCAGAATAATGAAGATTAAAAAGTGAGTCATAAAGTGAGGAGCGGTGAGGAGAGGGATTTTACTGCTCACCGTTTTCCTCACTTTTTTCGCATATATATGGAAAAAGTGAGGAGAAAAATGAGGAGCAGGTGAGGAAATATTTTTTCTGGCAGGTATTTTTCTAGCTCTCCGTGCTACCGGGTTAATGTATTAGCCCGGTAGCACGGAGATGACAAGCGCAGCGCGTCAGGTGTTATTTAATCAAGATTATATTTATGCAAAATAGATTTAACCTTCAGTCTTAACTCATTTTCATCAAATTCAGAAGGTCTTCTATCTGAATCAGGATTATACATATCTGCAAAACAAAATATTGAAGAGCTAACCTCATCAACTTTTTTGCCATCAATTACTAATTGATTATTATCTCTTTCATCCATCCATAAAGAAATGTATCTATCTGTAAACTCATCAGCATCAATGTCATGAGCACAAAAATATTTAGCAAGGTTAATCAATTTTAAACTCATCTTAAGGTATCCTTTTCAATATAATTTTCATATTGTGCAGTTCCTGGACTTAATTTCCAACAGGATAAGAACATTCCATCATTCCCTATTACTACAACATTATTTGTTTTAGTATTAAAAAAAACTTTACTGCCATTTTCTAACAAATATGTTCCTTTTTCGAAAGTTTCAGCATCGTTCAAATGTTCTTCAATGGCATCCCTAAACTGAGTTAATGTTTCTTTATTTTTTCTTGTACTGTCAATACCAAAATCTTTTGCATGTTTGAACTTTCGATCTAATTGGCGACGAGTATACTTATCTGAATCAAGCTCTTCAATTTTACTCAAATAAACATAAACCGCCGGCACGCCCTCAATCGGGAAAATCAGAATATAATCTCGGAAATCACTCTCCTGTACCGGTGTAGTCGTCTTCGTTGGCCCGCGGTCTGTTCCATCCGATATTGGCGTTTCTGTTTTGTTCCCCGCCATTTCATTCGGATCTTGCTGCGGGTTACCCATCACACCGTCCCGCCACGTTGGCTGCTCTGGGATTTCCAGGCCGGGTGTTTGACCGGTCATGCTCGGATCATCAAGCGGCACAGTGTTGACATTGATTGGCGTACCACGCTGGTTAAAATATTGAGGTAATTCCTGCGGTGATAATGCCTTATACATTGACGACGCGTTAGTGTACCAGACCAGTATAGGCGAATCCGCGCCATCCTCCCGAAATTCGTATGTTCCCGGTGCGGTTTGCTTCACGTGACGCACTTTAACCGTATCCATACCACTTCCTTCGCGGGTATGGTAACCAACCACCTTCACTTTTCCGCTCTTCTCATCCTCCACAAAACGATAGCGAACACGGGTCTCTGCACGGCCTTTTTGATCAGCCAGTTGTTTCAGTCTTTCGAGCTGGTGTTGAGCCGTGTCACTGTCAGCGCCAAATGCCCGTTTCAGAGCCCCCCAGGCTAACTGTGCCCGGTCCGTCGGTGTGGAAGAGACAATGGCGGCCATGAACAGCTTCTCTTTCTCAGAAATCAGTGGCGGAGCGCTTTCGGTTTCCCATGATCCATCGTTATTACTCGCCGTACCCACTGCCGCACCCAATGCCATCTGCGTTTCCATTGCCTGAAACACCAGCGGATGGGCTTGTGCCGGTGGCACCACTTGATCAAGCAGCCATCCTATCGGCACCATATACCATGGCGGCGTGTTTTTATCCTGCGCCGCAGAAGCCGTTGCGGGTGCCTGCGATGTGGGTGCTGGCAGGTAAACCTGCAATTGACCAAAATTGGCTGCGGGCTCGGTTTCTGTACCCGCATCGGTGCAACCCAAAGGTTGCAGGCAGGATTTTGCAAATACTGGTTTCACAATACGTTCGACGGCTATCACATGCCGGCGGTTATGTTCGGGTATCACCGTGATGCCCGGATATTCGCGGTCAGTGTAATATTTTGTTTGCAGGGCTTCTTCTGTCCAGCCTTCGATCTTCGGCAGTCCATCACTGAGTTCGCCCGGCATAATCGCGGGGGAGGAACCCGATGCTTTTTCATTTTTCACCGCTGCAACAGAATGTTTTTCAACCAATTGGTCGGCCAGTTTCTGCGCATTCACATGCAGGGTCATGGGCAACGGCGATAAATTTTCTTCCCGCAGAACCCCCTGACCATTCGTCACGCCATTGGCCTTGATCACCCCATCCCGGCTTTTCAGGTGATAGGGAATACCGATTAATGGCTTGCCCTGACTATCCAATAACTGAAATTCCAGCCAGTGTTTGAATGTATTGCAGGGAACACAATCTAATCTTCCTGTGTCACTCATTCGGTTAAATCCTTTATTGATTAAGTACGTTGTGCATCAATCTCGCTTCCTGCCAGAAAGTCATGGAGGGTCAGCGCCTGTAAACGTGAACCCTGTTGGCGGTGCTGACGCAGCCATTTTTCAAGGTCACGGATCAAAGTACCTTCGGGAGTATCCCGCTTCAGTGCCAGTTCGCCCTGTGCTTCCCACAGTTCATACATCAGCGTTTTTGCGAGTCCTTCCAGTGCAAAATCGGACTGTTCCCACGCGGCAATCAGGTGCGGCTCCAGTACAAAAGGGCGTTCAATCTGGCTGAACGGGCATTGTGTCGGTCGAAGAAAAACCGTCGGTTCAGGCATATCCACCATCAGCTCAGTGACCGGGTTAAGCAGAGATGTCCAGTCTGTCGGCTGCATCGCGGGCATCAATACCCGCAGAATACGCGTATCCATGAGCCGGAAGACGACCTGTTCATCCCGCAGGGTCACGAGCTGGTGACGTTGCCAGTGATCCAGTTGTGCCTGCCAGCCCGTATCGCTACGGTATGCCCAGCCCCAACTGCCGTCACTGAACGCGCGGTGGTCGAGCAGACGAGCAAACGTGGACAGACAGTCCATTTTCGGCTGAATAAGCCACGGTCCCTGCTCCATCAGGTGAGCAAGCGATGTACCGCTATACAGGGGGAAAGCCTGTTCAACCCAGTTGTTCACATAGAGCGTGTTGACAGGATTAGGCACCGAAAGCGGGTTGATCATCAGGTAAACTGGCGATTTGTCAGATCCGCCCAGCCAGGTTGCCCAGCTTGTTTTTTGGGTAGAATCAGTCATGACTGACCTCCCTGCGGGGATTTAATCACCCAGGCTGCATTCTCCTGAGCCTGCAATGCACAATATTTTTTGACCGGAAATTCCACCATCGGCAATGGCTCCACCCCCTCCGGTAATTGCAGTGAAACCCCGCGCCCGCTGCCGCCTGAACCTTGTCCAACATTAATCGGTGAGCAGAGAATGCCGCCCGGTGTGACTTTGAGAAAACTGCCACCCACTTTCAGCGTGATTTCGGCTGCCGCTTCCAGTACGACCTTGCCGCCACTTTTCAGGTGGATTTCCTGTCCGCTGTCAATCACAGTCGCGTCGCCGGTCTGGATATGCTGGCTGCCGGCAATCCGGTGGGAGACATCCCCTTCGGTGGTGATTTTGCGCGAACCGGCGACCTGATGATGGTCATCGGCGCGGATATCGTGGTAACGGTTGTTATCGATGCGGCTCTTCTGGTCATGTTTGATATGCCAGTAGGAATCGTTTTCGATATGGGCAGTCAGATCTTTCTGGCCGTGGAGATAGATTTCTTCGCTGTCTTTCGCATCCTCAAAGCGCAGTTCGTTAAAGCCTTTGCCTTTGTGGGTTTTGGTTTTAAACGTGGTACGAGTTTTTTGAGCCGGCAAATCCAGTGGTGGGCGGTTCAGGCCGTTATAGACACAGCCGGTGACGATGGGGCGGTCGATATCGCCGTTCAGGTAAGAGATAATCACTTCCTGCCCGATACGGGGTATCGCCATAAAACCAAAGCCGTTACCATTCCAGCCCTGAGCTACGCGCACCCAGCACGAGGCACCATCATCCGGTGGGTCATAGCGGTTCCAGTGAAAATGGACTTTAATCGCCCCGTCTTTATTAACGAAGATTTCCTCACCTTCCGGACCGACCACGATGGCAGTTTCATCGCCATCTGCCAGAGGCTTGTAGTGGAAAGGCGGACGATAATCATCCAGACCGGAAATAAAACTGAACTGGTTGGAAAGCGTGGTGCCTTCACCGGCATCATTTCCCAATGCCTGCGGGCAGCGACCGTGATGGCTGATACCGACCACCTGCCAGCGAACATTAAGCAGTTTATGGGGATGATTTTTTATCTCGAAAATTTTGCCCGGCATCAGTTTGATGCAGTTACTGCTACCGCTGCCGGTCTGTTTCTGGTTGTCCAGCGCTTCCTGCCGGTATTTTAAAAATGGGATGGCGGCGGCATCTTTCTGAAAACGCCCGTAACTTTCAAACACGGTATAGGGGGTCTGGCTACCAAAATCGCGGAAACCTTCGCTGCTGTGCATATGGGAGAGGTGATAGCGCGGGTTTTCGGGGTTGAAATCTTTGTGCAGGCTGCGCTGCGGACTCATGCCGACGCCTAACCGTACCTGATAAATCGTATCTACCCCATGCGCGGTTTCCGGCTGGGGCTGGTATTGCAGCGGTAAGCCAGCGGTCATACCCAGATGGCTGTCACTGAAAAACAGCGTATCATCCTCAAACCAGAAACTGATACCTTCTTCCGCGGCTAACCGGCTGAAAAATGCATAATCGGATTCCCGTTTCTGGGTCACATATTCCCGCTCCTGATGCACATCGTAGAGCTTCGAATCGGCTTTCACCCGATGTTTTTTCAGCAGGCTGTTTAAAATGGCCGGCACATTTTGCTGATGATAAATTCGGCTGTCCTGATTGAGCGTCAGCCGCCAGCAGGCAGGGCGGACGGTGACGGAATAGATTGTCTTATTACCATCGGTGCCCACCCAGTCCGCATGGGAGGTGATGCCGGTGATTTTGCGCTGCTCGGTTGCCCCGTGAAAGATTTGCAGTACCGCTTCCTGCATCAGCAGCGAGGCCAAATCAATCTCTGCCTGTGGTTTAAACGGATTCGGGTTGCCCGTTCTGACCAGTGTCATGTTCAGGGTAAAGAGTTCGGATAATCCCTCTTGCAGGGAAAACTCCCCCACAGCAAAAGTGTCTTCCGGCACACCGGCGATGTGGCAGACAAAGCGTAATCCACTTTTCATGTTAATGTTTTCCTTATGGTTGACGTCATGCGTTCCTTAATCGGTTACATGGCCGGGCGTAACCCATCGACATGCCAGAACTGCCATAGCCCCTTGTGACTGTCAGGGGTGAAAATCTCCAGCATGACAAACGAAGATTGGGTGATAAAACAAGCCAGTGCCTGATTGATTAACCGGCAGAAGCGATACATTTCTCCCTGATTACGATAACAATCAGGGTTCAGCGTCAGTGAGAGTAAATGCCCGCGAATGGGGCGCCCCCGCCGCATCCGGTCAGTCAGACGCTCTTCCACCTGTACAATGCCGTCAATGTGTTGCTGGAACTGACGGCTCAAGGGGCGATGCGTGTCAGCATACGGGTCAAACAACCGGAGAAACTGTTTCAGGCTGTCGGTGGCAAACAGCATCATCGGTGGGCTGGAAAGACAGGAAAGCAGCGGCCAGCCGTTATTTTCCTGTAACAATGGCGGATAATCAGTGGTGACCGGCGTGATATTGTGGACGCTGAGATGAGACGGCGAATTTTCTTGCGTCACGGTAATAGTATCTTGCGTTAATCCCAGCGCCTGTTCATGGTAGCCAGTGAAATAACACGAAACCTCAATGGCAGGTAAGTTGTTTGCCGGTTTACCGGTCAAATCAAAAAAACACAGCCGATGTTGGATCCTGCCCAGAAAATCCTGCTCGGTCTGGAGCTGGTAGTAAAACGTGTCGGGCTGTGCATCATCATCGAAAAAACGCCCTGCGGGAACAAACTGCTCAATCGGCAGCCAGTGATAAGGCGTGCCACGCTGCTCCCTGTCTTCGGGCTGTACCACCACCTGAACCTCCCGCAGCCGGTACAAGCACACCGATCCCCCCAATGGCAGCGGATAGCGGTGATTACCGGCTTCCAACCGGACAGGCGGGCTGGCCTGGTTTTCCAGATGGATCGCCGGCACACAACCCAACAAAAATGCCCCCTCGACATCCTCCAGTGGCAATTCGCCCCCGAAACGCAAAATCAGCTCAAACGTGCCATCGTCATTCAGCGGGACTTTTGCGCAACTGCTGCTGATATCCAGCGTGACAAAGTTATACAGTTGGGATAGTGCATAATATTCCACCAACGGTTGCAGACCGGAATACGTATTTTTGGGCACAGGCAGTACCGGACTATCAAGCAGATCATGCCAGCCATAAGGAAAACCGCGCAGCTTTCGCTGCTTGCCCTGCGTGTTCAGGCTGACCTCACAAATATGTTGATCCAGCCACAGACTGAGCTGGGCGGCCTTTTCGGTGTCAGTGCCAAGGAAAAAAGTTAATGCGCCACTTTGCCAGACCGGGGATGCCGTGCCGGTCTGGCACAGGGTCAGAATAATTTCACTGTGAGTGCCGGTTTTCCTGACTGCGCGCTCCTGGACAATCAACGGTTCAATATGTAAAGGACGGCAGGTTTTAAAGTTGATCAACTGCCCGTTAAGGCTGGCAGACACCGATGTACTGATCGGGATCTCGGCAGTGCCCTGATGTTCATCATCTGTGGGCGTAAATTGTACTATCGTCGTCGGTGGAATAGGAGACAGGGCTAACGGCCAGATACGGGAGAGAATGCCGTGAACAATTTCGGGAAAATTATCTTCCAGCTTGTCCCGCAGATTGGCAATCAAAAACGCAAAGGCTTCGAAAACAC
Source organism: Xenorhabdus ishibashii (assembly GCF_002632755.1). Classification (NCBI taxonomy): domain Bacteria; kingdom Pseudomonadati; phylum Pseudomonadota; class Gammaproteobacteria; order Enterobacterales; family Morganellaceae; genus Xenorhabdus; species Xenorhabdus ishibashii. Next base: position 2,282,610 of record NZ_NJAK01000001.1, on the reverse strand, counting down.
GGGCAATATCAGGGTCATGAGAGGAAACCAGAAACTCAGCCAGATGCGGTGACTCTTTCGCGATGTGCTCAGCCAGCTCTCTCAGGTAAGCGCGCTCTTTTAGATAAAGCGATTCTTTGTTGTTTTTCATTGAATTTAACTTGTGTTTTATCAATTAGGCTTCAGTATCATGCTGAATCTCAGCGAGATAAAATGCATAGCTGAACAGAAAAGCACATTTATTCTACACATTAATCAATCAAATTAATTAACGAATTAAATCCAGTTTTTGGCTGGTGCTGGCAGAATATAGGGGGATCATCGGCATATGCACGGTAATTCAGGCAAAAATCAGGCTGGCAGGAATCCTTAACGGTTTGACTCTCGCCTGTCTGACCGTTAATATCTTTCTCTACAAAAATGATCCCTCGCCTGTCAGGATCGCCTTCGGGTGGCGAATGAAAACTCCCGTAGCCTGCAAGGGAGAGCAAGCATTGCGGTACATCTGCCCACCTTTGGAAGCAGATATTGTCAGACATAAACCCCTTGTCTGATAATGAAGGTTTCTTAAACTAAAAATACGCCCAAAAGGTGTTGTTATCTTGTCGCCGAAGGGTGTTGAACGTGGGTTCATACACTGACTTTTCAAATCAACATAAATCCTGTTTATCTTCAATGAACAACTGGATGGCTTTTGCGCATCCGTTCATACTTTTATCTAGCCCTGTCTGAATTATTCAACAGACAATTGTTCTACCGCTAAACCATTAACGCATGACTACCGTTTGACATTGAATCTGGCGGCGTTTTGCTGTACCCGTTGGTATTTCAACACTTGCATAGTCTTTACTGATTGTTTGAAAACTCAAGGCGTCACTTTTTGCGGGTTACCGCTGAAAGTGACGCCGCAACTAAAGGGCAACACAACTCTGACAGGCTCACGCCTGCTTCACCACTCAGTGAATCTGACACTGCATTTTTAGATTGAAAAAGGAGAACTTGACGATATCGAGGCTGGCTTTTCGCCGGTGGGGATGACCTGTTCATACAGGCGGCAGTACCGTGTACTCAACCGATACCCCGCAATACCTCAACTTGCGTTCACTCTGGCGCACAGATATCGATCAAGGGCAAAGCAGGTTTTTCTGTTTTGCCAGAATGGTCGCGCGCCAGAGATTGCATGTTGTCAGGTATAGGTCGCGGGAGAAGCTAATGAGTCGATTGATTAAGGAATTAAAATTTTTTGCCCGGCAAGGCGGCGGCAGCCATAAGACCTGCCATGATCGCATTCAGATCGCCGAACGTTTGGGCGCGTTGTTATTGAGCCTGAATATTCAGGTGAAAAGCCTTAAGAATTTGAAAGCCAAGCATGTGGAACAGTATGTTGATGCCCGTTTGTCTCAGGGGATTGCCAAGCGAACGGTGCAAAATGAAATGGCTGCACTGCGTAATATCTTTCGCATGGCAGGTCGGGAGAAGCTGGAAACCTCGCCGCGTTTAAGCAATCAGGCATTGGGATTAAGCGGCACCAGCCGCGCCGGAACAAAACAAGCGATCCCTGATGCCACGTTTCAGGTTGTTTATCAGAAGGCACTAGAACGTGATGTTGGATTTGCCGTCACACTGAAACTCGCCCGATTGCTGGGATTACGTTCTCAGGAAGCGGTGCAATGCAGTGCTTCATTGAAAAGCTGGCGTAAACAGTTAGAGCAATCAGAACCGAAACTGCATGTTGTCTTCGGTACAAAAGGCGGCCGGCCAAGGCAAACCCGCGTACTGGATATCGCAGCGGTGAAAGAGGCTGTTGAACAGGCGATTGTTATTGCAGAACAACGTGGCGGCAGGTTGATTGATAAACCGGATCTCAAACAAGCCATGAATTACTGGCGGACGCATACCACAAAGATTGGTTTAACAGGCCGCTATTCTCCTCATAGTCTGCGCTATGCGTGGGCGCAGGATGCGCTTAATTTTTACCAACAAAAGGGGTTTAGCCGTCAGGAAGCAAGAGCACTGGTATCAATGGATTTAGGGCACGGTGATGGTCGCGGGCGTTATGTAGAGCGGGTTTATAGCTGTTAAACTTAGCCGTTCAGTTATTGAGTTAGATAAAACAATCAGTTAAAGTATTCCCGCCATTAGCACAATCTAATGGTCAAGGTTTAGCAGCCTTGTGCGCTTATACACTGGTAAGATGTTTTACCAGTGTGCCTGCATTCGCCTTTTCTATGGCGATTCAGGTGGGGGAGACTCACGTCTCGCCGGAGTAAGCGCCGGTCTGCTAACCCTGTCTGAATCGCCACCATCAATATTAATTAATGGAAAGGGGTAGCAGGAATGAATAATAACGTTAGGAATGATTGGCATCAGGCCGATATTATTGCTGCATTACGTAAGCGCGGTACAACCTTAGCGGCGGTCTCTCGTGAAGCGGGACTCAGTTCATCAACATTAGCAAATGCACTCAGCAGGCAGTGGCCTAAAGGCGAGTGGATTATCGCAAATTATCTCGGTATCCATCCCTCAGAAATCTGGCCAAGCCGTTATTTCGATTCTTATACTGGTGAATTATTAGAAAGGAAAGCCCGCTCTAAGCCACAGGAATAACCCGCTTCAATTTGTGATCGATGTCGTAAAAATGAACATTTTTTATATCAAGCCCTGAGTGTAAAATGGCAGCCCAATTTGACCATTTTTAACCCTCACGGCTTTTTTGCTTTAAGATGATTAAAAAGCGCACAATGAATGATATAAATAAGCAAAATCAGTTAGATAAAAAAGAAACGGTAAGCAAAAAAATCTGGGGGCATTAAAAGGGGCATAAAAGGAAAGTCAGGTTATAGACTTTGCATATTCAACGAGTTACAATGTTTTTCGATTCCGCCTCCGGGCACCAAATTTCCATGCGGGTTTGTCCTAGGTTATTAAATTTCCTGACAAAAGCGCGAAAAAGAATCAATAGTTAATTAAATGTTAAAGCCTAATCAGTTCAATTTGTACTGTTTAGTCGATAAGAACATTTAAGACAAGATGACAGGGTGGCTGTTTTATCAGTTGCCCTTTTCTTGTTTAAGGTAATGATTTCAGTAATTGATTCTGATGTCAAGTCAGGTGAAAACTTCACGACGGGATACCGGATCAGCATGAACGCTTTTTTCCATCCCATCACTGTTGATGCAGGGCAGCTCACGCTATCTCCTCCTTAATCCATCCTGCGATCTGCCCTGATTTTTTTAATCCGCTTTATTCCTTCTCACCGGCAGGCTCATCAGAACGATCGGTGTACAATCCCAGCTCCCGCTCCAGTGTTTTCCCCGTCACTTCCATATCGAGATCAATGTACTCCATCGTGGTCGCGACATTACGATGCCCCAGTAATCTTTTCACCAACGGCAGGTTCCGATCCGGCGCTTTCATCAGCGTCGTGGCCACGGTATGGCGAAAACGGTGAGGCGAGACGGCAAAATCACACTCCCTGGACAGCCGACGAAAGAAAGAACGGAGCTGTTGTTTTTCCCGATTGATATCATATTGGTAACGGGAAAGCCGGCTGGGGTGCGGCACACTTAACCGGCTGAGATCGAAAATTGGATCGTGGCCTTCAGCACCGGCAGCCATCGCCCTTGCCACGAGTTGTGCCAGCCAGGGTTTGAGTTGCGGAATAATCGGTATCTCCCATTCGCTGTGGTTTTTACTGCCTTCCAGCCCCAGTTCAATATAATTGCTTTCCAGGTTAATATCCCGCAGCCGCAGGTGCAGTAACTGGTTCTGGCGCATCCCCGTAAAGCGCAATGTCGCCAGCACGGTTGACCAATACCAGGTTGGGTACAGCGCACACCGCCCTCCCCGTGGCATCACGTCGGTTCTTTCTTCTTCCGCAAACTTCCCCATCAACAGGTTAATACGGGTTATCTGCGACTGACTCAAAATCTTCTTCTTTTTCTTCTCTTTTTTAACCACGGCGTGGTTAAACGGGTTGTCGGTGTGGGGCAGCAATTTTTGCGCCATACCGAAATTAAAAATCGCCCGCAGGTGGGCTACCTTATTGTTCCAGGTATGGCTCGACTGCTTTTTTTCCACCAGAAGATGGCGCCGCCACCGCAACACATCCCGGTGAGTGATCTGCGCCGGTGATACCGCTTCCCCCATAAACCGGATAAAACCCCGTGTGACCTTACGATAACTCCATTCGGTATCCGGTCGCAGGATATGTGAAAAAAAGTACTCTTCTAATAGCGCTTCCCAACTGAGGGGTTCTGCTGTGTGCAACATATTATTTTTTCCTCGGCTCATCCTGCCGTTTCCTGTCCAAAAACAATTCGCGGCAATAAAATAAAAATAACTGTTTGAATTATTTATCTTTAAATGATGAATGCAGGTGACTGTCAGGGGCAATACTTTCTTTCTCCCGTTTTGACCATTTGGTCAGTTTCGAGGCAGGGGGGTGACTTTTTCCCTGATTTTGCGGCGAAGACCCATCAGGTGACTGAAATAAGGATAATAATGTCAGGGTATCGTCAGAGGGAGATGGCAGCGGGCTTGTTATATCACTGACGGGAGGCGGAGATGCCGTTTCCGGCACAGAGTTACAGTCGGCAGAGAACGCCGTCTCCGTCACCGGAGACAGCGAAACCGTCGGTTTCACCCACAAAGGGGAATGAACCTGCCCGGCCGCATCCTGAAGTAAGGTATCTATCAGCGGAACAGTGGAGGGACGCCCATTGAGATGCTGCATCAGACAATGCCAGACTGCCGGTACGCTCACCAGCCACATCATGGCTTTTTCTGGTAACAAACAGGCAGCCAGCAACACTTCCTGCGGAACCGACGGTATGTTCTCCGGTGCGCGAAAACGGAAACGAAACGGTTTATCGGGGATACCCATGCCCGGTTGCCAGACATGCCCGTCTTCCAGTTCTCCTTCGAGCTGCCGCAATAACGGCAGGTGGTAAAACAACGCCGCCCAGAACACCACCGCCTGCCACAACAGGCTCTGTGCCGCCTGCGTTTCGGGTGCCGCCCCCGGTGGTAACAGATGCCCTTTCGCCAGCCGCACGGCACAGGTGGTAAATTGCAGCGTCAGGTCGGCAAATCCCCCTGCCCCTGACCAGTCACCTTCCGACGTAGCGGGTACTTGCTGGACACTGCCCAGTAATTGCTTCACCGGTGCAAGATAGAAACGCTGATACAGCCCTTCCGGCAAGGCACTGTTTTGCCATAATTGCTGAAGACACTGGCGGCGCAGGGGCGTTGCCAGTAACTCGTCAGCCGATTGCGGCCGGAAATAGCCCCGGCTGTCACGAATAGCGGCCGGTTGTTGCTCGGGGGATTTTTGCGGTGTGGCAGACTGGCGGGCAAAATGCGATTTAAAACGTTCAAACATGGTCTTTCCTCTTTCGGTTCAAATTGGGCTCAGTGTCGGTGGATCCCAATCGGAAACAAGGAGAAACTCTTTTTGCGAAAATGAAAATTAAACTGACCCGATTCATCCATGGATTCATTTACCGGGTCACTTTAATTCTAATTATAAATCAATGCATTAATACTACTCAAAAGTAAGAAAGCGCCCCGAAAGGCGCATGAGAACAATAGAATAAATACTGAGAAAAATTCAGGCTGCCTGTGGCTGTTGATGCTCCCGTAAACGGTTCGACCAGTTACCCAGATAATGTGCCGGTGTATAGCGGGTTCGCTGACTGCCGCCATCATGCAGGGCATTGCCAATGGTGACCGCGGCCGGAATGCCGGTCAGGGCAAGCTGGATGTAGGCCATCACCGCGGCCAGCGGATCAATATCAATCGCTGATACCCACAGACTGCATAACGGATCATGCCCCTGCGCTCTCAAGACGTCGGCAGCGGCCAGCGTCATACAACCCGCCCCACAGGCCGGCTCGTACAGGGTGACAAAGGGTTTCTCCTGCAAGCGTGCAGAGACATCCTGCAACTGCATCTCCGCCATCATTCTGGCCACGCACCAGGGGGTAAAAAACTGATTAAGTTCTTTATTACCTAAATCAAGCGCCATAAACACACTGCCCAGAAAATCACCGGGTTCCTGCGCCAGTCCCAGCACGGTACAGGAAAAGAGTTCTACAATCCGGTCAACATCCTCCCGTTCGTACTTATTGATGGTTTTCAGGTAATACTGCTCCAGCGCCTCACAATAATGGTATTTATTGTGAATGGCGGTCATTGCACAATTGCAAAAATCCTGAAAAACCTGATAACGACGGTGGTCACGTGCCGTCTGGTTAAACAAAGAAATAAAGTCTTTCTGATAATCGGGTTGAGATGCCATCACCTGTTTTCCCTGAAGAACAAAAAAAGAAAAAGGAAAACGCGTCCCGAAAGGGGAACGTGCTTCCCCATTCGGTTGGTATAGTTTAAATAAGCAATGCGTTACTGCCCAACGGCAATGGCCGGCACGGGCAGGTTCACCGCCCGTTTGTCATCGTTGACCAGATAAAGCGCAGGCCGGTTCTCCCGTCCTGACAGCCCGTTGCCACTGTCCACATGCTCACCCTGGTCATAGCAATCGTAACCTTTGAGGCTTCCTGACGGTTCGCTGTACCAGTGGCGGATTTCACAGTCAAACACCGATGACAGCTCGCCCATCAGTTCGGCCGACGGGGGTGCCCAGGGGGAATCAAAGCGCACGGTCAGGCTGCTGACATGCCGGCGCTCCCAGCGGACATGGTGACCCAACGGCCATTCCATACCGTATTGCGCGTCGTAAAACTGCGCCGGAGTCGCGATGCCTTTGAGCAAGCCACTGTTGCCGTTAATCTCGGTGGCAAGGCAGGTCGGCATTATCATCAGCATATCGCAGGGCTGCGCCGATTCAGGGTAAGTGTTCAGCTTATCCCAGCACGCGCCGATATCGATAGTTTCAGACCAGCCCACCATGCCAAACCAGTCGGTATACTGGCGGGTCAGGAGACGGGTGATAATGTCACGCGCCGGCGCCGGTACATTGTCCCAGCGCACCAGGCTGAGACAGGACTGGCGGTACAGGTTATCGGTCCGTTTAATGTTGTCACTGTTTAACGGCACATTATCCTGCAACAACTTAAGCCACTGTTCAAAGGCCAGGTTCTGTGCCGTCGGCGCCGCCGTGCCGCACACCAGTGCCGGGTAAGGCGCATAGGTTTGCGGTTTAGTCGGTTTCAGTATCCCCGCACAGCCGGCCAGAAACAGCCGCAGGCTTTGCTGTACCGCCTGGCGGTAACGGGGGGGTTCTTCCCCGCAGACCCATTGCTGCATTACGTCAATACACACCGACTTACCGGTGATGTCCAGTTGATTAGTATACCATTCTGCCATGGTCAGGTTCCTCATTGGATGAATAAGCATAAACCGGAGGAACCGCGCCATCAGGGCACCGCTCCCCCGATGGGTGATTGAAAAATAGGTTATTCGGGCTGTGACCCGGTGTCCTGACTGAGCAGCGTTTCGGTAATACCGCTGTCGAAAATCGCCCTCAGTTCATCATGAATACCCAGATACGGTGTACTGCTCTGGATACCCTGCGCATTCAGCCGGGTTAAATCGTATTTATCCACCAACGCATTGATGGCTTCAAAGGGCTGGACGCCACTGGCCATCAGTTCAGCCACCGTGTCAGCATCACACAGGGCCGTATCATTCAGGTTCAGGCCAAAATGCCGTTTCAGCAGCGTGCCGGCAATCACCTGCCAGACGGTTAAACGTAAAGGTGCCATAGTAATATCTCACACGTTAAATACTGACTGTCGTGCTGTGCCGGAGAATATCCTGCACTTCACGGCACTGTTGATAACGGGGCGAAACCCCATGCAGCGACAGTAAGTGCGCCTCATGCCACAATGCCCGGGCGGCCGGGATATTCTGCCAGCTCTGCTCAAATACCGCCGACTGACACAACTGCTGCTGTCGCTTTTCCAGTGACAGGCGCGCTGAGGCCAGCGTCACCGGCTGCGCCCAGACAATTTCGTCATAAAACCGGCCACCGAGCACTTTTCTGTCCCCGGCGTCATAAATCATGACGGTTAACGGAAAAAACACACACACCACCTGACCGGATGGAGTCTCCGACACCGGCCAGTCCCCCAGTAAATGGATAACCTTCAGCCGCTGCACCACCTCCATAACCGAGAAAGCTTCGCTCATTCTCGAAAATACCTTCGTCACCTTAAGCTTATTTACCGAGAATATTAATGCCGATGTTTTTTATACGTGGATGACGCAAGATTTGCTGCCAAAGCTTCCACACGGAGCAGTGATAGTGATGGATAATGCGCCTTTCCATAAACGGAATGACACGACACAAGCGATAGCAGACAGCAGATGTCAACTGGAATGGCTTCCCGCTTATAGCCCGGATTTGACACAAATGGGGCGGAGCAAAAGCGATAAGGAGGCAAAAAAGATGTTCAGTTGATGAGTTGTTTACGGAACATATTGAATATGTCAGGTTATGTTGATTCTGCTATAGTTGTTGAGACAGGTTTTTTACCGGAACAGAATGTATATAATAACCACCATCCACACAGTGTGGTTGAAAATGATGTCACCGAGAGAGTATCGGGCTCTCAATATGGCAAGCTAAAAATGTCCGTTTTAGTGGGGGCAACTACAACCAGTAAGCAAACAAAGCTGAAAAACAGATTTAGCGAGATCAATACCGAGAATTTTATGATACATGATGGACGCTCCCATAAAATGAATATGCTTATTTCATTTTGGTACAATTGACGCCATACGGGACGTCCATCTCATCAGATCGAGTTTGAGCTAATACAGCTGACAGAGAGGGCCGACTGGCGAACTGAATCTCGTACGGTTTATTCCAATGACTTCAAACTTTGCATCGGCCCAAACATACAAGTTGTTTAATGTTTTGAATTTTTTTGAATTCCATATCATTCTCATTCTGTAAAATTGGTAGCCACGATGTGACTACCCATTACATTTATTCTTCTAGGTGTGTTGCGAAAGTATCATAAGAATCAGCCTTGACGAACTTAGCAGGATTCTCAAGAGCATTACCCTCTTTATCTTTCGACAATGCTTCAAAGTGAGCCATACCACAGTTAATTTTTGCCTGTTCAGACGCTCTCAAATCATCGGAGAAGATACTAGATTTCGTTTCTACTACAAAGTAGAGCTGATCATCCATACCATCTTCTTTGTCGATTAAAACCGCCCAATCGGGGTTATAACTGCCTAGAGGGGTATCAATCTTGAACCAAGCAGGTAGTTTTGCATAAAGCTTAACATCAGACGATGCTTCAAGTTTTTCAGCAAATTCGATCTCTGTGTCTGAATCACAAATGATGTAGTCGTAAACAGACTTATTTGCTCCTACCATATTCTTGAGGTAGCCCGTGAGCTCTTCTTCTTGGAACAACTCTTGAGCATAATACTCTTCATCACCGATACGGTGGTAAGTAATACCATCGACAATTGCGAGACGCATTTGTTTACGGATCACTTCACTAGCCAGTTCGATAAAACGTTGAGGGTTATTCTTGAACGCTTCCAGTTTGTCACCTAAGCCAAGCAAGATTTGAACTACGGTCTTACGCGTTAGGTTTGTATTTGACTCTAGATAAGTCACAACATCAGGCAATTGGAAGTTTCTATTACGGTAGTATTGAATCTTTGACTCTTCATCAAATGTTTCAAGTTCCGCTTCTGTTATAGCAACTTTGACTTTCTTGTATTCAAATTTCGCACTCGCTACAGCGACTGACGCACAAATTTCTTTGATACATTTTTCAACTAATTCAGCAACGCTAAAATCTACTCTATAAGTCGTTTTATACTTAATACGATCCCAAAGAGCCTTAAAATCATCGCCAAGAACAACCTGCTTACCATTATCTTCACGCAGAGTTGCCGTCTTCTTCTCTTCATGCTTCTTAATGCTCAAGCCTTTAGACACTTTGGTGAGTGTTGCTAAAATTGCATCAGAGTATTCTTTTACACTGTCCGGAAGACTCACTGAGTTATCAGCTAGATCAGCCTTAAGTGAATCTTGGATCTTACCGTTCTTGTCGATGTAACCTGTATCGGCTAGATGTTGGTAGATCTCTTCTGATTTTTTAGCACCAAGAAACTCTTTTTTATCAAACTCCTTAGAAATAAGGATATTAGCAAATTGATGTTTTTCAATAGCACCAAACTTAATACCTTCTTCTTTCTCAATTTCTTTTTGAAGTTCTGATACAAACTGCTCGTAAGATTCGTTCGCCATAACAGTAAGAGTATTAACTTCAAAGCCGTAAGGAACACGTTCACCCGATTGATCTACTGCTAAACGCAAACCACGACCAATCTCTTGTCGTTTCTTCATTACCGAATTGGTTTCGTTCAACGTGCATATCTGGAATACGTTAGGGTTATCCCAACCCTCTTTCAGTGCTGAGTGGCTAAAGATAAAGCGTAATTTCTCATCAATAGAAAGTAGCTTCTCTTTATCTTTCATAATCAAGTTATAGGCTGATTCATCAGCAGCAGTTTTACCACCTTCACCATTAGCCGCTAACTTAGATTCAGCGAAAAGAGGACTTCCTGTTGCATCTTTTTTCTTGTCTTGAGCAAAATAGCCATTGTGAACTGAACTTGCCAATTCTTTTAAGGCTTGCTCATTCAAAACCAGCTTACCTGAACTATCCTTATCCCAAATAGACGGGTATAAGACACGATACTTTGGTTTTCTAAGTTGTTGAATGAACTCTTCTTCAAACCACTGTGCAAACTTACCTTGGATCGGCACACCATCTTTTGTATAGCCACGGTAGTTTGCTACTTTGTCGATAAAGAACAAGCTAAGAACTTTGATACCTTTCTGACTCATCACTTTAGAGTGATCCATTACATCAACGCCAGTAGTAATTTTTTTGAAAAATTTAAGTTCTTTTTCTAGATGTTCTTCAACAGTTTTAGAGATTTGCAAACGCTTGTAAGTGTCTTGATCAACTTCACCGATTGCTTGTCCTAGCTCGATAATGTCATCACGGCTTGTAAAATCGATATATTCATTACCTTCCTCACAATAAATGTCATTGATTACATATCCTTCGTACACTGTGCGACCACCTGAAGCTTCAAATAAATCCGTTCCACTCTTAACTGTTATTGTCTTACGTGGCTGTAACTTACCCGTTTTGGTTTGAGCATCAATCTCAACCTTCGCTGTGATTGGTGACTTTTTGTTATCGACACTAATCAACTTAATATAAGCTTGATTGTGATGGTCTTTAACTTCCAATGACGCAACTTCAATCTGTTTAACAAGCTGTCGAGCATAAGCATCAATCGAATCAAGCTTATAAAGTAAATTAAACTTTTCAGTCAGTGTTGCTGAATAACGGAATGTGCACAGAGGGTTTAAACTAGCAATTGCTTTTTTACGGTTCGCTGTAGATGCCACGGATTGAGGTTCATCAATCAAAACAACTGGATTAGTCGCTTGAATGAACTCAATTGGCTTCATACCGTTCAATCGATCATCGGTTCGGTGAATCAAGTTTGCAGTAGTTTCTTTCTCTGGATCAATGAAAGACTTACTAAAAGCGTCAATGTTGATTACCATGATCTGGATATAATCATTTGTTGCGAAGTTTCTTACTTGCTCACGCTTAGAAGAGTCGTATACAAAGTAATCATACTGGACATTCTTATACTCTTTTCTAAAATGCTCTTCTGTTATTTGCAGAGATTTATAAACACCCTCTTTGATCGCAACAGAAGGAACAACAATGATGAACTTGGTTAGTCCATGACGTTGATTCAGTTCAAATATGCTACGCAGATAAACGTAGGTTTTACCCGTTCCAGTTTCCATCTCAATTGTGAAATCGAGACTTGGAAGAGCTTGCTTTGATGTTTCAGTTTGCAATAATCCATTAATAATCTGGACATTTCGTGTGTTTTCGTACAATTCTTCTGGCAAAAGAGTAAGAGCGTTTGCAACACCAATATCATTGTTCTTTGCGAATAAGCCTAACTGCTCATTAGCAAGCGTATTTAATGAAACAGAAAAATTAGATTGGAATGTTTCCTGTCCTTCAAATATACCTACTACCGCATTAATCGCATCTTTTTGATGCGCTAGATCAGGATTAAACTTTATCTTCATTTCAGACATAATTTATCCCTTAAATGCTCTTAACATCTTCGATTCCAGCTTGTTTCAAGATCTGAATAGCATTGGTTTTAACTCTATCATCAGCAAAGCCTTCATCTTTGAAAACTACTTGAGTCGTTTCAGGGGCTAACTCAGCTTTCAGCTTGGCGATACCTTCTACCGTTTCAGTCGTGATTTCATCATCTAGGCAAACAATCAAAGCACCTGTACCAACTATAAAGACGGTTTTACCGTTCACAGTTTCAGTTTTTACTGGTGTGGTTAATTCATAGCCATATTTTAGGAAGATTTCATATAAAACATCTTCGCTAGAACGACCATCTTTGATTGACTTGGTAGCTTGTTGAAGCACTTGTTCTAGATTGTCAAAGTCTGCGTCCCAAGTTCTAATATTGGTAGAATCAAGTCTAAATTTCATTGGAATTTTATAACCAAGAGCTTTACTTGCTCTTGAAATTCTTTCGTAAGTAAAATCTGAAATAAACTTGAACTCACTTTTTCCTGTAGGTTCTGGTAATTGAACCGTTATAAATCGTCTTTTTCCATTATCTTTGCTATTTTTTTCCATCACAGCATGAGCTGTAGTACCACTGCCTGCAAAGAAATCCAAAATGATTGAATCTTTGTCAGAACCAATGTCGATAATTCTGTTAATCAGTGATACCGGCTTTGGTGTATCGAATACTTCTTTTGAATCTGGAAAGAGTTTTTTTAGCTCCTGTTTGGCTGTTTGATTATGCCCTACCTCTTCATAAGTCCATAGCGTTAGAGGTGTTACACCATCTTTTACTTCCGTTATAAATTTCTTTAATGAGGGGACATTGTTACCAGAAGCCCCAAACCAAATTCTGTTGTCGGCAACAAGTTCTGCAAACTTTTCTTTACTTACACTCCAACATCTTGATTCAGGCGGTGTTACAATACGTCCAGATGGCGTAGTTATTTCATAATCATTGTTGAGAGAGTAAGTTTTGACTGATAAATCAGTTGACTTCCAGTCACCACGAGGATCATTGTCAGGGTTTTTGTATGCCGTATTTTGTTTATCTGTCCTAGCTAATAAATTTGGTCGCCAGATACTTTTGTTTTTCGCATAGCAGAGTATGAAGTCGTGGTTATCGGACAACCATTTGGCATCATTTTGTGGAGAATATTTTTTCTGCCAAATTATATTATTAACAAAGTTGTCTTCTCCGAATATCTCGTCACATATTTGTTTAAGATTACTTTGCTCACCATCATCTATAGAAATAAATATTGCACCATCTTCTGATAAAAGGTTTCTCGCAAGCTTAAGTCTTGGATACATCATAGATAACCAATCTGAGTGATAGCGTCCTGATGTTTCAGAGTTTGTGCTTAACTTTCTACCAAACTCATCCAACTGACCTGTTTGCTTAAAGTAATTTGTTAAATTATCATGAAAATTGTCTTTATATACAAAGTCTTTGCCAGTGTTATATGGTGGATCTATATAGATCAATTTAATTGATTTATGATATGATTTCTGTAACAACTTTAAAACTTCGAGATTATCGCCTTCTACAAAGACATTATCTGAAAAGAAATCAGAGTTAAAATTCTCAAAAGAAGGTCTTAAAGTTCCATTCGATACTGTTTGTGCAATCTGCCTTGCTCTACTTTTCCCTGCCCAAGTAAAACCAAAACGTTCTTCTTTTTGATCGTATATTTTGGCACCATTTTCTAAAAGAAGAGATCTTAAAGTATCAAAGTCGATCACTCCTTCAGAAAACGCTTCTGGAAAGAGGTTCTTTATCTGTTGAATATTCATTTCTGTAACATTCAAACTAGATGCTTCTTCATTGCTTAATATAATTTTTTCCACATCAACCCCTCAAAACATTTACAAAGCCATTACAAAATATGCACATTACCTAACAGTCAATTTACTTAGCTTATCATTTAAGATGCCAATCTTTTGAAAAGAGTAACCTTCCAACAGAGGTGCAATCCACATACTTTTCCCAAAAGAACTCCAAGTGATGCCCTGATTTTTTTGAAGTCTCATATTGGTCTTCGTGATAATATCCTGAGAAAAGTTCCACCTTGATAAGATACATTGACTATACCGAAAATGTATCATTAATTTTTCATCTATTACTTTACAATTTTTTCTATCAAGAGTTGCCTCAACAACATCTCGATGCATTACTTGTAAGTTATGCAACTGAGTTTTTTCTAGTTCATAGTAAACCTGAGTTTCAATATCAGCAGTTAAATCTAAAGAAATTTGATTATTATTTAAGTTGAAAATCTTAAAATCTCTTCTTTGGATAGCACTATAGATATCATCACCCTTTGGTAATCTAGATGATTTTACAGATACGGATAATGCAAAGCTAGGGACAATTGTAGGTTCATCAGTCATGTTAGCCCAATGATTTAGTAATCTCTTATCCTTCGAAACTGCAACATCCCACCCGGGATCTGGATTTTTAAAATCATCGTTTCTAATCTGGTCATAAGCAATTGCAGCAAAACCCACTTCTCGGAGATACTTACACACTGCAATGGTTGCTACATCTCCCATTATTTTGTCATCTAAGGCTTCCGAGATACCTCTACTATTCATATTTGGTCTATCAATAGAGTTATCAAGCTTTTTACTTGCCCACTCAATAGCTGCCAGCCTATCATTGCCTATATCTTTATAAATTGGCATCCTTTTCACCTACTATAATTATATTTAAAATACTTGTTTTTAAGATTGACAATTCATCTTTAATATTTTTAGCTTTGAAGTTCAACGCTAACTTTTCTTTCATTTGCGTTTCATCCTTAATCTTCTTTTTTATGGCATTAAGTTCTAATTCAAGCTCTTTAATTTTATTAAGGATAAACTTTCGATTAACGTTAATCTCTTGATTAAAAGAATGACTCAATAAGTCATTCTTAAATATATGTGTATTTAGAGGGACATAAGTATGAGACAGGTGGCTTACTTCTAAATTTATAATCATAGAAATAAAATTCTGATACAGTTCAAAAAAATTGATGTTTGATACATTTTTCAGCGAAAAATCGTTCAAAAATTTGTTCTCATTGTTCTTCAAACTTCCAATGTTGAACCATTGACTATTGTAATAATGTTCAATGACCAATTTTGAATTATCTGCCTGACTGATTCGCTTACCCTATTGAAAAAACCAAGTAGCTCTTTCGCTTGTTCAGAGTTAGCGAGGCCGATCATATCAAAACCATTTGTCTCAGTTAGACCTATGCCTTGACCGTTAAATTGAGCACCATTAATCGCTACTGAGTTTGAAGATGAAGAAACGTGCATTATGTGTTGATGAACGCTCCTGCTTGTTTAACCAAACGCACAGCAACTTTTTCCTCTAACCAACGGGCAAACTCTTTTGCTATTGCTTTTTGGTTTAGCTGATTGCGGATTTTGTTTTCTAGTTCTGAACCATTGAGCGAACCAAAAGGTGAAGTGATGCTCTGAGCATCAAACCCTTTGGCTTGCGAGAAGAGCAATCGAGCCGAATCTATCTTATTTAAAGAATCTTTGAGATGATCAAAGGCGTAGATAGAAAAAAGCCCCATCATGACGGAAAGCTTATCATTCAGTTGAATCGTATCGGTAAGTGTATCTGAGACTTTGGTCGTTACGTTATCAATGAGCATAGTGATTAGATTTTCTCCGTAACTAGACCAGCAACTTTGAGTCGAATCGTAAGATTTCTCATCTTGCTAAACTCTGTGCCCGTAGCTAGGTTTAAGACCTAACTCTTCACAGAATTCTCTTGCTGTTATATTGCCTAACTCTTCAGCATACTTAATAGACTGTAAGTGAAGTTCAGCCATAAATCCGTTACGTGGAGCCGAGGTAAGAGCTTGCTTGATCTCTTCTATAATCACTTTGTTCATAATATACTCAATACGATTCATAGAAATGACCTTGGATTCTAGCAAAATTAGCTAAAATTGCTATCACCGAGAGAATATCATGCTCTTAATAGGGACAGTTAAAAATGCCCGTTTTAGTGGGGGCAAATACAATTCGGTGGAGTAATTCAGGTAAGCGTTTCAAATCAAGCGCTGGACGATAGACACGATTGCTTGAAGCAACTGCTCCTGCCATCTCCTGGGCCGGGTTGTAATCGCTCAAACCGCTTTGCACTGCATAACGCATAATCGCATTAGTACGCTGCTGAATACGTGAAGCCACTTCAAGACGTCCTATAGCCTCAACTACTTTGATAGGTACAAGAAGATCGCGCGTGCTAAAACTATCAATACTACGTTTGCCAATTTTTGCAGGGACCTTGTTTACCATTTTGTGTAATCGCCATTTCATTTTTAACTCGCTGCAATATTCTCTCGGAGACAGAATCTTCAATCTGCTGTGTGGATGATATAGCCAAATCATATTAATATGACATAATACCTAACCCCTAGACGACAAGGCATAACACGAGATGGGCTACAGCTTAGATTTTCGAAAGCGGGTACTGGCATACAAAGACAAGCATTCGTTGACTTTCGAACAAACGAGTGCCCATTTTGAAATCTCCATGCGCACCTTGTTTCGGTGGTGCAATAAGATAGAACCTTGCATGACCCGCGATAAACCCGCCACGAAAATCCCTGATGCGGTGCTCATTGCGGATGTCCAAAACTTTCCCGATGACTATCAATGGGAAAGAGCAAAACGTTTAGGTGTCTCACAATCGGCTATTCATTACGCCTTGAAACGGCTTCGGATCACCCATAAAAAAAACGTTATACCAATCTAACTTGAAGATGCAGGTTTTAAAATCTGAAAATTATCAGTCAGTCGAGTCGTGAGCTCTTTCGCTTTTTCTGGCAAAGTGACATGAAAAAAGTGACGAAGAGTTTCACGGAAGGTCTTCGCATCCGGAAAATAGATATTGTTACGCACTTGCTCATTCATATACTTCCACAATCGCTCTATCGGATTCCTCTTTCAGCGCCTTGTAGTCATCAATAAATTGTTGCTGTTTGTGCGCATCGAATTTATGAGGAACACCCTTGGGTTTTTTATAGCTGAAACCTTGCCGGTGAAGCCATTTTGTCATTCCGCCCACGCTGAAAGAAACCTGCCAACGGGCTTGGACATAGGCCACAATTTGGGTTGTGGTATGCATCAAATTGGCGGTCAAATAATCAATCAGGGCGGCGGTTTGTTCGGCAGAGAGATGGCTTTCAGAGCCGCCATTTTCTGGGGTGAGCTTTTCCTGCGCGATAAAATCTTTCAGGTGACGGCTGACCGTACTTTCATGAATACGCAAGGCCTGTGCAATCATCTGAGCAGTCCAACCTTCTGAGGCCAAAAGCACCGCCTTAATGCGATCACAGACTCGACTGTCGCGAGTAGTATCATGCATCAATTCAAGGGCGTGTTTTTGTTCTGGTGTCAGAGGAATTTTCATGGTTGCAAGCATGATCTGGTTTGAATAAGAAATCAAGCATCTTCAATGGCGATTGGTATAAAACACCCTCGCGCTGATCTTCAGGCGCGTCAGGCATTTGCCCACTCTAGTACGGAGAGTTTATCGATCACGAAAGAGTACTGCCCAACTTCTTTCCAACTCTCGTTGCCATTTTGGCCACAGCGTATTAACCACTTCCGCTGTTTCTCATATAACGTACCTTACATGGATTCACATATGTTCATCATACTGACACCCTAGCACTTACCCAATCTGTGGTTATCAGGAAGAATCTCCTCTCACGATTCGATTCCCATTCAGCCTTGTGGCCGAATTTCGTTACATTGTCGGATCCGCTGCTTTATTCAGAATCCTAGGGTCACCTGGTGATACAGGTGGTTCACTTCTCGTGGTGAACAACGCTTCATACGACTTCAGGTCGCACGGGCAAAAATAAGTTAGAGATAGATGATGAATGGTTAGCCAAATGTAAGATTCAGTTGTATTGCACCTACCATAAGGTCAGGTCGTGTATAAATCAGTACACTTTTATTCGCCCTCAATATTCCGGTAATACACCTGCCGGATATAGCGCCCGCGCCCATCGCCATGCCCCAAATCCATCGAGACCAGGGCCTGTGCTTCCTGCTCGCTGAAGCCCTGCGCGGTGTAATGTTCACCAGATTGCTGGGCAAAATGGTAGCGCATACTGTGTGGGGCTTTCTTGCCGCTCAGTCCTGCCCTTCTGACAATATACCGATAGCGATCTATGGCCTGGGTGATAGTAGGCTTATCAATCAATTTGCCGCTACGCCCGGCCTGCTCGCGTTCCGCATAAGCAATCGCGTGTTGCAGGGCTTCCCGATCCAGTATGACCGTTTGTCTTGGACGTCCGCCTTTGGTGCCGAACACCACCCGCACAGAGGTATGCCCGTTTTCCAGCGCTTTTTTCCAGGTCGCTAACGATTTATAGGCTTCGATTGCTTCTTTGGTGCGCAGCCCCAGTACATAAGCCAGTTGCATCACCGCTGCCACGCGCCGGTCTTTTTGTTCCACCTGCTGAAAAATTTCCCGGAACGCGGCCGGTGTCAACGCCGTTTTCATTCCCTTGCGGCTCGTCTCAGCGATACCCAATGCCCGGTTACTCAGGCGGGCATTATCGGGATCAGCCAGCTTGTGCTTTCCCGCCCGCGCTAAAATGGCTCGCAGCACCGACATTTCATTTTGCAATGTCCGGTGATTAATATGGTGAGCTTTCCGTTCAGCGATGTAGCGCTCAATATATTTCACCTTCAGGCTATCCATTTGCCGGAGTTTGATGCCATTATTTTTTAAATAATCAAGGAAATACCGGGCAATCCGCTCACGATCAGCCACTGTCACAAAACTTCCGCCCGCCTGTCGGGCATGAGTAATAAAGGCTTTTCTGAACTGCTCAACCTTTGAACGTGTCGATCCCTGCGCCATTCTCGCCTCTCCTGCTGCTTTGCTTGTGTTTTATTCATTTTTTGAGTCGTTTTTAAAACAATTCCCTGCGTGTCGGTTCAGGTTCACCGTTCCGTGGTGCGTCAGACAATGTGTAGCAGGGCGGAATTGTGTTGAGTTATTGCAGGAGCTCGCGGCGTGCTCAGCACAGCGATGACATGCTCCCCGTTCAGGGCCTGATCAGCTCAGGATGAACGCCTCATTATCTTGACGTGATGAATCTCTCCTTAATTTTTACTGCATCAGCCTGCAATCAGGCAGTGGGTTGAAAATCCGATAAGACGATCGTTTATCAATCAAACAAAATGGCGGTTAATGGTCTGTTTTGAGTGGTTTCACTGAGTAATGCGGGGTTCAAATCGGCCGTAAAGTCAGGCTCTACGTGCTCTGGACGTTGGTCGCTTTGCGGCGTCACTTGGTAATCGCTGCGCTTCAACACAAGTGACGCCGCGCAATATTGAGGACGTTTATCGTGATGAATTGAAAATACAGATAAATGTTGTACTGATGAGAATGGTCTCATTCAACGTAATGACAGGGCCTGTTTTGCTCTGTTGTGTGAATAGCCGGTGATGAATCACACCGGGAAACTTTCATCCTCAGACGATGGGTTAGGTGTCTGATGATATCTGCTTCCAAAAGTGCGCAGATGTACCGCATGACATGCACTCCCTTTCAGGCTACGGGAGTTTTACTTCGCCACTTAACGCTGATCCTTACAGGCAATGGATCATTAGTAACAGTTAAATACCTTATCGATTGGATTGAGCGAGGTCAAATGTTTGTTTGATGGTGAAGTGTGGAGGAAAAAAACATTATTTTCATGATAGAAACAATGGTAGTTTTCTCTGTTTATAATGTAGACAGGCTTGTGGGATGCTCATAATTAATATAACCTATACATTGACACTCTGTGCTGGTTGTGCTGGTGTGCTATCTGAATGATGGTCGGGTTCCGATAGACAACAACCGGACTGGAAAATACGATCCGGGGTGTGGTCGTGGGGCGAGAAAACAGGCTGTTTTCGGGTTCACTAGCCACAGGGCAGCGAGCAGCCATGGTGAGGTGATGAATTTGCTGGAAAGGGAATGGTATGGTCATGATCTCTGGGTCTGGTTACGTGATGCCTTGCACCGATTACCCATCTGGCCAAACAGCCATCGGTTGAATGAACGCCTGCTCTGGCCTGAGAAGCCATTTGGCTAAATTATGAACAAGGTTGGCCACGTTGAAATTCCGGATCTTTATCATTAATACTGCTTGTCGTCATAGGGACTTCTGGAAAGTGTTTCATCAATCTCATTTTGTGCTCTTAATTTCCATGCTGGCTTGAGTTCCCCCATAAGATCTACTATCATCGGAAAAGCAATACGTCTCCCGTCTCTATTTTCAATGCGATGTTTCAGTTCATATTGAAATGCTACTCCATGAACAAAATCAGACATGATCCAATAAAGCAATTCATCCAGTGATGAAGTTACTTTTCTGGAAAATTCGAATCCCCTTTCAGCATAAACATAATTATATTGATTATCGTCGAAAGTAATATGAGGTCTGCCATCTCCCGGAGATCCTGCAAAAATGTGTAGATCTCTATAGTGGAGATTGATTTTTGCGCCTAATTCATTAACTTTTTTTTGTATTTCATCAAACGAAAGCATCATTTTAGTCAACCTCATTAATATATTTATTCCTCAAAGTCTTGTTAGCTGATAAACCTAACAGCCTCAGATGTATGTGTAACAACTTTTGATGCAACATACTCCACCATATGTTCAGTAGCATGTCCGTGTATCCATACTTTTTTCCCGTTTGGTAATGACATTTCAAAAGATTTAGGAATCACCGATCCAGAATACATTGCTTGAGTACCTTTAATGGAGTTGAATGGAGGCAACTGTCCAACCGCTTGAATGAACTCCTGCCCTGGCCTGGGGAACCCGTTTAGCTAAATCCCACTTTGTTCTTATCTGACAAAGCAAGTTGAGATCACCGGACGGTTACAGTCTTACGATTATCCGACTCGTTGAGCACAATCGGCACTAAAAAGAAGCTCCCAGCTCATGGCCGGGATTCTTTTTAAGGTTGATAATCCTCATATTCCCAGGCAAAAACCCGGGAAAGCTTTTGGGCTATTTCCATCCAGTTATTACCTTCACATTGATCAATATAGTCAGTAATTGTCTTTGTGATTTCATTCAGATCATATTTACGTACCAGAAGCATATGCCGCATTAATTCGGGCTGCCATTTATTCTTGCATAGCCATTCAGGTGTACAGATAAGGACCTGATAATCATGTCCACCTGAGTTATCATCTGGTCCAATACAAAGATTTACCCATAACCCAAAAGAACTCTCTTCTTCAGGCTGATAATTATCTAAACTAAAATCAGCTGAATTAACTCCCATCGATTTTAATTGACCTTTCATTTTGTTACATCCATATGCCCATTACTTACTCTTTTACCATCTTTTAATATTTCAAAGTTAGCCTGTATACCAGTATTAGTAAACTCTGCCGGAGTATTTGGTTTTTCTTTGGGAAAACGGTAAACACGAGTACCATCAGCACTCACCCAACCTTTACCATCTGTGGTTAATTTAGCGCCATCACCTACCCATATTTTTCCTAATCGATCAGCTTCTTCCCGTGTTCCTGAACCAACAGAGAAGTTAGGATTTCTTGTACCACTTCCCTTAATTGCAGCCTCTAACCTCTGATCCTGTGAAGCAATATGATTGAGGTTTTGCTTCGTAAGATCCTCTTTCAATTTAGGATAAGTGGCGACATTTTCTGCACCGCTTGTAGTTTTTCCTACGGATTCCGATTTGGCTCCTTTATCAGCATTAGGCAGTGATTTCCCATCAAATTTCCCTGTCTTGGGTGATTTTAATCCCGTACTAACTTCTTTAATATATTTATTGTCTATAAGCCATTGCACGTTAACCCGTTCTTCAAGAGCAGGTAAAATTTGCATTCCGCCTCCCGGATGTTCAAAGGCTGGTGCGATTTTCCCCTGCAATACAGGTAAAGGTTTTATAACTTCATATTCATAGTATTTTTCAGCTCTTGCACCTGGTGCCAGTGCTCTTTGTTCATAAGGCGTTCCCTGAGGAGCTAAGAATGAACCATTAGGCTCACCATATAGCAGAATCATCATAACCTGACATATTCAATATGCTCCGTAAACAACTCATCAACCGAACATCTTTTTTGCCTCCTGATCGCTTTTGCTCCGCCCCATTTGTGTTCTATTGGGTTCAAATCCGGACTATAAGCGGGAAGCCATTCCAGTTGACATCTGCTGTCTGCTATCGCTTGTGCCGTGTCATTCCGTTTATGGAAAGGCGCATTGTCCATCACTATCACGGTGCCGTGTGGAAGCTTTGGCAGCAAATCTTGTGTCATCCACGCATAAAAAACATCGGCATTAATATTCTCGGTAAACAAGCTTAAGGTGACGAAGGTATTTTCGAGAATGGCACCAATGACGTTGATACGGCCTTTTGCGTGCCAGTCATGCGAACCAAAACAGCGTAACCCTTTTTCCGAATAGCCATGTTGACGTGGCATCGACTGAGCAAAACCACTTTCATCCAAATACACAATCGGCCTGCCAGCCCGCTCATAGTCGCTGATGCGCTCGATAAATACCTGACGAGCCTGAAGATCAGCGCGAGGGTGTTTTAACGTTTTTTTTATGGGTGATCCGAAGCCGTTTCAAGGCATAATGAATAGCCGATTGTGAGACACCTAAACGTTTTGCTCTTTCCCATTGATAGTCATCGGGAAAGTGTTGGACATCCGCCATGAGCACTGCATCAGGGATTTTCGTGGCAGGTTTATTGCGGGTCATGCAAGGTTCTATCTGATTGCACCACCGGAACAAGGTGCGCATGGAGACTTCAAAATGGGCACTCGTTTGTTCAAAAGTCAACGAATGCTTGTCTTTGTATGCCAATACTCTCTTTCGAAAATCTAAGCTGTAGCCCATCTCATTTTATGCCTTGTCATCTTAGGTTTAGATATTATGTCATATTGATATGATTTAGCTATAGTACCGACTCTCTGTGAACCTGGTAACCCGATCAGTCTATCGAGACTGTTGAATTAATGAGGACAGAGAGTGCGGATTTTCATCAGGGCTCACTGAAGCCGAATAGATGTTTGCGACTACGTTGTCAAAAAAATTTACTCACCCACTTGAATTAAATCGGTGTCCATATATCGGGTTAAGTAACTAAATGACATAAGTCTCAGATCACTTGTTAATTAAAACAAGCCTTTGAATAACGGTTACCAACACCTTGCCCTCTATGGCTTTTGCGAGCATGATCGCAATACCGTTACTCATTAATCAAACAGCTTACATGCTTACAATCAAACAACTCCAAGTCGCAATCTCAAACCTTTCTATTTGGCGCAAGGGTGATCAACGTGCACCACATAAGCCGTTATTGTTACTGTATGTGCTCTCTCAATATCAGAAAGGCCATGAACGACTGTTTGATTATGGGGAGGAGATCCACCAGCCATTACTGGAGCTACTTAATAACTTTGGCCCAAGACGCAAAAATCATTATCCCTCTTTACCTTTCTGGCGATTGCGTGGTGACGGGTTTTGGGAATTGCAAAATACTGAGCTTTGTACGCCACAAAAAGGCAGCAAGGAGCCACCAAAGCGTGAATTGATTGAATTTGGCATCAAAGGTGGTTTCGACCAACCAAGCTATCAGTTATTACGCAAGAAACATACTGTCATCAATAAACTGGCTCAACAAATCCTGAGTGAGCATTTCCCAGATAGCATACAGGAGCTGCTTGCCAACCAATTGGATTTCTCTTTAAGTGATATCCGCAAAATACGTGATCCCCATTTTCGTCAGCAAATATTGCGCGCCTATAACTACGAATGTGCGATATGTGGCTACAACTTGCGGCATGACAGTACTCCCGTTGGTCTGGAGGCTGCACACATCAAATGGAAACAATACGGCGGCCCTTGTACCGTAAACAACGGGCTTGCCCTTTGTTCGCTGCATCATTCAGCATTCGATATGGGTTCAATCAGTCTTGACAATAATATGCATTTACTGGTTTCAGAAAGTATTAATGGAGGCCCGATGGTAAGGCAACTTTTCTGGGATTTTGCAAAACAGCCAATACTGCTTCCCCTGAATAAAGACTATCATCCGTTGGAAAATTTTATCGACTGGCATCGCAACCAAGTCTTTAAAGAATAACCTTCAAGCATATTAAAAGGGAGCTAAAGCTCCCTAACAATTCAACCTGATTTCAGCTCACTGGCTTGCTTTCAATTTTTGGAAATACTCTTCGTACAGAATATTGGCATTGCCAACATCACTCTGCCATTCGCCTTTCTTGATCACCGCTTCATCTGGGTACAGGGTTTTGTCTTCTGTCATGGATTTTGGCAGTAATTTTTTCGCTTCCAGATTCGGCGTTGGGTAACCAATTTTCTTGGCAACCTGTGCCGCAATTTCAGGACGCAACAAGAAATCGATCAATTTCATCGCGCCATCGACATTCTTGGCATTCGCTGGAATCGCCAGACTATCCATCCAGAAAATTCCGCCTTCTTTCGGCCAGATAATCTCAACCGGTGTACCCGCCTGACGCGCAACATAAGCAGAGCCGTTCCACATCATACCGATATCCGCCTCGCCTTCCATAAATGGGTTGGCTGGGTTGTCAGAGTTAAATGCCAGTACATTGGGCATCAGTTTTCTCAGTTCCTGATAAGCGGCTTCAATCTCTTTTGGATCAGTGGTATTGCCGGAATACCCTAATTTCAGCAACGCCATCTGGAAGACTTCACGCGCATCGTCAGTCAGTACCAAGCTGTTTTTGTACTCTGGTTTCCAAAGGTCAGCCCAAGAAGAGAGGGACTTGGGATCAATATTCTCTTTATTGACGCCAATCGCCGTGGCGCCCCAAATATAAGGGATAGAATAATCGTTATTCGGGTCAAAAGACTTATGAAGCAGGTTAGGATCAAGGTTACGGAAGTTGTTCAATTTGCTGGTGTCGATTTTTTGCAACATCCCTTCTTTACTCATCTTTGAGACAAAGTAAGTGGATGGAACCACTATATCATAAGCGCCGTCTTTATAGGTTTTCAGCTTGGTGTACATGCTCTCATTGGATTCATAGGTGGAATAAATCACCTTAATCCCAGTCTCTTTGGTGAACTGGTTGAGCAAACCAGGCGGAACGTATTCAGTCCAGTTATAGAAATACAGCGTTTTGCCATCATCATCATCAGCGGCATTTACAGAGCCAATGTTTAATGCCATCATCCCAGCGGCCAAAAGATAAAACCACTTTTTCATATCATGTTTTCCACGCAGTGAGTGCGTTTAGTATCGTATATAGGTTCTGCGTGAACCTACCCCCCAAAAAACGGCTATTATAAAAGCCATATTTTGTGGGGTAAAGCCAGTTGTTACGTTGTAGATTGGTGCTTAAAAGAAGATTAAGACTTACCTGTGCGATCACGCATCACAAATTGGCTAATCAGCACTAAAACCAACGACATAAGTAATAAAATCGTTGCCAATGCGTTCACTTCCGGTGAAATTCCCACTTTTACCATTGAATAGATCTTAAGTGGCAAGATCTCATAGCTTGGCCCCGTCACAAATGAGGAAACCACCACATCATCCATCGATAGGGTAAAGCTCAGTAACCAACCTGCCATCACAGCCGGCATCGCCAACGGCAGGATGATTTTTCGCAGGATAGTCAATTCACCCGCACCCAGATCACGCGCCGCTTCCAGCATTTTGACATCGAAATCTTTCAGGCGCGAGTAAACCGTTATAACCACAAACGGCAAACAGAAGGTGATATGCGAAAACAGCAGCGACCAGAATCCCAACGAGACGCCGAGCAGCATAAACAGTACCAGCAAGGAAATCGCCATCACGATATCTGGCGACATCATCACGACAAACAGCATACCGCCAACAAACTTCTTGCCGCGGAATGAGTAACGATACAGAGCCACCGCAGTCAGAGAGCCAATCAAGGTCGCAAATGTGGCGGAAGTTACCGCCATCGTCAGGGAATGGCCTGCTGCTTGAAGCAGGCTATCATTGGAGAACAGTAAGCTATACCATTCGGTGGTAAAACCCTGCCAGCGAATGCCAAAGCGTGATTGGTTAAACGAACTTACCAACAGGATAATAATCGGGATATACAGGTAAGCATAAACGATGGTCATGAAGCCACCGCGCAACAGGCGTCCGATCATTCCAGCTCCACCTTCTTGTTCAGCAGCTTAGCCGCGCGATAATAAACCAACAACATCAGCCCCATTACCAGCGTCAAACAGATACTGGTTGCCGCCCCAAACGGCCAATCGCGGATATTGAGGAATTGGCTCTTAATCACGTTACCGATCAGCAGGTTCTTTGCCCCGCCCATCAAGTCAGCCACGTAGAACAGCCCCATCGCTGGCAACAATACCAGTAAACAACCGGCGATAATGCCCGGCATCGTCAGTGGCACAATGATGCGGATAAAGGTTTGCAATTTCCCCGCCCCCAAATCGCGCGCCGCTTCCAGACAAGATTTATCCAGCTTCTCAATACTGGAATAGAGCGGCATCACCATAAACGGCAGCAAGATATAAACCAGCCCCAATATAACCGCTTCAGGGGTATACATGATGCGCAACGGCTTATCGATAATCCCCACCCACATCAGAAAATCATTCAGATACCCGCGAGTACTGAGGAACATCTTCAAACCATAAATACGGATTAATGAGTTCGTCCAAAACGGTACGATCAACAGGAATAGCATCAGCGGACGCAGTTTCTTCGACATGCGAGCCAAGAAAAAAGCGAATGGATAGCCAATCACCAGACAGCAGAGCGTCGCTACAATCGCCATATTCAGTGAATGCAGCAGCACCTCGGCATACAGCGGATCGAACAATCGGGTATAATTATCCAGTGAAAATATCATCTGCACTAAATTGGCATCATCACGAGTCAGGAAGCTGGTTCCGATGATCATCAAATTCGGCAAAAAGACGAACAGCATCAGCCAAGATACGATGCCCGTAATGACGATATTCTGGAATAGTTTACGCGTCTTCTTCATCGACCAGCACAACCTCCCAGCTTTCTACCCAAGTGACGGCAATTTTCTGGTTCAGGGAATGGTCAACATCAGGATCGTCTTCGTTGAAGAATTCGCTTACCATGACCATCTTGCCATTTTCCATTTCGACCACGGAATCCAATGTCATACCCTTGTAGTTACGCTCACGAACATAACCAATCAGACCCGATACCTGCTCACCGTTGTTGATCTCTTCCACGCGCAAATCTTCCGGACGCAGCAACACGCTCAGTGTTTGCCCGACCGTCACCGGCAACGGCGTGAAAATATCGCACTCGTGACCTTCAACATTGGCGCGTATCCGCTGTTCATCAATACGATGCAACACTTCAGCATCAAAGATATTGATTTCGCCGATAAAGCGGGCAACAAACAGGTTTTTCGGCTCTTCGTAAATCTCACGTGGAGAGCCATCCTGTTCAATGCGTCCGTTACGCATCACCACGATGCGGTCTGACATGACCAGCGCTTCTTCCTGATCGTGTGTCACGAAGATAAAGGTGATGCCGAGCTTACGCTGGAGCGCCTTTAGCTCATTTTGCATCTGCTTGCGCAATTTGTAATCGAGCGCAGACAGCGATTCATCCAGCAGTAAGACTTTCGGTTTATTAACAACCGCACGGGCAATCGCCACACGTTGCTGTTGGCCGCCGGAAAGCTGGGTAGGTTTACGCTGGGCAAACTCTTCAAGCTGAACCATGCGTAATGCTTCCTCAACACGCGGAGCAATCTCTTTTTCCGGTGTTTTCTGCATCCGAAGTCCAAAAGCGACATTTTCAAATACGGTCATGTGAGGGAACAGGGCATAACTTTGGAAAACCGTATTAACATGACGGTGCTCGGCGGGAATATCGGTAATATCCTGCCCTTCCAATAAAATTTTGCCACTGTCTGCATCTTCTAGCCCTGCAATCAGACGAAGTACTGTGGTTTTGCCACAACCGGATGGCCCAAGAATGGTCAGGAACTCGCCATCATTGATTGTCAGATCGAGCTGTGAAATAACTTGTTTACCGTCGAAGCCCTTACTCAAGGCTTTCAATTCAACGAGTGGTGTCAGAGAGGTGTTCTCAGTCATTTATGCTATCATCTATCCCTTGGAATAATGCAGATAGAACCGCCACGGGAAAAGACTGTGTTAGCTAGCAGGAGACATCATTTCTCCGCTAAAGCTCAAAGCCAGTGGCGCCGGTTGAAAATACGAAGCGCGCATCATAAACGCAGTAAGCCCAAATTGAAAGCTGAAACAATGACAATATGTCATTTTTTATTACTATTTTATGAATGATAACGACGTGCTCTATTTTGCTCCGAATTTTACCGGATTGAAATAGTTGATCACAGGACGCTTTCAACCATTTTTAGGGCACATTGATGTTTAATGCAACATGCGGGTTGAATTTATCACAAACCTGAACACCGTTTACCCCTCCCCAATAGCCAAAATAAAAACAGGGGCTGATGCCCCCTAATACATACACCAGACTTCTTTCAGCTCCAACCATAACTTTCCTTTTTCCATAAATCTTTTCATTCATAAGTATCAGTTTTTCTCGTTGTATCTCTTTGTAAGAAAGGGCTATAGTCCGCACCGCTCAAGGTTATTGAGTGACTTACCTATACTGCTTAAATCACCAAGATATATTCCAGTCCTTGGCATATACCGTGACCGCCATTCGGCAAAAATTTGATGACAAGCAGCGCATTTCTGACTGATTTTTTATGTGGAGACGACAGTAGTGAAACTGCTGCGCAAGAATGACAGTGCATTGGTACCTGTCACCGGCTTGACTGTTTTTGCAATTGCTTCTGGTTACCTAATGAGCTTAATTCCTCTGTCGATGGCAAGTTTCAACATTGATACGGTTTATGCTAGTTGGTTAGCGAGTGCTTATTATGTCGGTTTATTAATCGGTTCAATGATGATTGAACCTGTTATTGCCAAAATAGGTCACCGTCTTTCTTTTATTGTTTTTTTGTTGCTTTTATCAGCGACTGTCATTGTATTACCTTTTTTTCCAAATAAAGAAATTTGGTTATTTGTGCGGTGCGTTGCAGGCGTGGCCGTTGCCGGTGTCTTTGTCGTGGTCGAATCTTGGTTATTGATCGGCGATAATCCCAAAGAGCGTGCCAAACGACTGAGCTTTTATATGACTTCCCTTTACGGGGGGACAACGGTAGGGCAATTATTGATTGGGTCTGTCGGCACTCAGGGAACGCTCCCTTTTATGGTGATTTCGGCACTGCTGTTTGTCGCGATTTTGCCTCCATTATTCGTGCGTCATGGTCAGCCTCCGACACTCCAACACCAAAGTGTATCGTTGAGAAAAATCAATAGATTCAGTAAACCCGCGATCGTTGGCTGCATGACATCTGGTATCGTTATGGGCACTATCTATGGTTTAATGCCTCTATCACTAAGCCAAAGTCATTTCAGTACTGATCAAGTCGGTGTATTGATGGCAGCCATTATTTTGGGCGGAATGGTCATACAACCGATTATCAGCAAGCTGTCCGTCATCATGAGCAAAACTTTTCTATTGGCAATGGTCTCATTACTGGGGGTATTTGCTGTAGGAATAACCTATCTCTTTGAACATTACATTGCCATGATAGTAGCATTGGCTCTTTTGGGAATGTCGTCTTTTGCGCTGTATCCCATTGCGATCACCCTTGCTTGTGACAAGCTGGATGCGTCCTATATTGTAGCGGCAAGCCAGGTCATGTTGTTAAGTTACAGTATCGGTTCCGCCATTGGGCCACTGAGCGCAAGCCATTTCATGCTACAGCACTACTTTAAAGCTCAGCACAATGGGTTGATGAGTTTCTTTTTCATTGTGTTATTGGCTACTGCGATTTATATGCTGCTGGCGAGCTTGCGCCGCAAAGATCGTGTATTAGCAAGCTAGTGAAAAAATAAGCTAGCCGAAAAAACATTCAACCTGAAACCAAAAACAGCAGAAAAATTTAGGGATATGAAATGAAAATACAACAAGCCACCAAAGCTGATTTTTTGACACTAATTCAGATTTGGGAAGCCTCTGTACTTGCTACTCATGATTTCTTGCCCAAGGCCATGATTGAGGTTTTACGCCCACAAATCCTTAACGATTATTTGCCCAGTCTCGCTGTTTATAAGGCGATAGATGAAAAAGATAATATCGTCGGATTTATTAGTACCGATCAACATCGAGTCGAAATGTTGTTTATTGAACCACAAGTGCGGGGAACAGGGGTCGGTAAGATGTTACTGCAATTTGCTATCAACGAATTACAGATTAACGAATTGGATGTAAACGAGCAAAATAAACAAGGCGTCGGCTTCTACCAATATATGGGATTTCAGGTATTTTCTCGTTCAGAGCTTGACGGCCAAGGGAATCCATTTCCTCTATTACATATGAAACTGGTTTGAAAAAATCAGAATGTTAAAAAATAATATATAAATAAGATAAATAAATAAAATAAAAATATAATTTAAGGAATAATGTATCAAATAATACTCTTTACTATAAAAATAAATAAATTTAAAGTAATGGCATGTTTTGTAAACATTTGAGTAGAATTTGATAGATCAATGATATAATGCAGTTTGTCTATTCCCATCACCTTTCAAGTTACAGCTTTGTCGGCTACGTCCACTCCCCTTAGTCACGTAGTGTTCTAAACACAGAGTTCGCTATATTCTTGGGGACTTGTTCTCTTGCCACCGTGCTACAACTTGAAATCCAGTGGGTATAAATATTTTTTATTTTTGTCGAGTTTGAGTATTAATGAGTAATTTACAACACCCTTCGTCTTCAGGAATAACGCTGTTTGCTAGTCTTATCGGAAAACGTACTATGCCTGGGATATATTGGCATTCCTCCAGCTACCGCGCTAAATTTGCCCTACGCAGTCTTATGACTCCTGTCTCTACATTAAAACTTTTGAATGGTATCACCAAGACGCCAAATTATTTGGATATTCTGAAAAAACAACCCAGTTGGCCTTGCAAATTGCATCGCCCATACTTAAGCATTAATTTTAAGCGCAACCAGATTGTCGGCGCCCTGAATGATCATTATCAAATACTATTCAAACAGTTAGAGTCTACTATTATTAGTCGGATTTTTGATGTTAATGCTTATTTACTGGCAACCATTCAAGGGAAAAATGAAACATTTCTGATATATGTTGATGCACTGGACAACCTGAATAAAGAAGGTGAACTCTCCCTATATATGACTACCGCGGAGAATGTCACTCTGGCCAAATGCGCTTTCACTTTATTAACGATTGATGGCAAACAGACACTCTTTATTGGTGCACTACAAGGGCCAACTAAAGGGGATAATTCTCTGGAGATTATCCGCCATGCGACTAAAGAATGTTATGGACTATTCCCTAAACGCCTGTTGATTGAGGCGATTTGTCGTTTTGCCGATCATATGAGTTGTGAACAAATCCTGGCAGCCAGTAACGAGACTCATATCTACCGTAGCATCCGTTATTGGCATAAAAAGAAAAATCAGATGGTAGCCGATTATAATTCTTTCTGGGAATCTCTAAGTGGTATCAGAAAGGAAAATAATGAATTCCATCTGCCATCATTCATAGAAAGAAAATCTTTAGATGAGATCCCCAGTAAAAAACGCGCCGAATATCGCCGTCGCTATCAATTACTGGATGAGCTGGAAAACAATATCAAGGCATCCCTGGAGACCGACTGATTTCCTGCTAGAAAGAAATACCAAGTAGACACTCAACGTGGCTTCGTCATTAACCATGTAAGATGCGTTTTAATGGCGGGCCATTCATTAAACAGAATGCTATAAACGCAAGTATCCCTTATCGAACCATCTTTGGCTCGTAAGTGATGACGCAAAATACCATCCAGTTTTGCTCCCAATCGTTCGATCGCCTTGCGGCTTTGGTGATTTAAAAAATGGGTACGGAGTTCCACGGCAACACATTCCAGTTCCTCAAATGCATACTGTAACAGTAAAAATTTTGCTTCCGTATTAATCGCAGTACGTTGAACAGAATGCGCATACCATGTAGAACCAATTTCCAAGCGGGGAATATTCGCATTGATATTCATATAAGTTGTCATACCAACTGCCATCCCCGTTGCGTTATTGATGACAGCAAAAGGCAACATGCTACCCTTGGCATGCAAAGTTAAACGACGTTCAATTTCAGCATGAACATTTGCGGGATCCGGTACACTGGCATACCACAGTCTATGTAACTGTCCATCCTCAATAGCACGAACAAATTCATCATGTCTGGTATGTGACAAAGGTATTAAAGTCACACTTTTTCCGGTTAACGTAACCCAATCTGTTATTTTTTTCATCATGATATTCCTCCATATTTATTTCTATCACACTGATTTTTACCAAAACTTAATTCCGCCATTCTTATTTATCATTGAGGAAGAATATATTCATAGTATGCATAGTTAAAAACATACGACAATCATAAATAGGGGGCATTTATCGCCCCAATAGATTTTCATTAAAGTGCCATTGAAGCTCTATTTCATGATATTTGTCACAATCAATTAACAAAGTAGTTCCAATAACGCGGGAACTGTCTAAATTTGATCATCATCTCATCCGACCACTTGGCTGTTTAACCCCATACGGAAAACAATAATATTTCTTGAGCTACCAAATATTTGATGGAGAATGCAATGAGCAATTACCCCCACCTGCTTGCACCGCTGGATTTGGGCTTTACCACGCTAAAAAACCGTGTATTGATGGGTTCAATGCACACGGGGCTTGAAGAACATCCCGATGGTGCCCAACGTCTGGCTCAATTTTATGCAGAACGCGCTGCGGGAGGAGTCGCACTGATTGTGACCGGCGGTATCGCACCAAACCCGCAGGGCGTTGTTGCTACAGGAGCAAGTGTCCTGAATAGTGAAGGCCACCTGCCCCACCATAAGTTTATTACAGAGGCGGTACATCAGGCTGGGGGAAAGATTGCCTTGCAAATCCTGCATGCCGGACGCTACAGCTACCAGAAAAATTCCGTTGCGCCTTCGGCTATTCAAGCGTCCATTAACCCCTTTATGCCCAGAGAAATGTCTGAGGGTGACATCCAGCAGACAATAAAGGATTTTGCCCGCTGTGCCCAACTGGCACAGCAAGCAGGCTATGATGGCGTGGAAATCATGGGTTCAGAAGGTTATCTCATCAATCAGTTTCTAGTCACACGCACCAATCATCGACAGGATAAATGGGGAGGGGCCTTCGAAAATCGCATGCGTTTTGCGATAGAAATAGTCAAAGCTGTCCGCGCTATTACTGGGAAAAATTTTATCATTATCTATCGCCTTTCCATGCTGGATTTAGTGGAAGATGGCTCTAATTGGCAAGAGATCGAACAACTGGCACGGGAGATTGAAAAAGCAGGGGCATCCATTATCAATACTGGCATCGGTTGGCATGAAGCCCGTATCCCAACAATTGCTACAATGGTGCCCAGAGCCGGATTTAGCTGGGTTACGCAAAAATTAATGGGGAAAGTTAGCATCCCTGTAATTACGACCAATCGCATCAACAATCCTCAGGTTGCCGAACAAGTTCTCAGTGAAGGCTGCGCCGATATGGTTTCTATGGCGCGTCCGTTTCTCGCTGATGCCGAATTCGTACTGAAAGCCGAACAAAACCGCGCTGATGAAATCAACACCTGCATAGGCTGTAACCAAGCCTGTTTGGACAGAGTTTTTGTCGGCAAGCTGACCTCTTGTCTGGTTAATCCACGTGCCTGCCATGAAACTGAATTCATTGCCACTCCGGTAAAATCCCCCAAAACCATCGCTGTCATCGGTGCAGGGCCTGCGGGATTATCCTTTGCTGTCACAGCAGCCAGCCGCGGACACCATATCACGCTATTTGAACGAGAAAACCAAATCGGCGGGCAGTTTAATATCGCCAAACAGATCCCCGGCAAAGAAGAATTCCATGAAACTTTACGCTATTTTGAACGTCAATTAGCATTGAATGGTGTCGAAGTACGCCTTAACCATACTGCAACTATCGAGCAACTTTCATCATTTGACGAAGTTGTCATCGCGACAGGGATTATTCCACGCCTTCCCGATATTGATGGTATTGAACATGAAAAGGTACTGACTTACCTTGATGTATTGAAACATAAACGGCAAGTCGGAAAACGTGTCGCCATTATCGGTGCCGGAGGCATTGGTTTTGATACCGCTGAATACCTGAGTCAAAACGGGCAAAGTACCAGCCTGAGCAGCCATGCTTTTAGCCAGGAGTGGGGCATTGATCGAACCATTATGCATAGGGGAGGATTACGCCCAGAAGGTGCACAGGTCGAGCGTTCCCCACGTAAAATTTATCTGCTGCAACGCAAGGATTCCAAGGTCGGAGATGGCTTAGGAAAAACTACAGGTTGGGTACATAAAACTAGCCTGTTAATGCGAGGCGTGACTATGTTAAACAGCGTTCAATATTTGAAAATTGATGATCAGGGATTGCATATCCGCCGTGGCGATGAACAACAATGTCTGGAAGTCGATAATGTGATTATTTGCGCAGGACAAGAGCCACTGAAAGCCCTCTACCAACCGTTACAAACAATGGGAAAAAGTGTACATATCATTGGTGGTGCAGATATTGCCGCTGAATTGGATGCGCGCAGGGCAATCGCTCAAGGAGCTCAATTGGCGCTTAAAGTGTAGATCAAATCTCAAAGCAAAAATGGTGATAATTTGTATTCAATTCATTATCACCATGCTTATGCCAACTACGCTTAATTCCAACTCATGATTAACGCTGCGCCAGTCGATCAGCCACTGTACGAGACTCTTCGGCCTGACAAGCGGCTGCGGTAAACAGCACATCGGTGGAAGAGTTTAGGCCTGTCTCAGCAGAGTCCTGCAATACTCCAATAATAAAACCTACAGCAACAACCTGCATGGCTATTTCATTGGAAATACCGAACATGCTACATGCCAGAGGGATCAACAATAATGATCCACCAGCAACTCCTGATGCTCCACATGCTGCAATAACAGAAACGACACTCAGAAATATCGCTTGAGGGATGTCTACGGGTATGCTCAGAGTATTCACTGCCGCTAATGTCAATACGGTAATCGTTACTGCCGCCCCCGCCATATTAATGGTGGCTCCCAAGGGGATGGAAACAGAATAAGTATCCTCACTGAGTTTCATGCGTCGGCACATTGCCATATTCACAGGAATATTGGCTGCTGAGCTACGGGTGAAGAACGCCGTTACGCCACTTTCGCGTAAGCAAGCAAAAACCAGAGGATAAGGGTTACGGCGGATTTTCCAAAAGACAATCAATGGGTTGACAATCAGCGCAACGACAATCATGCAACCAATTAATACGGCTAACAGGTGAGCATAACCGAGCAAGGTTTCAAAACCTGTAGTAGCAATTGTTGAGGAAACCAGTCCGAAAATACCAACAGGTGCCAGACGGATAACAACACGTACAAGTTGTGTCACTGCCCCTGACAGATCTTGGAGCAATACCTTAGTTGATTCGTTGGCATGACGTAAAGCAATACCCAAACTAATCGACCATGCCAGAATCCCAACGTAGTTTCCTTTTAATATCGCCTCAATCGGGTTAGCAACGATATTGATCAGCAATCCCCTTAAGACTTCAAAGATATTTGAAGGGGGTGACACATGAGTGTCATTCGTCACCAGAGCCAACGTTGATGGAAACAACAAACTACCAATGACAGCCACAACAGCGGCACAAAATGTGCCTACCAGATACAAGACCAGAATGGGGCGAATATTGCTTTTCTGACCTACCTTGTGGTTCGCTATCGAAGACATGACCAAGATCCACACCAAAACAGGAGCTACCGCTTTCAACGCTCCTACAAAGAGTGTCCCTAACAATTCAACTGACTTAGCTGCGGAAGGTGCCAGCCATGCCAGTACTATCCCTAGTATTAATCCGACAAGGATTTGTTTTACCAGACTTCCTTGTGCAATAGACTGTACAAAGCCTGTTTGTTGTTTTTTCATAGCTTTATCCATAGAGAACGACAAAGAGTAATTGATTGCAATATACAGATAACCTATCAATTGATAACAATTCGATTACATTTGTGTGATCGAAACTGCAATTTTCTCATCTAATACATCCTGAGATATTCATGATGTCATAGTCGTCACCACAAGAAATAAAAAATTAATCTATTAATTCAATCGATTACTAAAAATCGATTTCAACAATAAGCGCAGCTATTTATCTAAAATGAATAGCATAGCGAAATTACTTTCCACTATTAATCAAATAGCAAAAGTGAAATTAACTGACAAGAGATATCAATTTAGCCATTACACACGACAATTACTCGTTAATGCTATTTTGTAAAATTTCATCGGTCGATTAATTAATTGAAATATCTGAATGAATTAATTTTTACATTTAGGTAAATGTTCAATTGGTCAGCAAAATTTCCTGTCTCGATACTGCTGATTTTGTTAAAGTGTGCCAGTCGATCTTTATGCCATCTTGAAGGGATTTCGAGATCATTTTATGACACATGATATTAATGACTTTTGCTTACAACGTAGTTAATAGAAATTAACCATAAATGCACCATAAAAGTAAGATTTAATCCTTAATCCGTGTTTTAGGAACATTTGATGGAAATTGTAACAGACCTTATTTATGCACTCTGGCACCAAGATTACGAAACACTGGCTAATCCATCGTTGGTATGGGTAATCTACATACTACTATTTACCATCCTGTTTCTGGAAAACGGGATACTACCTGCGGCCTTTTTACCAGGCGATAGCCTGCTGATATTAGTCGGTGTTCTAATTGCAAAAGAGACTATGAGTTTTCCTATAACTTTAGTCATTCTCACCATCGGAGCCAGCCTCGGCTGCTGGATCGGATATCTTCAGGGGAAATGGCTTGGCAATACAAAATTGGTTCAGGGCTGGCTGTCACATCTTCCTGCACATTATCATCAACGTGCCCATAACTTATTCCATCGTCATGGCTTATCGGCTCTTCTGATAGGTCGTTTTCTTGCCTTTATCAGGACATTACTGCCAACACTGGCGGGGCTTGCAGGGCTAAAAAATGGACGTTTTCAAATATTCAACTGGCTTAGCGGGTTCATGTGGGTGCTTATTCTAACAACATTAGGTTATGCCCTTGGTAAAAGCCCTCTGTTCCGCCGATATGAAGAATATCTGATGAGTTTTTTGGTTTTGTTACCTGTGTGTCTATTACTCATTGGTTTAATTGGAAGCCTGGCTGTTATTTGGCGCAAAAAGCGCGCTAATAAACCTCTATCATAACGTTTTATTTTCCCTTTAGTTTCCCTGTGGTATGGTCGCGAAATATACCACAGGGAATTGATCTTTTGGTTCATCTAACTTTATCTATTCATCTTTGTCTCACAGCGACAGTCCTACTGTACTGCAGAACGCTTACTTGGTATAGCAGAACCAAAATAATATGACATAACGTTTTAGTATGAATGACAAGACTGCATTACTTATGAAGTAGGTAGGCTACGTCAAATTATGGTTATTCTGCTATATCTCAACCATATTACTTAGTCTATCGTTCGGGAGTATTGTGTTCTCCTTTTTGATGGTAAACTGAATTTTTCCACCTATACATTTTGCTCTTCGCAGAATCCGATAGGAGCAGAGAGGAATATCGATCCAGTTTTGGCTGGCACCGTTGGTTTGCTGGTAGGTCTGGTTTACCACGAACTCTACTTCGTCGGAATCTCTAAGTTTCAGCACATCAGGAGAAAATGGCCCGGCTGCATCATGGCTATCGGTGTTTTGACCAACCCAACCTTGCGTCTCGACAGCATTACCCACACCATAGTGCTCTCCCTGCCTACGGTAATCCTCGACCACATAGGGTTGTACACTATTGTCAGGGGCTTGCCAGTAAACCTTTTCGCGCACACGAACGTTTTTATGTCTCAGGTCTTCCAATACACCAGTACTGCTCGTCCAGATCAAATCGTGAATAATGTAGCCACCGGCACCTTTTCTCATGTTGAGTGTATGGAATCCGATTATCTTGGGAGCTAATAGTTCAAGCAACATAGGGCATTCTCTGATCAAATAGCTCCTCGTTTTTGAGTACTTCTTCCACCGTTCGGGTGATACTTTATTCATCACTGATACCAACTGTTCCACCCGGAAAGTATTCCCCCTACTGACCAGATTGACGACATCATGTAACTCACTATGTCGGATACGCTCATAGTGGGGGTTATCAGTTCTTAAAACTTTTTCAAATTCGGTAAACTGGAACATATGTTTCCTCCTGCAAACTCGTCTGGTTCACTGTCATTCAGCCAAAAAACATTATCACTTAATGTAAATCCGTGACAATTTTTCACCCACTTCACTTTCATCTCTTGATAAAAGCGTCTATG
Source organism: Xenorhabdus ishibashii (assembly GCF_002632755.1). Taxonomy (NCBI): domain Bacteria; kingdom Pseudomonadati; phylum Pseudomonadota; class Gammaproteobacteria; order Enterobacterales; family Morganellaceae; genus Xenorhabdus; species Xenorhabdus ishibashii. Next base: position 2,243,994 of record NZ_NJAK01000001.1, on the reverse strand, counting down.
TTTGAAATTCATCCATCGTATATTTAAGGAGACAGGCAATGCCACAAAAGAAAAGCTCTGAAGATCTACGTGCTGAATTACAATCTCTTGCGGATACGCTAGAAGAAGTCCTCAATAGCTCCGGTGATAATTCAAAAGCAGAACTGGAAAAACTACGCAGCAAGGCAGAAAGAACGCTGAAAAATGCGCGTACTACGCTCAGTGAAGCTGGCGATAAGCTAGTAGGTCAAACGAAAGAAATTGCAGGTCATGCGGATAGTTATGTTCGCGAAAATCCGTGGGCTGGTGTCGGTATAGGTGCAGCAGTTGGCGTTGTATTAGGCGTTCTGCTTTCAAGGCGCTAACATGACACAGTCCCCTCACTCCAAAGGCCCAGGAAAAGGGCTCTTTGATACTGTACGGCGAGTAGCGGCAATTGCTGTTCACACAGTTGAAACTCGTATCCAACTCATTGCTGTTGAGTTGGAAGAAGGAACAGCAACACTAGTACAACTGCTACTGCTGGTAGGATTAACATTATTATTCGCGGGCTTTGGCCTGATGTGCCTATTGGTGCTGATATTCTGGGCCACCGATCCAGCCTACCGAATAACGGTAATAGCTATCACTGCTGGAATGTTACTGCTCCTCGCCGTTTTTAGTGCAATATGGACGATAAAAAAGGCTCGAAAACTGACCTTTCTTAACGCGACTCGAGCACAATTGCATGTTGACCGCAAAATGCTGGAGGATGATTCTCATGAATAAATCGGGGTATCACCAGAGAAAATTGCGAAAGCAGCAGTTATTAGAAGAGATCCAGCAACAACGACAATTAATTGCTGCATATAGCCGGAACTGGCTTGAAGTGGCACAACCATACGATAAGTGCTGGCAAACTCTTGTTGCTTTTAAGCCCTATGTCGCCATCGGTTCTGGCCTTGCCCTTCTTTATGGACTCCGCCACCCCAGGCAGGTTTATCGCTGGTCACGTCATATAATCAATATGTTAGGGATCATCAAAATCGTACGAAACACGTTATACAAAAATTAATATCAATGAATTTCCTTCAAAAAAACTGCATGAAATAGTTAATATTCCTTACTATCAACAAATAATCCCTCTCTTTAGAATACCTTCCATCAGATAATGATTAACAAATCGTGCTATTCAGTCCATTTTTTGGACAATAAAATCTAAACAGATACTTTTTTATCGCGACCTGCGGTATTTGAGGAGACAATCATGAAAAAATTTGAAGATAGTGGCCTATTAGTTTCCCGTATTTTAATATCCGTTCTTTTCATTATCGCAGGATATGGAAAATTAGGTGATGCCTATGCAGGAACGAAGGAGTTTATGGAAGCTATGCAAGTGCCAGGAATTCTCTTGCCACTGACTATCTTACTTGAACTGGGGGGCGGAATTGCTGTGATGCTCGGCTTATTGACCCGCACTACGGCTGTGTTTACATTTATTTTCTGTATTCTGACCGCGCTTCTGTTCCATAGCGACTTTTCAAATGGCATGAACATGACTATGTTTTTGAAAAATTTCTCCATCGGCGCAGGCTACCTACTACTGGCTATGATGGGACCAGGGAGATTCAGTATCGACCATGTAATGAAGAAAAACTGGTAATCGAAGAAAAACAGAGCATTACCCTTTTTATAGCCCCTTACGGTGTATTCGCAGTAAGGGGCTTTTGATATTCGCTACATTCGCTTTATTATCTTGGCGGCACACACCTTAACTGTTTTTTCACACAGGTTATTGCCTTGCAAACAATTTAGGAATTTCACGTAAACACCAAGACTTCGCTTCTCCCATACTATCACGCCGCCATGCCATGATAATGTTGGTTTCATGGCTGTATTCCGAACCAATCACCCGCAAACGACCTTCGGCAATATCTTGTTCAATCATAGGGTATGGCATGGTCGCCACTCCCAATCCGGCCAAAAGCGCCTGACGCTTATTTTCCAGTGAACTCACCGTCAAACGTGGTTGTTTATCCAATAACTTAACCGTCAACACCGGACGTTCCCTTGCCGTATCAGCGACAGCTATTCCACGATATTTCACCCGTGTGGCATCAGACAAGGGTTCGGGTTCATGATGAATAGGGTGATCTGCACTGGCAACATAGACATTGTTAATAGAATAAAGTGCCCGTGAATTCACTTCGGCGGAAGCCCTGAAATGAAGATCGGGTGCAATCACAATATCAGCATATCCTGTTTCCAGACGTTCCCAGGCACCTGCTAATACTTCCGTCATTAACGAGAGTTGTGTATTCGACTTCGCCGCCAATTTATCCACGAGAGGAAACAGCGATGCCATTGGGAACAACGCTTCACATACAATAGTCAGGTGTGTTTCCCAACCACGAGCGAGCGCTTCTGCATCGGCTGTCAATTTATCCGCAGCTTCAAGCAATAACCGCCCTCGCTCCAATAGCATCCGTCCAACATTAGTAAATTTCGTGCGATGACCAGAGCGATCAAACAGTACAACATCTAATTCCTCTTCCAATTTCTGCATGGTATAACTCAGCGCAGAAGGAACTCGCCCTAACTCATCTGCCGCCGCAGCAAAACTTCCCCGTCGGTCTATCGCATCCATTACCCGCAGGGATTCCAAAGTAAGCGCACGCTCTTTGCCCATATTTTTCTCAATCAGGAATTTTGAATATAGTCACCAGATTAACTGGCTAACATTTCAACGTCCAGATAATTAAGATCGACAGTCATAGATCTATGGTTAAAGAGATAACAGCATGATAATAATGAGAACAGCAAATCAATGCGGACAAGCCGATTATGGCTGGTTACGGGCTCGCTATACTTTTTCATTTGGTCACTATTTTGACCCAAAATTTTTGAACTACCGGACGCTGCGTGTTCTTAATCAGGAAGTTTTGGCGCCGAAAGCCGAGTTCCAACCCAAATCTTACCCCCATGTTGACGTCCTGAATATTATCCTGCAAGGAGAAGCCCAATATCGGGACAGTGAAGGCAATCACTTCCATGCACGCCAAGGGGACTGTTTGCTATTTTCTGCTCGTCAAGGGAACCGTTACAGTGAGCAAAATACCAACGATATACTCCCATTGACACGGCTACAACTCTGGCTAAATGCCTGTCCTCAGCAAGAAGCACAACCATTACAGCATAGAGTTCTGCCAAAAAATAAGCCGCTGACATTACTGGCCTCTCCTACGTCAGCAAACAATAGCATGCATCTGCGCCAACAAGCGTGGATAAGCTATCTCGCACTTAAACCTCATGACAGCCAAATTCTGCCTTTACGTGGTAAACATGCTTATCTGCAATCCATCAGTGGTAATGCAATAATTAATGGCAACCAAAGCAAGGATGTAAGGATTAAATGTGGGGATGGTGTATTTATTCAGGAAGAGCAGAAAGTGATAGTACAAGCGGGGACGCCATTTCAGGGACTGCTGATTGATTTGGCTGACTAGAAGTTCCCTATTTATAAAGAAAAAGCCCTATAAAGCATCTGCTCTATAGGGCAAAATCTATGAAGTTAACCGATAAGCCGGGTTCTGTCTTGGACAGCCATTCATCTAGGCCAGCACTTGCGCACTGGCTCAAGCAACCTACCCGGGTTCGGTACGGGCCGTACCATGCGAACCCCTATTTGGTCTTGCTCCGGGTGGAGTTTACCGTGCCACGAACTGTTGCCAGTCGCGCGGTGCGCTCTTACCGCACCCTTTCACCCTTACCTGATCCCAAAATTGCTTTTACAAACAAGATTGAGCCATCGGCGGTTTGCTCTCTGTTGCACTAGTCGTAGGCTTTCACCTCCCAGACGTTATCTGGCACCCTGCCCTATGGAGCCCGGACTTTCCTCCCCTTTACTTCTCCCGAAAGAGCGGTAAAGCAGCGACTGTCTGGTCAACTCCGGCGCGGATTATAAGAGGTTTAATATCCAATGTATAGGGTTTTCACACGTCTTCTGCAATTTGTCCCAAGGTCGTGTTTTGATCGAGTGAATAACGATATAAGGCATTTTTCTTCACACCGTGGATCTCTGCCGCCAATGCCGCCGCCTTTTTCAACGGCAGCTCTTTTTGCAATAATGCCAATGTCCGCAAGGCGTCCGGTGGCAAGCTATCCTCGGCAGGTTTATGATACCCTTCCACAATCAGAACCATTTCTCCACGGCGACGAGTTTCATCTTCCTTAATCCATGCCAGAAGTTCACCTGCGGGCATTCCTTGAATCGATTCCCATGTTTTGGTTAATTCTCGTGCCAACACGATATAGCGATCGGCACCCCATACTTTCACAATATCTTCTAAACTGTCCAACAGACGGTGTGTCGATTCGTAGAAAATCAGCGTTCGCGGCTCTTGCGCTAATTCACGCAGGGTATCCTGTCGTCCTTTACTTTTAGCAGGCAAGAAACCTTCATAACAAAAACGATCTGAAGGCAAGCCAGCAGCAGACAGTGCTGTAATTGCCGCACAAGGGCCAGGTAGCGGAACCACATTGATACCGGCTTCACGGCAACGGCGAACCAGGTGATAACCCGGATCGTTAATCAACGGCGTACCAGCATCAGAGACTAATGCGATGCTCGCTCCTTGTTCGAGTTTCGTAAGCAATTGATCTGCTTTTTGCTGTTCATTATGATCGTGAAGTGCGAACATGCGCGCATTAATGGCAAAATGTTGAAGCAACAAGCCAGTGTGTCGCGTATCTTCGGCTGCAATCAGATCGACATGTTTAAGAACTTCAAGAGCACGCTGAGTAATATCCCCCAGATTTCCAATAGGGGTTGGCACAACATACAGCGTGGATGTCGTAACCACTGCTCGATTGGTTTGATTCATTGTTTCATCCGAATGACCGATTTAAAATTGAGCCTCTTTGAAAAAAAACATCACTGGATACAGTATGCTTCCCTCAATTTTTGTGCGTTTAAAAACAGGTTTAATCTATACAGCACTGCTGTCAACTATGATTATTGCAGGGTGTACCATGCCCACACAGCAAGGGCAACCAACTTCTAAGCCTCAGGATAAGATCAGCGCAGAGATTAACCGCTACCAGACCATTATTGGCGCAGCACACAATCAACCAACGTTGGATGTTATCCGTGCTTATATCGCATTGGCATCCTACGCGCCAGATGACGCTGCCCGCCAGAAAAATCTCGATGAGACCTGGCAATTATTGACACAACTCTCCCCACAACAAATGAGTGAATTGGTGATTAATGCCAATGAATATACGTTGCAGGGCTGGCTTGATTTACTCAATACCTATCAGAACAATAAACAGGATCTCGATAAACTTCGCCTCGCTATTCACGATTGGCAAATCCGTTATCCAGACAACCCTGCGGCACACAGTTTACCTATTGCCCTGCAACAAATGCTACAAGAAGCCAGCGGCAACCATGCCACAATTGGGTTATTTCTGCCTTTGAGCGGTTCGGCCAAAATATTTGGTGATGCCATTCGCCAAGGTTTTCTTGATGCCCAAAAAGGATTACCAAAACCATCATTGCCACTGCCAGCAAATGCCACCGATCCAAGCGGTGCTGTTAACGCTGAACCATCTGCCAATCCTGAAAATGCCAACACGGCAGGCGCAGGGAACGGTGGTACTGCTGCAACTGAACCAGAAACAGGTGCGATCACAGATACAGCATCTCCGACAACGACAGCCGTTTCTACAATTAATGATGCTCCTGTCAATGATCAGACTATAAAAGTCTATGACACCAACAACCAGCCCCTTGCCGAGTTGCTGGAACAGGCTAAACAAGATGGTGTCACTCTGGTGATTGGGCCATTATTGAAACCCAATGTGGAACAATTGGCTCAAATTGAAACTCCGCTGAATATTCTGGCGCTCAATGAACTCGATATGCCACAAAAACGGCCGAATATCTGTTATTTCTCACTCTCTCCTGAAGATGAAGCGAGAAATGCCGCCATGCATATCTGGCAACAACAAAAACGCAGTCCCTTAGTGCTGATACCTCGCACTGAATTAGGTAACCGAGTTGTAAAAGCCTTTGCACAAGAGTGGCAAAAGCTGGGGGGGCAGACGGTATTGCAACAATCTTTTGGTACGCTGGATGAAATGAGGCGATCTATGAATCGCGGCATCGGCATTCGTTTGTCGGGTACGCCGGTTATTTCCACAACTCCAGCCACGGATCCTGTCGATGCCGTTTATATTGTTGCAGCAGCAAACGAATTGACACTTATTAAGCCAATGATCGATATGGCAATCAGCTCCCGTAAAAAGCCAGCACTCTATGCCAGTTCACGTAGTAATAAAGCAGGCTCAGGCGCTGATTTTCGTCTGGAAATGGATGGCATACAGTTTAGCGACATTCCATTGCTGACAGGCATTAATGTACCGTTAATGCAGCAGGCAGCCAAGAAATTCACCAATGATTATTCCCTGATGCGTCTCTATGCAATGGGTATTGATGCATGGTCACTGGCTCATCAATTTACGCAAATGCAGCAAGAAATGGAATTTCATTTGAGTGGTGCTTCGGGGGAACTATCCATAATGGATAATTGTACTATCCTGCGTCAGTTACCTTGGATGAAATTCAATAATGGTCGCATAACCCTTGAAAATGCCAATAGCACGGAAGGTCTCGATAACACAGGAAATACCAATAATATAGATGGAACGGCTCAGGGAGAAAGTCCCGGAAGTAAATAACTTTCTGTGATTAAAGATATCGTGGTCATTTCAGGATGAAAAAACCAACAGGCAATAGCTACACATTGGGACGCCACTATGAGCATCAGGCTAAACTGTTTTTGCAAAAACAAGGGCTTGTCTTTGTTGCTGAGAATGTAACAATTCGTGGCGGGGAAATCGATTTGATTATGCGTGACAGGCATACATGGGTATTCGTTGAAGTTCGTTTCCGCCGAAATGCGCAATATGGTGGTGCCATTGCTACAATTACCCAAAGTAAGCGCAAAAAGCTCTTGTATACAGCCGCTGTCTGGCTGTCCCAACGCAATGAATGTCTGGAAACGGCCTCATGCCGCTTCGATGTTTGTGCAATAACAGGACAGAAATTTGAATGGCTGAAAAATGCCTTCACCCTGAATGAGAGTCTATTTCAATAGATCCTCAATTTTCTCGCTAAATAAATAATTCCAATATACATAGGTCATAACGTGCTGGATAGAATTAAAGTCTGTTTTACAGAAAGTATTCAAACTCAGATCGCAGCAGCAGAAGCATTACCCGACGCTATATCACGCGCCGCGATGATGATGGTTCAATCACTGCTGAGCGGCAACAAAATTCTTTGCTGTGGGAATGGTGGCTCTGCCGCAACGGCACAACGTTTTACCGCCAGCATGATCAATCGCTTTGAAACGGATCGACCAAGTCTGCCAGCCCTGTCGTTGAATACTGATAATGTGGTGATCACCGCTATCGCCAACAGTAAACAGCCTGACGAAATCTACGCCAAACAAGTCAGAGCCTTGGGACAAACTGGAGACGTCCTGCTTGCTATTTCTACACACGGGAACAGTCGAGATATTATCAAAGCGGTAGAAGCCGCTGTTACGCGTGATATGACTATCGTTGCGCTGACAGGTTATGATGGCGGTGAACTGGCGGGCTTACTAGGCCCTCAGGATGTTGAAATACGCATTCCCTCACATCACAGCGTCAGGATCCAAGAAGTTCATATGTTGACAATCAACTGTCTGTGCGACTTAATCGACAACACGTTATTCCCTCATCAGGATGAATAAGGAGCCAAGTAATGCGGTTATTTTCTCTATTATTGGTATGTTTCAGTGCAATGTTGTTACAAGGATGTATTGGTGCCGCCGTCGTAGGTTCCGCAGCGATTGCCACAAAAGCCGGTTCAGATCCACGAACCATTGGCCAACAAGTTGACGACACCACGCTGGAAGCCCGTGTCAGCAACGCTATCAGCAAAGACCCACAAATTAAGGCACAAGCCCGTGTGGTCGTGACGGTGTATCAAGGCAAGATCCTTTTAACAGGACAAAGTCCCAATACGGCACTGGCTGAACGGGCAAAACAGATTGCTTCAAAAGTGGAAGGCACTGATGTGGTATATAATGAGATCCGTCAGGGTAATCCTGTTACATTGAGTACAGCATCCACTGATACTTGGTTGACGACCAAAGTACGTTCCAAAATTTTAACCAGTGATGCCGTGAAGTCATCCAGCATCAAAGTGGTGACAGAAAATGGTGAAGTCTTTTTGTTTGGTATCGTCACCCAACAAGAGGGGGCTGCGGCTGCGAAAATTGCCAGCGAAACCAGTGGCGTAAAACGTGTAACAACTGCATTTACTTATCTGAAGTAAAAACCATCAAGGCGGCATTGATCAATGCCGCCCGATTTCACATCTTGTACTCGACTCCCACCTCAAGTTATTTTGCTTTAAGTAATTCATTCCCCCCATTAACTGCATTTGCCGCAAAATCCATTGCTGACGTTGCAGTATGTATCTGGAAGGCGCATTGACTTTATAACGACGAGGGTTTGGCAATACCGCAGCAAGCAATGCAGATTCAGTAGCTGTTAATCGGCAGGCAGGCTTGCCAAAGTAATGCTGAGCCGCTTCCTCCACACCAAAAACACCGTTGCCAAACTCAGCAATATTAAGATAAACCGTTAAGATGCGTTTCTTTGACCAGAGTAATTCCAGTACGGTGGTCATTCCCGCTTCTAATCCTTTTCTTACCCAACTACGACCTTCCCAGAGAAATAAATTTTTGGTTGTTTGCTGAGAAATTGTCGATGCTCCTCGAATTCGCTTTTCATATTTTGTGTTATATGCCATAGCAGTTTCGATAGCCTCAAAATCAAATCCCCAATGTTTTGGGAATTTTTGATCTTCTGCTGCAATGACAGCTAGCGCCATATAAGGTGAAATATGATCCTGATCCATCCACGAGGAACGAGAAACATAAGACAAATTAATTGACATTAAAGCAGAGACTTGTCTCTCTATCATCACCATAGAAAACGGCACTGGCAAAAATGAAAAGGCAATTACAGTAACAAACCACAAAACCGTGATCAATATGGCAATTCTTTTCAGCCAGCGCCACAATATTAAAAAAGGATTTCTCATCCTGTTACTCAATCATTTCCAATATTTTTCTAACCAATTTATCAATTCCTTTTTCTGCCTGAGCCAAAGATTCAGCGAGCATATAAGCGGGCGTTGTTATAATTTTGTTTTCAAAATCAATGACAACATCATCAACAGTGCACTCCACATGTACTCCACCCATTCTCTCTATTTGAGTCACAGTTTCTGGATCATTACCGATGGTTACTTTTATCGGTTTACCTAATATTTTAGGTACCATAACAGGGGCAATACATATGAAACCCATCGGTTTACCTTGCTGATGCATATTTCGCACTATACTCAATAATTCTTTATTTATTTCACAATCTGATCCTTTGGATGCGAAATTACATAAGTTCTTGGCCGCACCAAAACCACCAGGAATAATGAGCGCATCCAGCTCATCAATATTAACTTTGGATAAAGGCTGTATATTTCCGCGTGTTATGCGAGCCGACTCTTCCATCATATGGCGGTTTTCTTGTTTCTCCTCTCCGTTAAGATGATTAATAACATTATGTTGCACTTCATCAGGCGAAAAAAAAGACACTTTGGCACCAAAACGGCTTAAAGAGAGCATAGTGAGAACTGATTCGTGGATTTCACTTCCATCGTACACACCACATCCACTTAATATAACGGCAACAGATTTCATATTCCTCTCCATTTGTAGTAGATTAATGCTTAACCCCTTAGAGGGTTAAACACCAATCTTCATCACAGATTTTAATGAATCTTGTAACAAAAATTCTTATCTTTGCTATGTTGGTACTTGTATTCTATGTGAAAGAATTCTTTAATTACCCGCATCGAAAACAAACATTAGATAAGCGGGTAAACAAGTTTCCCTGGTGTTGGCGCAGTATTAGCGCACCCCAACTTCGGTTGGGGTTATTTTTTTGTAACGCTTGATAGCCAATTTCTTAATATTTCTATATCTTGCTTCCATTCCAACTTTAACTCATCCACCCATTCCTGAACATTATCCCACCATGCAGGTAAATCCGGTGACTGGATCTGCTGAGCCAATTGCTGCAAATGGCGCAATCCTACTGAGCCAGCCGCTCCCTTGATCTTATGCGCCTCCTCCGTAATACCTTTTTGATCTCTGGCAGTCATATTGGAATCCAGCAAGGCAAGGTAATTTGGCATCATGGTTTCAAAAATAACCAGATTGTCTGTGATCATTTTTGGTCCAACCAATTCGATATATTGGTTAAGCATCTCCGTATCCAGCCGTTCTTCATCCTGATTCACAAGGTCAACTTCAACTAAGGTGCTGTCAGAATCAGATCCCTTACCCCAATACTTTTCAATCACGGCAGTCAATGCTTTGACAGATAACGGTTTATTGAGAACATCATCCATGCCCGCATCAAGGTATTCTTTTTTATCCTTTAATACATTGGCCGTCAGCGCGATCAAAGGAGGCAACGATTGGGAAGAGTAACGTTGGTGTAATTGGCGGGAAATATCCAACCCCGTCATATCCGGTAATTGGATATCCAGTAACACTAAGTCATATTCATCAGGATCAAACATTGCCAGTGCATCATAGCCATTCATGGCAACATCCACACTATTCCCCAATTTCTCTAGTACAGAACGGGCTACAATGACATTCAATTCAATATCTTCTACCAGTAAAATATTCAGTGCCGGCAGTGGCATAGTATCTTGTTCGGCCTTCCCTTCTGGATGTTCATCCATAGTCGGGGCGACGACAGACAAGGTAAAGCAAGAACCTTTGCCTAACGTACTTTTCACCACAATGTCACCTCCCATACTAAGGGCAAGGCGCTTCGAAACAGCAAGGCCAATTCCGGTTCCGGTTGCAGGGTGCCCACCAGCGCTGTCTTTAACCTGATAATACATGGCAAAGATTTTTTCCAATTCGTCAGAAGGAATACCAATGCCGGAATCCGTCACTTCAAAGAATAGGCGTTCCTCTTCTTCTTCACGCCAGATACGCACTTTAATTTCGCCTTCAGGCGTAAATTTCACGGCATTACTAATCAGGTTCCACAAAATTTGTCGCAAGCGGGTTCCATCAGTCAGCACTTTTGTTGGTAGTGGCAACTCTGGCTCTAGAACAAATTTAATCCCCTTCGGCTGCGCTAATAAACCTGAAATATTCTCTAAATCTGTCATGAAGCCAGTAAAATCAACCGGTTGGTTATCAAGTTGGATTTTTCGGCGCTCAATTTTGTCTAACTCTATAATATCATTGAAAATATTACCCAAGGTAATGGCACTGACATGGATTGTTTCCAGGTACTTACACTGCTCCGGTGTTAAGTCGGTATCCATCAGAATTCGGCTCAAGCCCACAATGCCATTTAAAGGCGTACGAAGCTCGTGGCTAATCGTAGAAATAAACGTTGTCTTATCCCTGCTGGCGTTTTCCAATGCGTCCTGATAGCGTTTACGCTCCGTTATATCGCGCCCAAATCCCATTAACCCATGTCGCTTGCCAACGCGATCATAAAATGGGACTTTCCTGAGTTCAAAGCAGGCCTTGCGTCCATCGGGGTAAACTAACCATTGCTCGTAGGTCAGGGAGACATTGTGGCGAAATACTTTTTCATCGGTTTCCATCACTTTGCTGGCAATTTCTTTATCATAAACATCGGTCGGCGTCAGGCCGATAAGCTGTTTTTCGCTTTTGCCAGTCAGCAATTCCATCGCCCTATTACAACCGGAAAATTCATTATCTTCATTGCGGTAATAAACTAAGTCAGGAGAAGCATCCAGAAATGAACGCAACAGTACCGATTGTTGCTCAAGCTCAATCTGGGTTTTTTCACGCTGTTCCATTTCCAGTTTGAGTTTATCCAACAAAACCAAATGGGCTTTTTCTGCCTTCTCTCGGTCGCTAATTTCTTGGTTCAATTGGTCGATGTTTTCTTTGAGTTGTAGGTTTAATTTCGCATCACGCTGACGCATTTCTTCAAGTTTTGCGACCAGACTCGATAAGCGCTGGCGGGATTCCTCAAGCTGTTCTACTACAATGGAAAGAAAATAAACTGCCCAGGGGGTAATTAATAAACCAAAAAAGATGGATCGAATTAAATCAATACCTTGTACTTCCCCATGAAGTACAAATGTCACCGCCATCTGCATTGCCATCGCAAGAACAACTAAAACTGATGCAAGTAATATAGAAAAACGTACCAACCCCAGCTTCATCATCAAATCTACATAATATTGGGCAAGTCCTCGAATCAGCTTCATAACAGCTCCCAGTAAAATCTTTTCCAGTAAAGTTACTAGATTGAATCATAAAGTAAAAGAACCCCAACTTCGTTACGGGATATCACTTTTAATTTTTCAAGAAGAATAAAAATGAGAATAATAGGAATAATTATGCAAATAAATTTCACCATCTTTATTTTGATTAAAAAAACACCTATCACTTCTTCTTGCAAACCAGAAAATACACAATATAAATCCAATTTAATCTAGGGATTTAGATAAAAATACCAAAATAGTTGCATTTTAAAGCATATCCAAAATAGATAATGTGGTGATTTTAGTGATATAACTCACATCATTTAAGAGAAATGATCTTAGTCACAAAATACAAAAATCCGCTATTTACCCATAAAAATCAAAAAAATAGATGAAAAATATCAGTAAAAAACGCGATTTAACACGATTTGACCAACTCTGTTTTTACCGTTAAGTTGGGAATTCGCTGAAAATCACCTGTCAGATGATCCTCTGGCTCATATTTATGCAGTGATAGATAACATAACATCATTTTGATTCACCGCTTGTTAATGCCAATAAAACAAGTGGTGTTTTACTGAGGGCGCAAATTAGACGTCTGTAAAAAAATATATATCGATAACCTCGCGAGTGATGTGAGAGTCGGACAGAACTTGGGGAGCTTTACAATGTTGTATGATAAATTGCAGGAAAAAGATAACTGTGGCTTTGGATTAATCGCACATATTGAAGGAGAGCCAAGCCACAAAGTGGTACGCACGGCCATACATGCACTGGCTCGGATGCAACACCGAGGCGCAATTCTGGCGGATGGAAAAACGGGTGATGGCTGTGGTTTGTTAATGCAAAAACCAGACCGTTTCTTTCAAATGATCGCCCGCGAGCAGTCATGGCGGCTCGCTAAAAATTATGCCGTCGGTATGTTGTTTCTAAGCCAGGATGCTAAAGTCGCCCAATTATGCCGTGATATTATTGAAGAAGAATTACAACACGAAACCCTATCCATTGTTGGTTGGCGGGAAGTGCCTATCAATTGCGATATCCTGGGTGATATTGCCCTATCAAGCCTGCCTCGCATTGAGCAAGTTTTTATCAATGCACCTGCCGGATGGCGAGCGCAAGATCTGGAACGCCGCTTGTTCGTTTCCCGACGCCGCATCGAAAAACGCATCACCGACAATGACTTTTATATTTGCAGCCTGTCCAATCTGGTTACGGTTTATAAAGGGTTGTGCATGGCTGCGGATTTACCGCGTTTCTACCCCGATTTAGCCGATTTGCGTATGGAATCTGCCATCTGCTTGTTCCACCAACGCTTTTCAACCAATACCGTTCCCCGCTGGCCGTTAGCACAACCCTTTCGCTATCTGGCTCACAATGGGGAAATTAACACCATTACGGGAAACCGTGAATGGGCTAAAGCACGCGCCTATAAATTCCGCACACCATTGATCCCTGACTTATATACTGCTGCACCTTTTGTGAATGAAACCGGCTCCGACTCCAGTTCACTGGACAACATGCTGGAACTGTTTCTCAATGGCGGTATGGATTTAATCCGCGCAATGCGTTTGCTCGTTCCACCGGCATGGCAGAATAACCCTGATATGGATGATGATCTGCGTGCGTTCTTCGATTTTAATTCCATGCACATGGAGCCTTGGGATGGACCGGCTGGTATCGTTATTTCTGATGGGCGTTATGCCGCTTGTAATTTAGATCGCAATGGCTTGCGCCCTGCCCGCTATGTGATTACCAAAGATAAGCTGATTACCTGCGCTTCTGAAGTTGGTATTTGGGATTACCAACCTGATGAAGTCGTCGAGAAAGGCCGAGTCGGGCCAGGTGAGTTAATGGTTATCGATACCTATGAGGGTCGCATTCTCCACTCTGCCGAAACTGATAATGATTTGAAAAGCCGTCACCCTTATAAAGAATGGTTAGAAAAAAACGTCAAGCGTTTGATTCCCTTTGAAGAGTTGCCGGAAGAGCAGGTTGGGCAGAGAGATTTAGATGATCGCCTGTTGGCAACTTATCACAAGCAGTTTGCCTACAGTCATGAAGAGTTGGAGCAAATTATCCGCGCCCTCGGTGAGAATGGCCAAGAAGCGACGGGCTCCATGGGCGATGACACACCGTTTGCCGTACTTTCCAGCCGTCCTCGCATTATCTACGACTATTTTCGCCAGCAATTCGCCCAAGTCACTAATCCTCCCATCGATCCATTACGCGAAGCCCATGTGATGTCGCTGGCGACCCGCATTGGGCGAGAAATGAATGTCTTTTGCGAAGCGGAAGGGCAGGCTCATCGATTGTGCTTTCAATCACCAGTTCTGCTTTACTCTGATTTTGTACAACTGACAACACATCAGGAATCCTATTATCGCGCTGATACGCTGGATTTGACTTTCAATTCACAGGAAATCACCCTGAAACAGGCTGTATTAGCTTTATGTGAAAGAGCAGAAGAACTTGCCCGCAATGGTGCTGTGTTGCTGGTACTGTCAGATCGCAATATTTCACCTGAACGAGTCCCCATTCCTGCGCCAATGGCAGTCGGTGCGATCCAACACTGTCTGGTTGAGAAGAACCTGCGCTGCGACACCAACTTGATCGTAGAAACCGCCAGTGCACGTGATCCACATCATTTTGCCGTGTTGATTGGTTTTGGCGCTACCGCTGTTTACCCTTATCTGGCTTATGAATCACTGGGAAAAATGGTGGATGATGGCACAATCAATGCGCCATATGCCCGCGTGATGCTTAATTACCGCAATGGCATTAATAAAGGGTTGTATAAGATTATGTCCAAAATGGGCATTTCTACTATTTCTTCTTACCGTTGCTCTAAATTATTTGAAGCCGTCGGCCTGCATTCCGACGTAACAAATATCTGTTTCAATGGTGTTGTCAGTCGTATTGGCGGGGCAGATTTCAGCGATTTTGAACAAGATCTGCGTAATCTTTCCAAACGTGCATGGCTACAGCGCTATCCTATTGATCAAGGTGGGTTGCTGAAATATGTCCATAATGGGGAGTATCACGCGTATAACCCAGATGTTGTCAGCACATTGCAGGCTGCTGTTCACAGTGGTAACTACAGTGATTACCTGAAATATTCCGAACGGGTCAATGGTCGCCCCATTACAACATTGCGGGATCTGCTAGCCCTTTCCCCTAAAGGCGATCCTATCAATATTGACGATGTAGAACCCGCAGAAGCTCTGTTCAAACGTTTTGATACCGCCGCCATGTCCATTGGCGCACTCAGTCCTGAAGCTCATGAAGCACTGGCAGAAGCGATGAATACACTAGGGGGTTTTTCTAATTCTGGCGAGGGTGGGGAAGATCCTGCGCGTTATCATACAAATAAAGTTTCCCGCATCAAGCAAGTTGCTTCTGGCCGATTTGGGGTTACACCCGCGTATCTAGCCAGTGCCGATGTGATCCAGATAAAAGTCGCCCAAGGGGCAAAACCCGGGGAAGGGGGCCAATTGCCAGGAGATAAGGTCACGCCTTATATTGCCAAATTGCGCTACTCCGTCCCTGGAGTGACCCTGATTTCGCCACCACCCCACCACGATATTTACTCCATCGAAGATCTGGCTCAATTAATTTTCGATCTGAAACAGGTAAATCCAAAGGCACTGATTTCCGTCAAGTTAGTTTCAGAGCCTGGCGTCGGCACCATTGCTACAGGTGTCGCCAAAGCCTATGCCGATTTGATCACTATTGCCGGTTATGATGGCGGCACGGGTGCCAGCCCGCTTTCTTCTGTCAAATATGCGGGTTGTCCGTGGGAACTGGGACTCGTGGAGACCCAACAAGCGCTGGTTGCCAATGGATTACGCCATAAGATCCGCCTTCAGGTTGATGGCGGCCTGAAAACGGGGCTGGATATTATCAAGGCGGCTATTTTAGGGGCAGAAAGTTTCGGTTTTGGCACTGGTCCAATGGTTGCTCTCGGCTGTAAATATTTGCGCATCTGTCACTTAAATAACTGTGCCACTGGTGTCGCTACGCAGGATGAAAAACTACGCCAATCTCACTATCACGGCCTGCCAGAAAGGGTTATTAACTATTTCCGCTTTATTGCGCAGGAAACACGCGAATTGATGGCGCAATTAGGGGTGAAAAAATTGACGGATTTGATTGGCCGAACAGATTTGCTGGAAATACTTGAGGGAATCTCTGCCAAGCAAAGTAAGCTTAATCTGGAACCATTGCTGGAAACGGCAGCACCTCATACCGGCAAAGCATTACATTGCACAGAAAGTAATCCTCCTTTTGACCAAGGAACGCTAAATAAATTGATCGTCACCCAAGCTATGCCTTATGTGGAAAGCTCGCAAAGCAAAACGTTCTATTTTGATATCCGAAATACAGATCGTTCTGTTGGTGCCTCTCTCTCTGGTGAAATTGCGGCTCGGTATGGCGATCAAGGGCGGGCTGCCGATCCTATCAAATTGCATTTCAATGGAACGGCCGGACAAAGTTTTGGCGTCTGGAATGCTGCCGGTGTCGAACTGACTTTAATCGGCGATGCCAATGATTATGTCGGTAAGGGAATGGCTGGTGGCTGTATTGCCATCCTGCCTCCTGTCGGCTCAGCCTTTAAAAGCAATGCAGCCACTATTATCGGCAATACCTGCCTTTATGGTGCAACCGGCGGGAAACTCTTTGCTGCCGGACATGCCGGTGAACGTTTCGCGGTACGTAATTCAGGCGCCATCACCGTTATTGAGGGGATTGGCGACAATGGTTGTGAATACATGACTGGCGGGATCGTCTGTGTCCTCGGCAGCACTGGCGTAAATTTTGGCGCAGGCATGACAGGTGGATTTGCTTACGTACTTGATGAATTTGATGACTTCCGCCAACGCGTCAATCCAGAACTGGTAGAAGTTCTCTCAATAGATACTCTTGCTATTCATAAAGAACATCTGCGGGGACTAATCACCGAACATGTCCGTCTGACAAACTCTCAACACGGTGAAAGCATATTGGAAAATTGGTCTCAATGGGTCAATAGATTTGCTTTAGTTAAACCTAAATCCAGTGATGTCAATGCGTTATTGGGGCACCGTAGCCGTTCTTCTGCCGAATTGCGGGTTCAGGCACAGTAAGGAGTTAATCATGAGTCAAAATGTTTATCAATTTATCGACTTACAACGTGTCGATCCTCCTAAGAAATCATTGAAAATCAGAAAAATAGAATTTGTTGAGATTTATGAACCATTTTCTGAAATACAGGCACAGGCACAAGCAGATCGCTGTCTTTCTTGTGGTAACCCATACTGCGAATGGAAATGTCCGGTACATAATTACATCCCAAATTGGCTGAAACTCATCAATGAAGGGCGCATCATCGAAGCAGCAGAATTATCCCACCAGACTAACAGCCTGCCGGAAGTCTGTGGGCGGGTCTGTCCGCAAGATCGCCTGTGTGAAGGTGCTTGTACCCTGAATGACGACTTTGGTGCTGTCACTATCGGCAACATTGAACGCTATATTAGTGACACAGCTATCGCAATGGGCTGGAAACCGGATCTGTCGCATGTCATCCCAACCGCTAAACGTGTCGCCGTGATTGGGGCCGGACCAGCAGGATTAGCCTGTGCAGATGTCCTGACACGTAATGGTGTACAAGTAGTGGTCTACGATCGCCATCCTGAAATAGGCGGCTTGCTCACCTTTGGCATTCCCGCCTTTAAACTGGAAAAAGAGGTGATGATCCGCCGCCGTGAAATATTTTCCGGGATGGGTATTGAATTCCGTCTCAATACAGAGATAGGCCGAGATATCACGCTGGCTGAACTCACCAAAGAATTTGACGCTGTATTCCTTGGGGTGGGTACATATCAATCCATCCACGGTGGACTGGAGAACGAAAACGCTGACGGAGTGTATGACGCCTTACCTTTCTTAATCGCCAACACTCGACATTTGATGGGTTACCCTTCTCTGCCTGAACAGCCTTATGTTGATATGAAGGGTAAACGTGTTCTGGTACTGGGGGGCGGGGATACAGCAATGGACTGTGTCCGTACTTCAATTCGCCAAGGTGCGACCCGTATTATCTGTGCCTATCGGCGGGATGAGGAAAATATGCCTGGCTCTCGTCGTGAAGTAAAAAATGCTAAAGAAGAGGGGGTTGAGTTTCGTTTTAACCTGCAACCCATTAGCGTTGAGATTAATGGAGCAGGACGGGTTTGTGGTGTCAAGGTGGTGAAAACACAACTGAGTGCCATAGATGAAAAAGGCCGTCGTCAGGCTGAAATTATTCAAGGTTCCGAATTTTTGATAGAAGCCGATGCGGTGATTACGGCATTTGGTTTCAAGCCTCACGCCATGAGCTGGCTGGATGGACATCAAGTCAAGCTCGATCAAAAAGGCCGTATTATAGCGCCTGGAACCAGTGATCTGCCTTTCCAGACCAGTAACCCTAAAATATTCGCAGGCGGGGATGCTGTACGTGGTTCTGACTTGGTAGTGACCGCCATTGATGAAGGCAGAAAAGCCGCTTTCGGTATCCTCGACTATCTTGAAATCTAATATTTCATTCTTTTTTCTAATAACTTCTCCGACCTTTTAGTCGGAGAAGATCCCCAAAAATAAAAAACCCAACATTTTTTTATTTTCTTTTACTACCTGATTACTTGTATTTTTGGGATTTATGCGACTATTCTTATACCTTAAAGTTAAATATATCGATTTAATCTCCTGCTCATTATAGCAATACAGTAATAGTGCAATACCGTAATACAGCAATAAGGTTTATTTTTTTCGACAATAAAATTGCTTAGCAAAACTGATTAAATAGACATGAAATAAAAGACCATTAAAGTGATAATAATAGGTAGAAATATATGCGCTTACTCACCCAGATACTCTGCTTCTCTTTTATATCCTTAACAAGTTTGCCCTCAATGGCCAGATTCTCTACTCCTGCTGAAATTATGCAGCAAGTGCAAGAAAGAGGAGTAAATTCTGTTGTAGCAGAGATAAACGCAGAACATGAACAGGACAAAATTATCCAGAATATTGCGACGGGTGATAAACAATGGCTTCAAGTTGCTTTTAAGCTATCCCCTAATATCCACCAAAATTTTTCCCGCCAAATTACTCAGGCTTTATCTGTTGCTTTAACTGAAAATCCTGTAGAAGTATTGTCACTGATACAATCACATCGTTCCCTTTCATTCACTGATATCTGCGATACACCTCCAACGATCAGAGGACTCAGCCAACAAAAAGCATTTACCAAGAAAATGATAGATAGCCTAAGAGTTGTGGAAAAATCTAATAGGGGAGAAAACCAATATAGTATCGAAGCTTGTATATGGGAATTTGAGAAAGCGCTTAGTTACATGTAGAACTAATATTCTAAAAATAAAGGAGATCAATGTCTCCTCTATTTTCATCTCTAACGAAGCCCCTCACCTTCCAAACTGCGGTTTTACTGTCTGCAATTTGAAGTCTATTGGGTATAAGCTTTGACAATTATTTCACGACGCGCAAGGCTGGGCGGCCTTTTGGCGGTTGAGGTGGTTCGTCATCTGGCGAATCATCATCATGAGAAGCTTTTCTATCACGCTGACTAGTATGGAGAAGCACCAGATTATCCGCTGCTGGCATATCCGTTTCTTCTGACTCGGTATTATCCACGTCATAGGCTAATTCTGGCTCAAACATCATTCCTGCGCCATTTTCACGGGCATAAACCGCAATCACAGCCGCCATTGGGACAGTCACTTGACGACCAACACCACCAAATCGGGCATTGAATCTCACTTCATCGTTCGTCAATTGCAAATTGCCAACCGCTCTCGGCGAGATATTCAAAATAATTTGCCCATTTTGTGCATATTCCATCGGGACGTTAACGCCATAAAAGTTAACATCCACAACAATATGCGGGGTCATGTCATTATCCAACAGCCATTCATAATGTGCCCGCAATAGATAGGGGCGGCGTGGAGACATTCGAGTCATCTCCATATATTAACTCCGTGATTGTAAACGCATTTCACGTTCAGCTTCCGTCAATGAGGCCAGGAATGCATCACGTTCAAATACACGTTGCATATAGACTTGAAGATCTTTGGCACCTGGTCCTGATAGCTCAACTCCCAAGACAGACAAACGCCACAGCAGCGGAGATAAATAACAATCCACCAAGCTGAACTCTTCACTCATGAAGAAAGGCATTTCTCGGAAAATGGGCCCAATCGCCAGTAATTCTTCAGCAAGCTGTTTACGTGCAGCATTCGCTTCCTGAATACTTCCTTCCTGAATTTTGTACATCAGGGAATACCAGTCTTTTTCAATTCTATGCATCATCAGACGGCTGGAACCTCGTGCGACAGGATACACAGGCATGAGTGGTGGATGCGGGAAACGCTCATCCAGATATTCCATAATGATGCGAGAATCATACAGGGTCAGCTCACGATCGACGAGAGTAGGAACAGATTGATAAGGATTCAAATCAATCAAATCCTGAGGTAAATTACCCGATTCAACGTGTTCAATCTCTACGCTGACCCCTTTTTCCGCCAGCACAATTCTCACTTGATGGCTAAAAATGTCGGTCGGGCCGGAAAACAGAGTCATTACCGAACGTTTGTTGGCAGCGACAGCCATGAAAACCTCCAAGTTTATCTAAAAAAAGGAACGAACAGCCCTTCCATAAACAGCGGCTATTCTCGCTCATATTCTCATCCTGTTTCGCACTTATTATCCGAGGTTATCCCCCTTTATTTTCTGGCAACAGCTTATTGGCTGTAACAAGAAAATCTCTTGGGATATATTTTACCTCTGCCAAATCGGGCAAACTCATGGATAAGGCAAAAAATTGTTATTAGTCTACCAGATTTTGCACATTTTGTGGGGAAGTACATTGAGATTTAATGATGAAATATTAGAGTCTGGGAATTAATTTCTCAAAAATGCTATTTTTTTACTAAAAATAGAGAATTATAGAAGAGTAAAAGTCTGAAAGAATAAAAAACCCGCCATAAAAATGACGGGTTTTTAACTTTAACCCATTGCCACAGTTGTGGCAATAAATTAACGTTTGGAGAACTGTGGACGACGACGTGCTTTGCGCAGACCCACTTTTTTACGTTCAACTTCACGAGCATCGCGAGTAACGAAGCCAGCTTTGCGAAGTTCAGAACGCAGAGTCTCGTCATAAGCCATCAGTGCACGGGTGATACCGTGACGGATTGCGCCTGCCTGACCAGAAATACCACCACCTTTAACAGTGATGTACAGATCCAGTTTGTTCAGCATATCAACCAGCTCAAGTGGCTGACGAACAACCATGCGTGCAGTTTCACGACCGAAGTAAACTTCGAGGCTGCGTTGGTTGATTACGATGTTACCGCTACCTGGCTTAATGAAGACACGAGCGGAAGAGCTTTTGCGGCGACCAGTGCCGTAGTATTGATTTTCAGCCATTGCCTATAATCCCGATTAAATGTCCAGAACTTGTGGTTGCTGTGCCGCGTGGTTGTGCTCGCTGCCCGCGTAAACTTTCAGTTTACGGTACATTGCACGACCCAGTGGCCCTTTTGGCAGCATGCCTTTAACCGCGATTTCAATGACACGCTCAGGACGGCGGGCAATCATCTCTTCAAAGGTCGCTTGCTTGATACCACCGATGTGGCCAGTGTGGTGATAATAAATTTTGTCAGAACGTTTGTTGCCGGTTACAGCAACTTTTTCTGCGTTAACAATAATGATGTAATCACCAGTATCAACGTGCGGAGTGTACTCCGCTTTGTGCTTGCCGCGTAGGCGACGAGCTACTTCAGTTGCAAGACGGCCTAAAGTTTTGCCATCTGCGTCAACAACATACCAGTCGCGTTTTACGGTTTCTGGTTTAGCTGTAAAAGTTTTCATTAAAGCTTACCCAATTATAAGTTACACGTTGGTGAACACTCGATGTTCAGAAACTGTTTTTGAGGTTCACACGACTCATGTCCAGCAAACCTACCCCTTCGAATAGCCTATGCCGGCACTAATGCAAGTTTTTTGGGAAATAAAAAATCCTGCTGTAACGTGGGGTCGCAAGATTATAGAGAACTCATCATAAAAAATCGACCCCAAATTCAATAATTATCCTAACGGACAAAGAAATCAGGGCAAATGTGGCAGTTTCAGGTATTCCTCACTTTGCATTTCCTGCAATCGAGATAGACAACGTTGATATTCAAACGTCAACAACTCGCCTTGATAAATCTGTTCCATCGGCGCGTCAGCATTAATGATGAGTTTCACTTGACGTTCATAGAATTCATCTACCAAGGCAATGAAACGCCGAGCAGCATTTTCATTCAATGTTGTCATAATCGGCATATCGTGCAACAAGACAGAATGATAAATCTTCGACAAGGCAATATAGTCCAGTTGACTACGCGGATCTTCACACAACGTTTTGAAATGGATTGCCAATACGCCATCAACACTCCTGATTACAGGCATGTCGCGATGATTGATCTCCAATATTGGATTCGGCTCCCCTTCTCGTCCAACTAAACGCAGGAACATATGGCGCATCTCTTGTCGATTTTTTTCTGATAATGGCGTCAAATAGAGATGAGCCTGTGTCAGTGTCCGTAGGCGATAATCTATCCCAGCATCCACATTCATAACATCACAATACTTTTTGATCTGCTCAATGGCTGGCAGAAATCGCGCACGCTGCAATCCATTGCGATATAACTCATCAGGTGGAATATTGGATGTCGCCACCAAAGCAATTCCCCGTACAAACAAAGCTTCCAGCAATGTGCCGAGGAGCATAGCATCCGTAATATCGGACACAAAAAATTCATCAAAGCAGAGTATATCCGTCTGTGCTTTGAAGCCATCCGCAATGATCTCCAAAGGATCTTCATGTCCTTGTAACGTTGTTAACTCTTCATGTACCCGTAGCATGAAACGGTGGAAATGGAGACGCAACTTTCGCTCAGTCGGTAAACTCTGGTAAAACATATCCATCAGCCATGTTTTGCCACGCCCGACACCTCCCCACATATAAAGACCCTGAACAGGCTGGCATCGTTCAGAAGATGGCCGACCAAACAACTTGCCCAATATACCTTTCAATCCACTGGCTTGCGGAGTATGGCTCAGTTGAACATTGATGAGGTCACGATGAATGATATCAAGGCGTTCAACAGTCTTACGCTGTACTTCGTCAGGTTGATACTGACCATCAGACAATGCTGATTGATAGAGAGATGAAGGTGTAATCGGTGACATGAAAATGACAATCCTTAAAATTTTTTATTCTCAGTGTGTATCGTAATTTACGGGTAAGAACTATGCCAATTCCTACTGATTCGAATCAAGATGCATACTTTTGGATAAGAACCTTGCCTACATACTTTGGTAAATCTGTATAAAATTAATATATTAGATTACAGATAAATTAATTAATTAATAATCAATATTCCACTCTGACTAAATTAACGGTTATAGTGGTCATCATGAACCAAGAGCCTATCCCAATAGTTGTATATCCTTGCAAACAGAACTGCCTAATGGGATAAGGCTCTAGAACATTGCAAAAACAATATTGCAGAATAACGATGTTACTAAAGGAGTTGCCATGACTTGGGAATATGCCCTGATCGGATTAATTATCGGTTTTATCATCGGCGCGCTGGCTGTCCGCTTTGGTAGTTCAAAGCTACGCCAACAAAATGCACTACAAGCTGAATTGGAGAAAAATCGGACTGAATTGGAAGAATATCGCAAAGAACTGGTCAGCCATTTCGCCCGTAGCGCTGAATTACTTGACAATATGGCACGCGATTACCGTCAGTTATATCAACACATGGCTAAAAGTTCCAATGAACTGATGCCCAATATGCCCGTACAGGATAATCCTTTCAATTATCGTCTGAGCGAATCCGAAACCGAGAAAAATAAAGTGACTGCTAACATGCCTCCACGGGATTATTCTGAGGGTGCATCTGGCCTATTCCGTCCGACTCAGGATAAATAATTAATGCACTTTGCCGTGGTAACAATAGCTACCACGGCTCCCTTTGGTGACCTTCATCCAAGGGAAAGATTTTTGTTTTTTTATTTTTGATACACGTAAATACCTGTAAAGAAACCCATTGAAAAGACTTTATTAGTGAACTTTGCTGAATAATTGAGAGTCATAACAGCATTGACACAATGATGCTTAAGACCTATCTAACCCTCAGGAATAAGTGATTTCCACAGTAGCAATTCTCCTGACAGGATAGGTCTTTTAAACACAATTTCCTTTTCTAGCTTAGGTATGTAAGAGAACGTATTCATGAAAAGAAAAAATACATTGCTTAGCGCACTCGCTATTAGTATCGGACTGTCTGTAGCTTCAGTTCCAATGGTAAGTAATGCAGCCCTACCTGCTGCAATAACTTCTCAAGAATTACCCAGTCTTGCTCCCATGTTGGAAAAAGTGCTGCCTTCTGTTGTTACGATTCATGTTTCAGGTACAGAGGTACAAAACCAACAGCTTCAATTACCTGAAGATTTTCAGTTCTTCTTTGGGCCGGCTTTTCCCCCCCAAGAACCAAGAAGCCGCCCATTCACGGGTTTAGGCTCAGGCGTGATTATTGATGCTAGCAAAGGTTATATATTAACTAATAGCCATGTCATTAATAATGCAAATAAAATACGCGTTCAATTAAATGATGGCCGTGAATTCTCAGCAAAACTCATTGGACGTGATCCACAAACTGATATTGCACTTTTACGAGTGCAAGATGCCAAGAATCTGACAGCCATCAAGTTTGCCGATTCCGACCAATTGCGCGTTGGAGACTACGCAATTGCAATCGGTAACCCATTCGGATTAGGGCAAACTGTCACATCTGGGATCATCTCCGCTCTTGGCCGTAGTGGCCTTAATCTGGAAGGTCTGGAAAACTTTATCCAGACCGATGCCCCTATCAATCGGGGTAACTCCGGTGGCGCATTGATTAACCTGAAAGGTGAATTGATTGGTATTAACACCGCTATCATCGCACCAGGCGGCGGTAACGTGGGTATTGGTTTTGCCATCCCTAGTAATATGGCCAAAACCCTTTCCGCACAGATTATTGCTCACGGGGAAGTTAAGCGCGGCATACTCGGTATCAAAGGCACCGAGATGACAGCAGACATTGCCAAAGCACTCAACGTTGAAGCACAGAAAGGGGCATTCGTCAGCGAAGTTATCCCTAAATCGGCCGCCGCTAAAGCAGGTATTAAATCAGGAGATGTCCTGATTTCCTTTGATGGTAAGAGAATTAACAGTTTTGCTGAACTACGTGCGAAGATTGGTACAACAGCACCGGGCAAAGAAGTCAAAATTGGCCTGCTGCGCAAAGGGAAGTCGCTTGAAGTCACCGTTATCCTGGATAACAGTGATGGCGAGCCAACCAAAGCTGAAAAACTGAGTATCGCCCTGCAAGGCGCAACCCTGAGCAATAGCACGATAAAAAATACCCAAGGCATCAAAGTAGATTCGATTATCCCGAACTCACCTGCTGCAATATCAGGTTTACAGAAGGATGACTTAATTATTGGTGCCAATAATGTGCGTGTACGGAATATCAGTGAATTACGCAGGATCACTGAAGAAAAGCCTTCTGTTATCGCATTAAACGTCTTACGTGGTGACGATAATGTTTATCTCTTACTGCGTAATTAATCTATTGAGTATGAAAAATACCCCTTATATCCAATAGATTTCGAGTTGCGGCACAACCCAGCCGCAACTTGCAAGATGAAACGACAGACGCAGGGTACTGCTGTGTCTGTCCACTTCTATGCTATTCTTCTTTCAATCAATTACTACTCTGAATAATGTCATGCTGATCAAGTTATTGCGTTCTATACTCATAGGATTATTGATTGCCGCTATTTTGCTGGTCGCGATACCATCCCTGCGCCCCAGTGGTTTGAAAAATTTCCTGAGCGATAACAGCAGTAGCGATAAGATATCCAGTTTTAGCAAAGCAGTCCGTCGGGCTGCGCCTGCTGTAGTCAATATTTACAGCAGCAGCATGGGCAGTTTTTCCCAAGAAAGCAGGGAACTCTTTCCCTTGGGTTCCGGTGTCATTATGAGTGAACAGGGCTATATTCTCACTAATCGGCATGTTATCAATAAAGCAGCGTCTATTATTGTCGCCTTGCAAGATGGGCGCTTTTATGAAGCACTGCTCGTCGGCTCAGATGGTCCAACCGATCTGGCAGTGTTAAAAATCAATGCCACAAACCTTCCGGTGATCCCAATTAATTCTAAACGAGTGGCTCATGTAGGGGATATCGTGTTGGCTATCGGCAATCCGTACAACTTGGGACAAACCATTACACAAGGCATTATCAGTGCAACTGGACGTGTCGGCCTTAGCCCAACACGTCGCCAGAATTTCCTGCAAACAGATGCATCAATTAACCAAGGTAATTCCGGTGGCGCTTTGGTCAATACGTTAGGTGAATTAGTTGGCATCAATACGTTGACGTTCGATAAGTCTGAGTTTGGCTCAACACCGGAAGGATTGGGATTTGCCATTCCAACAAAACTGGCAACCACAATTATGCAGAAATTGATCCGTGATGGCCGAGTTATTCGGGGATATATAGGCATCACCGCCAGAGAATTACCCTATATTCGCTCATCAGGCAGTAATATCAATCAAATTCAGGGATTACGTGTTTTTCAGGTCGCACCTAATGGTCCGGCTGAAAAAGCGGGGATCAAAGTGGGAGACATCATTACCAGTGTTAATCACCAACCCGCCATCTCACCTGTGGAAACAATGGATAAAGTTGCGGAAATTCGTCCGGGCAGTGTTGTTCCTGTCACGGTTCTACGCGACGGAGCTTCCCTCACACTTAACGTCACAATCGATGAGTTTGATGGCTACTAATCTTTTCTCGCCCACCTCACCCACAAGGTGGGCGAAAAAGAATATCTAATTCTGTTTAGCCGGTTGTCTTAATACGCTCAATATTTGCTCCAAGACCACGTAGCTTATCTTCAATATGCTCGTAACCCCGGTCAATATGATAAATACGATCTACGATTGTCGTTCCTTCAGCAATGCAACCCGCCAATACCAAACTTGCAGAAGCACGCAAATCCGTCGCCATTACCTGAGCACCCGATAATTTTTCAACACCGTGACACAGTACTGTATTGCTCTCAATCTCAGCCCGTGCCCCCATGCGAATCAACTCAGGGATATGCATGAAGCGATTTTCAAAAATGGTTTCGGTGATCATTCCTGCGCCATCCGCAACCATATTCAATAGGCTAAATTGCGCCTGCATATCGGTTGGGAACCCCGGATGTGGTGCCGTCCGAAATGTCACAGCTTTCGGCTGCTGGCCATGCATATCAAGGCTAATCCAGTCGTCTCCTACTTTGATATCGGCTCCTGCTTCACGCAACTTGGCTAAAACAGCATCCAGGGTATCAGGTTTCGCATGACGACAAACCACCTTACCGCGTGAAACCGCCGCAGCGATCAAGAAAGTGCCCGTTTCGATACGATCAGGCAGTATACGATGAACACCACCACCTAAACGCTCAACGCCCTCAATCACAATGCGATCGGTGCCTGCACCTTTGATTTTTGCTCCCAGTATATTGAGAAAATTAGCCGTATCTTCAATTTCAGGCTCCCGCGCAGCGTTTTCAATGGTAGTTGTTCCTTCTGCCAGTGTTGCCGCAGTCATGATAGTAACCGTTGCCCCGACACTGACCTTATCCATGACAATGCTGGCACCTTTCAAACGGCCATCCACAGTGGCTCTGACATACCCTTCATCCAGCACGATTTTTGCGCCAAGCTGCTCCAGGCCAGAAATATGGAGATCAACAGGGCGAGCCCCGATAGCGCAGCCGCCAGGCAAAGAGACCTGCCCCTGCCCGAAACGTGCCACCAACGGTCCCAGTGCCCAGATGGATGCTCGCATTGTCTTAACTAGTTCATAAGGGGCACAATATTCATTGACTCCACTGGCATCAATAAAGACAGATCCATTACGTTCCACTTTTGTTCCCAAACGATTAAGCAATTTGATCGTGGTATCAATATCTCTCAATTCAGGAACGTTCTGTAGTTCAACTGGCTCTTCTGCCAATAACGCTGCAAACATAATTGGTAAGGCGGCATTTTTTGCCCCGGAAATAGTCACCTCTCCCGACAGGCAGGTAGGCCCTTTCACACGAAATTTATCCATCTGTCATGATTCTCTTATTTAATTCAAAGTGTGCTGTTCGCGGCGAGGCAAACAGCTTTAAAGTCCCTGAAGCTTACGATCACGCTGCCATTGTGCAGGTGTATAGGCTTTGATTGACAACGCATGAATGCGGTTATCAGCGATGTATTCCATCAAAGGAGCATAAACAGCCTGCTGCTGTTTTACTCTGCTCAGACCATCAAAAAATGCGCCAACAGCAATAACCTGAAAATGGCTGCCGTCACCACTAACAATAACTTCATCAAGTGCCAATTTTTCCATCAGCACTTTTTTGATTTCATTTGTATCCATAAACTTGCTCACACTCGTCGTTAGAAAATAGTGTCGTTAAATAAAAAAATAATAGTAGATGCTCATCCTAAAGGAATACAGGCAACTCTTAAACCAAGAAAAACGCCCCTGTAAGTTGATAGCTTACAAGGGCGTTGATGATCAAAAAAAGGAATTACACCTTAGACTGATTATCGTCCAGAAGAGCTTGCAGTCCATACAACGTTATCAACGTACTCAGACGTTCACCTATGCCTGAAAAGGTCAGTGGCGTGCCACGTTTCTGGCATTCCCCCTTTAATTGGATAAACAGAGCCAATCCCGTAGAATCTACACGGCTCAGTTGGGAGACATCAATATTGTCAATGCCCTCCAGAATGTGCTCTTTTTGTTGCCAAAGCGGCAGCAGACTATCACGATCCAATGTGCCTTGCAGAAACAATGTATTACCGGCTTTTTCCCAGCTAACAGTTCCCTGATTGACGTTTCCGTTAATCATGCCGTTATCAAAAGTCGTTTTTTCCATATCACTTTTTCTTTTCTAAAGTGATCGGGGCTTTCGCACTGATAGCCAATTGTTCTGTCAGAGCATCAATGCCTTTATGACGCAGGATATCCGCCCATTCATTCTGTTTGGTCGTGATCATACTCACGCCTTCTGCGATCATGTCATAAGCCTGCCAATAACCTGTCTTACTGTTTTTACGCCATTGGAAATCTAGACGAACTGGCGGCTGCCCATTAGGATCGGTAATCGTGACACGAATGGCAACTATTGTCTTATCACCCAACGGCTGTTCTGGTGCAATCTGATAATCTTGTCCGTGATACATCGCCAAGGCCTGACCATACGCCTGCACCAGATAGGATCCAAATGCCTTGAAATAAGCATCACGCTGCTCAGGTGTCGCTTGTTTGTAGTAAGGCCCCAGAACCAGTGCTCCTGCATATTTTATCTGCACATAAGGCAGCAATTCTTGACGCACAATCTGGCGCAAAACTTCTGGATTGGCCTGAATCTGTGGTTGCTCGTTCTTCAAACGGCTAAACGTTTTTTCCGCTGCATCTTTCATCAATGCATAGGGGTTGGTTTGATCTGTAGCGCTGGCCAATGGCGCAACCACCAGCAACGCAACCATAAGTAATCGTTTAAACATAAATATTGTTCCTCCTAAATAGTGGATTGCTGGTTAGTGTGCCTGTTCAGATATCGAAGCGGATTTTTCCTGACTTCCGCCACTATTTTTATACAAGAACTGCCCAATCAAATCTTCAAGTACCATCGCCGGCTTGGTATCTTCAATACGATCGCCATCTTTCAACATGGTAGTGCCTAAATCAGGATCATCAAAACCGATATTGAGAGCAACATATTGCTCTCCCAATAACCCTGAAGTTCGGATAGAAAGCGAACTGGTATTGGGAATATTGTCGTATCGAGTGAAAATATCCAGTTCAACTTGTGGCGTATAAGTTTTGTGATCCAACCAGATCTTATCCACACGACCAATCACGACTCCGCCAACTTTCACTGGTGAACGGACTTTCAGGCCACCAATATTGTCAAATGTGGCATAGACACGATAAGTTGGCTGGCTGCCGAAAGATCGAATATCTGCAACTTTGAGGCATAAAAAAATGATTGCAGCCAACGCAATCAAGACAAAAACACCCACCCAAATTTCATTTTTCTTGCTTTGCATCGACTTAGTTCCCAAACATCAGTGCTGTCAGCACAAAATCCAAACCCAATACCGCCAACGACGCATGCACTACTGTGCGCGTCGTCGCCCTGCTGATCCCTTCCGATGTCGGGATAGCATCATAACCATTGAATAGTGCAATCCAGGTTACCGTAATAGCAAAAACGACACTCTTGAGAAAACAGTTGAGTAAATCTTTTTGCCACTCTATCGCAGACTGCATGGATGACCAGAAAAAGCCACCATCAATACCTTTCCAATCGACACCTACTATTGCACCACCCAGTATCCCCACAGCAACAAAGATCAAGGAGAGCAAAGGCATGCTGATAAAACCCGCCCAAAAGCGAGGGGCAATAACTCGGCGCAGCGGGTCAACCGCCATCATCTCCAGACTGGAAATTTGTTCAGTGGTTTTCATCAGGCCAATTTCTGCGGTCAAAGCTGAACCCGCTCGCCCTGCAAACAGTAGTGCGGTTACCACAGGTCCCAGTTCACGCAGCAGTGACAGCGCCACCATCATGCCAAGGCTGCCTTCCGCACTAAATGTGGTCAAAACCAGATAGCCCTGCAAGGCCAACACCATGCCAATAAATAATCCTGAAACTACAATGATCAGAAGAGACTGGACACCTAAGCTATACAGTTGCTGGCGCAACAGTGTCCATTGTTTGGCAGGCTCTGGCTTACCAATGATTGCATTGAACAGCATAAAGCCCGCACGGCCGAATGAAGCCGTAGCCTCAATCGCACGTCGGCCCATTGCTGCTAATGTCCGTGTTAACATCAACATTCCATCATCCTAATAACTCAGTTTTATAATCCCCGGCTGGGAAACGGAAAGGCACAGGCCCATCAGCAATACCATCAAGAAATTGACGTACCCGCTGATCCTGCTTCATTCTCAATTGATCTGGAGTACCTTCTGCGATCACCCTTTTCTCAGCCACAATATAAGCATAATCGGCAATACTCAGTACTTCAGGTACATCGTGGGAAACAATGACACACGTGACCCCCAGTGCATGGTTCAATTCATCGATCAACTTTACCAAAACACCCATCGTGATAGGGTCTTGACCGACAAAGGGTTCATCAAACATGATTAAGTCAGGATCGAGTGCAATCGCCCTTGCTAATGCCGCTCTTCTTGCCATACCGCCAGAAAGTTCCGATGGCATCAAATGTGCAGCGCCACGCAGTCCCACCGCTTCCAGCTTCATCATCACGGTTGTGTGAATCAACGTTTCAGGCAGTTGGGTATGCTCACGCAGAGGAAAAGCCACATTGTCAAAAACATTCAGATCAGTGAACAATGCACCTGACTGAAATAACATGCTCATTTTCTTGCGGGCAGCATAAAGGTGTGGGCGGGACAATGCCGGAATATTATCGCCATCAAACCAAATTTCACCACGTTCAGGGCGAATTTGCCCCCCGATCAAACGCAGCAACGTAGTTTTTCCTATACCAGAAGGTCCCATAATAGCGGTAATCTTTCCTTTCGGAACGGTCAGATTAATATCAGCAAAAATCGGGCGTTGGCCTCGAGTGAAATGCATTCCGCAGATCTCGATAAGATTTGCTGTTTGTTGACTCATTATTGATAGCCCCTAACCGTTAATAGAACTGTCTTCATAACTGTATTTAAATAATTAATAATGCATACTACAAAAAATTGCCCAACTTTGCGTTAGCAAAGTTATGACAAATTTTACTTTTTATCGCTTGATCGTCAGAATGTATAAGTCTAGCTGAATAAACATTCCATGATTTAAAAATCAACCATCATTGGCGTTATGCTCAGAATAAAACTTATTTAAGGGACACACCATGTTTCTGACAATTGTACTGCTCATTACCGGGTTGATTTTACTGGTGTATGGTTCTGATAGATTAGTTTATGGTGCGGCTGTTTTTGCCCATGCTATGAAAATCCCCCCTTTTATTGTCGGCCTGGTTATTATGGGAATAGGAACCTCGCTGCCAGAACTGATGGTATCTGTCACGGCAATTTTGGATGGACAACCAGATATGGCCATAGGCAATGCCATTGGTTCTAATATTACTAACCTGTTGCTAATTACGGGAGCAGCAGCTTTCATTAAGCCAATCAAGGTAAAATCAGAAATTCTGCGACAAGAAGTTCCCCTCATGTTGGCGATCACTGCATTTGCAGGGTATTTGCTGTCCAATGGATACCTGAGCCGACTGGACGGTATTCTTTTAGTGCTTGCCGCTCTTTTATTCATCTCACTGATGATAAAAATGACCGCTTTCTCCCAACACAATGGGATTGATAGTTATACCCAGGAAAGAAATTCAGAATTGCCGGTCGAAGGCAACAAAGGAATTGCGCTTCTTTGGGTTGTTTTGGGGTTAATTATTCTTCCTATTTCTACCCGCATGGTGATTGATAATGCAACCGTTATTGCGCGCATTTATCATGTTAGCGAACTGGTGATTGGCCTGACAATTCTTGCCGTGGGAACCAGCTTGCCTGAACTTGCCACCGTCATTGCAGCGGCCATCAAAGGCGAGAGTGACATGGCAATGGGCAATATTGTTGGCTCGAACGTCTTCAATGCCACCCTTGTCTTGGGGGTTCCCGCCATACTCTCCCCTAGTGCTTTTTCACCTCCAGCATTTTCTCGGGATTTTTGGGTCATGATGGCAGCGAGTATACTATTTACGGTATTTTGTCTGGGAAGAAAGCATCGATTGAACCGATTGAACGGCATCTTGCTACTAAGCTGTTTTATCGCTTATTTTGTCGTACTTTTTGTTTCTAATTATTACGGTACTGAGTAATTGCCGATTGAATGGGAAAAGAGTGGGAAGTAAAAATGCCTAAAATCGATTTTCAGCAAGCAGGTAAGCAAGTATTACATATTGAACTTGAAGGGCTGGTTGGCCTGGAGCAATACATTAATGACGATTTCAGCCAAGCCTGCGAATTAATGTTTAGTTGTGAAGGAAAAATCATTGTGATGGGGATGGGGAAATCCGGTCATATTGGGCGGAAAATCGCTGCGACATTTGCCAGCACCGGTACACCTTCGTTCTTTGTCCATCCTGGCGAAGCCAGCCACGGCGATCTTGGTATGGTAACAGCAAAAGACATCGTGTTGGCTATTTCCAATTCCGGTGAATCAAATGAAATTCTGGCGTTAATTCCCGTACTCAAGCGACAAAAAGTCCCGCTCATCTGCATGACAAATAATCGCAACAGCAACATGGGCAAAGCCGCAGATATTCACCTGTGTATCAAAGTGCCGCAAGAAGCCTGCCCATTGGGGTTAGCCCCTACGACCAGCACCACCGCCACACTCGTTATGGGAGATGCATTAGCTCTTGCACTCTTGCAAGCCCGTGGCTTTACGGCTGAAGACTTCGCCCTTTCCCATCCTGGTGGAGCACTCGGACGCAAACTTTTGCTACTGGTCAGTGATTTAATGACCACGGGTAATGACATTCCCCGCGTTCCCCGTACAGCGACTCTGCGCGAGGCTTTGGTGGAAATCACCCGCAAAAAATTGGGCATGACGGTTATTTGTGATGATGACATGCAGATCCGTGGTATTTTTACCGATGGCGATTTGCGCCGTGTTTTCGATATGGGTATCGATTTAAACAATGCAAAAATTTCTGATGTCATGACTGCCGGCGGTATTCGTATCAAACCCAATGCACTAGCGGTTGATGCCTTAAACCTAATGCAATTACGCCACATTACCTCACTATTGGTCACAGAAGATGACAAATTACTGGGAGTACTACACATGCACGATCTTTTGCAGGCCGGTGTTGTTTAAAACATAAACATAACATCAATCTTAAGAGAATTTCTTAATGAGTCAAAAAGAGTACCTGGACACCTGTTATGGCCCAGTTAACAAATCAATTATCGAAAAAGCCCGTCAAATCCATCTCTTGATTTGTGATGTTGATGGCGTGATGTCTGATGGACTTATCTACATGGGCAATGCAGGCGAAGAACTGAAAGCCTTTAACGTTCGTGATGGTTATGGCATCCGTTGCTTAATCACCTCCGGTATTGAAGTTGCTATCATTACTGGGCGTAACGCAAAATTGCTGGAAAATCGGGCAAAAACCTTAGGTATTACACATCTTTACCAAGGACAACACGATAAGGTTTTGGCGTATAAGGAACTGTTGGATAAACTAGCGTTGCAGCCAGAACAAGTCGCCTATATTGGTGATGACCTTATTGACTGGCCTGTCATGGCACAAGTTGGATTATCTGTTGCAGTTGCTGATGCCCATCCATTACTGTTGCCAAAAGCAGATTATGTGACTCAGATTGCCGGCGGTCGTGGTGCAGTCAGGGAACTTTGTGATTTGGTGCTCTTCGCGCAGAATAAACTCGAAGATGCCAAAGGGTTATCCATATAAATTAAAATTGAAAAAAGAATGAGCAAAATTCAATCCTGGCTGATCGCAATATTGGCACTGATCGCGCTTGCGCTGATCGGCTGGAATTTATCGAATGTAAATGATGATACCTCATCAGCAATTGTGGATGATGGTTATCCGACTTATCAAACACAGGAAGCCATCACTTTTGTTTATGATCCGGCAGGTAAGCTTACTTACAAGCTGGTTGCTGACGATGTTCAAAACTATACGGAAGCCAAACTGACTTGGTTTACCAATCCTGTATTGACAACATTTGACCCTAATGGCAACCCTGGAACCCCGATAGCGACATGGACAGTACGCGCCAATAAGGCCAAGCTGACCCAAGATAAAATGCTCTATTTGTACGGGGATGTCCAAGTGGATAGCCTGAACGATGCGTCACAATTGCAGCGGATCACAACAGACAATGCGATCGTCAATCTGACAACCCAGGACGTCGCATCCGATGACCGAGTCACTCTTATCGGTGTCGGTCTTAAATCTGTTGGCATGAAAATGCGTGGCAATCTGCGAAACAAAACTGCTGAACTGATTGAAAAGGTGACCACTCAATATGAGATTCCACATGAACAACCTAATCCGTAATTCCGTTATTGCCAGTACACTTTTTGCTGTCAGCCTGCCCGTACTGGCCTTAAAAGATGATACAAAAAAACCCATTACCATTGACTCAGAAAGGCAGTCACTGGATTTAACCGGAAACATTGCCACATTTACGGATAATGTCATCGTAAAACAAGGCACTATCGACATTCATGCTGATAAAGTCGTTGTTACCCGCCCGGAAGGGAATTCTGACAAGACAGTTATTGAAGCATTCGGTAATCCTGCCACTTTTTACCAATTGCAAGATGATGGTAAGCCCCTCAAAGGCCATGCATCAAAGATGCGCTATGAGATGGATAAAGAACTGGTCACCCTAACGGGAAACGCCTATCTTGAACAGCTAGACAGCAATATCAAAGGCGATAAAATCACTTATCTGGTACCAGAACAACAAATGGAAGCCTTTAGCGATAAAGGTAAACATGTCACTACCGTCCTGTTACCTGCCCAGCTACAAGAAAAAGGCTCAGGTGTTAACGGCGCTGACGCTCAGAAAAAGGGTAAATAACGACCGATGGCAATACTAAACGCAGAAAATCTGGCGAAAGCCTATAAAGGCCGCAAGGTTGTTGAGAACGTCAGCTTAAACGTGAAATCAGGGGAGATTGTTGGCTTACTTGGTCCTAACGGGGCAGGTAAAACGACGACTTTCTATATGGTGGTTGGCATTGTTCCACGTGATGCTGGTTCTATCACCATTGACGAAGAAGATATCAGCCTGCTGCCCCTGCATGAGCGTGCACGCCGTGGGATAGGTTACCTGCCTCAGGAAGCTTCCATCTTCCGTCGTTTGAGTGTATTCGACAATTTGATGGCGGTACTGGAAA
The DNA here is from genome assembly GCF_002632755.1 of Xenorhabdus ishibashii. NCBI lineage: Bacteria > Pseudomonadati > Pseudomonadota > Gammaproteobacteria > Enterobacterales > Morganellaceae > Xenorhabdus > Xenorhabdus ishibashii. The sequence continues at coordinate 2,207,521 of NZ_NJAK01000001.1, read as the reverse complement.
TCCGCAAAGACCTGACTCAAGAACAGAGAAAAGAGCGTGCAGAAGAGTTGATGGAGGAATTTCACATCTCTCACCTGCGTGATAACCTTGGACAATCACTTTCCGGTGGTGAACGCCGTCGTGTGGAAATTGCCCGTGCACTGGCTGCCAATCCCAAATTCATCCTGTTGGATGAACCTTTTGCCGGCGTTGACCCCATTTCCGTACTGGATATTAAAAAGATCATCCAACACCTGCGGGATTACGGGCTGGGTGTACTCATTACTGACCACAATGTCCGTGAAACACTGGATGTCTGTGAACGTGCCTATATCGTCAGCCAAGGTCATTTAATTGCCCACGGTTCCCCAAATGACATCCTGAATAACGAGCAGGTCAAACGCGTCTATTTGGGTGAAGGTTTCCGCCTTTAACTCTTATCCTTCTATCAGGTGCGATTCAAGGAACTATTCAAGCTCGATTAAGGAGAAAGTGGTAACGCTATGAAGCAAAGTTTGCAACTCAGGCTCAGTCAGCAATTGACGATGACGCCACAGCTCCAGCAAGCCATCCGTTTGTTGCAACTATCTACGCTTGAGCTTCAGCAAGAGATTCAGCAAGCTTTGGAAACCAACCCGCTGCTTGAACAGGATGACATACATCAGGAGGTGGAGAATCAAGCGCTTTCTGATGCTGACACTGAAATTATGGATACCCGTGAAGCACTTGAACAGAAGGATATGCCGGAAGAGCTACCACTGGATGCCAGTTGGGATGAAATTTACACCGCTGGCACACCTTCAGGAACTCACAGTGATTATAGCACTGATGATTTCCCCATCTATCAGGGAGAAACCACTCAAACCCTGCAAGATTACCTCACGTGGCAAGCAAGATTGACGCCATTTACTGAAACGGATGCTGCCATTGCCACTGCAATCATTGATGCCATTGATGACACCGGATACCTGACGATTTCCATCGAAGAGATCCTGACCAGCATTGGTGATGATGAGCTGACGTTGGCAGAGGTCGAAACCGTCCTCAAACGCATACAACATTTTGATCCAATCGGCGTTGCTGCTCGTGACTTACGTGAATGCTTGCTTATTCAGCTTTCTATGCTGCCGCCAGAAACACCTTATCTGAATGATGCCAAACTTATTGTCAGCAACTATCTGGAACTACTGGGTAACCGAGACTTCCGTAATTTATTACGTCAGAGCAAATTAAAAGAGAGTACCCTGAAAGCGGCAATTGATATCATTCACTCACTGGAACCAAAACCTGGTCTGGTCGTTAATACCGGTGAATCCGAATATGTTATTCCAGATATATTGGTACAGAAAGAAAATGGAAGCTGGCAAGTCAGGCTAAATACCGATAGCATTCCCCGTCTGCGTATCAACCAACACTACGCAGCACTGGGGCAACGAGCCAACAATGAGAGTGACAGCCTGTTCATACGCAATAACTTGCAAGAGGCCAAATGGCTGCTCAAGAGCCTCGAAAGCCGTAATGAAACATTGCTGAAAGTTGCCCGCTGTATTGTTGAACGGCAACAAGATTTTTTTGAGTATGGTGAGGAACACATGAAACCTATGGTACTGGCTGATATTGCCTATCAGGTTGACATGCATGAATCCACCATTTCCCGCGTGACGACCCAGAAGTACCTGTATAGTTCACGCGGGATTTTTGAGCTTAAATATTTTTTCTCCAGTCACGTAAACACCGACAGTGGCGGTGAAGCCTCTTCTACTGCAATACGTGCTCTGGTGAAAAAACTGGTCGCGGCAGAAAACCCGTCCAAGCCACTGAGTGACAGTAAATTGACCAGTATACTCGCTGAGCAAGGTATTCAAGTGGCTCGCCGGACTGTCGCAAAATATAGAGAGTCGTTATCCATCCCGCCTTCAAACCAACGTAAAAAACTGGTTTGAACAACACAGAGAAGGAAAACACTATGCAACTCAAAAACATGCAACTCAATGTTACAGGCCACAATATTGAAATCACAGATGCACTTCGCAACATTGTGAACACTAAATGCAGCAAATTGAATCAATATTTCGATAAGATTAACCTCATTCAGGTCATCCTCCGAGTGGAAAAGGTGCAAAGGATCGCCGAAGCTACGGTGTATGTTAATGGCGGTGAGTTGCATGCCAGCTCAGAACATGAAGACATGTATGCAGCAATTGATATCTTAGTAGATAAGCTAGCGCGTCAATTGACCAAACACAAAAGTAAATTGAGACAACATTAATCGCTTTTAGGCAACGGGGCTGTCATAAAATTATCACTGTTCTATCTATAACACCTTCTATAACGCCCTATAGTGCTATGTACTTAGTGCGATCTGTAGAACGGTTTTAGCGCAGTGCATTAATACCGGATGCCTCATCAGGCATCCGGTATAACAAGGCCCTAAGTGAATAAAGAAATGAACAACGAAACAGATTTACCACTAAGCTCAGTGCTTTCATCCGAATGTACACGCAACAATGTACCTTGTTCGAGTAAAAAGCGCGCCTTAGAGATTATCAGTGAGCTGGCATCAAAACAGCTTGGCGTGCCGGAAAATACCGTATTTGAGGCTATTCTTTCGCGCGAAAAAGTAGGCACAACAGGAATTGGCAGCGGGATTGCGATCCCTCACGGCAAATTGAATAAAGAGTGTTCGGATAATGCCGTTGGAGTATTTTTGCACCTGGAACAACCCATTACCTTTGACGCTATCGATAATCAACCTGTTGACTTGCTGTTTGCTTTATTGGTGCCATCAGACCAGTGTCAAACCCATTTACACTCACTATCATTGATTGCAAAGCGCCTTGCAGATAGAAATCTCTGCCGTCGCCTGCGCTCAGCGCAGAGTGATGAAGAACTGTATAAAATTATTACTGAATAAATAGCGATTATAATTATAAACATTTAGGGGGAGTCACCTCATGGTGCTGATGATAGTCAGTGGTCGTTCAGGTTCTGGGAAATCTGTTGCTTTGCGTGCACTGGAAGATATGGGTTTTTATTGCGTAGATAACCTGCCTGTTGTATTGCTGCCAGAATTGGCAATCACACTGGCTGAACGTGATATTTCGGCTGCGGTTAGCATTGATGTCAGAAATATGCCGGAGTCGCCAGAAGTTTTTGAAGAAGCCCTGACGCAATTGCCCGACAATTTTTCGCCACAGCTACTGTTTCTTGATGCGGATCGTAATACCCTGATCCGCCGCTACAGTGACACCCGTCGTTTACATCCACTCTCCAGCAAAAATCTGTCACTGGAAAGTGCAATTGACCAAGAGAGCGATTTGCTTGAACCCCTGCGATCACGCGCGGATTTGATTATTGATACATCTGAAATGTCCGTTCACGAACTGGCGGAAATGCTCAGGACACGTTTATTAGGCAAACGGGAGCGAGAATTGACCATGGTGTTTGAATCCTTTGGTTTCAAACATGGTATTCCCATTGACGCAGACTATGTTTTCGATGTGCGCTTTCTGCCAAACCCTCACTGGGACCCTAAACTGCGTCCAATGACCGGTTTGGATCGTCCTGTGGCTGCGTTTCTGGATCGCCATACAGACGTTCATAATTTTATTTATCAGACCCGTAGCTATCTTGAGCTTTGGCTACCTATGCTGGAAACCAATAATCGCAGCTATCTGACTGTCGCTATTGGTTGCACAGGCGGTAAACACCGTTCAGTCTATGTAGCAGAGCAATTGGCTGATTATTTTCGTTCCCGTGGCAAAAACGTGCAATCACGCCATCGTACACTGGAAAAACGCAAATAATATGAATAATACAAGCCATGACCGTCAGACAAAAACTTGAAATTAAAAATCGACTGGGAATGCATGCCCGGCCTGCGATGAAGCTGCATGATTTGGTACAACAGTTTCAATCAGAAGTGATCCTGCGCAATAGCAGTAACTTACAGGCCGAGGCTCACAGTGTCATTGCCATGCTGATGCTGGATTCTGAACAAGGCAGCCATATTGATATTGAAGTCAACGGGCCGGATGAACAACAAGCACTGTCTGCCATCATCGAACTCTTCAACGCGGGATTTGACGAAGAGTAGCACCTTTCTACTAAAGATATTGTCTCGAATGGCTCTTATTGGAGTAACTTGAATCCCGATTTATTTCTTGATATACGACAGATAATTATTCCTTTCATTATAAAACAACATCTTACCCAATTTTTGAAATCAAGCATTAATGACAGCACACATAATCAATGTCAGGACTTGGCTTAAATATTCCCATATTGCAAAAAAGAAACCTCTTTCGATCTGACTCTACAGAGCAAACAGTTAGAGAGCGCTTCGAGGTGGTGTGTCCTTGATCCTATTTTCAAGGTAAACGCAACATCAGTTATTAAAACCAACCAAAGGTAAAAAATCATTAATATAATCTGTTTATTAAACATTCACAGAGGATAAAATCAAGATGATATAATCATTAAATTAGATAATTAATCTAACTATTTATAAATAGTGTGATATAGATAATAAATGTTAGCTTTCAATAGGTTAACCATGTGAAATTAAATTAAAAAAAACTTATTATTAAATCGCAATTACATGCAGAACATTATGCATACAGCCCCTAAACTGGAGATTCACTTCATGCGTTTTAATAAAACCACACTGGCAATTCTTCTTGGTTTTAGCCTCTTTCAAGGTGTTGCCCAAGCAGCACCTGTTCTCTCTTTAGATAATACTCATGCAGAAAGCATCGCCAAAACGAATAACGCTTGGGTTGAAATCAATACCGCGACCTTCGAAAATAATATCCACACTCTGCAAAAAAAACTGAATAAAGGCACAAAAATGTGTGCGGTTTTGAAAGGTGATGCTTACGGTCATGGCATCGACCTGCTGATGCCATCCATCATCAAAACTGATGTGCCTTGTGTAGGTGTTACCAGTAACGAAGAAGCCCGTATCGTGCGTGAGAGCGGCTTTAAAGGACAACTGATACGTGTCCGTACGGCTGACATAGCTGAAATCGAAAGCACACTGGGCTATAACATGGAAGAGATAATCGGCGATCTGGATCATGCCCAAGCCATCGATACGCTGGCAAAAAAACACGGTAAAGAAATTCGTGTTCATCTGATGCTGAACACAGGTCTTATGAGCCGCAATGGATTGGAGATGAAGACTGAGCAGGGCAAACAAGACGCTCTGAAAATTGCTCAGTTGCCTAATCTGAAACTGGTCGGCATGATGAGTCACCATGCATTCACTAATATGGACGCTATCCGTGACAGTATTAATAACTTCAAAGAACAAACTTCTTGGCTGATCAAAACAGCAAACCTGAACAGAGACGAAATCACTCTGCACGCATCAAGCTCTTTTGCCTCACTTAGCATTCCTGAAGCTCAATTCGACATGGCTCGCGTTGGCAGTGCGCTGTACGGCATCCTGACCACCAGCCATCCAGAGTTCAAGCCCTTAATTCAAATGAAAACTCGTGTTGCTTCTGTTAAAACATATCCTAAAGGTAATGGTGTCGGTTACGACAATACTTACATTCTGCAACGTGATTCCAAGCTCGCTAACTTGCCTGTGGGTTTCTCTGATGGCTTTAGCTCTGCCCTGTCAAACAAAGCTTATGTCCTGATCAACGGTCACCGTGCACCAGTTGTCGGTAGCGTTTCCATGAATACTGTGATGGTTGATGTTACTGACTTACCAGAAGTGAAGAGTGGCGATGAAGTGGTCATTTTCGGTAAACAAGGTAACGATGAAATCACCCAGTCTGATATTCAGAAATGGGGCGGAATGCATGTTGTTGAGTTTTCTTCCATTTGGGGTGAAACCAACCCACGGATCGTAACCACCGGCTTATAATTTGCGCTTCAAATAATAGCAGGCTGTTCTTTTCCTCCATTGTGGATAAGTCTTGTTTCATTAGCAAGGTAAAACAGTTCGTGATCATGATCTCTTTATTTTCACGGCAGAACAGCCTAATATCATTTCAATTACTTTGAAAATAACACCCCCCCTCCTTGTGATGTGGGGTGTTATTTTGTATTGAGCTTAATTTGGAGTGTGGTATGAAAAAACCTAAAATCATTATCAATGAATTAGATGCTGAGCGTTTAGATGCTCTGTTGGAACAATCTGCTTTTGCTAATACCAGTATCGCAGATGCCTTAAATGAAGAGCTGGATAGGGCAGAAATAGTGGCGCCGGTAGATATTCCAGCCGATGTTGTCACCATGAACAGTGAAATTCGCTTCATTGATTTGGGCAGCAATGAAGAACGTGTTCGTACGCTGGTCTACCCTGCCGCCCTGCAAGACAGCACCAAACATCTGTCCGTTATGGCGCCTTTGGGTGCGGCTCTTCTGGGTTTGCGGGTGAATGATGAAATAAAGTGGAAATTGCCAAATGGTGAAACAACCCGAATAAAAGTATTAGAAATACTTTACCAGCCAGAAGCTGCAGGAGAATATCACCGCTAATTTCCAGCCAGCTCAGTCACACCGAACTGGCTGCTGTTAATTGAGTATCCCTATTGACCGGCGATACTCATTTCCGGCAACAACACCGAACCACACTGAATATTGCTACGTGTTTCGATATCATTACCGATTGTCACCATATTTGCCCACATATCTTTCAAATTGCCTGCAATGGTGATCTCACTAACAGGATATTGGATTTCGCCATTCTCAACCCAAAAACCAGATGCTCCGCGAGAGTAATCCCCTGTCACCGCACTAACGCCCTGCCCCATCAGCTCAGTGACGATCAGGCCAGTGCCCATTTCACGTAACAAGCCAGCAAAGTCCAGCCCCTGACCTGCTATACGCCAGTTATGAATTCCACCTGCATGACCCGTGTTCATCATTCCCAACTTACGGGCAGAATAGGAAGTCAACAACCACGTCTGCAAAACGCCGTCCTTAACAATATCACGTGGTGTTGTGCGCACACCTTCACTGTCAAATGGCGTTGAAGCTAACCCACGCAGCAAATGCGGCTGTTCTTCAATCGTCAGCCATGAAGGCAAGATCGGTTTGCCAAGGCTATCCAACAAGAAAGAAGATTTACGATAAATGCTGCTACCGCTGATAGCGCCGACTAAATGACCGAACAACCCCGTCGCCACCTCTGCAGAAAAAATAACCGGCGCTTTCATGGTTGATAATTTACGCGCACCCAGACGAGAAAGCGTTCGGCGAGCACACTCCTGGCCTACCCACTCAGGCGATTTCAACTCGTCTAAATGGCGGCTCACGGTATAGGCATAATCGCGTTCCATATTGCCATCTTGCTCGGCAATCACACAGCTTGACATAGAATGACGGCTGGAGCAGTAGCTTTGCAGCATCCCATGACTATTACCAAATACCCGAATACCATAATGGCTGTTGAAACTTCCACCTTCAGTATTGGTAATACGCTCATCTGCCTGCAATGACGCTTGTTCAGCGCGGGCTGCCAACTCAATGACCTTATCTGTATCCAGATCAGCGGGATGGTAAAGATCCAACTCAGGAGCCTCAAATGCTAATAACGCTTTATCGGCTGGACCGGCATAAGGATCAGGCGAAGTATAATGCGCAATATCAATAGCGGCCTGCACAGTACGGGCAATCGCCTCTGGGCTGAGATCCGTTGAAGAAGCGCTGCCTTTGCGCTGTTGGTGATAAACCGTGATCCCCAGTGCGCCGTCACTGTTAAACTCAACATTTTCGACTTCACTAAAACGGGTACTGACGCTAATCCCCGTTGTTTTATTGACCGCGACTTCTGCAGCATCACAACCGGATTTAGCCAACTCCAGTGCATGGGCAACCGCATCTTCCAGCAGCTTACGCTGCTCTGCGATTTGTTGATTAGTGACTATCATTAATTAACGTAATCCAATGAATTAAAGAGAGAATTCGTCAGAAAAAATGCCTGTTTCCGGTTCATGACACGAATGTCGAGTGGTAATCAGGCAATTTTCCCAGTTACAATACACAATATTAGGATGTTAACACCCACCGGACGATAGGTCATGCTCCAAAACGTACCTTATCCGGCCTTTTTAGAAGGAAAACAATTATGGCAAAGCAGCCTGAAGATTGGCTCGACAATTATCCTGCTGAAGAGGAAGAAGAAGAGATAATCTGGGTCAGTAAAAGTGAAATCAAGCGGGATGCTGAAATCCTGAAAAAATTGGGAATGGAACTGGTTGAACTGAGTAAAAGCCAACTGGAACGAATTCCACTGGATGAAGATTTGCTGGCAGCTATTGAGTTGGCACAGAAAATCAAACGGGAAGGACGTCGCCGTCAATTGCAGTTAATTGGTAAGCTGCTGCGTGCCCGCGATCCTGAGCCTATCACCACCGCATTAGACAAACTGAAAAACCGTCACAACCAGCAAGTCGTTGTTTTACATAAACTAGAAGAATTGCGTGACAAATTGCTTGAAAATGATGATGCTTTTGAAGAAGTTATCGCACTGTACCCACATACTGATCGCCAGCAACTTCGCACATTGGTTCGTAATGCGAAAAAGGAGAAGGCAACTAATAAGCCCCCGAAATCCTACCGTCAAATTTTCCAATATTTGAAAGAGTTATCGGAATCCATGTAATCCATCTTTACCGCCATTTCGTTAAGAATTGGCGGTTATTTCCTGCCTCATCAGGGCACCGTAGATATCCCTCAAGACGTCGATACCATGATGGACTAGTTCGGGGAAATGTTTTTAAATATAGCAACATCTGATTATTCTTGATTTAATTCAAACGGATTGTTTATCGTGTAAAATTAATCATGTTACAAAAATAATTATATCTAATGATTTAATGATATTTTATCTTTATAAAATAGTACCCTTATTCTATTTTTTATCAGGAGCCATAATAATGGAAGAAAAAGCAAGCTATGATTCAATTGGAGAATATTACGAACAGTTTTCCAATACGGTAGCCCAGAGACAATCTGAGCTTCGGGATATACTTAACATGGTCGGTGAGATACAAGGAAAGTCAGTTCTGGATCTAGCTTGTGGGTATGGTTATTTTGGGCGGGAATTGCACCAACGCGGGGCTTCAAAAGTGGTTGGCGTCGATATCTCTGAAAAAATGATTGAACTCGCTAAAACCAAATCAAAACTGTATGGTGATAATATTGAGTTCCATGTACAAAATGTATGTGAAATGAAATTAGATAAAAAATTTGATATCGTTATCGCCGCTTTTTTATTCCACTATGCTGAATCCACAGAAGAACTGGAAACGATGTTTCAAGCAGCCGCTGAGCATTTAAAACCTTCCGGCAAATTAATTGCTTATATGGCATCACCTGATTATAGGTTAGAAAGCGGAAATTGTGAGAATTATGGTTTTAAGATTTTGAGCGAAGAGCCGTGGAAAAATGGCTTCCGTCACCAGGCAGAATTTCTGTCAACCCCCCCTAGCCCTTTCACGTTTTATCGTTGGAGTCGTGAGAGTTATGAAAAAGCGCTGAAAAAAGCAGGGTTCGCTCATTTTAGCTGGAAAAAACCAACGGTCTTAAACCGCGATTTAGTGCGTTATCCTCAAGGTTTTTGGGATAATTACCTACAAAATTGTGTCCATACCGGACTTATTTGCCAGTTTTAAGCTTACTCCCCATTCCTCTCGCATTACGATTGAATTTAATTCAATCGGATATAAATAGACATTGAAAAAGATGCCGGCTCTAGCCACAATACTAATATGCTAATTTTTTATTTTTGTGATATTTATTGGTTATTCATCATTGCTATTGGATCTAATAGCAGTAATTTATCAACAGCAAATGGAGACAAGGTTAGTGAATGTGTTAATTCAGTAGATAGGACAAGTGCAGCGCAGCGTTGGGCAAAATATACACTTTCCTTAAAATCCGTACCTGCTAACGCACAATGAACTAATCCCGCCATCATTGCATCACCGGAGCCCGTGTTATTGACAATATCAACAGGAAATGCCGGGGAGTGACCAGATATATAATCTAACTCACTGTAGTAAACACCGTCAGAACCCATACTTAAAACTATCCGCTGTACCCCTTGTTCATGAAACCATGATGTGACCAACTTAGCCTCTTTTATTGAGTTAATTTTAATACCACTGATTTTTTCTGCTTCCAGCCGATTGGGTCTGATAGTATGAATATATGATAGCCAGTTACGTACTATGCCCGCCTTATATGACGAGACAGGATTAACAAATATGGGCACATTACCTGAGTTTTTAAATAACCATTCCAGAGTATCCTCTCTCAAATTGCAGTCGATATTCAATATGCCTGCCCGCTCAATGAGAGCTTTAGATTTATTGAGCAACTCAGGTGTGAGTTTCTTCAAAATATCCATATCACTCACGGAAGTGTACGGTTCACCATGACTATCAACTATTGAATGATAAATCGAAGTTCTTTCATCACTGAGTTTATGAGAATGGCTAAGATCAACACCGGCTAACTGGGTTTCTCTAAACAGTCTTTTTCCATATGAATCATCACCAAAAACAGAAATTAAATAACTATCATTCTTTAACGCGGCAATATTATGCGCCACATTTCGGGCAACACCACCTAGCGTATATTTTGTTAATTAATCAAATAAATGAAATATTTTTTTCATCATAAAAACTAATATTTATATTTGACTAACCCAAGTTCTGGTCATGTATTAAATATAACGGTTTTCTACTGCGATCGCCAAAAACATGGGCACTATTTGTTTTAGGCGGGGGTTCCCAAGCATACCAAAGCCAGCGTCGTTACGTTTCGGGGCGTGAGGTTTTTAACGTTTTCATGACGGTGGCGGTTGCGACTTTCAGGATCCGAGTGGTGTCTCGAATTCCTCCGTTATTCATTGCTATGTCGACAATCTACTCTTTGAATGCGGGACCTTTTTTCTTGAAAAGAAGATATAGAAAAAATTTAATAAATATATTAATAATGATATGGATGCTTTAGAATAAACTGTAAATTATATTAAATTTATTATTTTTAGAAATAAAAACACTATAAAATATAATGTTTTATAAAAAATAACTTTTATGATGAAAAAATATCTTCGTTAAAATTAAAAAAGACAGAAAAAATAAACTTAAGGATGATTTATATCTCTAATAATAGGGCATAACCCTGCTTTGTAGAAAAAATAATCATCAAAAATGTTGATAATTTCTCACATTCAATACGATTTTATTGATAGATTTCGATATCTGTTATGTGTTATTTTTATGCAAAATAAAGCCCCCGCCACAAGCAGTAATTGTAGGGAGTAATAATTTTTGACACCTCACAAGGTATTAATCCATGTCTTTTAGCACTTAAAAGTTTTACTTGGGGGCAATTTGGGCGATTCTGGCTGTTATTACCACTATTATTCTGTATCTTGTGAGTATCAGTGAATATTGACTGTTAAATCAGAATCCAGTTTCACCATCGGAAATTAAAGTAGTTGTAATAGTTACTATTACATTCGCAATTATTTTTACAACAATAAGTTAACAATTATTATGACATACCGTTTATTATCTAAATATATTTGGGCATTGGGTTTTATAATCTTTGCCCCATTCGTCTGGGCAGGGAATATTATTTTCCCATCTATGTCTATGGTTGGCCTGCAAGCAGGTAAACATGTTTGGAGCGCTGCTGCTGGTTTTTTGCTTATGGCTGTGAGCCAGGGTACATGTGCTGACACTGTATCGGTTCGGGGGTTAGCATGAGTCAACAATGGACATCCCGTCTGGGGCACATATTAGCAGCAACCGGTTCTGCCGTTGGCATTGGCGCCATCTGGAAATTCTCGTATGTTTCAGCAACAAATGGTGGCGGTGCATTTCTGATTGTATTTTTATTGTTTAGCTTTGTGATTGGGTTAGCGGTTCTGTTAGCTGAAAATATGATGGGAAGCAGTACAGGTGAAGTAGCTGTTAATGCATTTAAAAAATTACTTGGTAAACACTGGGGATGGGTTGGCTTTATCGGTATATTCAGTTCATGGTGTATCTATAGCTTCTACAGTGTTGTCGGTGGTTGGACCATAGGTTACGCAGTGATGGCAAGTACAGGAGAGTTGAATATTACAGACATCTCTCAACTGACCTCTATTTTCACCAATTTCATCAGCAATCCATGGTGGCCGATAATAGCACATCTGGCATTTTCAGGACTAACCTGCTTCGTGGTGTTATCTGGTGTGCAAAAAGGTTTGGAAAAATCAGTTAAGATCATGATGCCAATGTTATTCTTGATCATGATATTGTTAATTATTGTCGGCATCCGTTTGCCAGGTTCATCAGAAGGATTAAAATTATTCTTATATCCAGACTTTAGTAATTTGACCGGAAAGGGTGTTTTAGATGCGCTAGGGTTGGCATTTTTCTCACTGTCTATCGGTTTAGGTATCCACATTACGTACAGTTCCTATTTGCCTAATAATAAAGGTATTGCTAGATCGAGTATCTGGGTTGTTATCCTCTCCTGTTTGGTTTGTGTATTGGCTGGTCTGATGATTTTTCCTGCTTTGGCCGCTGCTGGCTTAAAACCAAATGCGGGGCCCGGATTAACGTTTATGACGATGCCAATTTATTTCGCCAGTTTGCCAGGTGGCTCAATCTTAGCAGTCACTTTCTTTTTATTGTTGTTAATGGCCGCACTGACCTCATCAATTTCATTACTTGAGCACATTGTTGCTTATGTCCAGACGCGTTTTAAATGGTCGCGTCGTAAAGCAAGCTTAATAGTCACCGCATCGATTATGTTAATGGGGATCCCTGTTTCATTATCTTTTGGGCCTCTAAGTCACGTCACATTAGGTGGCAAAACCATCTTCGATATGCTGGACTTTATTACTTCCAATGTCCTAATGCCGATATTCGGGATTATCATTTGCCTCGTATTTGGCTGGTCACGTAAGGTCAATGCACTAATACCAGATAATATGTCATCGCGGAACCGTCTGTGTTTACTGTTTATATGGCGATATGTCGGTCCCTTATGTATCGGAGTGATTTTGGTACACGGGCTTATTTGATTGTGCTAGGTGTTGGTGCTAAATCTTCAGAAACGCCAGATACTCAAAATAGTGGATACGATGAGGCAACTCATCAACTGAATGAAAGCGTCTGAATGGACGCTTTATTATTGTTTGTGAAATTCTCACTGTTTTTTGCTTTAAGATGCTGATAAAAATACATGAATTTTTGGCTATCTCGCGGATTATGGAGCCAGTATTTACTGACTCCACATCTTTTACCAGATAATTATCTTCCACCTATCATCAGAATTGCCATCTAAAACCGACATTCATACTATTATCCTGGTGACTGCTGGAGAGCAATCCACTGTAGCCAAGCGTGAATGAGACGTTATTACTTGCACTCATCTCCGCATTCGCTTTTAACACCACACCATCACGAGAGGCAGGCACGCTGCGAGTCACAAATGTTGTGTTGCTGCCACGGAACGATAAACCTGTTGCCCGTTCACGCTCACCGTATTGATGCTGCCAACCTAATTCTCCATTCAGGGTAATCGAAGAACCCCATGAAGCCTGCCAGCTATGATTGGCACGTAATCCTAATGTGGAGAGAATTGCTTCAGTATGTTGGCTGTTACCATGAAGTGCGGCGGCGGCACCGTCCTCGTTAATGCCTTCATTGCGGAAATTGACGTAAGCCAGGTTAACGAATGGTTCCAAATTCACAGCCTCTGCCGGCAGATGGTAAGCCAGTTCTGCGGATAATTGTGTTGTTCTTCCACTGTACTTGGCATTTTCACTATCACGCTGACTGCCATAGCGAATAGAACGTTTGGTATCAATACGGTGCCACGTAAACCCACTATTGGCGCGCAAAACAAAGTCACCAAATTGACGGTCACCATAAAGAGCGAGGTGATAGTTATTGCTGTCAGCAGTAGCACTGTTACCACCATCAAGGGAAGTACGGGTGTAACCAGTAGCAATACCAAGACGACCGTATTCATCAATAAGAGTATCAGCACCAAGGAATAAACCATAGTTGGAAGACTGATAGCCCGTTGCATTCGCTGTACCTGAAGCGTGGCTCCATGCACTAAGCAGTCGAACCCATGCACCGTTATTATCACCATGAATATCGGGCGAAGATGAACGGCCTTCGGCCTGACTCAAACGAGAGTTCAAGGTATCGCGCAAATAACGGCTATCATTGACCAACTGGGACGCGATATCAGCGTGGACTTGCCCATCAAGCTGGCGGAACGCAGATCGGGCTTGCTCCGCAGAACGACTGGCTAAAATACTTTCGTAAACCGGATTACCCATACCAAGAGTATCAGCGGCAACAGCCACTGCACGTTCATTTTGTGTCTTGGCAAAATCTGCAAAAGCAGCCTCATTACGTCCAATATGGAGAGTGACTTCACTCGGCTGATAAGACAATCCAGCACCAAGGAAGAGATAATTCGGGATGACATCATCAAAGCGACCATTGATATTCTGCTTCGCACTCAGAATCGTGTATCGCTGACCAGTCAGGCTTCGCGCATCTTCAAAAGAAAGCAAATTACCCGTATTTTCAAGAGAAACGCTGACTTTTCCTCCATCAATCTGTGCACTTTTTTCAACTTGAATTTTGTCACTGCGTCCATCGGAAGCGATTTCAACCGCGTAATGAGAACCAGGTTCAAAGGTGATTTTTTCGGCAACCTTAAGTGTACCCATCGAGTTACCTGGTGCTACAGTACCGCCACGCTGCACATTGAGCGCACCCACCGTACCATTCCCACCAAGAATGCCACTTTCCATTACTGAGACAGTAGAAGAGACACTGCCGCTAACGTTTAGTAATCCCTGTTTGACCAGCGTTGGACCAGAATAAGTATTTTGGCCACTGAGAGTCAGTGCACCTCTACCTTGTTTGGTTAACCCACCATGACCACTGATATCATTGCTCCATTGATCCTGAGCACACTGAACCGCATCACAGACACGTTCAGTCGGTTTACCCTTATCGAGCACAGCACCTACACCCGGAATATCAGCGATAAACTGCCCCTTACCGTAGGCCACTCCGTCAGGATCTGGAATACGGAATTTTTCAGGAATATCTTCTGCGGTATAGAACATGCCAGGGCCGTTTATTGCTTTACCGAGATTGATCAATCCCCAGCCGTAAAGTTCATCAATGCCCTTTTCCCCTATATCAGTAGCCGTAGTACGAAGCACGGAGGTAACTTGATCGCCGGACATATATGGGAAACGCTCCATCAATACGGCAATACTACCACCAGCATGTGGCGCAGCCATTGAAGTTCCTCTGTAACTGTCATAGCCGGTAGTAATATCATCTATCCCTGTTCCCTTAATCACTGAGCTATATATCCAGCTACCAGGTGCACTGACACAAAAACTGGCCGTATAGCCACAGCGGGAGGAAAAATCGCTGATGGAATAAGGCACGCTATTGGCACTATTTGGATCTTTTTGCAAACTAACGACTGTCAACCAGTTTGGTGCAATTTCTGGCACAAACCAAGCCAAACCCGCGATAGCATCTGGATTACTATAGTTATAACTATTACCAGCGGCAAAAATTGTCACAATGCCGCTACGAGCAGCATCAATTGCACCCTGATATGCACCACCAGATTTGGTACCCAAAATCGGTTTTATTTCATCAAATTGTTTCTGAGCCTCAGCTAAAGTAAAATGGGCTGCATTCGGATCTTTCCCACCTCTCTCAAGCTCCCTGTCAATACCAATCCCCCAGCTATTGTTAATGATGCGAGCGCCGCTGTCTCTCAGTGCATTCCAACCAGCCTGATAAACTCCACCATCATTGCCCAAGATAATGCCATCTTCAGGACCGGGATCACCGTTATCCGCACTGAGTATTTGGGCATTATAGGCCACGCCATGCATCTCTTCGCCATCTCGGTTACCCGCTGCTATGCCTGCAACATGGACACCATGTGTTCCTAGCATCCCGTACCTATCCACGGACGGCGTGCCATCATAGGTGAATGGATCGCCTTTATTCACCGGAATATAGGGATCGGTATACTCACGTATCCCAGAAGTCACTAAGTTAGTGATCTTGTCTTTTCCCATAAACTCCGGATGCCTGGCATAAACGACCTGATCGAATATTCCTAGTTTGATCCCTTTGCCGGTATAGCCTCTGGCATAGGCTTCATCAGCGTGAATTGCACCAAGCCCCCATTGGCTCAAAAACTCACTGGAACGCCAACTGGCGGGATCGCCACTTCGCCCTGTCTCAACATAATTTTTCGCACAGGCTCCTGCGCTGGCCGCAGCCAAGCAGCAAGCTATAACGTGATGAAGCACTCGTGGTTGGGTTTTGACTGATAAACGCGTGGAAGTCAGAGTGTTCCAAGGAATTTTGTATCTCTTATTCATTTTAGTCACCATCCATTGTTGATTTGCAAAAATGCCAGCTCTTATGTTTTTTATTGTGTAGGCGGGTTGAAACCATCAAGGCGATAGCTGTCTAAAAAGCAGAGATAAACTAAAAAGGCGTGCTGGTTTTTAGATTGTTATCAAAAGAAAGCGGGTTTAATCAAAGCCATCACCTACACGATTTACATCACCGATGAACACCATAAAATGCCACATTTTATTAACTTTCATTAATATAAATTTTAACCAAAAAACAATAAATTGTGTTATACACAGGTTTTTTTGTTCCAAGTTCATCTCTAGTTATCATCAATTTTGAGTTCCAATAATTGGTTTATCGTATCATTTTTCAGCTAGCAGCCAACTTAGGCCATCAATTAACCCACCTCGCCAGCACAACACATCATGTCCACCATTAAACACGCGATAATTCACGTTGTGCCCTGCTCCCTGCAACGCTGCATACATTTGAGTATTTACAAAATAGATATTTGCTTCACGGGAACCCGCTTCCTGAAAGATTTTTATGTGGGAGGCAAATGTGCATCAGTGACAGGTATAAAGCGATAGCTCTCTCTCCAGTTACCTTAAAGATTCACTGACCAATACCAGATATCTGTTTCAGGCAATCGTTGTAGGTTTTGTGGCTGTGGGCGACGATAATCAGTGATGCCATTAATATCAATGTATTGAGAATGACCAGTAACTTGCGTATACAAGCAATGATGGTGACTTTATTATGTTTGCCTTAAATCTCAAATGCAGTGGTGTCCTGCATAGGTAAACCACACTGGTGCAATAGCAAGGCATAAACTATCACTGATTGACGTAGACCGTAGCCATTCACTATTTTCTGACAGTGTATAGTTCATCATTGAACACTTAGCTGTGATATGTATTTCATAGCTTTCACACTCTTGATCTATACTATCGCCCCTTTTGTAACACATAAAAAACACAATGGAACGCTTTCTCGAAAACACAATGTATGCCTCTCGCTGGCTACTTGCACCGGTTTATTTCGGTTTATCATTGGCATTATTTGCCCTTGCGGTTAAATTCTTTCTGGAAATCATGCATATCCTGCCGAATCTTCTTTACATTACAGAGTCCGACCTAATCCTGACGTTGCTTTCCCTGATTGATATGGCTCTGGTTGGAGGATTGTTGGTAATGGTGATGTTTTCTGGCTATGAAAACTTTGTTTCCAGTCTAGATATCCACGAAAGCAAAGAAAAATTAAGCTGGCTGGGGAAAATGGATGCGACCTCACTTAAAAATAAAGTTGCAGCCTCAATTGTTGCCATTTCCTCCATTCACTTGCTACGCGTCTTTATGGATGCCAAGAATGTGCCGGATAATAAGCTTATGTGGTACGTCATTATCCACCTCACCTTTGTTTTATCCGCGTTTGTAATGGGATATCTGGATAAACTTACGCGCCACAATCATTAAGCGATTACAAGCAAACCAACAATCATCGCCCTGATGCCAGTTGAACCCAACCGGCTGGCATTACGGAATTCGCCTTTTCGATGAACTTCCTTTCGTGGTCTCTTTTAGCAATTTTTCAATAAACTTATCCACAACCATTTCAACGATATCACTTCTGGTTGTTTCCAGACGGTTAGCCAGGCTATCAATTTTCCTGATAACAGACATCCTTAAAGAAAGAGAAACTGGCTTTTTTTTCTCTTTATCAAGAAAAACATGGCTGGTGGCTTCTTCGGATTTAAAACTGAGATGCTGGGCAAGGAGTTCTTCAATCCTCTTTACATCTTTCCTGACCAGAATTCCCTTATCAACTAACTGATAAGTATTGCCCATTTTGCTAAACCGGATATCCGCACAGTAAAGATCCCTCAATTCTCGCAATGCACGTGTTAATGTTGGCTCAGAACAATTCAGTTCCCTAATGATCCTAATCTTACTAACCGGTTTACCATGTGAAAGTAATAAAGTTAATTTGAAATTTCTAAATTGTTTGGGACTAAGCAGCATTTTTTATTACCACGCCATAGATAGCAAACCCTAAGCTCTCTATTGTTAACTACAAAAATAACTTTCAGCATAGCTACTATCACAGGTAAATCAATATCAAAACGAATGAAAAAAAAGCCTTACCAATATTTTCGTCCGCTTAAAATCCTATGCTGCCTCAGGAGGTTCTATACCATAATGCTCTGCCCGTTCGAGAATACTCATTGCCCAGCGTTGATGGGTGGCAGGTTCACACATCACTCCCTGCGATTTGAAAACAGCTTTGCCGGAATTAAGAATAGTCAGCGCTTCAGCATGATCATGGGCACTAACCATCAGCGCTCGCTGGATGCATGTAATCTGCCTTGGGTGTATGGCCGTTTTTCCCACCAAACCGTGAGCAATATCTAACTCCAGCTCTTTCTCAAGTAATCTCAAATCATCAATATGCTCACAAACCGGTGCAGTCAGGGCAAATCCCCGCGCAACAAAAACAGCAACCAACATCTTAATAACGTATCCCATCGGCCCATCATACAGGGTGAAATTACGGGAGCGCCGCAGGGACATGACATTCATCAGATCATTACCGCCAATACGCAAGGCAATAATGCGATCCTGACAAGGGTGTTTTTTGAGAATGTCCGCAAGCTGGTTCATTTTTCGAACATCAAACACCTCTTCACTCTCCAATGTTGGCATAATGCACAGATGGGTTGAGTTAATAACATCCCACCAGCCGGACAACGAAGCATAGGTAAATTTTGGCAAAACCAGCCCATCAATGGCACTGAGATCCACATTGGCAACCAGATAATTCGCCATCTTTTCATCACGCGGACGGATAAAAATCAGGGGACGATAGCGGTCGATATTGGAAGAAAAGATATCTGCTTCTGCCAATGTTTGCATAACCTTTTGGAGATTTTCGAGGGCAATGGGAATATCCTGTTTACTGACGGCATCTTCCAGGCAAATAACCAGCGAACGCAGATCAGGTATCCTATTCTGTAACACAATTTCTGCAATATCTTGACGGGTGGCTGGCATATACAGAGTTGCGCCGAGCCGATGCGGAGAAAGGATTGGTTTCATCACGCCACCTTCTTAATGATAGTCACAGCACGATATTGACCGATTAGGTCACCGACTTCCGTAATAACCACATTTTTTTGGCGTGCCAAATGAACCAACAGCCCAACATCAGGATCATCCTGAGAACGAACGAGTACATGTTCTGGCACACGTCTTAATACTGCACGAGTTGCTTCTGCAATGCCAGGTTTAATGCGGTTAATACTGTCAATCTGGTATTTTTCAGCAAGACGGGAAATCACCGTTTTGCTTAATTGCTGCAAAGCGGTTTTTTCCTGCGGCAACCAAACCGCTTCTGGGATAGCAGCCCAATTCAATCGATTACGACAATCAGCGACAGTGTCCACCAATAAGCGACTGCACTCAAACTTGAGCAGGTGATCACACTGCACACAACCGTGCAACCCTTCTTCATGCCAGATCGAACGTGATATCAATCCCGATACCGGCGCTCCCATAATACCGAAAGGGATTAACCAATCATCATCGCTGGCTGCCAGCCACGAACAGCCACAAGGATCAGCCAATACCACCAGACGTGGGATGCCTGAATAACCATCCCGCCCTGCCAAAGATCGCGACAGTTCTGTGGTAATCGCGCCTTTACCAGTCCAGCCATCAACAAATACCACGCCATCCGTGCCATGTTGCTGCTCAATATACGATAGCGCTGTATTATCAATACCACGATCCCGAATAATGCTGATGCCATAATGATAAGAACGCTTGCCCATTTCCTTGAGCGTTTGATGCAACATTACCCCCAAAGGAACGCCGGCTCTGACCAAACTGACCAATACAATCGGCGTATCACCAAAGCGGGATACCAGAGCTTTGGCAAGCATCACAACGTCTGTCGCCAGACGAACTGCCCCTTGTCCAAGTGCTTTATCAAACAGTTCAAGGTGATAAGACGTAGGTTCTGGTTCTTGACTTAACATATCTGAATAATGGCGAGCACCAGACTGAATCAACTGCTCCTTAATATCCACTGGTGTCATCTCAATTTGAACAGGTTTTAGCAGGAATTGAACATCATCAGAAGCATAACTCCCAGAGAAAGGAGGAAAGCTATTCATTATTTACAGCTCCAAATAAGGCGGTCATCAATGTGTCAGTAAGCTGGCTTTGCTGAGGCATACCAAACCAATCACACAATTGCATAAACCGGTGATCGCTCAGACTATCTCCCAGGCCAATAATCGGGAAAGCGCCTCTCTCAGCACGAAGCCTTTGCAAAAGGTGATGAGTTGCCAATCCCTTGTCAACACACTTTGGCAACACAGTAAGATTGTTATTATTTTGATGAAAATAAAAGTTTTGATGGAAATGACTTTCTTGAGCCAACGTTTCAGCCAGTATATTAAGCTCATTCAACCTATCGTGATTGCGGTGCTTGATGATCAGGAAAACCGGTACATCACCGTACTCATAGTCGATGCGTACCCAGGCATCTATAGCATAAGATGTCATTAAACGTTGGCTCAGACGCTCCAATTCACACAATTTATCCCGATATGACAACAATTCTGGCAATATGCACGATTGCCAAAGCCCATCAACAGAACCTTCTGGTGTAAGGATCACCGCACCGTGCGAAACAATACACCAGGAACTGAAAGGGATCTGCACGCGGCTAAGCTGTTCTGTATTTCTGGCAGTGACTGGAATAACTTCGGCATAAGCCAACAACCAATCAACCAGCATGGATTGTTGTTCGGTCATATAGCTATGGGGAAAACATTGTCGATCCAATGCACCAACGCGAAAAGATCTTTCCTTCAGCTTGCGACGAGATTGAAATAACGTGTCATCAAGATCAGTCAAAAATACAGGCTTAATCATATCCAACGATCTCGACAACCGGAGAAATACGGGCAAGCTGCGCCATCAACGCCGGATCAGCGGACATTTTTGGGGTTTCAAGGCAAAGTAATATCCGATCAAATTTTTGGTGTGCAACATTATAGAGAAAATTCGGGATGCCAAGCCCGTAGTTATCCATAAAAGCCATGACAGATTGGATGGCATGACCGTAAGAGATTGGAGAGCGAGTTGTCGAGCCAAATACCACTGATGCCCCTTCCAGCTCAAGCCGTTCAGCCAGCAGGAACGGTTGCCAGACAAATTCACTGGAACCCAATATCAGCATGTTTTCGCCCGCTTTGGCATTGATTGTGGCACCAATGTCACACTGGATCTCATCTAATCCCAACCGCCCCCAGCTCTGTGGGCCTATGATGTTGATTTCTCCCCTGGCTGTAACATTGACCTGAGGCATCACCGGCACTGGGGCTGATACATCTGCTTTCCACTGCCAATTCCCTTCAACCAGTGAAACCCCAGAAACCGGCAATGGGCAGCGTTTTACGACCGATTTTCCACTCCAATCCGTCAATGTCACGGTGACAATATGTTCAATATGCCCAAGCCCTGCATGACGCAGTGCATCCAGCAAATTAAGGAACGTGTTACCCGTGGTTGCTTCATCATCAATCAGAACCAGAGTCCGGGCATTTATCACCCGTTGACGCAGATGGTTTTCTGCTGGCCAATAAATCAGGTGATCCGTAGCATGACTGTGATTTTCCTTAAACTCACACAATAAATCCCCATCAACCGGATGGCGTGTCGAAGTCAAAAATACAGGCTGATCGACTTTGTGTTTCGTTTCCTGAAATACTCCGGCTGCTAACCCGACAGCCGTTTCTGCCATGCCAATATATAGAACAGGGCCAGGAAGATTAGTGGGGAACCGTGCAGATAATTGCTGATAAATCGAACGCATGAGCGATGGCTTGACTGGAATATGCCGCCCCAAGACTTTACTGACAAACAGGAATGCTCTTTTAGGATTACGGCGTTCAGCGATATCAAACAGGGTTTCCAGAGATGCTGTGCCGCGCGATGCCGTCACCGTCAATGTCCCGCTGTTTAATTTTTTTTGGTAAACCTGTTTTTCATCAGCGTGTTTTTTATCAACATCGATGTCACTCAACATTGTCATGGAGATGCCTTTTCAAAAATTTCAGCCTGAGCCAATACAGTAACTTTCAGCATGTGTTTTAATTCGGTGAAATATACGTCGCAGTCTAGAGTCTCAAATAAGTATATGTCAATCATATTATGATTCTTTAGATCAGAATTTGTTTGACTTTTCCGCATGGAAAAGAAATCATACCAAACGAAATCAGACTGTTGTCTATCATACAGTTAACATCCAGATAGACCTGTTTACGGGAGTCATAATATGACAGATTTAAGCTATCTATTTGTCATATTATGATTTTTTTAATCCGTGAAATTACCGTGATTCACCGACAAACAGAATGAGGTGTCATTAATGGTTTCGTTAAGCAAAAATCAGTCAGTTTCGCTCGCCAAACAGAGCGCATCACTGGCTAAAATGGATTTTGGTCTGGGATGGGATCCTGTGGCCAAGAAGAAAGGCTTTCTGGCGAGTTTATTCAGCGGTGGCAGTGATGAAATTGATCTGGATGCAAGCTGTATTCTGCTTGATAAATCTGGCAATGCCATCGATACAGTGTGGTTTGGTCAACTAAAATCAAAATGTGGTTCTGTACAACACACTGGCGATAACCTGACTGGTGAAGGTGATGGCGATGATGAGGTTATCCGCGTCAACCTAATCAAACTTCCCACCAATGTCGAATATCTCGCATTTACTGTTAACAGTTTTCGTGGGCAAACCTTCAATGACGTCGAAAACGCCTTTTGCCGCGTCGTTGACCAAAGCGGCAAAGAAATAGCTCGCTATCAGTTGAATGAGCAAGGTGCCCACACTGGCATTATTATCTCTTCCTTGCGCCGCAACGGCGGTCAGTGGGATTTCACGGCACATGGCGTTCCTTGTCTTGGACGTACTATTGACGCGATGTATCCGCAGATCGTTGAAACGGTGGTGCGCTAATGAATCTGACACCTGGGGGTAATGCCCCCGTTCCCAATCAAACGGTTACTGTACGGGTTTTATCGGGTTCAGCCGTTGATGTCTCTGCTTTCCGCCTGTATTCAGATGGCAAAGTTAAGGGCGACCCAGATATGGTGTTCTACGGTCAGCCGGTCAATGATGACAACACCATTCGCCTGACTGGCGGTAACATCAATACTTCATTCGATGTCAACTTGCCTGCATTGAGCCAGCATGTCCAGAAAGTTGCGTTCACCGCAACTTGCGACGGTAACCAAACGATTTCCAATCTGCGCAACCTTTCCATTCGGGTCGAACTGAACAGCAACGTGATTTTGCAGGGAGATGTTGAAGTACAAGGCCGTCCAGAGGCTGCCTTGATCCTCGGCGAACTGTATCGCCGCAACGGTGAATGGAAATTCCGTTTTATTGCCCAAGGCTTTAATGGCGGTCTCAAACCACTGGCTGAGCATTTTGGTGTGGATATTATTGATGATGCACCAACTTCAACACCTGCTTCGCCATCCATTTCACCGGCTCCAAATACTGTTAATTTGAGTAAGGTTTCTCTGACCAAAGAAAAACCGGCCATCAGCCTTAGCAAACGCGACAATTACGGCGAAATTCGCATCAATCTGAATTGGAGTCAAAATTCTTCCTCCTCAAAAGGCCTATTACAAGGCATGTTCGGTGCAAGCAAAAATGTGGATTTGGATCTCGGTGCATTCGTCCGACTGCAAGATGGAGAAAAAGACGTTATACAGGCACTAGGGAATCGCTTTGGCGCTTACCGTTATGAGCCATATGTAGAATTACAGGGTGATGATCGCACCGGCCAGGTGCGTGATGGTGAATGGCTTCACGTCAATGGATTTGAATGGAAAAACATCCGTGAAGTGTTGATCTACGCCTTTATCTACGAAGGCGTGCCTGGCTGGGATAAAACCGACGGTGTAGTCACAATTTATGTTCCTGACCAACCTCCCATTGAAACGCGTATGACAGAAGGCAACAATCACAAAGGCATGTGTGCTATTGCCCGCCTTGTTAATGAAAATGGTGTCATCAAAGTAGAGCGCATCAATCAATATTTCAGCGGGCATAAAGAGATGGACAGGGCGTTTGGTTGGGGCTTTAGCTGGACATCCGGCAAAAAATAATTCTCTATTTTACCAATAAGTGGAGGGACTCATGTCCTTTTTAAACAAAATCAAATCAGCGTTCAACGCAGGCCGAGAAGAGCTAACCACTCAGGTTGGTCGCTTCAAGAACAGAAAGTTCATGGAAGGTACAGTAGCAGTATGTGCACACGTTGCTATGGCGAGTAATGGTGTCAGCGCAGAAGAAAAGCAGAAAATGATCGGGTTCATCAAAAATTCCCCTGAACTGAAAGTATTCGATACCTCCGAAATTATCGAATTCTTTAACAAACTGGTCAGCAGCTATGAGTTTGATGCTGACATTGGCAAAGGTGAAGCTATGAAATTCATCATGGCTCTAAAACAGCAACCAGAAGCGGCACAACTCGCTTTACGCGTCGGGATTGCAGTCGCTAAGAGTGATGGTGATTTTGATAACGACGAAAAACAGGCTGCCCGTGAAATTTGCTTAGCCCTTGGCTTTGCACCGGCTGATTTCGAACTGTAATCGCAGATATTTAAGAGGCTTACTTCATGGTATCCACGCACATTGGTTTTCCGATGGAAACCGTTGCTGTATTTATTATTCTGTCGGTTGGTGCGCTCTTTATCGACCTCTTTATGCATCGTCATGATAAGCCGATTTCGCTACGCAGTGCCGCCCTTTGGTCTATTTTCTGGGTCGCAATTGCCTTTGTTTTCGCGGGCTTCCTGTATGTCCATCACGGCGCAGAAGCAGCGAGTCTGTTTGTCACGGGCTACGCACTGGAAAAAGTGCTTTCCGTCGATAACCTGTTTGTCATCATGGCCATTTTCTCTTGGTTCGCTGTCCCAGACCGCTATCGCCACCGAGTTCTGTATTGGGGAATTATCGGTGCGATTGTCTTCCGTGGTATTTTCGTTGCCATTGGGACAAGCCTGCTGGCGCTTGGGCCGTGGGTTGAAATCGTATTTGCGGTTATCGTTGGCTGGACAGCGGTCATGATGCTGAAAAGCGGTGGCGATGACGATGAAATCGAAGACTATTCGCAGCACCTTGCCTACCGTCTGGTGAAACGCTTCTTCCCAATTTGGCCGAAACTACGCGGACATGCTTTTGTACTGAATCAAACGGAAGTGGATGAGGAATTGGCTAAACCAGAAAACGCCGATGTGAAAGTGGGGCGGGCGAGCAAAGCCGCACTTTATGCTACACCTCTAATGCTGTGTCTGGCAGTGGTTGAGCTGTCTGATGTGATGTTTGCCTTTGACTCTGTACCTGCGGTAATTGCAGTCAGTCGGGAACCATTAATTGTGTACAGCGCCATGATGTTTGCTATCTTGGGTCTGCGCACGCTCTACTTTGTGCTTGAAGCATTGAAAAAGTATCTGGTGCACTTGGAAAAGGCAGTCATCGTTTTACTGTTCTTTATTGCCATAAAACTGGGTCTAAATGCCTCTGAGCATATATTCCACCACGGCTATTCAATTTCAGCTACAAGTAGCTTATTTGTGGTAATTGGCGTACTGGCAGCCGGTATTCTTGCCAGCCTGCTGTTTCCGCAAAAAGAAAATGCAAGCTAAATCCGTAAAATCTAGATAACTAATACGACGTAATAAATAGTGAGGAAATAACAATGGGTGTATCTCTTTCTAAAGGCGGTAACGTTTCTCTGAGCAAAGAAGCGCCAAGCATGAAAAACGTTCTGATCGGTCTCGGTTGGGATGCTCGTGCAACTGACGGACAAGACTTTGACCTTGATGCCTCAGCGTTCCTGCTGGCGGCAAACGGCAAAGTTCGTGGTGATGCAGATTTCATTTTCTACAACAATTTGAAATCGTCTGACGGCTCCATCATGCACACTGGCGACAACCAAACAGGTGAAGGAGATGGCGATGACGAATCACTGAAAATCAAACTGGATCAAGTTCCTGCTGATGTAGAAAAAGTGGTGTTTGTAGTGACTATCCATGAAGCACAAGCTCGTCGCCAGAGCTTTGGTCAAGTTTCCGGTGCCTTCATCCGTCTGGTTAACGATGACACACAAGTTGAAGTCGCTCGTTATGACCTGACTGAAGATGCATCTACTGAAACCGCTATGCTGTTTGGTGAACTGTATCGCCATAATGCAGAGTGGAAATTCCGCGCAGTAGGCCAAGGCTATGCTGGTGGTCTGGCTTCTGTTTGTGCCCAGTATGGTATTAATGCTGCTTAATTTGGGTGTTGTTCAATTAAGTATTTCAGTGTAAACCTTGAATTAGGATCACTGAGATTAAAAGCCCTGCTTGATAATATCGGTAGGGCTTTTTATTGTTTTATCTGTTTGTTTATAATCCATTGCCCAAAGCCTGAGCAAAAAATTAATTATCAGAAATATAGGAATTGTCATACAAATACTTCTGCCATTTTAATGTGAAAAAGTTATGTAATATATTTAATTTTAATATTCCAATTTAAAACTCTTTGGCATTTTCACGACATATCATGTCAATTTTTATAAAAGGGTACAGGATCAAAAACATAACCTATCAAATAAACCACAGACTAAAGTTCCTTATTCATCCCTTTAATAACACAGAAAATCACATAATTATTTACAGAGTTATTTTTTGTTCTAACTTCAGGGATGCATTTCAAAATGGATAAATATCCAGTCATTTTTTGCGAGTTGCTTCGCAAAGAACAACATTACCGATGGCATATTAGCCAACTAACCGCTAGGGTAGATGTCGATTACTAACAATGAATGCTATTTAGATGAAAAACACGTATGAATTCGCGGTGCAGTGCGGGCGAAGTGCTGATAGAGTATCGCAGTATATCCATAACACAGGGAACGTACAAATGAACCTTCATGTTTCATTTCGCCATTCTGACATTGATATCCCAGAATTAATACTGAACGGCAGTGCTCTCAGCGATGCGGGATTTACTGCAAATGAATTATTTCATATCTCACAGTTTTCCAATGGCGTTATTATTTCTCTTGTTGATTCTAACGCAGATTTAGCTATATTAATCAACGAAATGGAAAATAACCCATACCAAGGGATCGACAATATTCGTGAAAATGGTGAACTTTATATTGCTGGGGAGTGGCTAACGATCAGCAATTTAGTGGAACAACCTATTAACATTGAAATGCAACCTGGCAAGATTATTCTAAAACCTAAGTTGATGGAAATATTGGCTTAAGATCAATTGTCACTATAAAAATAGCTTTCCATCAATTAGCCGGAAAAATATTAAAAAATATTCCGGCTGTCCACCCCGTTTCATAGGTAAGGAATCTTTGATTCTTTCAACTCGCCCAGGCTCTCCACCATCGGCATGCATTTCGGTATAAATGAATCCAGGGCGCACAGCATTGACTCTGATCCCCTGTGCAGCTACCTCTTGCGCCAACCCAATTGTCAGAGTATCAATGGCACCTTTCGATGCCGCATAATCAACGTATTCATGGGGAGAACCCAGTCGAGTTTTTTATTCTCTATCGTTAAATTTGCAATCATAACATTCAAAACTATACTCCAAACTGCAAGAGTAGATTTCAGGTTTCAGTACTCTAATCAGAGGAACTATATGATGAAAAGCTTGAAGTTATCAGTTGCAGCATTACTGGTGTTGTTTTCAAGTGCAACGCTTGCAGCGCCAGCAGTATCAACCTCAGCCGAGGTCGCTTCAAAAACGGCAACGGCAGTAGAACAAAATGTTAAATCAGCAAAAA
This sequence comes from Xenorhabdus ishibashii, assembly GCF_002632755.1. Classification (NCBI taxonomy): domain Bacteria; kingdom Pseudomonadati; phylum Pseudomonadota; class Gammaproteobacteria; order Enterobacterales; family Morganellaceae; genus Xenorhabdus; species Xenorhabdus ishibashii. The sequence goes on along the minus strand of NZ_NJAK01000001.1, from coordinate 2,179,270 downwards.
ACAAAGTTAATTCATTAGAGAAGAAAGTTACCAAAAAAGCAAAAAAACAAAAAATATCAAAGAAGAAAAACAGAAATAGCTTATCTAAAAAAGGCGCTAATACAGCTCTTTGTAAAGATGGTAGCTATAGTAAGAGTAAATCCCGTAAAGGAGCCTGCTCTCGCCACGGTGGTGTTGCTAAATGGCTATAAAGTTTTGTTGATTTTTTATCATATTCAATTAGGGGGCTTCGGCTCCCTAATTCTTTTAAAACAATTCACGCCCCAAATCAGAAAATAATTTCATCATCATGATGTTAATTGACATATTTTATTCAACAAAAAATATTACTTTTTATGATGTATCAATGTCATTTTCTAATACTGAAATTCAGATGAAAAACTTAAAATAAGCCAGAAAAACAGATAATAAAGCATGAACAATAAAATAATTTACAATAACTACAATAAAGCAAAATTTCACCCCCAAAAGATAGCTAAGTTAAACTGGGCAATATCTAATTAATAACATACAGTTAAGTAAAAATAAGTCATTAATTGAAGTTGAATAAACAGGCAATAGAACACCATAAGACATAATATAAATAACACTTTTCACCAGATAAAATCATAATGTTTATTACATTAATTTACTCTGAAAAATAAAAAATATAGATATTTGTCAGTAGGGTGCTAATATTCGTTATAGAAACGAAACTTATGAATGACGAATAACAGTAGCTATATATTGTTTGCTCTGTTAATATTCGTTTAATTTTTATCCAGAGTAATAAAAAGAGGAGAAGCAATGCCCTCTCTAATGATGAGGACAAGTGCGGTCTTCGCTTTCTTTATCTCATTAATCTTTATCGGTCTGAGCCATGCCTCAACCAGTACCTCAAAAATGCAAGAGTATTCTCACAATGGCATGCAGGTAAGTTTGCCTGATTTGCGACAATACCCTTCAGGTACACCTCGGAAGAAAGCGTTTTTAAATATTATTGTCCCTGTAATTGATAAACATAATCAAAAGATTATGCAAGACCGCAAATGGCTCCTGTCACACCAAAAGAATCATCATTGGTCTGTACAGGATAGTAATCGATTGAAAAAGATCTGCATGGATTACAAAATGACCTGTAATTCACCAAAACAGGTCAATTGGAATAAGCTGATAAGTCGGGTTGACATTATTCCTACCCATTTTGTTGCCACTCAGGCAGCGGCTGAATCGGGTTGGGGAACGTCAGAACTTGCCAAAAAAAATAATAATCTGTTTGGAATGCGTTGTAGTTCTTGCAGCAAAACGAAAGGAAAAATTAAAGGTTATTCAGTTTACCCTACCATTAATGCTTCCGTTATTGCCTATATGAAAAACCTGAATACGCACCGTGCTTATGAGTCACTGCGTTCTTCACGTGCAAAGCAGAGAACAACACAAGAGCCACTGAATACCGGTAAGCTGATTGATAATCTCAATGGTTATTCTGAACTGGGATCTGACTATAATCGCTATTTACACCGAGTATTTAATGGCAACAAAAAGCTGATTTCACAGGCTCAGGAATTAGCTATCCAATAGCACACTCCCAACAATCCACTTTGTATTAGTTACAAGGTGGGTTATTTTTTTATAATCTATCTCCATATTATCTACTGTAAACATCGATAAATTCCATACTATAATACCCTTCAGAATTACATTCTTTCTTTCAACGATGAATGGTTAACCAGAGCCTAATATGAATTTTTTCTCTTTTGAGTTCCTCGGATCGTTTGTTATTCTACTGGTTGTCTATTGGCTTTTACAAAAAGCTCCCAGGCTACAGAATGGCGTGTTAATTTTAGTTAGTTATTTATTTGTATTCTCTTTTACAGCAAAATTCGCCTATATTTTACTCGCCTATACCCTATTTATTTACTTTTTGGCGAATATTCTTAGTCGTTATTTATCTAACAAGATCATATTCACGCTATTGACATGCGGGATCATCGGCTGTTTTATTGTTTTCAAATATTATTCTTTCTTTCAGGAGTCGATTCAACAAGCATTGGCTAATGTTGGGATCAACATAGAATTGCCTGTACTTGAATTACTGATGCCGCTAGGTTTGTCATTCTATGCGTTCCATTCGGTTAGCTATGTTGTTTCGGTATGCAAGAAAGAGCTATCCGCAGCACCATTGCCTGATGTGATTTTGTATCTTTGTTTTTTTCCCAGCATTATCGCCGGACCGATTAATCGAGCTAAAGACTTCTTGCCACAGATTCAGGCAACATCCAGAGTTATGCTGGAACCATTGAAGGCAATATTATTGATTGCTCTCGCCATCGCAAAACTCTTTTTGCTTAGTTCTACTCTTTCTGAGTGTCTTGTAAATCCTGTTTTTGAAGATCCGAATAGCCATCATGCAGGACAAATCCTTGTGGCAATTTATGCTTATGCCTGGAATATCTACTTTAATTTTTCCGGCTATACCGACCTTGTCACAGGTATCGCCCTGTTATTAGGTTACAAAGTACCACGCAATTTCGATGCCCCTTATCTGGCTGAAAACTTACAGGTATTTTGGCGACGCTGGCATATCAGCCTGTCAACATTCATCCGTGATTATGTCTACATTCCATTAGGTGGTAACAAAAAAGGCGTATTGCGTAAAAACCTGAATATGTTCATTGCTATGGTGATTTCTGGCCTATGGCATGGTGCTGGTATTAGTTTTATTATTTGGGGAGCTATTCATGGATTGGGATTAATTCTGCAAAATATTAAAAATTCCCTGTTCTCAGCCTCAAAGAAACAGAGTGAACCACAAACCAGAAGCGCGATTACACTATTTTTATCTCGTGTGGTGACATTCCATTTTGTCTGCTTTGCATGGATCTTTTTCCGTAGCCCGACATTTAATGATGCTCTGGTGGTATTAAATCAACTGTTCTCTGGCGAAACATTTGCATCCCTGTTATCCAGCAGTTTTTTATTAATGGTTTTCTGGGGATTCTTTATTATCTATCCCTGGTTGGTGAATTTCAGAAATAAAATTGAAAAAAATTATGGCCTGATTTCCTGGGTTTATTACCCAATTCCCTTAGCCCTGATCCTTACTTTGGTCTTTATTTTATCACCTTCAGGAATGCCAGGATTTATTTATGCCAACTTCTGAATTTACACCTAATCTTAAAAAAGTCGCACAAGTGATTTGTATCGTGGTTTTAACCAGCTTAATGCTCATTTGGCTTAATCAGGGATCGTTAGATAATTTCTGGCAACAGAAATATCACCGCAATAGCCCCTGGACATCTCTCAAAGGGGGATCATGGTGGGATTTGGGGAATAATGTGCAGCAAGGTGCAATTGCTGCCAGTAAGACTTTTATGACATATGCACAGGGCAAATATCAAAATAGCCCGTCAACAACCATGAATATTGATCACAGACCAACAGTATTTCTCCCTGATTTTCAGGTTGGCTTGCGCTTTCTGGAAGGTTATGTGTATCCCATCGAAAATCTCTCTTTCACTTTTCCTGAGTTGCTGAACAATAATATTAAGCTCGTTCAGTCTTCTTTACCGTCAAATAATTCAGTAGAAAATCCGGTTGTCGAAATTGCCCAGAAAACCCACGTCAATCTGAGTCTAAAAGATAAGGTGTTATTTGCCGGTGATTCAATGATGCAGGGGGTAGCGCCACATTTGAAACGTCGGCTGTTTCAACAATATGGTATTTCCAGCATTAATTTAAGTAAACAAAGTACAGGATTGTCTTACCCTGGTTTCTTTAATTGGCCAAAGACTATCAGTGATACACTGAGAACCCACCCTGATATTAAATTGGTAGTGATATTTTTAGGTCCAAATGATCCGTGGGATATGCCCTCAGGGCACGGAGGGCCTTATTTAAAATTCGCCAGTGAAAATTGGGAGGATCTTTATCGCCAAAGAATTGAAACTATCTTAAACGACGCTCACCAACATCAAGTTGATGTTATTTGGGTTGGGCCACCTAATATGCGTCAGAAAAAACTTTCCAACAATATGTCTTACCTCAATAAACTGTATCAAAATGAAGTAGAAAAAAGAGGAGAGATCTATGTTGCAGTTAATGACATATTCAAATATCAATCAGATAATTATTCAGACTATATTGGCGATGGCAGTAACACCATCAAACTCCGCAGCGGAGACGGTATTCATTTCAGTTTGAAAGGGCAACAAGCCATTGCGGATTATCTATTTTCATTGATCACATTTACTCAGGAGCCAGTTAAAGAAAATGCAACCATTTAACATGTTCCGTGGATTTTATCGGATAGTGGGTGCAAGTCTGGCTATCGCGCTCTCAATAAGCCTATTATCGTGCCGAGGGGAAAAATCCACACCTTCATCAGAACACCAAACAACACGCATGCATCATCAGCAACAATTGACGAATTTTGGTGATCCCAATTTTGCGCTATTGACAGATAAATTGCATCACAGCGATACTCGCCAACTCCATTTTGTTCAATTGGGTGATTCACACACTGCTGCCGATTTCTTTACTGGTAAGTTACGCAGCTTATTGCAGGATCGTTATGGCGATGCTGGGCCAGGCTTGGTTTCCCCAATGAGCATTCCCGGCCAGCGTAATGCCTTAATACAATTTACTGAGGATAAAACTGGTTGGTGGCTTTCAAGCAGCCGCAAGGAGAATCGGGCAGATTATCCACTGGGTGGATTTATCGCTATTCCAGAAAGTGCCAGCAGTAAAATACAGCTCAATTCTTCTTCCGCTCGTGGCAAGTACTGGCTGAGTGTGCTCTATCAATCCCATACCGCAACTCAAATCAAAACGCCATTTAGCGCCATCAACTTACCTGCAACCCAAAGTGAATGGCATTTCTCACCGGAACAGAGTATCAGTTTTCCCATCAATCTCTATCCACAGGATACACAATTAAAAATTGGTGGCTGGCTGATAAAACGTCAAATCCCTGGCATTATGTTATCCGCATTGGGCATTAATGGTGCCACCATTAATATGCTGGATAAATGGCAACCTCAATGGATTGATACTCTGGCGCAGATAAAACCGGATATGGTCATTCTCGCTTATGGTACCAATGAGGCCTTTAACGATTCACTGGATTTGGTTGCTTATCAGAAGGATTTGACAGCTAAAATACAAGACATCCGTAGAACCATACCGCAAGCTGTTATCCTGCTGATTGGGCCAAACGATTCGCTGAAAAATAAAACCGCAGCAAGCTGTGAAGAACAACAACCAGCCTTACTTGATAATGTGATTAAAATTCAAAAGATTGTCGCTAAACAACAACATACTCTGTTTTGGGATTGGCGGGAATATATGGGTGAACCATGTTCAGTCAGAGAGTGGGAACAACAAAACCTCGCACGTCCTGATTACATTCACCTCTCCGCAGCCGGTTATGAACGCAGTGCTGAAGCGCTTTATAAGCAGTTTATGGGGTTGGTTGAACAGTAAATCAAAAGTACAAGAGATACGAGAGGCATATTGAGAGTTTTCTATATGCGTCTCGTACCTTATTTTTACCCTATCACAGCATAGCGAAATAGATCATACCAACTATCGCGCCGGTTGTGCCGAGAATAGTTTCCATTATCGTCCAGGTTTTCAGGGTTTGCGCTTCTGTCGCACCGGTAAATTTACCAAACAGCCAGAAGCCAGAATCGTTCACATGACTAAAAACCAAAGAGCCACCGGCAATACATACTGACAACGCCGCCATTTGCGCACCAGAATAGCCCAGTTCGCCGATCACTGGCAGAACCAACCCTACTGTGGTTAAACATGCGACAGTTGCTGATCCCTGGATCACACGCACCGCACCCGATAAAATAAAACATGCCTGCGCGATTGGCAGACCAGCACCGACCAACGCATTACCTAACGCAGGGCCAACACCTGAATCCACTAACACTTGTTTAAAGACACCGCCCGCTCCCGTTACCAGCAGAATAATTCCCGCAGGTTGAATTGCCGCGGAGCACACTTCCATAACTTTCTCTTTGCTCATACCGCGACGGATCGCCAGCCCGTAAATTGCCACCAGACAAGCAAGCAAAATCGCAGTGAAAGGATGACCGAGAAATTCCAGCCAATGGTATAGCGTAGATTGTGGTTCAACAAAACGTGCACCAATAGTTTTCAAGCCCACCAATATCAATGGGAACAATACCAATGCCAAACTGAACCCAAAGGAAGGCATCTGGCTTTTACCAATACTTGGCGTGCTCAAATCTTTGGGTAAATCCAGCGTCACATATTTGCTGATAAAGTTACCGTATATCGGACCCGCCAATAACATGCCAGGAATGGCGGCACTCAGGCCAATCAGGATCATCCAACCAAAATCAGCGCCCATTTGGGAAGCCAGCACCATCGGCGTTGGCCCCGGAACCAAAAACGCGGCCGCTGCCGCAACACCGGCAAACAATGGAAGTGCCAGTTTCACGACATTGCCATTGGTGCGACGCGCAACGGCAAATACCACGCCAATCAACAACACAACTGCCACATCAAAAAACAGTGGCAACGCACAGACAAGTCCGGCAACACCCAATGCATAGTTAGCTCGCTTTTCACCAAAGCTACCCAGCAGTTTCACGGCAATTTGGTCAAGCGCACCTGTTTCATGCAGGATTTTGCCAAACATTGCACCGAGAGCCACAACAATAGCAAGGAAACCCAACGTACCTGCCATGCCGTTTTGCATTGTCTGGGTGATTTTCTCCAGCGGCATACCGGAAAAAATCCCCGCTCCCATAGAAACCAGCATCAAGGCAATAAAAGCATGTAATCTGGCTTTCATAACCAGAAATAGTAACAGGAGAACAGAGCCGACGGCTGTCAGAACCAGAGTTACGGTGCTCATGAATGCCCCTCACTATCACGGTTAATAGATTGGATATGGTCAATCGCTTTAATCGTATTTTTGATGACTTCATCAAGATCAGGTTTGATATCAATGTGATGGACATCCTTTTCATCACTGTTCGGCTCTTCCAGTGTCTCAAATTGAGAAATTAGCATTTGTGGTTTGAAGAAATGCTCCTTGCGGGCTTTCAGGCGGCTTTCGATTAAGCCAAAATCTCCTTTCATATAGAGAAATGACAGGTTTTTATTGCCATCACGCAGCATATCCCGATAGCTTTTTTTCAAGGCAGAACATACAAGCAAGGAGATAGGGTTGGTGCGCTGCATGGCAAAAATGGCGTCATTGAGTGCCTTCAGCCATGGCTGACGATCATCATCATTCAAGGCGTAACCCTGTGCCATTTTTGTAATATTGGCGCGGGGATGAAGGAAGTCCCCATCCAGAAACGCAGCCCCCAGTTCACGGGCAACACCACTGGCAACTGCGGATTTACCGCTACCGGATACCCCCATCAATACAAAAATGTGGTTTGGCTGTTGGGTATCACTCATATCAGACTCCTTTACACAGATCTTACTGCTTATATATTTATTTGATTTTTATTAAAAAATAAAAAAAGAAATATTACCTAGTACATGTTACCGGTAATGAATTACCGGTAACATTAGCAGCGGAGCAGGATACTGAGCAATCAATCAGGATCACCAAAGAAGGAAAATGTGAGACTTATCGCAATTGAAAATGGGAAAGCGTCATTTTGATCCACAAAAATTAAACACTTTCGCCCAATGAAAGGGTAAACCCAACATCTACTTGAGTTTGTTCCAACGTCTCTCCCCTCAAACGAGCAAGCAAGGATTCTGCTGCCTTGCGTCCCATTAAGTCACGAGGGGTCAGCACGCTGGCAAGTCTGGGAGTCATTACCTGACCAACATCATGACCATGAAAGCCAGCTATCGCAATCTCTTCCGGTACTTTGATCCCCTGTCGCTGGCACTCGAAAATCGCCCCGATGGCGATATCATCATTCGTACAAAACAAGCCATCGATTTCAGGATATTTCTGGCAGGACTCCTGCAAAAGCTGCGCACCTAATGAATAAGAAGAGCTGACTGGTGTCATCATTTTTCTCGGTTGAAGCCCGGCACTGTGCATCGCTTTTTCGAACCCTTGTAAACGGATCATCGTTCGCTCATCCTGCCGCGCACCAAGATAAATAATGTTTTTGCAACCGCGTTCGATCATCGCCATCGTCATCTGACAAGCCGCTGCAAAATTATCGATCCCTACAGCAATATCAAGGCAAGGCGATACGCTGTCCATCAATTCGACAACAGGTATTCCAACTGTCTGTAACACCTTCAACGTTTTGGGGGTATGTGTGCGTTCGGCCAGAATCAGGCCATCAATATTGTAGGCAAGCAAGGAAAGCAAACGTTCTTCTTCTTTCTGGGCAGAATAACTATAGTGGGCAAGCATGGTCTGATATCCATTGCGATCAGTCACATGCTCGATGCCCCGAATAACTTCAGCGAAGACCTGATTGGTCAATGAAGGAAGCAAAACACCTATTGCGCGACTGGTAGAATTGGAAAGGATATCTGGCACTCGGTTAGGGATATAACCTAGTTGTTCCACAGCTTCCGCTATTCGTTTTCCCAAGGCTTCAGAAACCTGATCGGGATTACGTAAAAAACGGCTAACTGTCATTTTTGTGACCCCAACGAGATCGGCAACATCTTGTAAAGCTGGGCGCTTCTTCTTCATTATTTTCAACGTAATGCCATCAGTTATTGATAGGTACAGAGGAATAACTCGCGGTTTTAACATATTTATACATCATTACAACACGCTTTCTAGTGAAAAATGCCAATATACTCGCATTTTGTTTAGCAATAATTGCTAAAATTGTGATGACTTACACGCTCTTGAATGAATATTCCAGCAAGCTTAAGGCATAATCTCAACAGCGCGTAGGTCATGCTCCCAATAGTTAGATATTGTAATAAACTCCCTGCTTTTTATTCTGGGTGAGATATGACTAAAGTTGATGTGGTTTGTCGTTATTGTCATAAAACAGACGAGGTTAAAGGGCACGGAAAAGGGCGTACTGGGCATCCCCGCTATCACTGCTATGCTTGCCGTAAAACCTTCCAATTGAACAGTCGGCATTAACACGGTCATTCGCACATTAAAAAGCTCACACCAAGGCAAGTCACTACGCTGCCGCTTTCGGACAGTGAGATCCATATTGTCTGTGAAATAGATGGTGCGCTGGGAAAAGCTGCACTGTTTCTTGCGGGTGAAAGTCCCGTCGTAGAAGATTAGCCAGATCACTACGTAGCGAGTCTTGCATCTCCGGCGGTAACAAAGGTGTAGCGGTCAAGAACTTCCGTATTCCCCGAAATAAGGTTTTCAAGGGCGTAGCCCAACGCGGGAAAACCTCAATGGGGTGGTTCTATGGTTTCAAATTACACCTGATTGTTAACCATCACGGTGACATTCTGGCACTTAAAGTGACGCCGGGTAATGTCGATGATCGGGAGCCTGTTCGTGAATTATCAAAAGAGTTAACGGGTTCTCTTTATGGTGACAAAGGTTATCTCAGCCAGGAATTGGCGGATGATTTAGCCCAAACCAGCGTCACTTTCATCACGAAAAAGCGCCGAAATATGAAAGCTTACATGCAATCTGAGTGAGATAAGATAATGTTATCAAGGCGTTTTATTATCGAAACAATTAATGGGCAATTAAAGACAATTTCTCAAATAGAACATTCTCGCCACCGAAGTATAAAAGGATTTCTGTTGACCGTTTTAGGTGGCCTGATTGCTTATTGCCTTAAATGGAAGAAACCATCACTGAAAGTTTTCTACTCAGAAGAAGATTTTTCAGTGACGGCTTAAACAGAATTGGGGTTAGTTACTTAAATTAGTGTGATTATTATTCTGAATAAATGCTTCTTATTCAGAATAATAAACCCGGTATTTTTACTTTTAAAAGATATATATTGAAAATTTAACACCTTCCTTTTTATTAAAAAACAAAAACATTAAATTAATATTAATTGGAAGTTTTAGGGTGATTGTATTCATTTAGTTAATTAATGAAACAAAAACCAAAAATGACTATTTTCCATTTGATAAATCAAGTTGGTTTATTTTTCAATTAATATTGACTTTTATTTTACATATAGACAACAAACTCTATGATTAAATCTCATAGTATCTTTTATGCATTAAAAAAATTTAATGGCATTGGAATAAAAAAATAAAAAAACTTTTTACTTTTCATGTGAATGCATTGAATGTTTCAATTTAATAATATGATGTGTCATAAATATACACTTCCTGTTTAATCAGCTATCTGATAAATAATAATTTATTCTCACCCTATTCAGAATTTAATTTATATCCTGACAATAAATTTAAACAAAAAATTAACACTTGGAAGTAATAAAAAAATGAAAAACCCAAATGAACTGATCCCATTGAAGATCATTGCGTCTGGTATTGCTTTACCAGAAAATAAGGTGTACTCCTCCGATTTAGATTTGAAGCTCAATAAACCGAAAGGTTTTGTAGAAAAACATTCTGGAATCGAGTATCGCTATCATTCGGATTATCAAGCATCCCCAGCTAAATTAGCCGCCGATGCATTGCATGATACGTTAAAAACACATCAAATCTCGCCGAATTCAATTGATCTGCTGATTTCAGCTTCTGCCATTCCGATCCAAGCCTTACCTTATTCCGCTGCACATATTTTAAAAGAAAGTCAATTAAAGGCTGGCACGGCCTGTTTTGATATTAATTCAAGTTGTGTGAGTTTTATTTCTGCGTTGAGTGCTGCCAGTGGGTTGTTGGCAACCCGACAGTATCAGCGTATTGCTATTGTCTCCGCAGAAATGGCTTCCCGTGGCATTGACTGGTCACATCAGGAATCTTCGCTGATTTTTGGTGATGGGGCGGCTTGTATTATCGTTGAACGAGGGGATGGGAAAAGCGGGATTGTGACCTACCAACATGAAACCTACCCGGAAGGTCTCGAATTATGTGAGATTCGGGCTGGCGGAACCCGTAAAAACCTTCGTACAGGTATGGAAGACAGTGATTTTCTGTTCCAGATGCAGGGCAAGCCGCTGTTTAAACTGACCGCTTCATTAATTGAAGATTTTACAGAGCGTGTACTGGCGAGCGCCAATCTTGACATGTCTGATATTGATACTGTGATACCGCATCAGGCAAGCCATTTAGGGCTGAAACATATTCGCAAGCGGTTGAATATCAGGGACGAAAGATTTGTGAATATCTATCGTTATCGCGGTAATCAGGTGGCGGCATCCATTCCAAGTGCTTTGCATGAAGCTATGATGACAGGTCGTTATTATAGTCGTGATTATGTCATGTTGCTTGGTACGGCAGCAGGTCTTTCATTGAGTGAGATGATATTAAAACCATGAAAATTCTTGTAACCGGAGCAACAAGTGGTTTAGGTCGTAATGCTGTTGACTACCTGTTATCCCACGGGGAAACAGTGGTCGCGACCGGACGTAACCAGCAGGCAGGAACATTGTTAACTTCATTGGGCGCAGAATTTCGTCGCGCTGAACTGGCGACTTTAACGGTAGATGAGGCAACCGAATTAATGTCAGATTGTAATGCAGTCTGGCATTGTGCCGCTAAATCTTCTCCCTGGGGCGATCCTGATGAGTTTGAACGTATCAATGTGGCTGCAACACAGACGTTGGCACAGGCAGCAGGAATAGGTGGTATCCAGCGATTTGTCCACATTTCCACTCCCGCCGTGTATTTTAATTTTTCCCACCAACAACATATTACCGAAAGTCAGCGTAGCCAGCATTTTGCCAATGATTATGCCCGAACAAAATTTTTAGCCGAAGAGAGCATACGCCAACTGATCTGCCGTTACCCTGACACAACTTATATTATCCTGCGCCCCCGTGGGTTATTTGGCGCGCATGACAGGGTGTTGTTACCGCGTTTACTGGCTCAGGTTAAAGCCAGCAAAGGTGTTATGGCCTTGCCTGCGGGGGGAAGAAATGCTTTGGATCTCACTTACGTAATGAATGTTGTCCATGCCATGTCACTCGCGACTCAGCGCGAAGGCTTACAAAGCGGGGCGATATATAACATTACCAATCAACAGCCACAGCCATTGGCGAAGATCTTAGGGCAGTTATTTGACGAGATGCAGTTTGATTACCAGATCAAATCATTGCCTTATCCACTTCTGTATGGCGTTGCGACAATACTGGAAGGTATTGCCATGCTCACCCGAAAAGAGCCGTTGCTGACGCGCTACGGTATCGGAGCAGCTTATTATTCGATGACATTGGATAACTCAAAAGCGCAAGAAGAGCTGGGTTATTCGCCGATTTATACCATCGAAGAAGGCATTCATTTAACGGCCAACTGGCTAAAACAGACAGACCAGCAGACAGGTTTACATGGTTAAGATTCAGGTTTTTGAAGCGGGATATTGTACTCATCCTGGCTGTGTGGCATTGAAAGGTGCCAGTTTTCGCGTATGTAAATTCCCCGCGCGTGCGTGGTTGCTGGAGTGCAATGATAAGCGCTGGTTATTGGATACTGGCTATGCCAACCATTTTTACGATCATACCCGCAGTGGAATTATTCGATTATATCGCACGGTTACACCGGTTTACTTTGACACCAAAGATTCATTAGTGATGCAACTAAAAGAGAAAGGAATTCAGGCACATGATATCGATGGCATCATCATTTCTCACTTTCATGGTGATCATATTGCCGGATTACGGGATTTTCCGCAGACCAAATTTATCTGCTCAGGGGCAGGTTGGCAGCAAACCCGCCACTTACGGGGTTTTGCTGCGCTGAAAAAAGCCTTTGTGCGAGGGTTAATTCCGGAAGATTTCGAATCCAGAGTCAGTTTTTATGAGGGGTTTGAAACTCGCCCGTTGCCAGAAGAATTGGCGGTATTAGGGGAAGGTTATGCGGTGCCAGAGAGCCAGCAGCAGATATTTATTGTTCCACTACCCGGCCATGCGGCAGGACATCTTGGCCTTTGCGTATTAACTGAACAGGGTTGGATATTGCTGGCGGGAGATGCCGCCTGGTCTCCCACCAATTACCGTGAACTGCGTGGGCCTGCAAAGTTGGCGAATATCATTATGGATGACAGCCGGGCTTATTACGAGACATTGCATAAGCTGCACCACGTTGACCAAAAACAGATCCCTATCCAGCTATGTCATGAAGGAGATTTGGCATGATATTTAAAACGCTTTGGTACTATTGGCGAGCCAGAAAACGGTGGAAATTTGCCAACCGACAGCAGCTTGAACAACATCAATGGCGAGAATTGGCGAGATTCAGGCATCAGATTCTGGCGAAAAGCCCTTATTTTTCCTTATACGGTGATTTACCGCTGGCAGAATATCCGCTTATGAATAAAGCCATCATGATGGAAAATTTCGACCAGATGAATACGGCCGCTCTCAAGCGCGATGAACTTTTGGCATGTGCACGGCTAAGCGAACAATCACGAAATTTCAAACCAACAGTCGGCAAATTCAGCGTTGGCATGTCATCGGGTACATCAGGGCAGCGAGGTATTTTTGTTGCCAGCCCGAAAGAGCGGAGCATCTGGGCAGGAACCATGCTTGCCAAAATGCTGCCAAATGGCTTATTCCACGGTGAGCGAGTGGCACTGTTCTTACGGGCGGGGAACAATCTCTATGATAGTGTCCAGAACCGTTGGATATCCTTCCGTTTTTTTGACTTGTTCGCTGACTTTAATCAGCAAATACAAGCGTTAGCGGAGTATAAACCAACGATTATCGTGGCACCGGCTCAAGTATTGCGTGCGCTGGCATTGAAGCTCCAACAAGGCGAAACATCATTGCCGTCAGTTAAAGTAATCTCGGTGGCAGAAGTGCTGGAGCCGCAAGATCGCCAACTATTGAAAACCGTATTCAGGGAAGTGGGCGAAATTTATCAGGCAACGGAAGGCTTTCTGGCGTGTACTTGCTCGCATGGGACGCTGCATCTTAATGAAGAGTTTCTGCATATTGAGCCAAAATGGATCGATGAATCGCGTTTTAACCCGATCATTACCGATTTTACACGGGAAACCCAACCCATTGTGCGTTACAAGCTTGATGATATTTTAGTGGTGAAGAAAACCCCATGTGCTTGTGGCAATCCTGCATTGGCGATAGAGCGCATAGAAGGACGCAATGATGATCAGCTAATTTTACCTGCGCTGGCAGGGGAAACAGTGAGTATATTCGCTGATCCTTGTTCGCGGATCATTGCTAATACTCTGCCGCTAACCAGTGATTATCGGCTAACTCAGACTGAGTGGTTGCTGACATTGGAAGCGGATTGTGCTGTTGAGGTTCTTCGGCACTGTCAGTCAGCGCTGTCAGATTATTTTGCCAAACAGGGCGTTGCTATCGATAAAATTGAGTGGCAGTGCGTATCACAAACGATATTACCGGATCTGTTTAATAAGCGCCGCCGAATTATTAGGAAGTGAAACTGCACAATCTATTTGTCCCTATAACAGTATGATTGCAGGTCATGCCCGCTCATCAGGTGAGGTTCTTGTGACAAATAGTACCCGTGAATTTGAACGAGTTTTGGGCTCAAGAATCATTCTTCCAACAAGCCCTCTTCAACGGTTTTACCACTTTCTACTTCTGCGATTGCTTGGTTTAAGCGGCTGCATTTTTGGGGCTTGTCATCAAATAGGCCATAAAAGGGATAGTGTAGTAGGCATCAGTTTACCGCCATTATTTTAGTACTAAATCGGGAGTTCCTTTGGATTCCTATTTAGTACTTGTGACATATCGGCAACTCAATGGTAGTCAAAGCCTTATAGAAATTAGGGTTTTCTTGGATGATAGCTAACACCTTTGCCGCAAGCCCTGTCGGATTTCGGCGCTTCTGTTCCCAACTCTTAATGGTATCAATGCTAGTACCTAAAGCTTTTGCCATCTCTGCCTGTGAAATATTCAGTTGAGCACGGATCGCTTTAACATCGGCAATTTCGTATCGAGTCACACGCTCTGCGGCTTTATTACCTTTTTTAATTTCAACTGCTTCTTCAAGGGATGTTTTCAACTCGTCAAAAAAATTCATGTTACACCTCATCTTTTAGTAATTTTGTTAGTTTTTTCAGTTCTGCTTTTTCGGCATCCGTTAAGCTATCTTTCTTACTTTTCGGATAAGCCATTACTAGATAGATAATATCTTCAGTTGCTAGAAGATAGATAACTCTGGCACTACCGCTTTTTCCCTGTGAGCCTATAGCCATTCTGAGTTTACGTAACCCCCAGTACCACGTATTAGATCACCTTTCTCTGGTAACTCGATAAGCTCTCGTTGCAGTTCTTTAAGTTCATCATCAGTAGCAATTTCCTGTATCTGTCGGGTAAACATACTTGTTTCGATAAATTCTATAGCATGACTCACCGGCAAACCTCCTTTACGAGAGAGTACATAGTACCCCTGCAAATCTAAAATTACCCGCATAACTTACAAATTTATTCCATCCTTTAATCGCACTACTGATTCCGCTTAAATTGACATTGAATAGAATATCAATAATGCGGTATTAAGAACCCATATTTTATTGTGTGTCCAGCGTAACTTCTTATTCTGATTCGAACCTCATATCATCATTTTCCATCCAAAATAGAAAGTAATAACTATATTTTATCAATTCATAACAATATTTCATTAAGCAGATTGGTAATAAGTCACCTAACTTATCTTAAGTGCACAAAAAGATTAATTTTTATTCTTATTTCGTGTTGGGACATCAAATATTCCATGAGGTACTTTATATGGGCTCATATAATAGTAATAAGTCTATCAAGTGGTTTTTCTATATAGGCTCTCTGTGTTTGCCATTTATCTCAATGAATACATTGGCGATAGGTGAAAAAAACACGGAACAAAAAGCGCAGAAAGTGGCAAATACAAATAACTTAAATGAGAGAGGAGGTGAAACGGCTGGTTTAATTGCACAAAATCTTCAGACGGTGGGGCAAGTCTTGTCGTCTTCCCCTTCCCAACTGACCGAGCAGGCGAAAGCCTACGCGTTAGGAAAAATCAACGGAACAATATCCAACGAAACCCAGCGATGGTTATCACAGTTTGGTACTGCCAAAATTAATTTTGGCCTCGATAGAAAAGGCAAATTGGATAACGGCTCCTTGGATCTGTTGCTGCCGATCTATGACAATAAAGCCGACTGGCTGGTTTTCTCCCAATTTGGTTATCGTCATAAAGACAGCCGTCATACCGTGAATGTTGGTCTGGGCGGACGTTATTTCACACCCAACTGGATGTATGGGTTGAATACTTTCTATGACCATGATGTCACCGGTAAAAACCAGCGTCTTGGGGCAGGAGCAGAAGCCTGGACAGATTATGTCAAACTTTCTGCGAATAGCTACTGGCGCCTGACAGACTGGCGTCAATCATTGAAAGAGCAGGATTGGGAAGAGCGCCCTGCTAACGGTTTTGATCTGCATGGCGAATTCTATTTACCCGCTTACCCCAATCTGGGGGGTATGTTAGGTTTTGAACAATACTTTGGTGATAACGTTGTGCTGTTCAATCGTGACAGCAAACAGAAAAACCCCAGTCTGGGACGAGTTGGCCTGAATTATACGCCGATCCCACTGATAACAATGGGAGTGGATTACAAATATGGCGGCAGCGGGCACAGTGAAACCCTGTTTCAGGCCAACCTGAATTATCGGTTTGGGATACCTATTGGTGATCAGTTCTCGCCGAGTAGTGTTGCTTCGATGCGTACCCTGGCAGGTAGCCGCTATGACTTAGTGGAAAGAAATAACCATATTGTTCTTGATCACAGGAAGAAATCACAAGAACTGCAATTGATGCTGCCGGAGAATGTTATCGTGGGTTATGGCTTACAAAAATGGCCAACCCCAATACAGGTGGTAGCTAACGAAAAATCACGAGTTAAACGCATAATATGGCAGTCAGATGAGGCATTTCAGAAAAATGGCGGCAGTGTTTCCGCTGTGGGTAACGGTAATGAACTTATTGCCCTTGTATTGCCTCAATATGTTCCCAATGGCCAGAATACTCATACGATCAATATAATTGCGGAAGAAAATAACGGTAAGCTTGCCAAGCCCGCACTTTTGAATGTGACCGTACAGCCTTTTGCAGTCAAACAATTTAAGGCTGAAAAATTAGCACCTTCAGCCAATAGTGATAAGAACGGTTATAATTTACTGGCAACGCTCGCGCATGGTGTAAACGATAGCGATATTATTCGCAATGCTTCGTTTGATGATGTTATCTGGTCTCTTGAGCCACAAGATAAGAGTGTGACTCTGGATTGGAATAAACCGAGCGAAACCAATGATCAGGGGCAATTGCAGGCAACGGTAACCACTTCTCAGCCGTTGAAAGATGTGAAAGTTTTCTTAGAAATGCCCGGCATGCCCAAAAAACAGATTGGTACTATTGGTTTTAGCGGATTGATTTCTGACTTTAGCGTTAAATCTGTCAAGCCGTTGGTCAATGGACCTGTTCTTGCAGGAGATAATGGTTATACCTTTACGGCCACTGTAAAAGATAAAGCGGGTAACCCACTGCAAAACTATCAAGTGGAGACTAAATGGTATCCTGAGCAACTGGCGGATGGCATGAAATGGACATCCGTGCAAGACACAACGGATGCCGAGGGACGGTTGTTTGCGACCTTAACCAGTGCCATGCCTATGCAAGATGTGAAAGTCGGCGCCTCCATTGATGGTGGTAAAACGACGACATACGCAGAGAATCCGGTGTCTTTCATCGGTGACATTAAGATTGATGGGATTGAAGTCACACCGACTGATGACCTCAATAGTGACGGAAAACAGGCTTATTTCTATAAGGCTAAAGTGACCGACGCCACCAATAATGCCATACCTCATCTGACCTTAGGTCATGATAAGGTGATTTGGGATGTAGATAAGAACGGCCAGTATGACCACAGTAAGCTGCTGAAAGAAGGTACGCTGGTGTTCGGAAACCAAAAATTGACCACGGATGATCAGGGATATTTAACCGCAACCCTGACCAGCTCTGTTGGTCTTGATAAGGTCAAGGCCAAGCTGCAAGTGGTGACGAGAAATGGAAAACCGGAAGCAGTTGCTAACACTATCGTAAACTTTAAATCGTTGGAGAAGCCTGTTGGGCTTTATGTTTATAATCGGTCTAATCCAAAAGTCGATAAATTCTTTAAGAGTGATGAGAATGGACCTCATAACCTCTTCTCCCACTTACATGCAGAGCTACGAAGTGATCCAGCTAAGCCTATTATTGATCCTAACCTTGAAGAAGCACAATATGAAGTAGTCTCAGGAAAAGCATCTAATGGCTATAGTCTTCATAAGAACTCTCAGGGAATATTACCGTTCACTTTTGATATTTCACTGAATTTAGAAATGGTGCCGACGAAGTTCAGGGTGACTGCAACTAACAAGCAGACGGGAGCAATCCGTACCTACACTTATACAATAAAACCTTTGCGTTATTTTATGAATACAGAAACTGCAACCCCAAAAACAACGCAATGTGAGACGTATTTGTCGGCTGGTGGGCAGCCGCAAAAAAGCATGTGGGATTTAGCATCAGTCAGAGTGACAGATTTGTGGCCATTATCTTATACAGACCCCACAAATCCTAATTACGATGTCCATAATGAAAAATATGGCACAACGTTACTTGAAGAGTTTTCCAATATCATGGATTGGAACTTGATAGAGAAGGGCAATCCTAATGCAAACATTCTACTGGTATATAATAACTTACATTACAATGCACGAAACACTGATGGGTTTACTGGGTTTGATATAAATAAACTTGAAATGACTTCTATAACTTCTGCGGGTAGAGCAGATGTTGGAAGTGTACTCTGTCTTCTTAGGAATTAGAAACAAATCAATGAGATAAGTAATAAAAAACAGGCTCAATACTCTTGAGCCTGTTTTTATTAGATTAGGCGCTGTGATTAAGTCTTTTACAATCCATGTAATTTAGGATCTAAAACATCTATGCCTCTGTTGCCAATCATTTTTTAATTGATCCGCCCCTTAAACACAGGCTCAAAAATTACTGAGTAAGACATTTGCAGTATTCTGGTATCACCGCTTTTAGCAACGATTTTACTGCGTCTTTGCTGCCTCCAGCGCTTGTGCGAGATCGGCAATAATATCATCACTATGTTCGATACCGATGGATAAGCGAATTAAATCACGTGAAACGCCCGCTTTTACCATTTCTTCATCATTTAGCTGACGATGGGTTGTTGAGGCTGGATGACAAGCCAGAGATTTGGCATCACCAATATTAACCAAACGAACAATCAATTGCAGGGCATCGATAAAGCGTACACCTGCATTTTCCCCGCCTTTAATGCCGAAAGACAGAATAGACGCTGGCTTGCCCCCCATATAACGGATAGCCAAATCATGTTCAGGATGTGCAGGTAATCCCGCATAGTTCACCCAAGATACCTGAGGATGTTTTTCCAGATATTGTGCGATTTTCAGGGCGTTTTCAGTATGGCGTTCCATACGCAATGCTAATGTTTCCAGCCCTTGTAACATCAGGAAGGCATTGAAAGGCGATAATGCTGCACCTGTGCTACGCAGTGGTCCAACACGGCAGCGAGCGATAAAGGCAGCAGCACCAAAATGTTCTGTATAGGTTATACCGTGATATGAAGGATCTGGTGTGCCTAAAACGGCAAAACGATCCTGATGCGCCGTCCAGGGGAATTTGCCTGAATCGACAATCATCCCACCAATTGAGGTGCCATGTCCGCCAATATATTTGGTCAGGGAATGGATGATAATATCGGCACCATGCTCAAATGGTCGGCATAAATAAGGCGTTGCAACGGTATTATCGACAATAAGCGGAATGCCGTGCCGATGGGCAATATCGGCCAGTACTTGAATATCAATAATATTTCCGCTTGGGTTGGTGATGGATTCGCAATAGACGGCTTTGGTTCTTTTATCGATTAGGGTGTCAATGACAGCGAAATTGTCATGGTCAACAAAACGGGTTTCAATCCCCATATTTGGGAAACTGTGTGCCATCAGGTTATAAGTTCCGCCATACAATTTTGCGACAGAGACAATATTATCCCCGACCGTGGCAATGGTTTGTATGGCGTAAGTGATTGCCGCCATGCCCGAAGCGACCGCCAGCGCCGCAATTCCGCCTTCTAACGCGGCGACACGTTTTTCCAATACATCATTGGTGGGGTTCATGATGCGGGAGTAAATATTACCTTCCACTTTTAAATCAAACAGATCAGCACCATGTTGGGAATCATCAAAAGCGTAGGAAGTTGTCTGGTAAATTGGGACAGCAACGGCTTTGGTTGTTGGATCGGGTGAATAACCTGCATGGATGGATAAAGTTTCTAATTTCATTGTCATTTCCTGTAATTAAGTGAAGGAATACTGAAATGTTTGAGACTGACAATCAAAATTACAAAATAGCACTATAAATAAGCAATATCATAAAAAAATCTCAATGGATATCAATTTGATATTAACTGAGAAAAGAGGTTTATTTTTTCAACGTCATGTCAACCAGCCATCACTATGACCTACGTATTAATAAACCAATATGACTCACATTTATTGCATTTATTGCATTTACCCGATTTTCTTACCGAAACTATCTATATTTTAAACGGCTAACATATAAAGAAGGCTACGCCGGAGCGTCGCCTTGGGTTTACCAACACAGTCTTGATTGGCCTCTTTTATGGCTTATTTCATGATATTTTCATTGATATATACGGCAATGTGCCGTACATTTTGTTCAGGAGGTAAGCATATGGCTACTACAAATACAGTTAGATTTGAAGCAAGGATCAGCCCAGAACTACGTACATTATTAAAACGAGCAGCAGAGATTCAGGGACGCACTATGACTGATTTTGTTATCAGCGTTATACAGGACGCGGCTACACGAACCATTGAACAATCTAACATCATTCGACTGTCGCTTGAAAATCAGGAGAATTTCGCTAAGGCTCTGATTGATCCTCCAGAACCTAACGCAGCAATGAATCGTGCGTTTGAGCGAAATAAAAAGTTGTTAAAGGAATCACAATGAGTAATAGCGATAAGCCATTTTTCATTACTCAGTTAGACGATAGCATTAGTATAAATCGGTCAGAATTTAATAGTGAGTCAGCTCCGATTAATCGATATTTTCAAAAACAAGTAACACAAGATATACGTCGCCGTATTACCACATGTTATGTGGCAATTGACACAACGACTAACTCTGTCGGAGGATTTTATACACTGGCTGCGGGAACAGTATTGCTTAATCAATTGCCACCAAATATAGCGAAAAAATTACCTCTTTATTCTATGGTGCCGGTAGTAAAAATGGGAAGGCTGGCTGTCGATCAAAAATATACGGGGCAGGGGTTAGGGGGCGCTCTATTGGGTAATGCACTACTGAGAGTAGCGAACGAGCTGACAATAGGTTCGTATGCACTGACAGTGGATGCAAAAGACGCTAAAGCCGCTGAATTTTATACCTATCATGGATTTATTGAGTTACAAAATGAGCCGTTAATGCTATTTTTTCCGTTAGTTAATGTCGCCCCAAAAAGTACATAATAAAATTAATTATCGAGTTATGAAATGGGTTTAATATCGGTATAAGTTATTGTTAAAATTAAGATATCGACCTAAACATGATGAATAAAAAGACCACCACCATACCCCATGACGCGGCTTTCAAGGGGTTTATGACCCAGATTGAAAACGCCAAAGATTTTTTTGACATTCATCTGCCGGAAAAAATCAAACAACGGTGTGACCTGAGTACATTAACATTAACCAATTCTTCATTCATTGACCGGCAGTTGCGTTCGAGAATGTCGGATGTCCTCTATTCGGTGAAAACGCAACAGGGGGATGGTTATATATATGTCCTGGTTGAACATCAGTCTACCCCAGATAAAATGATGGCGTGGCGAATGATGCACTATTCGTTTATGGCCATGAATCAGCATCTTCAACAGGGAAACAAGGAACTGCCGCTGGTTGTGCCCGTTTTGTTTTACCACGGTGATCGCAGCCCTTATCCTTTCCAGCAAATCTGGACACAATGCTTTTCGTTATCAGAATTGGCAGAAGAGCTGTACTTTAATCCGTTTCCGCTAGTCGATGTGACGGTGATTGATGATAACGAACTGGTGAATCATCGCAAAATCGCCGTGATGGAACTGGCAATGAAGCATAAAAATTTGCGGGAAGGATTTAAGGTCGTGACCACACTATTGGCACAGGTTTTGAAACACAATTATAATAGTGACCACGATGTGGCTACTATCCTTAATTACCTGTTTAATACGATGGATTCACCGCATTTTGAACAGGTAATCCAGCAACTGATTGAACAAACAGAGAGTCATCAGGAGGTGATTGTGAGTATTGCGCAACGATTACAGGAAAAAGGCCGGAAAGAAGGTGTTCAACAGGGCATTTTACAGGGGGTTCAACAGGGCCTTCAACAGGGGGTTCAACAGGGGCTTCAACAAGGTAGAGAAGAGGCTCAACGTCAGCGATTAGAAATAGCGCGTAACCTGTTAAAAAACGGTGTCAGTATCGAGCTGATTATGGAAACGACCGGCCTAAGCCGTGAAGAACTGCTCTCCCTGCAATAATCCCTCACTTTAATCTCTTTTTCGTATTTTCTTACCCGCATTTTTGGGGCGGGTAAGATGTCAAATCTGCACTGAATGGCTATTTTCTGCATATAGCGGCTACTTGCATCTCCCTATTTCACGTAATGATACCCCTCATGATTTATTGATTAATCACTCTGGTGGGCATATGACAAAAGGGGAATCCTTATGCAGGGCTTAAATAATAAAGTCGCTATTGTCACTGGTGGGGCTACCAAAATTGGGGCAACCGTTGCCAAGGTATTGAGTGAATATGGGGTTAAGGTCGCGATCTTTGATATTGATCAGGCAGGCGGGAAGAAAGCGGCCTGCCTGCAACCGGAATCCATCCGTTTCTGGCATGTCGATATTACGGACGACAAACAACTTTCTCAGTCAATACATGAAGTTGTTGCTTATTATGGTCGTCTGGATTACCTCGTCAACCTTGCAGCCACTTATCTGGATAATGGTGCCGATGCTGGCCGTGAAACATGGCTGACAGCCTTGAATACCAATGTGGTCAGTGCTGTTCTGACCGCCCAATTTGTCCGGCCTTATCTCATTGCAGCGGGAGGCGGCGCTATTGTTAACTTCACCAGCATTTCCTCTTCTATTGCCCAGACCGGCCGCTGGTTATATCCCGCCTCGAAAGCCGCATTACTGCAAATCACCCGTAGCATGGCAATGGATTATGCTGCTGACCATATCCGCGTTAATTCGGTTTCACCAGGTTGGACCTGGTCACGGGTTATGGATGAACTAACTCAGGGGAAGCGCCAGAAAGCCGATGATGTTGCCGCAGATTATCATCTGCTTGGTCGTGTCGGTGATCCCGAAGAAATTGCGCAGGTCGTGGCATTTCTCTTATCAGATTTGGCGAGTTTTGTAACTGGTGCGGATTATGCCGTTGATGGTGGTTACTCAACAATGGGACCAGAACAAGCGAAACCCGCTATTCCACGGTTGGCGGAATAGGTTCAGTTCCGCCATCCCAAACAAAAGAGGAAAATACTATGCGTCGTATCGCTATCGTCGGAGGTGGCCAAGCTGGACTGCCTCTGGCCCTTGGTCTGCTTGACAAGGGCTACCAAGTCACTGTAGTCACCAACCGCACGCCTGATGATGTTCGCAATGGTCGGGTTCTGTCAAGTCAGTGTATGTTCGATTCTTCTTTGCAATTTGAACGTGATTTGGGATTGAATCAGTGGGAAACACAATGCCCGCACGTTGAAGGTATCGGTTTCACCGTGCCCCATCCCGAAATTCCCAATGACAAGGCAATTGAATGGCGTTCCCGACTCGATAAATATGCACAGGCTGTCGATCAACGTATCAAAATGCCATTTTGGCTGGAATTATTTGTTTCGCGTGGTGGTAATCTGGAAATTAGCGATGTGGGGGTTGCAGAGTTGGAGCGCCTGTCTGCCAGCCATGAGCTGGTCATTCTGGCGGGCGGAAAAGGAGAGATTGTAAAATTGCTGGAACGCGATGCTTCACGTTCTCCCTACGATAAACCTCAGCGCGCACTGGCATTGACCTATGTGAATGGTATGTTGCCAACCCCTGAATATTCCCGTGTTTCTTTTAATCTGATCCCTGGTGTAGGGGAATATTTCGTTTTTCCTGCCCTAACCCTAAATGGTCCCTGCGACATTATGGTGTTTGAAGGTATTCCAGGGGGAGCAATGGATGGCTGGCAAGAGGCCAGAACACCGCAGGCACATCTGGCCTATAGCAAGCAGATCCTCAAAACTTTCCTGCCGTGGGAGTCGGAACGTTGTCAGCATGTGGAGCTGACCGATGAAAATGGCATTCTGGCGGGCCGTTTTGCGCCAGTGGTGCGTAAGCCAGTGCTGACTTTGCCTTCTGGTCGCCAGGTTTTTGGACTGGGGGATGCGGTGGTGACGAATGATCCGCTGACTGGGCAAGGTTCGAATAATGCAACAAAAGCCTGCAAAGTCTACTACGAGGCCATTCTTGCCCATGGTGACAAACCGTTTACGGCTGAATGGATGCACGACACGTTTGAACAATTCTGGAAATATGGTCATTACGTTGTGGAATGGACAAACAGCCTTCTTGTCCCACCAAAGCCACACGTTCTGGAATTATTAGCAGCAGCCCAGCGCTTGCCCGCACTCGCCAGCACAATTGCCAATGCTTTTAACCATCCTCCGGTACTGTTTCCATGGTGGAAAGATGCCCATTCCTGTGAAGAATACATCCATTCACAGATGATTGAAGAAATTCGGGCATAAACGGGGGAAATGAATATGAGTATAAATACCCAAATGCCACTGTTTATGAATGAATGGGGTGCAACTGAGTTTGAAACGAGATCCTTGCGTAAGCTGTTGGGAAAGTACCCGACCGGTGTTGCCATTGTCGCGACGCGCACTGCTGAGGGGCGTAATGTGGGGTTGACTATCAACTCATTTGCTTCACTTTCACTGGAACCGCCTTTGGTGCTCTGGAGTTTGGTTAATCATTCACCTAATCTGTCTGTGTTCCGTGACTGCGAATATTTCACCATCAGCATCTTGAGTTATGACCATCAGGAATTGGCCCTGCGTTTTGCGAGTTCGGGGGTAGAAAATAAATTTCAGGGTATTCCGGTACAGGAAACGCCTGAAGGTATCCCTTCGATTGGGGGAGCAATAGCAACGCTGGTTTGTGCCAATCACCAACAAACGCATCTTGGCGATCACTTGCTGGTGATTGGTCAGGTCAAACGAATTGCTAGTGTCGAAGGTAAACCATTGGTTTTTCACGGCGGCATGTTTACCGGTCTGCATGATGTTCACGGAATATAAAAAATGATTCTGTTAGCAAACATTCAGGAGAACATGATTAATGAATAGTCCGTTAAGTGCGTTTGTCACTGCGTTAAATCAGGGCAATGTGAAAATCATCGACCTTACGCAAACATTGACCTCGGATTTTCCGGCCTTGCAGTTGCCTGCCCAATTTGGGCAAGTCTGGGCATTCAATATAGAACGCATTTCTCACTATGACGAGAATGGTCCAGGTTGGTACTGGAACAATTTTAGTTGTGGTGAGCATACCGGAACGCATTTTGATGCGCCGATACATTGGGTAAGCGGTAAAGATCACCCAGATAACAGCGTTGATACCATTCCTTTGGAGAATTTTGTGGCGTCTGCTGTGGTAGTGGATGCCAGCCAGCAGGTGGCACAAGATCCAGACTGGATATTGACGGTTGAGTTTTTACAATCCTGGGAGGAGCAGCATGGGCGTATTCCTGCCGGCGCATGGTTGCTGTTCAGGACAGATTGGTCAAAACGATCGGACGATCCGGCTCGTTTTCTCAATATGCATGATGATGGTGCCCATACGCCAGGGCCAAGTCAGGAAGCGGTGGAATGGCTGATTCATGAGCGGGATATTCGAGGGTTTGGGGTCGAAACAATCAATACGGATGCCGGCCAATCCTACAACTGGCCGATAGCTTATCCTTGTCATACCTTGATGCACGGAGCGAATAAATATGGTTTGCAATGTTTGAAGAACCTCGATTTGTTGCCGCCAACCGGCGTGGTGATTATTGCCGCACCGCTCAAAATTGGCGGAGGGTCGGGAAGCCCGCTGCGTGTGCTGGCATTGGTTGACTCGTTCTCTGGAGAGATACCATGATAGGTTCCAAGCCACAAGTGATTATTGTCGGCAGTGGCATAAACTCGTTGGTATGTGCCGCTTTGTTGGCAATATGGGGTAAGTCGGTCTTGGTACTGGAACGCAATGCGGTACTTGGCGGCTGTATTCGCACGGAAGAACTTTTTTCCGGTTATACCCATGATGTGCTCTCTTGCTGGTATCCGCTGTTTTTGGGCAGTCCAGCCTATCAAGCGCTTAAACCTGCTTTGGAAAAGGCAGGCTTGGAATTTCTGCAAAGTGATTATTCAACGGGATTGGTTCAACCCAATGGCAAGGGAATTGCCTTAAAGCGGGATATTCTGGCCTCAGCCTTGCGGCTTGATGACATTGCAATGGGTGACGGAGAGACATTGATTCGCATGGCACAGCAAATCCTCCATGATGATGCCGCGTTGATCTTTGGCTTATTAGGGCAAAATCCCTATGGTTTCGGGATACTCAAATTGCTGTTTTCTGAGTGGCGCAAACGCGGTATTGATGGATTGACTGAATTTGCCGGCAATTCAGTGGAAACTTTCCGGCGCTGGGCTGAACGTGAATTACAGTCTGATTTTAGCCGCGCTTTGCTGGCGCCGTGGGTATTGCATACGGGGTTGGGACCGGATGATGCCAGCTCCGCTTTGATAGGTAAGCTTACCTTTGCTGCTGTGGTTGCCGGCGGGATGCCGGTGGTAAAAGGCGGCAGTTTGCGCATTGTAGAAGCGCTAACAGGGATCATTGAGCAACACGGCGGCCAGCTTATCACTCATGCTAACGTTGACCGCATCATCACCCAAGAGCAGGGGAACAAGCGCCGAGCTTCTGGTGTTATGGTTGCAGGGCAGATTTATCACGCCAGTGAGGCTGTGGTCTGCAATGTGACACCCCAACAACTTTATGGTCACTTGCTGGATAAGGTTCCCGATACTCTCCTGCAACGGGCGCGGAACTATCGTTATGGCCGCGGGGGAATGCAGGTTCATTTTGCGTTGAATTCCCCTCCTCCGTGGTGTGAGCATGAATTGCGCCATGTACCACTTGTTCATTTAACAGAGAGTATGGAACAAGTCTGTTTATCCGTGACACAAGCCAACAACGGTTATCTGCCGAGCCATCCGACACTGGCAATCGGTCAGCCAACAGTTCTTGATCCTTCCCGTGCCCCAGCAGGGGGATGGATCTTGTGGATTCAAATGCAGGAGTTGCCGACACAGCTAAAAGGCGATGCTGCGGGAGAAATTCTTATTCCCGCCGATGGTAAATGGAATGAGGTTATCCGCGAAGCGGTTGCGGATCGTGTACAGGCTCGTCTGGAAATGGTGATGCCTGGTTTTTCATCCTCAATTGTTGGCCGCAAAGCCTATTCTCCGGCGGATTTACAGACATTGAATTGTAATTTATCAGGGGGCGATCCCTATTCAGGTATTTGTTCACCTGACCAATTTTTTTGGTTACGTCCATTTGCCCCTGCGCAAGGTGCAAAGGCGCATCAAACCTCTGTCAGTAACGTGTTTCACATTGGGGCTTCAACCCATCCTGGCCCCGGACTCAGTGGGACTTCCGGCTATCTTGTCGCCCGCCGGCTTGCGCGACGCTGATCAAAGTAGCCAATCATTTCATTTTTTATCGATTCATCTCTTACAGAGAGGAGGATTATATGACGTCAAAATTCAGACGGCTCATTTATGTCGTAGTTTTATCTCTGCCAGCAATACTAAGCACGCCGGCTATGGCAACAGAGGGCGGTGTTGGCGCTTATCCTGATGGCTTGGATAATTATTTGTCCGGTGCTTTACCACCAGCAGGCATTCATGCCCTGTTTTATGGTGGCAATATTCACTATAACAAGCTTAAGGGAAATCACGGCGATGTGATCCCTGTTCCTGGTTTTAAAGTCAATGTGAACGTCCTTGCTCCTCGCTTGGTTTGGGTGACTGAAAATCAGGCCTTTGGCGGCCAACTGGCTTATCATGCTATCGTGCCGTTATTAGATGTCACCGCTAACGCTGCTGGTCAACATGACAACAGCAAAGGAATAGGGGACATCACCTTTGGCCCTGCCTTGGGTTACCATCCCGCGCCGGATTTGGCTTATGTTATTGGCTTGAATATTAATGCGCCGACAGGCCACTATAGCCGCAATGATCTTGCTAATCTGGGAAAAAACTATTGGACAGCTCAGCCTGTCTGGGCGATCAGTTATTTCCCTGTTAGTGGCATCAATGCAGATTTAAAAGTGATGTATGATGTCAACTTCCGTAACAAAGACACCAAAACAACTTCCGGTCAGGCACTTCATGCCGATTATGCACTGGGTTGGGGCGTTGGCAACGGGCTGGTGGTGGGCGTTGGCGGTTATGCGTTTCAGCAGGCCACTCATGATAGTGGGGCAAATTCCGCACAAGGTAAAGCAAGGGCGGTTGGCTTTGGTCCTTCTATTCGCTATGCCAATGATAAAGGCTGGCTGGTTACTTTGAAGTGGCAAAAAGACTTTATCGTCAGTAATCGCCCATCGGGTTCCCAAATTTTCTTAAAAGCAGCCATCCCATTTTAAGGCTGTATCTATTTTATATAGAGTCATATAGGGAAATAAAATGATACGGTTACAAATAAAAATAAACGCTGCTCATTAATATGGGTAGCGTTTATTTTTATACATTAGCTATGTCAAATAAATAATCACATTAAAATACGAAAAACTTCTCAGTTTATTGACGATGCATTGCTTGAAATGACGTTATTTGGTTCTAAAGAATATTTTCCTTCGAACATATCAACAATTTCGGCGCTGTTCATGTCGTCAAAATTGTCGGGAACACGACCTTTGCCTTTGAGAAAACCTAATTTGCACTTAGGCTTCTCTTCTCTGTATGCGATGACTTTAACCAGTGCATGACCATTTTTAGCTATCACCACTGGATCTCCAGTGCGAGCAACTTTCCGGATAATTTTGGACAGGTTAGTTTTCGCATCGCAGATGTTAACCTTTTCCATAGCATTACCTCTTGGTGTGTAAATATTGAGCATGTCTGTTTTTATTGGTTTGGTCAATTTGGTTAACTAATATCACTTTATCCACGTTTCAGGCTTTCACTCGGCGTCTCACCATAGCGGGCTTTATATTCTGCGCTAAAGCGTCCCATATGAGCGAACCCCCAACGCAGGGCGGTGCCTGTGACGCTGGCGGCCTCTCCTGCCAGAAGTTCTGAGCGGACATGTTCCATGCGCAGGTCACGTAAATACTGCATCGGGCTGATATTCAGAAACTCCTTGAAACCAGCATACAAACTGCGCAGGCTGACACCTGCCACTTGAGCGAGCTGCTCTGCGGTTATGGGTTCGTGGGCATGAGCCTGCAAATATTCTTGTACTCGTCGTACATGCCGTGGGCGAATGGAACATCGGCGGTTAGTGGGTGTTTCACTGTAATTATGTTGATGGGTGGACAGCAGAGTAACGGAAATCAATTGTTCTATTTGGTTGGTAATCAGTTTATGTTGCAGGATGTCGGGCACTTGGGTAGTGCATTCCAGCAGATACGGCATCAGACAGCGCCATGCCTGGCAGCGTTGCCACTCAAATCCCAGCTCAAATACCAGCGGTTGATCCACAGGGTGTCCCAATTGACCAACCAGCGTTCTTTCCAGCAAGGAGCGGGAGATCCTGACCATAAACTGATCATTATCGGTATTCCAGCGCATAGAAGTGTGTTGATTTGGGCTGAGAATGGAAGCCAGATTGGGAGTGGAAACAAGACACTGGTCGCCGCTTTCAATACCAGCGCAGCCAGACAGCGGCATCTGGATGAGAAAGAACGAATCCAATTCCCCTGGGATGATTTCAACGTTGGTACCATAACGCAATCGGCTCATGGAAATATCCCCAAGTGGAATATAGTGCATTCTGGCATCCAGTTTTTGATTACTGCCCAGTATAGTTAGCTGATGAGGCTGCATTACCCGTCCGACCATAGATTTAACTTCATCAAGATCGTTGGATGAAAAAAGCAAATGTTCTGGCGAATTAAGATGCGCCCCAATTTTTGTTATTGCATATTTGGGATCTGAACAGTTTGAAGATGAATATCTTGATTCTGTTCTTCTAAAATCAGTGTGCTTTGATTCAGTATTTTTAGAGCCAGTATTTTTAGATTCAAAATAGTAGCGAGACCACGAATTACTCATAATTTCAGATACCTCTAGCCAATCATATAATTGCTATGGTGTGTGAGATATCCCGCTAATAACGTGTTTATTCCCTGTTTTGATTATTCGGGATATAAAAAAATAACCGTATTAACCTTATTCAATATTCAATTGTCTGCTAACAGTATCCATATATTGTTTAAATGAAATATATATGATTATGAATATATTTATGATGGGCACTGGCCATTGTTATTTATCCATCTGCTGCGCACTTTATCCAATCACCGCATAAATCACAATTACATGACAAATCATGCATTGACCATTAACGAATACCCGCATTACATAAAAGATAACTAAAAAGGCGTAAAGCATGTGAGGTGAACATGGCTGAACGATCATTTATCGAGGAAGTGAAAAAATTACGTCTGGATCAGGGCGAAGTTTTCAGTGGTGAAGGCATACTTGCCGTGACAAAAGCCCTGCTGGAATCTGGTGTGGCGTATGTAGCCGGCTATCAGGGGGCGCCAATTTCCCATCTGATGGATGTGTTGTTAGATGCGCAGGATATTTTATCTGAATATGGCATTCGCTTTGAAAACAGTGCCAGTGAAGCCACTGCTGCTGCAACGCTTGCCGCTTCCGTGAATTATCCACTGCGTGGAGCTATCACGTTTAAATCAACGGCTGGCACGAATGTTGCCTCGGATGCGTTGGCAAATCTGGCATCGGGAGGTGTGGTGGGGGGAGCACTGATTATCGTCGGTGAAGACTATGGTGAGGGTTCTTCCATTATGCAGGAACGTAGCCATGCTTTCGCCATGAAATCCCAGATCTGGTTACTCGATCCACGCCCCAATCTGCCTTCAATTGTACAGGCGGTGAAGATGGGATTTGAGCTATCGGAAGCCAGTAATACGCCAGTGATGTTACAAATGCGTATTCGTGCCTGCCATGTGCATGGTCGGTTTGTGTGTGAGAAAAATCGTTCGTCAACGTTCATGATTCAGAATGCGCTGGAAAATCCGACGCGCGATCTCAGCCGTATCGTTTTGCCGCCCGCCAGTTTTCTGCATGAGAAAGAGAAAGTACAAGATCGCTGGCCTGCGGCCGTGCGCTTTATTCAACAGCATAATCTGAATGAATTTTTCGCCGAGCAGGCTGATGATGTCGGCCTTGCCCTGCAAGGTGGATGCTATAACACCGTGATCCGTGCCTTAAATTTGCTTGGATTGGCGGATGTTTTTGGCAATAGCCAAATTCCGCTGTATGTCATGAATGTCGCCTATCCGTTGATCGATGAAGAGTTTGAACGTTTTTGTCATGGCAAGCGGGCAATTTTAGTGCTGGAAGAAGGTCAGCCCAATTTTGTAGAGCAGAATGTCGCTAATATTTTGCGCCAGTGTGAGATAGAGACTCGATTACATGGCAAGGATTTACTGCCAATGGCGGGAGAGTATAACACGGCTACCGTGTTGTCGGGACTCCGTGCTTTCCTTGAACGTTACGGCAAAATTACTGTGGAAAGTGCGGTGTCTGCCTGTCAGGTACGTATCCCCGCCGTGACCTTACCGATAAAAGATCCTCTGGAAGATGCGGTTCATACCCGCCCACCCGGATTTTGTACCGGTTGCCCAGAGCGCCCCATCTTTACAGCGATGAAGTTGATTGAACGGGAACTGGGGCAACATCACATCAGTGCCGATATCGGTTGTCATTTGTTTGCTATTTTGCCGCCATTTAATTTGGGCAATACCACGATGGGGTATGGATTAGGCGCTGCGAGTGCGGCAGCACTGAATACACCGGTGGCGAATAAGCGGGCAATCGCAGTGATGGGGGATGGCGGGTTTTGGCATAACGGCTTAACCAGTGGCATAGCGAATAGTGTTTTTAACCGCAGCGACAATCTGACCATCATTGTGGACAACAGTTATACCTCCGCGACCGGAGGGCAGGATATTCCCTCTTCAACAGCGTTAAATCCCCATCGCAGTACCGGCCATAACATTGAAAAAGCCGTCAAGGGTGTTGGGGTGAAATGGGTACGCACGCTCAAACGTACTTACGATCTCAAAGCTATGATGAATACCTTACGCGAGGCACTGACAACAGGTGAACACGGGCCAAAAGTCCTGGTCGCACAGAGTGAATGCATGTTGAATAAACAACGGCGCGAGAAGGTAAAGATCAAGGGAGCGATTGCGGAAGGAAAACGGATCGTCCGAGAACAATTTGGGGTTGATCCTGATACATGCACAGGCGATCACTCCTGTATCCGTCTGTCAGGTTGTCCTTCTCTATCGATTAAACCGAATCCTGATCCATTGCGTACCGATCCGGTGACAACAGTTTTAAATAGCTGTGTGGGCTGTGGGTTGTGCGGGGAATTATCTCACGCGGCAGTGTTGTGCCCCTCTTTCTTTAAGGCACGGATCATTATCAATCCCAATCGTTGGGATCGGCTGATCCATCGTATTCGCAATGGGCTTATCGGCTATTTGCAACGTCGTGATGTTAAACGTCGTCATCAATATGATTTTTAACAAGGGGTTATACCTATGTCAGTATCCACTCATTCCTCGCTAACGAACTCACCTAAACAGCCGATCAAAATAGCTATTCTGGCGATGGGAGGTGAAGGTGGCGGTGTACTGGCCGATTGGATCGTGACGTTGGGGGAAGAGAATGGCTATTTCGCCCAAACGACTTCCGTACCCGGCGTAGCTCAGCGGACTGGGGCAACTATTTATTATGTTGAGTTGTTCCCTGGTGCTGATGATCCCGATGTGCCGACACCTGTGTTGGCGCTGATGCCGACTGCCGGTGATGTGGATATTGTGCTGGCTTCGGAATTGATGGAAGCCGGACGTGCTGTCCAACGTGGTTTGGTAACACCGGATCGCACTACGCTTATCGCATCAAGCCATCGGGTATTTTCGATGGAAGAGCGTTCGGCAATGGGAGATGGGCGCGTGGATAGCGGGGTATTGATCAGGCAATCCCGACAAGCTGCTTTGCGTTTTATCCATTTTGATATGGCGAAGATGGCAGAAAAAAGTGGCAGTGTGATCAGTGCAGTATTGTTTGGGGCGCTCTGTGGTACGGAGACTTTGCCCTTTAACCGTAATCAGTTTGAAGCGGCGATCATCAAAAAAAACGTGGGGATAAAGCCCAGTCTGCAAGCCTTTAGTTTGGGATTGAGTCGGGCACAATCGGCGGCAGAATCAAAGACGGCCGAAAAAACGGCTCCAGAAATCCCTTTATCAAACAATAAAGCCAATGCCCTGCTGTTACATATCCGGCAAAAGTTCCCTGCCTGTACCCATAACATTGCCATAGAAGGTATCAGGCGCCTGATTGATTATCAGGATTTAGCCTACGCCCGTTTGTATCTTGATCGATTGCAAAGCCTCATTGAACAAGTGGTGAAACCTGATGAGCGATTACTGAATGAGCAATTATTGCATGAAACAGCCCGCCATTTGGCGTTGTGGATGGCTTACGAAGACACCATGCGGGTGGCAGATCTCAAAATCCGCGCCGGTCGATTCGAGCGTGTCAGTAAAGAGATGCGAGTGAGGGATGGTCAACTACTCGAAATTAATGACTTTATGCATCCCAGAATGGAAGAAATTTGTGACACCTTGCCGGCAAGTATTGGGCGCTGGTTATCTCGTCCTCATGTCGTCAATCGTATGTTGGCGAAATTATTCAGCCGTGGGCGTGTGATTACTACCAGTTCCATGCGGGGATATTTGTTGCTTTATCTGCTGGCGAGCTGGCGTCGTATGCGCCGCTATACGCTGCGCTTTCAGCATGAAACGGGACGTATTGAAGAATGGCTACGGCGAATTGAAGTGGCCGCAAAGCGCGATGCCGAACTGGCTGTGGAAATCGCCCAATGCCAGCGTTTGATCAAGGGATATGGTGATACTTACTCTCGTGGATTAAGTCATTTTCAAACCCTGATGAACATTGTTGATCACCATCCGCATGACTTATCTCCTGCCAGCCTGCGGCAACTACGTGAAGCTGCATTAGCGGATGAGCAGGGTGATCGATTACGCGAGTGCCAACAGCGTCTCTCTTTATATTAAAGAATTTACCTAAGGAGCCTGCAATGAGCCTGCTTAGTTTTATACAACCCCATAAGATCCGTTTTTCTGAATGTGATCCGGCGGGGATTGTCTTCTATCCCCAGTATTTTGTGATGTTCAATAATTTGCTGGAAGAGTGGTTCGATGAATTAACGTCAATGGGATATGCCAATTACATCGCCAAACACCGTTTTGGATTACCGACGGTTCATCTGGAGGCGGAATTTAAGGCCATTAGCAGAATGGGTGATCAGGTTTGGCTGGAGTTAGGTGTTGAGAAAATTGGTAAAAAATCATTGACGCTGCTTCAACGCTGCGTCAGCAAAGAAGGTGAATTGAGGATGAGAGTCACTCAGACTTATGTCACCACTTCACTGGATACCCATCAAGCTATTCCGATACCCGACGAATTTTACTATGCGCTAACTGAACAAATACCTTAGCCAAATAGGCGATTGCGTGGGGTAGATATCGTGCGGCAGGAGAATAAATTATGAATGTAAGAGGTAAGAATGCAGTAATCAGTAAAAATACAATTACTGTCAGTGGTAAGAATATTGTCTGTATTGGTGGTGGACCGGCTGGATTGTATTTCGGTCTGCTGATGAAGTTACAAAACCCTGATAATCATGTCGTAGTGATCGAGCGTAATCGTCCGTATGACACCTTTGGCTGGGGAGTAGTATTTTCGGATGCAACGTTGGAAAACCTGCATCAGGCTGATCCTGTATCGGCTGAAATTATCAGGAAGGAGTTTAGCCGTTGGGATGATATCGATATCCATTTCAAGGGAACCGTAAATCGGAGTGGTGGTCATGGATTTATTGGCATTGGCCGTAAAAAACTCCTGAATATCCTGCAAGACCGCTGCCACGAAGTCGGGGTTGAGCTGCTGTTTGAAACTCAGGTTGAGGATGAGCAGGAGATTGCTCGCAAATATCATGCCGATTTGCTGATTGCCTCTGATGGGATCAATAGCCAGATCCGCACGCGTTATGCCGAATATTTCCAGCCTGATATCGACCAACGCCATTGCCGTTTTGTCTGGTTAGGGACACATAAAGTTTTTGCTGCGTTTACGTTTCTATTTGTGGAAACCGAATATGGCTGGTTTCAGGTTCACGCCTATCAATTTCAGGAAGGACTATCGACTTTTATTGTCGAAACGACGGAAGAGACCTGGCTGGCTGCGGGTATCGACAAAATGTCACAGGAAGAGGGCATTGCCTATTGTGAAAAGATATTCGCCCCCTGGCTGGATGGGCATAAATTAATCTCCAATGCAACTCATTTGCGGGGGGCTGCCATTTGGATACGTTTTCCTCGGATAATTTGTGCTAATTGGGTGCACTGGATCAAACCAGAGGAAGAGAGCGGCAAAAATATTCCGATTGTATTAATGGGTGATGCCGCCCATACCGCCCATTTTTCCATTGGCTCCGGCACAAAATTGGCCTTGGAAGATGCGATTGAACTGGCAAACAACTTGAAAGCCCATCAGGGGAATTGGCAGGCGGGTTTATCCGATTATCAGCAATCGCGCAGCGTAGAAGTGCTGAAAATCCAGAATGCCGCCCGCAATTCAACGGAGTGGTTCGAAAATGTTGCACGTTATGAAAGTTTTTCACCCGAACAATTTGCTTATTCATTGCTGACACGTTCACAGCGCATTTCCCATGAAAATTTGCGCTTGAGGGATCGGGCATGGCTGGAAAATTATGAGCGCTGGTTTATCCAACAATCCCATCCAGTTTCATCACTGACTCCACCGTTGCTGACACCTTATCAGGTACGAGGCGTGAACCTGAAAAATCGGGTGGTTGTCTCTCCTACCCTGTTGTATAGCGCCGTGGAGGGGATACCTGGGGCATTCCATCTGGTTCACCTTGGTAGCAGGGCATTGGGCGGTGCGGGTTTGGTGATCGCTGAAATGACGGCAATTTCTCCGCAAGCACGTGTCACTCCTGCTTGTACAGGGTTATGGAACGATCAGCAGGTACAGGCATGGAAGGCGATCACCGATTTTATCCATCAACACTCTGACACGCTGATAGGCATTCAACTGGGACATGCAGGGAGACGGGGATCAACCCAACTGGGGTGGGAACAACCTGATCACCCTTTGCCAGAGGGTAACTGGCCTTTAGTTTCAGCATCGGCCTTGCCCTATTTAGTTGGGATTTCACAAGTGCCGGCGGCGCTCACTAAAGCGCAAATGGCAGAAATTATTGAGCAGTTTATTGCAGCAACCCACCGCGCCACCAAAGCAGGCTTTGACTGGCTGGAGATTCAGGCCGCACACGGTTATCTGCTCTCCAGTTTTATCTCCCCGCTGACTAACCAGCGCGATGACGAATATGGCGGCTCGCTGGAAAACCGACTTCGCTTCCCGTTGGCCGTTTTCAAGGCGGTACGTGATGTTTGGCCGGCTGATTTGCCAATATCTGTGCGTATTTCTGCCACGGACTGGGTGGAGGGGGGAACAACGGTTGACGAAGCCGTAGAAATTGCCCGTCGTTTCCGTGCAGCCGGAGTGGATATGGTGGATTGTTCCACAGGGGAAGTTTCTGCTGAGCAGCAGCCGGTTTATGGCCGCATGTACCAGACACCGATGGCTGATCGCATTCGTAATGAAGGAAACGTGCCGGTTATTGCGGTCGGAGCGATTACCGATGCGGATCAAATCAACGGCATTATCGCTTCGGGTCGTGCCGATCTCTGTGCCTTATCCCGCCCATTCTTATCTAATGCAGCCTGGCTACTGCATGAATGCGCCAGATATGGCTGGACGGGTATCGATTGGCCGAAACCTTATCTTTACGGCAAAGCACAATTCATTAGAAAACAGCTCTAGGAGATATCCATGTCTCAACAAGAAAATATCCAAACTCATGATCAATACAGGGAAGATATTCTCGGCCGTGCCAATGTTGCCGATAGCCCTGAATTGCTGGCGTATTACAGGGAGTTGGTTAAGTACAAGACAGGGGCACTCTGGACAATCGCCAATAAAATAGAACCTTGGCAACCTCAATCAGCATCAGTACCGGTACTTTGGCGTTACCGTGATCTGCGTGAATACGTTCTAAAATCGGCTGATTTAGTCACACCGGAAAAAGCGGGTCGCCGTGTGGTTTATCTGAACAATTCGGGAGAATCAGGAGCCTCTACCGCTGTCGGCTTGCTCTATTCCGGCCTCCAGACGATGCGCCCAGGTGAAGCGGCATCGGCACATGCCCACTCCTCTTCTGCTTTGCGTTTCATCATGGAAGGACGTGGCGCTTACACCATTGTTGATGGCCAAAAAATGTCGTTGGGAGCGAATGATTTCGTCTTAACCCCTAATGGCACCTGGCATGAGCATGGTGTTGATCCTGATGGCTCACAATGTATCTGGCAGGATGGTCTGGATATACCCCTGGTTAACATATTGGAGGCGGGTTTCTATAAGGTGCATCCTGATCTGTGTCAAGCGGTGACTGAACCAGTGGATTCTTCCATTGCACTCTGGGGTGCCCCTGCTTTGCGTCCACAGAATGTTGGCTGGGATAAACCTTATTCTCCGCTGTTCAGATACCAATGGGAGCCAACTTATGAAGCCTTACAGCGTTACGCTCATGTTTCAGAGGGATCACCTTTTGATGACATTCTGATGCACTACTCCAATCCGCTAACAGGTGGCCATGTGATGCCGACTCTCGGCGCGAGTATGCAGTTGTTGCGCCCTGGTTTTGTCGGCAAAGCACATCGGCATACTGGCAGTTTCATTTATCAAGTGGCGAAAGGAAAAGGTTATTCCGTGATTGATGGTCAACGATTTGACTGGCAAGAGCGGGATATCTTCTGCGTGCCTTCATGGGCATTTCATGAGCATGTGAATACTTCACAAACCGATGATGCTTGCCTGTTCTGCTTTAATGACTTACCTGTCATGCAGGCATTGCAATTGTATTACGAAGAAGCCCTGTCTGATAACGATGGGCACCAACGAGTGAGAGGATAAGAGATGCGTTTAATCACTTACCGTTCAGAAGTTACGGCTGCTGCGAGATTAGGTGCGATAGTCAATAATCACGTAGTAGATTTGGCAAAATTGGCCGCCCATACAGGGAATAGATTACCGGATAACATGCTGGAGTTTATTGATCTGGGACCATTGGCGGTGAGCAGCACAACAGCGTTATTAGATTCATTTAAGGGGTTTTGGCCTACGGGGGTTTCACTGCCATTGCAGAATGTGAAAATTCTCGCTCCCATTCCTCGTCCACGAAAAAATATTTTTGGTATTGGCTTGAACTATGTTGAACATGTGGCCGAATCCAACCGTGCTCTGGACACGGCAAAAGATCTGCCAAAAGAACCCGTTATTTTCTCTAAACCCCCAACTACGGTGATTGGCCCTGGCGACGCGATTGAGCATAACAGTGAGATCACCCAGCAATTGGATTGGGAAGTGGAGCTGGCGGTGATTATCGGGACACGTGCCAAAGGCGTATCGGAAACGGAGGCATTAAAATATGTTTTTGGCTATAGCCTGATGATCGACATGAGCGCCCGTGATTGCCGTCGGGCAGGGCAGTGGATCTACTCCAAGGGGCAGGATACCTATGCGCCTTTTGGCCCTTGCATTGTCACTGCGGATGAAATACCCGATCCTCAGGATCTGGCGCTGAGCCTAAAAGTCAATGGTGTGACCAAACAGGATTCCAATACCCGCCATATGTTATTCAAGGTTAATACCCTGATTGCAGATATTAGCAAAGGCATCACGCTGGAGTCGGGGGATATCATTGCCACAGGCACACCGGAAGGTGTTGGGGCGGGGCGAGATCCGCAAGAATGGCTGTGGCCAGGGGATGTGATTGAAGCGTACCTTGAAAAGGTTGGTCATTTGCGTCACTCCGTGATTGCGGTGTAAATAAAACAGGAGCCTGATATGCTGAAACTTCCTAAGTTCAAGGCGGCTGCGGTACAGGCTGCTCCTATCTTTCTGGATACAGATGCGACCGTTGAGCTCGTTTGCCGCCTGATCCAAGAAGCGGCAGAGAAGGGAGCCAGTTTGGTGGCGTTTCCTGAAGTGTTTGTTTCAGGTTATCCCTATTGGAATTGGGTGATGAACCCGATACAAGGCAGTCCGTGGTTTGAAAAACTGTGCAAATCAGCCATTGAAGTGCCAGGGCCGGAGATCAACAAAATTGCACGGGCGGCGGCGCGTCATCACATTCATGTTGTCATTGGGGTTAATGAACGCAATCCTAACGGCATTGCAACACTCTATAACACTCTGGTGACCATTTCTGATGAGGGGCACATTCTGGGGCGTCATCGCAAGCTGGTGCCGACATGGGCGGAAAAACTAACGTGGGCAAATGGTGATGCAACTTCGTTAAAGGTACATGATACCCGCATCGGCCCATTAGGTGTGCTGGCCTGCGGCGAAAATACCAATACATTGGCGCGTTTTTCCTTGTTATCTCAGGGCGAATTGGTACATGTTGCCAGTTATATTTCCCTGCCGGTTGCACCACCGGATTATGATATGGCAGAAGCTATCCGTTTACGGGCGGCAGCCCACTGTTTCGAGGGCAAGGTGTTTACCCTGGTCTCCTGCTCCACGATTTCGCCGGAAATTGTAAAAGCGATGTCGGCCTGCCATCCTGAAGCCGAAGAGTTGCTGGCACGCCCTAATAGTGCATTTACCGGAATTATTGGGCCGGATGGGCGAGTGATTGGTGAACCCCTGATTGATAAAGAAGGGATCGTCTATGCGCAGATTGATTTGAATCGCTGTATTCAGCCGCGGCAAATGCACGATATCACAGGACATTACAATCGATTTGATATCTTCGATCTAAAAGTGAACCGTCGTCCGATGAAGGCGATCCGGTTTACCGATCTGCCATCCGATCAGGAGGATCTCCCATGAATAACACACAGCATTTTAGAGTGGGGCTGATTGTGCCTTCTTCAAATACGACAATGGAAACAGAAATCCCCGCTATCCTGCGTGCTCGTGAAGCGGTAAGCCCTGAACGTTTCACCTTTCATTCCAGTCGTATGAGAATGAAAACGGTCACAAAAACAGAACTGGCGGCAATGGATGCAGACAGCGATCGCTGTGCGCTTGAGCTGTCGGATGCGGCCGTCGATGTACTGGGTTATGCCTGTTTAGTGGCGATTATGAGCATGGGACAGGGATATCACCGAATCTCTGAAAAGCGCCTCCATCTACGGACAGAGGAAAATGGCTATCCCGCCCCCGTTGTGACCAGCGCGGGGGCATTGGTGGATGGATTACATGCTTTGCGGGCGAAACGTATCTCCATATTGACGCCCTATATGAAACCGTTGACCCAGTTAGTGATTGATTACATCGAAAATGAGGGCATTGAAGTTATCGACAGCATTTCGCTGGAGATCCCCGACAACCTTGCGGTCGGACGACAAGATCCCCTCGCACCCGTAGAGATTACTAAGCGCCTGAACAGCAATGTGGATGTTATCGTTGCTTCCGCTTGTGTACAAATGCCTTCGCTGGCGTCAGTACCGCTGATCGAAGATCGGGTGGGATTGCCTGTTATTTCCTCATCTGTGGCGACAACTTACATGATATTGAAACAGCTAGGGCTGAATACATACGTTCCGAGATTTGGCTCACTGTTATCAGGAAAATATTGATCGAGATACAAAAGGTTGTTCAACTTATGCCAGATGCAAAAGTCTTTGTTGACAATTACTTGCCTGCCTTACTTGGGCAGGCATGGATGCTGGTCTCTTCTGAATTCCATAATGTCGTCGAAGCGCAAGGGTTATCAGTGCTGGAGTGGCGAGTGTTATCGGCGTTGGCGGGAAGCGGTTCGATTGGCATCAGCCTTCTGGCACAAAAAACGGTCAGTAAACAGCCGACTATCACCCGTGTCTTGCAGCGTCTGGAATTACAGGGATATGTCGTGCGTTTTTCCAATGGTGGCGGTGATCGTCGTGTTACATTGGCAAGTTTGACTGAAACAGGGAAAAAAGTGGTAGAAGGATTACTGACCGAGGCGGAATCACACGAAAAAAGTGTGCTGGAGCCACTGGGCGATAGCAAAAGCCAGCTATTGAAAGAGGTTTTGCAGGAGCTAATTAAACGACATACACCAGTACGTGGCATATTAGGGGAGTTTGGTAAGTAGCTAGTATGGAGCATTATGAGGAATATACCGGTTAATTAGGGCATATCCCCCATATATAGAGATGGGGTGGGCTTATTTAATGAGCAACTGCTTCTCATCTTCCCGTTGGGCATTTTCCGCCAGTATTTTAAAATCTCTTACTGTCCAATATTGCTTTGGAACAGGCAGGTTTTTCATCTCATTGGTTGGCCATAGCTGAAATTCAGCCAGTTTATCCAACGAAAAATGCTGATAATGCTCAGGCAGAGACAGGCGCTGGGCAAAGTTCTCTTTACCGAAAGGCATTAATGGGTAGCGGTTGTCTTGGATATCATAATTCCGGTGTAGTACTAAAAACTTCTCAGGGATGCGTTGATAACTGTTCCACCACAAACCATCTACGCTATCAAACATCTCCTTTGTGCCTGATTTGGGATAATCCCCAAGTTCATGCAAGGCTATCGGCAAGATCTTAGCCATTGAGTTCGAAAACTGTGCTATAGAAGAAGCGTGGCCTTCCAGAATCAGTGTCAGAGCCAACCGTGCACCCAGCAGGTTGGAATAGAGATCTTCCGGAGAAAAAGCCGAAATACCCTCTGAAAATCCAGGGACTGATTGATAGCCATACCATTGCGCTATTTCATGCCAGGCCGCAAGCTGAAAAGCGAGTTTAGCGGCCAAATAAGCACTTAGCGTATAGCGCCCAGCAGGATCTTCCGGCGGCGTAAAAGCAAAAAAATGAATTTTACGGGCTGCAAGTTCATTACTCAGGGTTAATTTCCACTCTTGACCAAGATGGGCGTAAATCTGGCTGAACAGATAAAGCGTATAATCTGCGGTATCCCTCACATGGGAGATATCAATAAACCCTCCCTGATGGGTATAGAGCAGACCAACTTTTTCATTGCTTATCCCCAATAATGCAGCACTGGCACCAATAACACTGTCATTATAGTGATGATCACCCAGTTTCTTGGCTTCTACAATATTGTCGATGTCGTAGAAGGGAATGGGGATATTCCAGAGTTGGGCTTTAAGGTTATAGCCGAAAGCACAGCAGGCCCTTAAACCTTCTGGCGGAGTAATGGGAGGTAATGCACCCCAATTTTGCTGTGATTGTTCATGGGTATCACTGATAAGGACAGGTTTTATCGAATTAACAGATTGTGGCTGATTTTGGCATGCCATCAATAAAAAACAGAGGCAGAGTGTAATTAATAATCTCAAAACGCTTCCCCAACCTGAAAATAGAACCCAGTGCTGCCCTTGCCGACACCAAAATCTAATCTGACATTCATGCGTGGTTTAAACTCAAAACGATAGCCAACACCCACAGAAGGAAGCCAATGTTTTTTTCCCAATTGTGAGGG
Source organism: Xenorhabdus ishibashii (assembly GCF_002632755.1). NCBI lineage: Bacteria > Pseudomonadati > Pseudomonadota > Gammaproteobacteria > Enterobacterales > Morganellaceae > Xenorhabdus > Xenorhabdus ishibashii. The sequence continues at coordinate 2,136,211 of NZ_NJAK01000001.1, read as the reverse complement.
GGAATCTCCCAACGTGCCGGTGCCTATCCAGCCGACCACACCGTGGCGCCAGTCAAGTTTATACCGTAACTCTAACTGCGTGGTGAAGATATTGTTGTCACGATAACGCCCTTCATAATATCCGCGCATTCGCTGACCGTTGCCAAGCAGTGATAGCTGGTTCCACGGTACATCACCTGTGCTGAAACGGGCATAGTTATCAAAGGCCAGCACTGTCTTTTCAGATAACTGATGATAGGCCGAGAACTGAAACTGGGCGGTATGGAAACGGTGATCGCTGCCCAATTCTGGGGAAAAATAGGTATAAACGATGTCAAACACCTGCCCGTGCCACGCATTAGGCAAAAAATCCCGCGTGTCATAACTGAAATGAGCACTTATACCGGAGCTTATCACGGAACGACCACCGACAGACTGCGCAAAATACCGTTTGGCACCACTATCTGGATCACTGGCATTGACGGATGAAAAATTCCAGCCTAATCCCATATAGGTGGCGTCAGTGATGCGATAGAGGAGGCGCGGGTGAATAGCAAATTCCTGCGAACGGTACTTCTCTTTGTTGTTGTCATTTTTACCGGCATCATAACCCTTACCCCAATAGTAAGTTGGCGTGTTATTCAGTGTACCGGAAACGAATAACCGCCATTGGTCATTGGCAAGAAAATTGTAATTGGTAAAGTTCAGGCCAAACGCACCGGTAGATGAAGCAAAGCCACTGAGTCCTAATGAAGAGTTTTGGCTGATGTGGTCTAAATGGTCAGGGCGGTACAGACCGACTACGGCAACACCAATCCCAATACCCATTTCAGGGGTGTAGAAAGGACCGGGCAATACGCCCCAGTCAATTTTTTTGCGCTCATCAAAATGGTTGTTGCCACCTAATTGGTTTAACCAGCCATCTATTTTTTGCCGATCGGGCAGGATATCAGCGTGTGCCGATGAAATGGTAAAAATAAACAGGCTGGAAATGACCAGCCTTTTGAGTATTGCGAGGTTAAACATTAAAAGCGGAACTCACCGGAGATAAAGAAGCTGTTACGGTTGCCGAAACCGATTTCTGACAGGATATTGAAATTACGGGTGACTTCGATACGTGCACCAACGGTATTGTTCCACTTATGGGCTAGGTGTTGTTTGACATCGAATTTGACATTTGTATCGTTTTGAATGGCGCTAATTAATTGGAATTCAGGAGGTAAATCAAGCCCGATGACATCACCTTTAAAACGTTGGGTAATATCTTGATACATAGCTCCAATCCAAATTTGTGCTTTTGTATTTCCTTGACCAGCAAATAATGGTTCAAAGCTAAACTCATAGCCAATGCGTGGTGTAATAACGAAGGCATTGATATCGCCATCCAAAATATCAAATTTGGTGCGGGTATAATTAGCATCTAATGTGGTAAAAAATTGCTTGTACCCACCAGCAAAGGTTACACCAGCGCCAAACGTTTTCCCTTTAAAGTTCAATTTAAAAGGAACATTTTCCCACGATGGCTCTCTGGGTTCCTCGAGATCTTCAGGCTCAAATGAAGGTAGATAAATGCTGTCTAGATTGGTTTTTGAAGTCCCTTTGGTTTTTCCATAAACACCATAGACATTCAGGAAAGGTAACACCCAAGAATCCAGTTTAAGCATATGTGTTTCGTTTTTTTCCCGAGTCTTCCCGGCATTAATAATTGTTTTTCCAAAGAAATCTTCATACTTGGGATTACTGAATTCAAATTTAATGCTATCTACAATAACATCCTGTCGCATATTCATATAACCATAGCTAACACCAAACGGTTCAGGTAAGTCGTAGCCTTTTGCGCGAGCAACATCACCCCAAATTGGCAGAATACGAGATCCCGATTTAGTCGATTGGGATAAGCTACCGTCATTATTTGTTTGCTGAACGCCAGATTCAGATACGGTTAACGAGAAAAGCGGGCGCTCACTATCTGCATAGCTATAGGGGATCGCCAGGCACAGCGTCGCGACTAACAATTTGCTGATGTTAGTTAAGTTCATAAGTAAATTTGCTTCCTATTTATTTTAGTATCAGATTGTTTGTAAATTGAACAGGGCGGAACGAAAAGGCGCGTAGACTATCATAGGTTTTTTGGGTAATCAATGAATTATGTTTGTAGATAGAATATCGCACGATTTGGAGTGTTCGTTTGTTTTATCATCAAATAGAACAGTTTTTACCTCTCCCAAATATGCATAAATTAACCTCCAGCAACCAAATAGCCAAACGCCCTCGTAACCGAGGAGGAACGGCTTCTGTTACGATAACCGTCGTACTCATCTTTATTGGCTCCTGTTTCCAATGTCACCGATGGATACCGGTTCAGGAATAGCGGGAGGTTGTGCATCAGCAGGAAGGGGTGTCCTACGGAATAGATGGTATTTTTCTTCGGAATAGGGATTTTTTTTTGGCTTTGCCCCAATATCCTGTGAGGTAACTAAAATTATTTATTAAATTGGGCAGATTTTTACGTGGAAATAAAATTATAATCAAATCACGTTAATGAATTGTTATTAATTTTCTTTGTGTTCTATATATTGGCTAAATCGAAGTAAATAACCATCTGGATCTTGAACGAGAAATTCCCTCTGACAGACATTGGTATCGCCTATACAGTAATAATTATCTTTCAGTGGACGATAAAGTTCTATTTTGTGAATTACAAGATTTGCCAGAATTGACTTAACATCATCAACTTCAATTTGTAAATTAATGCCGCGCCCTAATGGTTTATTGAGTTCTCCGGTATTCCAGCCATTATCATGAAATGCTTCCAGCATTAATTGTGCCTCACCTAAACCCAAATAAACAAAATCGGGTTCTTCTCGTCGAATTAATATTTCGAAGCCCAATATTTTCTGATAGAAATCGAGTGAAGCCGAAAAATCGCTTACAGTAAGCTCTGGCACCATGCGATTCCAATAAGTTGTTTCTGTTACATTGTTAGCGTTCAAAAAATTTTCCTGAGTGATTATATTATTTTAATATAGCGAACTGTTTAAAAAATTATTTAAACTCACTACGTTAACAATCATTTGGGAGAATCTATCCTATTTTATATTGTGCCATCACTAACATTTTGTCTTATATTGAATATTGATCACATTTAAAATCACATGAAAAGGTGGTGATCAAAATTTCTCCGAAAAAATGGCAATTATAAAAAACTATCAACGGGTTGGATACGTGATCTAATAAGCCAAAAGCCGCCTGCATCGTCGCAAGCGGCTTAAAGAACTTCAACAAAAGAGAAAATTCAGTCAATCACATTAAACCGCAATTCCCCTTCCAGCTCTTCTTCGGCTTCTTCTAACAACAATATTAATGCCGCAAAACGCGTTCTTTTTTGCGGGGTCACGTGGATAAAATTAATCTCAACAGGTAACTGAATATAGCCAGTCACTACATCCCACAGTGCGTCTAAGTTGGCACCAAAATCATCCCTAAGCTCGAAACGCTGTTTGAATTCAGCATAGAAAGCACTTAGATCGGGGATTTGGCTAAAGTCGAATTCCACCTTTTTCATATCATTACTCCAGTCGGGTAAAACTGTTGTAGTGATCAACCGTTAAATAAATAAGGCCATCATTAGAATAGAGCAATCTGTCACTTCCCCTGTGTCCACACCGATAATTTACATCTGCTTCAAACCAGTGGCGACCAGATTTTGTTGGTAATTTATTTTCACGGTTAGAAAATTTATCACCACCGATTGCTCTGTCCGGTAACACTTCACATAAATTACCTGCACGGGCGTTCCAGCCAAGGCGACGAGCCTGTTTCTTCGTAATGTAATAGTCTGGCAATGTGTGAGGCTGGCGCAGGTAGTCCGCAACACGGGTCTGTTCAGTCAGAACATCAATCTGTTCTTTCTCTGAGTTGGCAAAGACGGTATACATGACAGCCAAAGCCAATAATACCGCCGCCAGGATGCTCTTTTTCACGATGACCTCAAGCTATGCGTCTATTACTCAAGAAATTATCAGGCTGTTCCGCCTACGGTCAGGTTATCCAGTTTCAAAGTTGGTTGCCCAACACCCACTGGTACACTTTGGCCTTCTTTACCGCAAACACCGACACCTTTGTCGAGAGCTAAGTCATTTCCAACCATTGAAATTTTTTGCATGGCTTCAATACCAGAGCCAATCAAGGTTGCACCTTTTACTGGTCTGGTGATTTTGCCGTTTTCAATCAAATAGGCTTCCGAGGTTGAAAAAACAAATTTACCCGATGTGATATCCACCTGACCGCCGCCGAAATTGGGTGCATACAGCCCACGATCCACACTGGCGATAATGTCTTCTGGTGTGGAATTCCCTGCCAGCATGTAAGTATTGGTCATACGTGGCATCGGCAAGTGTGCATAGGATTCACGGCGACCGTTACCCGTCGGAGCCACACCCATTAAGCGGGCGTTGAGTTTATCCTGCATGTAGCCTTTCAGAATGCCATTTTCGATCAGGACATTGTATTGCCCCGGAACACCTTCATCATCAATAGCCAGTGAACCACGGCGCCCTTCAAGTGTGCCGTCATCCACTACGGTACAGAGCTCTGAGGCCACTTTTTGCCCAACTTGTCCAGAGAAAACAGAAGTACCACGACGGTTAAAATCTCCTTCCAGACCGTGCCCCACCGCTTCATGCAACAGAACTCCCGGCCATCCAGCCCCCAATACAACGGGCATAGTGCCCGCTGGTGCTGCAACCGCCGATAAGTTGATCAGTGCCATGCGAACCGCTTCACGAGCAAACTGCTCTGCCAGAACCTGACCATCTTCGGTGCGCAGGAAATATTCGTAACCATAACGCGCTCCACCACCGCTGCCGCCACGCTCACGCTTACCATCTTCTTCCACCAATACACTGACAGAAAGGCGTACTAATGGGCGGATATCTGCGGCCAATGTACCGTCGGTCGCCGCCACCAGCACGTGTTCATAAACACCTGTCAGGCTAGCACTCACTTCTTGTACACGGCGATCTTCCGCACGTGCAATTTGATCAACACGGTGCAACAAAGCAATTTTTTCTTCACGGCTCATGCTCTGCAAAGGATCAGCTACCGGATAAAGTGCCTTATGCGCCACGGCACCTAACGTATGCGAAATGCCATTACCCGTTTCCCGTACAATGCTGCGCGCAGCCTGAGCGCTTTGCTGCAACGCATTCAATGTGATTTGATCTGCGTAAGCAAAACCTGTTTTTTCTCCGCTGATTGCGCGAACTCCCACACCTTGATCAATATTATAGGAGCCATCTTTAATGATGCGGTCTTCCAACACCCATGTTTCATGATAACTGGATTGGAAATAGAGATCGGCATAGTCCAGACGCCGTTCCGCCAATTGACTCAGTACCGAAAATAAATCTTGATGATTCAAATTATTAGCAGCCAGTAAATGTTCACTGACATAAGTTAAACTCATATTGATTACTCTTTTATCTTAATCTGTATTCTTTTTTATCAAAGAAGTCAGTTGTGGACGGAAGCGATTGTGTTTCACCACTTTTATCTGCTCACGCATGTGAGTCAAACTATCCCGACGGATATTAAGCTGTAATGCGCTGACGGTCAGAGGATTTTTCTTGATAATTTCTCCCCAGCCACTGACCGCCATTGTGTGTCCCCATGTCCTGCGAGTGCCATGTACACCAACCTGTGCCGGTGCCAAAATAATACATTGATTCTCGATAGCACGGGCTCTCAGCAATGGTTCCCAATGCGCCTTACCTGTCAAGCGGGTGAAAGCAGCCGGAACGGAAATAATCTCAGCCCCCTGTTCGCGCAATGCCTGAAAAAGTCCCGGAAAACGCAGATCATAACAGATAGTCATCCCCAGTCGACCAACCGGTGTATCGACAACGGTAATATGTTCCCCACGCTGGTAAATCGTGGATTCATTATAGGCACCGTGTTCATCGTTGATATTGACATCAAACATGTGAATTTTGTCGTAACGTGCCCTGATTTCGCCTTGATCATCAAACAGCAAACTACTGCTGGTGATACGAGTGGGATCTTCCCGACTGGTAAGAGGCATAGAGCCAATCAACAGCCAAACACCGTAACGTTGTGCTATTTCGCTTACGGCCTGTTGCAATGGCCCACTTCCCTGCGTTTCTGCATGTGCGCGGTAGGTATCGGCATCAGCGAATAACAGGGCATTTTCTGGTGTCAGAACCAGTTTTACTGTTTCTGGTAATTGCTTAATCTGCTGTTCAATTTGCGCTAAATTGTGTTTGACATTCGTTCCACTGCATAATTGTAAAAGAGCTATATTGACGTTTTTCATGGCCCTTTATTCTCCTTAAGCTGACGTAAAACTTCATCAATTTTAGGCTGTTCGAGGCTGCCCGTTAACCGATAGCGAATCACCGATATCTTGCTCCATAGCGGTCGCAGAGCTTTTGTCGCGGCAAAAATTGCCGCACCAGCCACAGGATTGACGGCAAAAGCCGTTGCGACGCCCACCGTTGTCGAAATTTCTGGCGTAATGACCAGTGCCATATCGATCTGGCGACGAACGAGATCGGTCTGTCCTGTAGCATTAATATCCGCTGCCAATCCATCGATAAGAAAGTTATCGGTATACACGACACCGTTTTTTACCGTTGCGTCACCACGAATGGAATCAAAGTTGAAATCATTACTGAATGTATCACTAAAATCCAATTGTAATTTACGCAACAACGCATCAAAGCTGATAAGCCTGAATAATTGCGCAGCTCTGCCGCCTCCCAATTTGGCGATAGCCCCTTTCTTCATGTCTCCGGTCAGCGTGCCATTCAGTGTCTTGAGATCAGGCTGCCACGGGACATTTTGCCATTTCAAATTGAAACCAAATTTGAAAGGCGCATCCACAATCGGGACGATAAAGCCCAAATAAGCCGCCATATCATCGAATTTTTCACCTGATAGTTGCCCTTTGATATGGCTAGAACTTCCGGTATGGTTTTCATACCAACGCCCGGATAATGTCAGGTTTCCGGCACTATTTTCCAGTTGCCCATTGGTCAAAATCAGAGAATCGCCTTCTGGCCTAATCGATCCAGATACTTTGCCGAGTTTTAAACCTGCAACCCAGCATTCTGCACATTTGACATCCAATGCAGGCCAACTGTTCAACGCATAATGGGGGACTGAAGCCTTATCTGACATTAACCTTTTATCATCGTTTGACGAACCTGTAGCAAACAGGGGATCGTAATAAAGATAATTGATTGATGCCTTCATTGGCTTATGCTTTGCAATCAGAAGATTGCCATTAATCTCTTTCCCCTTTGCACTCACAATAACTTCACCGTTTTGTTGCATGATATTGAATGTGAGTTGATTCCAACGCTGTCCAGCAATATTCAGTGCAGGCAATGCAATTTCAAATACATTTGGCCACAGAAAACCCTTTTCTTCCGATGGCTGCCAATGCAAAAGTGCAAACAGCGCCAATAATTTTTCACCATCAATGGCAGGCAAGTTTAAGGCCAACAATGATTTTTTCGGCAGAGCAGGAATACCCATATTATCGGTTTGAAAAATACCCCGCTGCAATTTGACATGAGCTTCTTCCAGCCTCCACTGGGTATTGAATGCATATCGCTTACCCATTGATCCTTTGATCTGGAGCTGGTTCATATCACCTTCTGCATGGAGATTAACCCTATTCCACTCCTTCAGAGATTCTGTGTCCAGTATTGGTAATTTACTGTTCAAGTGTGACAAATCTGCATTAACTGCAACACGATATTTCACCTTATTTCTTGTCTCACCAGCAGGTAGCGTAACATTGACGTCTCCCTGCCAGTTCAGCGTTCCAGATAGTTTGTGGCGAATTTCCGCAGGAAGTTCTGGTAATGCCTTTGCCGCCCAATGCGAATCCAGTTTCACATCGACCTGATAATGTTTTGCCGAGTCTTGGGTAGAAAATTTCAGGGACAAGGGATTTCCTAGCCAGTTAGCAGATAATGTCTCACTTTTTAAGTTACCATTGTCAAAGCGAAATTTGCCATTGAGATGCGCCATTTCGCTATTCAATGGCTTAATGAACAGATGGGTATCTTTCAGCGCTACTTCCCCGCTTGCCGCAACTTTCCCATGCTGCAAGGGAATATCCATATGGAGTTTTCCATCCACCCTGCCACTAAGTTGCAAGTTCTCTAGTGCGCTACCAATTGTGTCTGCCATCGGGCTGTGGTTGAAGTAATCATGGATACTCTTCCCATCGCCAGAGAGCGCAGCGTCAATAAACAGCTTATCCTTGCCGTAATCAGGGATCACTGCCGAAACATGAGACGCTTCCACTTTTCCCAAATGCGTTTTCTGTGCCAGCATCCACAATCCGTTATTCTGGAAATTCAGATCGATATTCAAATCAAACAGCGCCGGCCAATCAGGTTGATATTGAAAGGTTGCATGACGTAGCGGTACAAATACCTGAAATTGACCATTGTTCTGTTTAAATGGGAAATCATGAGGATCACCATGAAAAACCAAGGTCGCATTATCAACCTTTCCCTTGATCAAGGAAGCGGTCAAATAGTCTGTCAGAGATCCCCCCATTAGTGGTTTGGGGAAATAGCGCCATGCTTCACCCAGATCATTGGCTCGAATTCCAGCTAACATGGCCAAAACAGGGGGTTTGTTATGGGGTTTTAGATAATGGAAATTTCCATTGAGCCATAGCGATTTGGCCTGCAAATCCAGCCCCTGGCTCCATACTTCCATGCCATTTTGATCATTTTGCCAAGATACCTGCCCTTCACTGCTGGCAATCTCAAGCGGTGCCTGAAACATATTGCCATAATCAATGGTGCTGTTTTTTAATGCAAAATTGAGCTTTCCCCACTGTTTATTCCCTTCTAACCTGCCACTGAATTGGTCGATAGAAGGCAGTTCTTTCCAACGTAACCAGCTTACATCCCGCCATTTCAAACGAATTCCCATATCATCGGGAAGCGCGGGGGTGATATCGAGGGCAAAATTGTCAATCACTCCCTCTGGCTGTCGGTGCTGCCAATCTTTGACGGTATCCGGTGTCACAAAAGAGAGTATAGGCAATATCCCATTTAAGTATTCAAGCTGAATATTTTCGGCACGAACACGCCAGTGATCATTATCCTGATATTGCTGTGACTGCTTAACATACAGTGTCGCAAGCTTCCCTTCTGGCCACCGTTGCCCATCAGTTTTCAGGCTTGCCAAATTTGGCGCTTCAAATAACCAGCCTTCCCCCTGGCGACGCATTTGCACAAGGAAATCATGCACTTCAAGCTGATGGTTTTCATTTCCGACATGCCAATTAGCTCCACCCTGCTTAAGCTGTAAACGTCCACTATCAATCCGCCCATTTTTTAAGGTAATCCAACTGGCTAAACTGAAATGGGCATTATCCAATCCTGTATTATCCCTCAACCAACGGCTTAACCACAGTCGCATATCGATATCATCGGCCTGCCAATAAACTGTGCCATTATCCAAAATCCCATCGTTATCTTTCAGGTCAAGCTTCACCTGAACAATACCTTCTTGCCCATTGATCGAAGAGAGGCTCACACTGCCTTGTGCCCGATGGCGGTTATCTTTATTCAGCCAGGTTAGCTGCGGTAATAGTAAATCCGCTTTTTCACCAGAGGGTGTCAAAAAGGTTAACCGACTGTCATGTAAATCAAAATGGTTGAATTGTTCAAGAAACAGGGTAGATAGGCTATCTGGCTGAGAAAACCTGTTTTCTCCCTCTTTTCCAAATAAAGGTTTATCGTAATTTATCTGAAGCTGGTAAAAGGACAGATCACGAAAATGCCAGCGCCGTTGTAAAAGTGAACGCCAGACATCCAAAGAAAGTATGACCTTTTTGGCATGAATATCGACATCTGCCGTTTTCGCGCTGATATCACGGATTTCCAGACTAGGACCAAAAGGTTCCCAATGACCTTTTATGTAACCAATATTGACAGGAATGTCTGTTACGTCAGCAATTTTTCCGACTAATTGCTGACGATATTCATTGATATGTGGCAGGAAGAAACGCAACCCGCTGACAAGCAAAGCCACAATGATAATGACTATTGCGGCTGTCGCTAATAGTATCCCCGGCAGTCGCTTCACTCATTTCTCCTTGGTTGCCAGCGCAATTTCTCTGCAATTTACAAATTAACTCATACAAATTAAAATCTTGCGTTACATCATAATGACGTCAAATTGCTCCTGGCTGTAACGCTGTTCTGTCTGAACCTTGACCTGTTTACCGACAAAAATCTCCACCTCAGCCAGTGCGTGGGACTCGTCCCCTTTTAAGGCTTCACTTACGGCTGGTGAGGCATAAACCAGAAAACGATCAGCATCAATTGCACGATTGACTCGTACAATTTCACGCAAAATTTCATAACAGACAGTTTCGACGGATTTTACCGTACCGCGCCCCAGGCACGTTGGACAATAATCACACAAGATATGTTCAATACTTTCTCGTGTACGTTTGCGCGTCATCTCAACCAAACCCAATTGTGAAAAACCATTGATGGTTGTTTTCACCCTATCTTTGCTTAATGCCTGTTCCAGGGAAGCTAATACGCGGCGGCGGTGTTCTTCATTACCCATGTCAATAAAATCAATGATAATGATGCCACCCAAATTACGGAGCCTTAATTGTCGGGCGATTGCCTGTGTTGCTTCGATATTAGTATTAAAGATAGTCTCTTCTAAATTACGATGCCCAACAAAAGCACCGGTATTAATATCAATTGTCGTCATGGCTTCTGTCTGATCAATGATCAGATAACAGCCTGACTTTAATTCCACCTTACGTTCCAGCGCCCGTTGAATTTCATTTTCCACGTCGTATAGGTCAAATATAGGCTGATTTCCCTGATAATGTTCCAGTTTAGCGTTCATTTCAGGAATATATTCATCAATAAATTCCTGCAATTGGAGAAATGTTTGACGGGAATCGACTCGAATGCGATCAAGGGAAGCACCAACAAAATCACGTAAAACACGCTGTGCCAGTGCTAATTCACCATATACCTTATTTTTGGTGATATTGCGCTTCTTGCGTTCAATCACTTTACTCCACAGGTGCTTCAAAAACGCGGCATCCTGTGCCAGTTCTTCTTTTCCCACGCCTTCAGCGGCCGTGCGGATAATAAAACCCCCATGCTCATCACAATACTCCATGACGATGCTTTTTAGGCGTTCACGCTCTTCTTCGCTTTCTATACGCTGTGAAACCCCCACATGTGATGCCCCTGGCATAAACACCAAATAACGTGACGGTAAGGTGATATCCGTTGTCAGACGAGCACCTTTTGTCCCCAGAGGATCTTTTACTACCTGAACAAGTAAATCCTGCCCCTGACGCACCAATTCAGCGATGTCCCTGACATGAAAATTCTTCCGCTCTTCGCCAGCAATACACTCAGTATGAGGCACGATATCCGAAGCATGCAAAAAAGCCGCTTTCTCCAACCCAATATCGACAAACGCTGCCTGCATACCCGGCAAAACCCGACTCACACGCCCTTTATAAATGTTGCCGACAATGCCCCTTTTGGCTTCCCGCTCAATATGAATTTCTTGTAATATACCGCCATCAATATAAGCAACCCGCGTTTCGGATGGTGTTACATTGACTAATAACTCTGCTGTCATGAATACTCCTTCCCATCAGCTAACGCTAAAAATCGTGTGATTAATTCACACGTTTCCACCAGTGGCAAGCCGACAACAGCGTGGTAACTGCCATTAATTTTTCTGACAAAACAACCGCCTTTACCTTGAATGCCATAAGCACCGGCTTTATCCATTGGCTCTCCAGTTGCAATATATTCCTGTATTTCCCGTTGGGACAACTGGCGGAATATCACATCTGTAATAACTATCTCACTCAAGGTGTGCTGATTGTTCGATAAAGCAACAGCCGTCATTACTTGGTGGCATTGACCAGACAAAATGTTAAGCATTTCCGCGGCGTGTTGCTGATTTCGCGGTTTTTCCAAAATTTGGTGATTCAATACAACAAGGGTATCCGCCCCCAGAACGGGATAAGCGTGTGGTGCAATGGCTACGCCAGCTTGTGCTTTCTCTCTGGCTAATCGAGTAACATATTGCTGTGGTGACTCTCCTTCACGCCATTTTTCTTCGACCTGAGGTGCCAGAATTTCAAAGTTAAAATCCAATAATTCCACCAGCTCACGCCGTCTTGGAGAGCCAGAAGCTAAGTAAATGGTTTTCATCGCGAATAATCCTTAGGAGTCTATCACGTCAGCTATTTTTTGTTATACGCCTTTGCCTTTAAATACAGGGTTCCACTTTAACGGACTAAAAATTGACGACGGATTTTCCGCATTAATAAGAATAGCCAAGGCCAGAGAATACCGTTGACCACCCCATTCCAGAACACTTCTGGATGAAAGAGGGTCTTTAGTAACAGAGCATGGAACAGAAAAACGCAGAGGTTCATCAATGTCGAAAGCCCGACCACAACCAGGGCTTGCTGCCAAAGCGCCATATTGCGGATAAGCTGGAATTTGAAAGCGACCAGAAAACCGATAATGCTAAATGCCAGCGCATGTGCTCCCAAAATACTTCCGTGTAACAGATCCGTAATAATCCCCAATACAAAGCCAGTACCAACACTGACTCGATGGGGAAGCGCAAGCAACCAATAAACCAGACACAACATCAATAAGGTAGGCCGAAACATAGAAAATTGTTCCGGCCACGGCATAATCTGTAGCACTATTGCAATCAGGAAAGATAACCAAATGACCCAAAGTCCCTGGCTATAGTATTGGCTCATTGACGATTTCCTGTAGCTGGTGATGTCGGTTTTTCCGCTGACGTTTCTGCTGATTTTGGTGCCAACAACTGCGGTGGCTTATCTGAAGGATTTGGCAACACCTGTGGTAACATCTGCATCAAACGTTCATTGGCAGCGCGGTAGACTTCCGAGGGTGGCAATGGCTCAGATGGATCATTATCCCCCCCCACAATAGTAGTAAATAACGCAAGCGCCGCAATTCAGCCAACGGACGAGCACGAATTACCGCATGAGCCCGCTGGTTATCAATTTTGACAGAAGAGACTACAGCCACAGGATAACCTTCGGGAAAACGCCCTCCCAACCCTGATGTCACCAATACATCCCCTACGCGAATGTCAGTATCACTTGGTAAAGGCTCCAGCAAGAGATCGTCTGTACACCCTGCTCCACCCGCGATAACACGAATGTCATTACGCAATACCTGCACAGGTATGGCATGAGAAGTATCACAAATCAACAATATCCGGCTGCTCAACTGACTCACGGAGGTCACTTGCCCCACTACACCTCGATCACTGATAACCGGCTGCCCCTCGTACACGCCATCTTTCACTCCTTTATCAATAACTATTTGGTCTCGGTATGGATCCATCCCCCCTGAAATCACCTGCGATACCATCATGTGTTCATCGTGACGCAAAGGCGATCCCAGCAATTCACGTAAACGGGAGTTTTCTTGTTTCAGTTGCCCCAACAGCAGTAATTTGCTGTCCTGTAAACGCAATTCATTACGCAGGGTTCGATTTTCCAGCTCTAGTTGATTGCGGTTGGCAAAAGATTCTGAGATACCGTCCAAAAACTGTCGCGGACCGTTGGCAAGAAAGTAAAAAGGACTCACAGCCGTATCCATGTAGCTACGGATTTTATTGAACACACCAAGGCGGCTGTCTACCACCATCAAAATAATGGCAACAATGATAGCAAAAAAGAGTCGTAGTTGCAGAGAAGGCCCTCTGCTGAAAATCGGCTTCATAAATGGCGTATTGTCGGGCTGCGTTGTTTCGTAAATAATAAAACTCTGGCGCAATCAGCAAGGAGGCTCCAATAAAACACGTCCACCTCCCAGCTCGCAGAGTTACTTTCAGTCTTCGCTGAACAGATCGCCACCATGCATGTCGATCATTTCCAGTGCCTTGCCACCACCACGGGCAACACAGGTCAGTGGATCTTCAGCAACAATAACAGGAATTCCGGTTTCTTCCATCAGCAAACGATCAAGATTACGCAGCAACGCACCACCACCAGTCAGCACCATGCCACGTTCAGAAATATCGGAAGCCAACTCTGGTGGGCACTGTTCTAAAGCGACCATCACAGCACTTACAATACCTGTTAATGGTTCTTGCAGAGCTTCAAGAATTTCATTGGAATTCAGAGTAAAGCTGCGCGGTACACCTTCCGCAAGGTTACGGCCACGCACTTCAATTTCACGCACTTCATCCGTTGGATAGGCAGAACCAATTTCATGTTTGATGCGTTCTGCCGTTGCTTCCCCAATCAGGGAGCCATAATTGCGACGAACGTAATTAATGATGGCTTCATCAAAACGGTCACCACCAATACGTACAGAAGAAGAATAAACAACCCCATTAAGGGAAATAACTGCAACTTCAGTGGTTCCCCCACCAATATCAACGACCATTGAACCCGTCGCTTCGGAAACAGGCAAACCAGCACCGATAGCAGCCGCCATAGGCTCTTCAATTAAAAATACTTCCCGCGCTCCTGCACTTTGGGCAGATTCGCGAATGGCGCGACGTTCAACTTGCGTCGCTCCGACAGGTACACAGACCAACACGCGCGGGCTTGGACGCATGAAGCTGTTATTGTGAACTTGCTTGATAAAATGTTGCAGCATTTTTTCGGTAACATAAAAATCAGCAATAACCCCATCCTTCATGGGACGGATAGCTGCAATATTACCCGGAGTACGTCCCAGCATCTGTTTTGCTTCCAGCCCTACTGCTGCAACACTTTTTGGTGAACCGGCTCTGTCCTGGCGAATAGCAACGACAGAGGGTTGATCCAATACTATTCCTTGGCCTTTGACATAAATAAGGGTATTGGCAGTACCCAAGTCAATGGACAAATCGTTGGAAAACATGCCACGAAATTTATTTAACATAACGAAAGGATAATCCTGCAAGCTGGGGACGGAGATTGTCCGTCTACTCTACCAACCACATGAAGCAGCGACAAGGCGCATAATTAACTACTTTTACTACTTCAATAAAAGTGGCCACGTTATTCACATCAGAAATACGATATTCTACGTTACTTTTCTCTAACGGAGCAGAAAAAAACTGCATAAAAATGGGCTAATTCAGCTAATACACCAAAAAACAACATGACAGAGAAAGTCCCAAGACGAAATAGTTCATTAATTATAAAAACAATAGATGAATTTGGTGAGATATCACAACATTGTTGACTGCTCATTTCAGTACATCAGGTTTTATCTATATTGTAGTAACGCAAAATTGTAGTAATACAAAATTGCGGAGGTGCCAAATTGTGGTAATACCAGAATCGTGGTAATGCTAAACAGGTAATAATGTCAAATAGATATCTATCAAGAGAGGATGATCATGAAAGCTTTATTACTGGAACAACACGAAACATTATCAGCATCTATTCAAAATATTGATGCATCTCAATTACCATCGGGTAATGTGGTCGTTGATATCCATTGGTCAACACTCAATTACAAAGATGCCCTTGCCATCACCGGCAAAGGGAAGATTATCCGCCAATTTCCGATGGTGCCTGGCATCGACTTTTCTGGTGTTGTTCATCATTCCGAAGATCCCCGTTTTCACGTCGGGCAGCATGTTTTACTGACTGGCTGGGGCGTGGGAGAAACACACTGGGGAGGGCTGGCAGAACAAGCGAGAGTCTCTGGTGAATGGCTGACCCCTCTGCCGTACGGATTAAGTACCCGACAAGCAATGATCATCGGCACGGCGGGTTTTACTGCCATGTTATGTGTCATGGCGTTGGAACAAGGGGGCGTAACACCTGAAAGCGGAGAAATTGCCGTGACGGGAGCCAGTGGTGGTGTTGGTAGTACAGCAATAACTTTGCTGTCACAACTGGGCTATTCCGTCACTGCGGTTAGCAGTAAACCCGATAGTCAAGATTACCTGCTCTCACTGGGAGCAAAAGCGGTTCTGTCCACCAGTGATTTCAACCATCCATCACGTCCATTAGAAAAACAACGTTGGGCAGGTGTGATAGATACCGTAGGTGGTACGGTATTGGCTACCTTGCTGGCACAAGTTCGTTATAACGGTACAGTAGCTGCCTGTGGCATGGCAAGTGATAGTCAACTACCCACGAGCGTAATGCCATTTATTCTGCGTAATGTTCGTTTGCAGGGTGTGGAATCTGTTACTGTTCCTGCTTTGAAACGCCCTGCCATTTGGCAGCGTTTACAAGAGCAACTGCCCGATTCCTTTTATCGGCAAACCGCTAATGAAATTACATTAGACCAAGTGCCCGAATACGCCAATAAGTTGATAAACAATCAAATTACGGGCAGAACAGTCGTAAAAGTACGCTGATAAGACCAGTATTTAGCTGCTAAATGCCACGATATGTTTATAATGTCGGGCTTTATCGCCAAATTTACAATTCTAGATATCAGAAAGAGATGACAAACCGTTAACAT
This sequence comes from Xenorhabdus ishibashii, assembly GCF_002632755.1. Classification (NCBI taxonomy): domain Bacteria; kingdom Pseudomonadati; phylum Pseudomonadota; class Gammaproteobacteria; order Enterobacterales; family Morganellaceae; genus Xenorhabdus; species Xenorhabdus ishibashii. The sequence continues at coordinate 2,119,703 of NZ_NJAK01000001.1, read as the reverse complement.
CGAGTTATCTTGGTCGATTGTTGACAGATTGCCGGAGATACCCGCACAATGGCAGACAAGTTTCGCATTTTACTCTTGAATGGTCCTAACCTGAACCTGTTGGGAACACGAGAGCCAGAGACCTACGGCAAGTTAACGCTTGATAACATCGTTAACAGACTGTCAAAAGAAGCTCAGCAATCGGGGGCTGAATTATCCCATCTGCAATCCAACGCAGAATCTGAACTGATTGAGAGAATTCATTCTGCGCGGGGCAATACGGATTTTATTTTAATCAACCCTGCGGCATACACGCATACCAGCGTGGCATTGCGCGACGCACTTCTGGCGGTAGATATCCCATTTATTGAGATCCACCTTTCCAACGTGCATGCCCGCGAGCCATTCCGTCACCACTCGTATCTTTCCGATATTGCAGTAGGCGTCATCTGCGGATTAGGGGCGGATGGTTACAGTTTCGCATTACAGGCAGCGGTCAACCGCTTGTCAACATCCAACTAATTGACTTAAAAGTACGGAACCACACTCATGGATATTCGTAAGATAAAAAAATTGATCGAGCTGGTTGAAGAATCTGGCATTTCTGAACTGGAAATTTCTGAAGGTGAAGAATCAGTACGCATCAGCCGGACAACAACAGCTACGGCAATGCCTATGACTCAGCAATATATTTCTGCACCTGTTCAGCAACCAATGCAAGCCGTTGCACCAGTAGCAGCACCAGTCGTCGCTGATAAACCTGCTGAAATTAGCGGTCACATGGTTCGCTCCCCAATGGTGGGTACGTTCTACCGTTCACCAAGCCCAGATGCGAAACCTTTCATTGAAGTCGGCCAGCATGTTAATCAGGGCGAAACCCTGTGCATCGTTGAAGCGATGAAAATGATGAACCAGATCGAAGCTGACAAAACTGGCGTAGTGAAAGCGATTCTGGTTCAAGACGGTCAACCTGTTGAATTCGACGAGCCACTGGTCGTCATCGAATAACGAGGCGCACCCCATGCTTGAAAAAATTGTCATTGCTAACCGCGGTGAAATTGCACTGCGTATCCTGAGAGCCTGTAAGGAACTTGGGATCAAAACCGTGGCTGTGCACTCTGCGGCAGACCGTGACCTGAAGCACGTCCTGCTGGCGGATGAAACCGTCTGCATCGGTCCGGCCGCCTCAGCAAAAAGTTACCTGAATATTCCTGCCATTATCTCTGCGGCGGAAATCACCTGCGCACAGGCAATCCATCCGGGTTATGGCTTCCTGTCTGAAAACGCCGACTTTGCCGAGCAGGTCGAGCGTTCTGGCTTTATTTTCATTGGCCCGAAAGCGGATACCATCCGTTTGATGGGAGATAAGGTTTCCGCTATCAGCGCCATGAAAAAAGCGGGCGTACCTTGCGTTCCTGGCTCTGATGGCCCATTGGGTGACGATGCCGAGAAAAACAAAACCATTGCAAATCGCATCGGCTATCCGGTGATTATCAAGGCATCGGGCGGCGGCGGCGGTCGTGGTATGCGCGTTGTACGCAGCGACAAAGATCTGGAACAGTCCATCGCCATGACCCGCGCAGAAGCCAAGGCAGCTTTCAACAACGACATGGTATACATGGAGAAATTCCTTGAAAACCCACGTCACGTTGAAATTCAAGTTTTGGCTGATGGTCAGGGCAATGCGCTCTATCTGGCTGAACGTGACTGCTCCATGCAGCGCCGCCACCAGAAAGTAGTGGAAGAAGCGCCAGCACCAGGCATTCCTTCAGAGCTACGCCGCAGCATCGGTGAACGTTGTGCCAATGCCTGTATTGAAATCGGCTATCGCGGAGCGGGTACATTTGAGTTCTTGTACGAAAACGGCGAATTCTACTTTATTGAGATGAATACCCGTATTCAGGTTGAACATCCAGTGACTGAAATGATCACTGGCGTTGACTTGATTAAGGAACAGCTACGTATCGCCTCTGGTTTGCCACTGTCCATCAAACAGGAAGATGTCGAAATCAAAGGTCATGCGATCGAATGCCGTATCAATGCAGAAGATCCGAAAACCTTCCTGCCAAGTCCGGGCAAGATCACCCATTTCCACTCACCAGGTGGATTTGGCGTGCGTTGGGAATCCCATATCTATGCGGGATATACCGTGCCGCCTTACTATGATTCCATGATCGGTAAGCTTATCACTTACGGCGAAACCCGTGAAGTAGCCATTGCGCGTATGAAGAACGCACTGGCCGAGCTGATTATTGATGGCATCAAGACCAATATCGATCTGCAACTGGCAATCATGAGTGACGAGAACTTCCAGCAAGGCGGAACCAATATCCACTATCTGGAGAAAAAACTAGGCTTACATGATAAGTAAGGTTTTTCTGACGCTTATTTAACGTTTTTTGCTTTGAATGAAATCCCATCTTTTATAGGTGGGATTTTTTTATGTCTTGAGAGAAGATGGGAAAATAATGTGGTTGAATATTAATCTAATTCGCCTTATATTGTATCAACAATGTTGATACTTAATGAAAGTGAGGTCTCGTTATGGCTAAAGTTACCCTGAAAAAATGGGGCAATAGTACATCTGTACGATTACCACTAGCAATTATGGAATCTGCCAAATTGCACGCCGATGATGTTGTTGATGTGAGCGTTGATAACCAGGGAAGAATTATTATCATTCCTGTTGAACCGGAAATGACATTACAGGCATTAGTTTCTGGTATTACTGAAGAAAACTTGCATCCTGAAATCACTTTCGGACGTCCTGTAGGGAAAGAACAGGTGGAATGATAATGGAAAAAAAATATATTCCAGATGCGGGTGATATCGTTTGGATCGATTTTGACCCTCAAGCTGGACACGAACAGGCAGGACGCCGACCAGCACTGGTTTTGAGTCCTGCCATTTATAATGAAAAAACCAGCTTGTTATTATGTTGCCCGATGACCACAAAAGTAAAAGGTTACCCATTTGAAGTTATCATCGATAATGATGATATGCCAAAAAGCGCTGTACTCTCAGATCAAGTGAAAAGTATTGATTGGAAGGAAAGAAATGCGGTTTATAAAGGTCGTGCCCCCATTGCCGCTTTGTCGCTCGCCAGAGCAAAACTTAAGGTGTTAATCGGATAATCAAGGGGTTTGGCGGAATTCGATGACCGCCTAACCAACCACTTTTCTCCTGAATAAATCTACGCATTACCGTACAATTCCCCCATATTGTTTCATATAAATTACCCGGAGAACGAATGGACGGACGATTTGTTCAATCCCACAAAGAAGCACGCTGGGCAGTATTCCTGACGCTGGCTTATCTTGTTGGCTGGCTGCTGTGTGCCTATTTACCCAGTGATGCCATCGGCTTAACTGGCTTGCCTCGCTGGTTTGAACTGGCTTGCTTGCTGCTACCCACCTTATTTATCATCCTCTGCTACTTGATGGTGAAGTTTATATTCAAGGACATGCCACTGGAGGATAGTGATGCAAAGTGAAGTCATTCTGCCTCTTGTGGGATATCTGGCATTGGTTTTCATACTCTCAATCTATGCTTATCGCCGCCGGCAAACAGGGGAATTCCTAAATGAGTATTTTCTCGGCAACCGTTCTATGGGTGGTTTTGTATTGGCAATGACCATTACAGCAACTTATATCAGTGCCAGCTCATTTATTGGTGGCCCTGGTGCCGCTTATAAGTATGGTATCGGTTGGGTATTACTATCACTGATCCAACTGCCTGCGATATGGCTCTCGCTTAGCGTATTGGGGAAAAAATTTGCTATCCTCGCCCGCCGTTACAATGCGGTCACACTTAATGACATGCTATATGCACGCTATCAAAGCCGTTTTCTGGTCTGGTTTGCCAGTGTAAGCCTGCTGGTCGCTTTTGTCGGTGCCATGACAGTACAATTCATTGGCGGTGCTCGTTTACTGGAAACAGCCGCTGGCATCCCTTACGATACAGGGTTATTGATTTTTGGTGTTTCCATTGCCCTCTATACCGCGTTTGGTGGGTTCAGAGCCAGCGTCCTCAATGATGCCTTACAAGGGATAGTGATGCTGCTAGGAACCGCATTATTGCTGGCAGGCATTATCTATAAAGCCGGTGGACTGTCAGCAGCGGTCACGACACTGCGTACCATTGACCCAAATTTGGTTTCTCCTTACGGTGCCGATAATATCCTCACTGGGCCATTTATGGCCTCTTTCTGGGTATTGGTCTGCTTTGGTGTCGTCGGGCTACCACACACTGCGGTGCGCTGTATCTCTTATAAAGACAGTAAAGCCGTTCACCGCGGTATTATACTTGGCACGATAGTGATGGCGTTCCTGATGTTCGGCATGCACCTTGCCGGAGCCCTTGGTCGAGCCATCATTCCTGATCTGACTATTCCCGATCAAGTGATCCCAACCTTAATGATTACGGTACTGCCTCCTGTTGCTGCCGGAATTTTTCTGGCTGCACCAATGGCTGCGATTATGTCCACCATTAACGCCCAACTACTGCAATCTTCGGCCACTATCGTCAAAGATCTCTATTTGAATCGGTTTCCACACCAGATCAGTCAGGAGAAAAGGCTGTCATGTATTTCCAGCTACTCCACCCTATTTTTAGGGGCATTACTGCTGCTGGCAGCATGGCGCCCACCTGAGATGATTATCTGGTTGAACTTGCTGGCATTTGGTGGATTGCAAGCTGTTTTCCTCTGGCCACTGGTTCTGGGGTTATATTGGGAAAAAGCCAATGCCCAAGGGGCGATCAGCTCAATGCTGACTGGTGCGGCTAGTTATACAATGCTTGCAACTTTCAATATTCAGCTTCTTGGTTTTCATCCTATCGTGCCATCGCTATTACTGAGTTTACTGGCATTTTGGATAGGAAATAAATTCGGCGTGATTGGCGCTAAACGATTACATTTCACACAATAACGTGATTCACAAAACGAGAATTTTTTATGCCTTGGATACAATTAAGATTAAACACCACGGGACAACAAGCGGAAGCGTTAGGCGATGAGCTGATGGAAAGTGGCGCCGTATCAGTCACCTTTCAGGATAGCCACGATACCCCTATTTTTGAGCCTCTGCCGGGCGAAACGCGTTTATGGGGGGATACCGATGTTATCGGCCTGTATGACGCTGAAATGGATATGAAAGCGGTTGTCAGCCAATTGGAACAGCTTCCACAACTGGGTAAGGACTTCATCCACAAAATTGAACAACTGGAAGATAAAGATTGGGAGCGTGAATGGATGGATAACTTCCACCCCATGCGCTTCGGTAAACGTCTGTGGATCTGCCCTAGCTGGCGCGAAGTACCCGAACCAGAAGCCGTCAATGTGATGCTTGACCCTGGTCTGGCCTTCGGGACAGGTACTCACCCAACGACCTCCCTCTGCCTGCAATGGCTGGACGGTCTAGACCTGACCGGTAAAACCGTCATCGACTTCGGTTGTGGCTCAGGCATATTGGCCATCGCAGCCCTGAAACTGGGCGCGAAACACGCTATCGGTATTGATATCGACCCACAAGCCATTCAAGCCAGCCGGGATAACGCCGAACGCAATGGGGTATCTGACCAACTAACCCTCTATCTGTCTAAAGATCAACCTAAAGATCTTGAATGCGACATCGTGATTGCCAATATCTTAGCCGGCCCACTGCGTGAACTTGCCCCTGTCATCGGCTCACTGCCTAAATCTGGTGGATTATTGGGCTTGTCTGGTGTTCTGGCTAGCCAGGCTGAAGGGGTTGCTCAGGCCTATGACAATGAATTTATTATTGATCCAATAGCTGAACAAGAAGAATGGTGTCGCATCACAGGGATTAAAAAATAACCACCTGATACCTATTGAAAAGCGAGATTATCCACTAAAATGATCACCCAGGAGGTCAATTGGTGGTAATCCGCTCTGTTTATGATTAGAAATATCAGTAATAACAAATTTCAACAATAAAATGTAACTATTTGTTATTTAACAATAATAAACCAAATTTAAAAAATCAACTGGAAAAAATCCGGTATAAATGTCGATTCGCTCAAAGTTTGGCCTTTCATATCTTGTGAAAAATGCGTAATATACGCGCCCTTAGTCACAGTTGACCACTCTTTCTTCGTCTATGCGTATCGGACAATACCAGTTGAAAAACTGTCTTATTGCAGCTCCTATGGCAGGCATAACAGATCGCCCGTTTCGATCTCTTTGCTACCAGATGGGAGCAGGAATGACAGTCTCAGAAATGCTTTCTTCCAATCCTCAGGTTTGGAAGACGGATAAATCTCGGCTACGTATGGTTCATAGCGACGAACCCGGAGTGCGTTCTGTACAAATAGCCGGTAGTGATCCCGATGAAATGGCGGCAGCGGCGAAAATTAACGTCGCCAATGGTGCTCAGATCATCGATATCAATATGGGGTGCCCAGCTAAGAAGGTGAATCGTAAGCTGGCAGGCTCTGCATTACTGCGCTATCCGCAACTGGTTGAAAAAATCCTTTCTGCGGTAGTCAATGCAGTTGATGTACCTGTCACTTTGAAGATCCGTACAGGATGGTCACCGGAAGAACGTAACTGTGTAGAAATTGCCCAATTGGCCGAGCGTTGTGGTATTCAGGCTCTTGCGATACATGGCAGGACGCGAGCTTGCCTGTTTAATGGTGAGGCCGAGTACGACAATATTCGGACAGTTAAGCAGACTGTTGCCATTCCAATTATTGCCAATGGCGACATTACTGACCCGCTAAAAGCCAGAGCAGTGCTTGAATACACCGGGGCTGATGCCCTGATGATAGGCCGCGCTGCTCAGGGAAGACCCTGGATCTTTCGGGAAATCCAGCATTATCTGGAAACGGGAGAATTGCTGTCACCGATGCCCCTTGGCGAAGTGCAGCGTTTCATGAGCGAGCATGTACGAGAACTGCATGATTTTTACGGTCAAGGCAAAGGAGTTCGTATTGCACGCAAGCATGTATCTTGGTATCTCAAGGAACATGCCCCTGATGACCAGTTTCGGCGCACATTCAACGCCATAGAGGATGCCAGCGAACAGCTGGAGGCGTTGAAGGCATACTTCGAAAATTTTTGCGTAAATAAAGAAAAGAGCTGACAGAACTATGTTCGAACAACGCGTAAATTCTGATGTACTAACCGTTGCTACTGTAAATTCACAAGATCAGGTAACTCAAAAACCTCTGCGTGATTCAGTTAAACAAGCACTGAAGAACTATTTTGCTCAACTGAACGGTCAAGACGTTAATGACCTGTATGAGCTGGTACTGGCTGAAGTAGAACAGCCACTGTTGGACATGGTGATGCAATACACCCGTGGCAACCAGACTCGCGCAGCACTGATGATGGGAATCAACCGTGGCACTCTGCGTAAGAAACTGAAAAAATACGGCATGAACTAATCCTAGTCTAGTAACATGTTGTTAAATCGGCACTTTTTACTATGTAGAAAGTGCCTTTTTACTTAGAATTACCCCACCGATTACCCCACCGAAAAATCCTCAGCACAAAAACTCACAGAACAACATGAGTACCAAAGAAAAATAAGAATTAGATGTGTTATAGAGGTCAGTACACCAAACGTTCCAACCTTGTGAAAAGTTACGATGTATTTCGTCTGGAAGCATTGAGATGAAAGTTACAGATGTTTCTACCAGTGAGAAGATACCCCGCTACGGCTATCTTCCCGATGATTTTCAAATGGAACTGATTATTTTTATGATTTATCCCGAACCTTGCGTTCAATCAATTCACCATACGAATCAAAATAGCGGCTGGGCCAGATTTCAGATGGGTGTATTTCGAGATAGTTAGCGATGATCCATTCGCCTTTCGGCCACGGTCTGCTGAGCGTATTTGCCAATGTAGATGAGCTGAGACCAGATGCACGAGAAACAGCCGCTAAAGTTGTACCACGTTTACGCAGTGCAGCAATAATATCGGCTTGATGCCAATCATTTTTAACATTATTCATTCCTGCTACCCCTTCCATTAATTGAAAAAAATTGATGGTGGCGATTCAGACAGGGTTTGCAGACCGGATGTATCCAACCGGTGAGGTCGAAACCTCCCCTGCCTGAACCACCATTGAAAAGGCGATAGCAGACACACTGGTAGAAATTTCCTACCAGTGGGATACATTCAAGGCTGCAAAACCTTGACCATTGGATTTTGCCAATGGCGGGGCTACTTTAACTGATTGGTTTATCGGACTCAATAAGCGAATCAGTATAAATACTTAACTTTTTGCGTTATATGCTGTTAAATGAGATCTGGTACCTTGCTACTCTGAGTTCAGGTAAATATGATAGTCAGCTTAGTGCCAGAAGCGGACACATACTAATGTGCAAGTGCTTTATTTTACGGGGAGTTGGTCAAATGTTTTGATTGGTGCTGCATGTGCAATTTCTGTTATATAAAATTAGATTCCTTAAATCAATCCGTAAGTGAATAGCACTTTAAAATGCACTTATCAGTTATATAGAAATATTAATCCAAAAAAGGATATTGATTATGCCCAACAATCGTGATGATTTCTCGGCGACAACAAAAAGAATCCTCGCAGATCGCGTCGGATGGATTTGCTCGTATCCTAAATGCGGACAGAGCACATTAGGCCCAGCCTCTCAGTCAGAAGATGAGAAAATAAATAATGGCATAGCAGCTCATATTTGCGCCGCATCTCCAGGGGGACCAAGGTATGACACATCTATGTCCCCAGAACAGCGTAAATCGATTAATAACGGAATTTGGATGTGCCGTAATCACGGTAACTTAGTTGATGCTAATTATAGTGAATATACGGTGGAGAAGCTTCGCTCTTGGAAAAATCTAGCAGAAGAAGCTGCTTACAGAAGACTTTCCCAGCCAACCCAGCACTCTCAGGTTAGCTACTCCTCTCATGATTTGAAGACACTTAAAATCTACACTAACCTATTCAACTACGAATACATACAACAACTTAAAAGCGAGTTATTTAGAGCAAAAGTACCCACAAAACTCATGGACCCTATTTATGACTGCATGTATTTCGTAGACAATCCAACCTATTCCTTTAACGCAACAGATTTAGAAGACATAAGACAAGAGCTAAATAATAAGGTGTTTTCTTTCAATCGGCATTTTGGTGCGGAGTCAGCAGGTACCATAGACTATTATGATTACATTGATCTGAACTTAGTTAGGCAGCAATACCCAGATCGCGTAGATTATTATGTGGAATATATTGAGCGCACACAAAAACTTGCTTATGAAGTTACTGAAGTCGCAATGAAATTTTTGAATATTCAAGCGAGGGTTGGAGATTAGTTAATCGCACTTTTCTACAGGACACTGTCAGATAAAATAGCAACTACTCCCCTAAAAGATGTGGTATCTAGCCTTCATAACATTTAATTTCAATTCTATATTATTATAACTAAATTAACGCGATGCTCGACTTTAACACCCAATAACGAGAGTTTGTTGAAGCCAGTCGCGTTGTTTTTTTACCTTGTTTAAAGTTGGCAAAAATACCTATAGCTAAATCATATCAATATGACATAATATCTAAACCTAAGATGACAAGGCATAAAATGAGATGGGCTACAGTTTAGATTTTCGAAAGAGAGTATTGGCATACAAAGACAAGCATTCGTTGACTTTTGAACAAACGAGTGCACATTTTGAAGTCTCCATGCGCACCTTGTTCCGGTGGTGCAATCAGATAGAACCTTGCATGACCCGCAATAAACCTGCCACGAAAATCCCTGATGCAGTGCTCATGGCGGATGTCCAACACTTTCCCGATGACTATCAATGGGAAAGAGCAAAACGTTTAGGTGTCTCACAATCGGCTATTCATTATGCCTTGAAACGGCTTCGGATCACCCATAAAAAAAACGTTAAAACACCCTCGCGCTGATCTTCAGGCTCGTCAGGCATTTATCGAGCGCATCAGCGACTATGAGCGGGCTGGCAGGCCGATTGTGTATTTGGATGAAAGTGGTTTTGCTCAGGCGATGCCACGTCAACATGGCTATTCGGAAAAAGGGTTACGCTGTTTTGGTTCGCATGACTGGCACGCAAAAGGCCGTATCAACGTCATTGGTGCCATTCTCGAAAATACCTTCGTCACCTTAAGCTTGTTTACCGAGAATATTAATGCCGATGTTTTTTATGCGTGGATGACACAAGATTTGCTGCCAAAGCTTCCACACGGCGCCGTGATAGTGATGGACAATGCATCTTTCCATAAACGGAATGATACGGCACAAGCGATAGCAGACAGCAGATGTCAACTGGAATGGCTTCCCGCTTATAGTCCGGATTTGAACCCAATAGAACACAAATGGGGCGGAGCAAAAGCGATCAGGAGGCAAAAAAGATGTTCGGTTGATGAGTTGTTTACGGAGCATATTGAATATGTCAGGTTATGATGATTCTGCTATAATGTGTGAGCAAGCAGCTTTCTGGCGATTCGATTGCTCAGATGCCACATATCCCGCGCCCAGCACTTCTCGATAGCAAATTGCCCGGCGAGTTGACCAATCACAGTTTCAATGAGACGCCGTTTGGCATTGATGCATTTTCTCGTCTCTTTGGGAACAGGGTCATCCATATTGGCTCGCACCGGCGTTATCATTTCAATGCCTTCTCTCTTCATTTCCTGTTTAAATTCAGTGCCTAAGTATCCTTTATCACCGAGTAAATAGCCGGTTATTGGCGCGACCAAATCCCCGGCGGCCTCACGCTCGCTGACACTTGCCGGTGTGAGTGTAAACCCTGTCACGATGCCGATTTCATCGACCAGCAGATGTCCTTTAAAGCCGTAGTACGTTTCACTCTTGGCGGCGCAGAAGCCATAATCGGCTTGTCCTTTAAAACGTGCACAACCTTTCGCGCGTTTAAAGAGGCAAACGGGCAGAGGAAATCCATCAATAATATGCACCGGCCGGTCGAACGCACCCAATAATATCGCCAGTTCCTCTTGCAGTGGTTGTTTAACAAACCAAAGATTCGAAATCTGTTTAGCAAAATTGGCGCGTGAACCCAGCCTCGGAAACCACTCGCGCCAGTGGCTATTAAAGTATGTCCAAATGCCTTTATCTGTTGAAAATCCTAAAAATTCACCCACGACTTCCATCGTGATGGCTTCGGCATCGCTGAGTTTAGGCGGAAAGCCTCGGCTTCTGAATCGTGTACCTTGCTGTAATTCTGCTAAATTTTCATCTACCCAACAAAATACCCAAATGATAAAATCTTGCTGTGACATAGCCTTTTGTTCCTTTATTTCTTTTGGTTTGGTCACTTAAAGTTATAAAGGACGGGCTATGTCATTTCAACTCTCCTCGAAAGTCGAGCATCGCGTAATAGTATTATCATTAATCTCATGGTCTGCGGTGGAAGGATTTAGACCAATAAACATAACGTTAGGTTTACTTTCATCCCATACTCGCCATAGGTCATATCGATACAATCCATCTTCTGATATAGCAGAATCATCATAACCTGACATATTCAATATGCTCCGTAAACAACTCATCAACCGAACATCTTTTTTGCCTCCTGATCGCTTTTGCTCCGCCCCATTTGTGTTCTATTGGGTTCAAATCCGGACTATAAGCGGGAAGCCATTCCAGTTGACATCTGCTGTCTGCTATCGCTTGTGCCGTGTCATTCCGTTTATGGAAAGGCGCATTGTCCATCACTATCACGGTGCCGTGTGGAAGCTTTGGCAGCAAATCTTGTGTCATCCACGCATAAAAAACATCGGCATTAATATTCTCGGTAAACAAGCTTAAGGTGACGAAGGTATTTTCGAGAATGGCACCAATGACGTTGATACGGCCTTTTGCGTGCCAGTCATGCGAACCAAAACAGCGTAACCCTTTTTCCGAATAGCCATGTTGACGTGGCATCGACTGAGCAAAACCACTTTCATCCAAATACACAATCGGCCTGCCAGCCCGCTCATAGTCGCTGATGCGCTCGATAAATACCTGACGAGCCTGAAGATCAGCGCGAGGGTGTTTTAACGTTTTTTTTATGGGTGATCCGAAGCCGTTTCAAGGCATAATGAATAGCCGATTGTGAGACACCTAAACGTTTTGCTCTTTCCCATTGATAGTCATCGGGAAAGTGTTGGACATCCGCCATGAGCACTGCATCAGGGATTTTCGTGGCAGGTTTATTGCGGGTCATGCAAGGTTCTATCTGATTGCACCACCGGAACAAGGTGCGCATGGAGACTTCAAAATGGGCACTCGTTTGTTCAAAAGTCAACGAATGCTTGTCTTTGTATGCCAATACTCTCTTTCGAAAATCTAAGCTGTAGCCCATCTCATTTTATGCCTTGTCATCTTAGGTTTAGATATTATGTCATATTGATATGATTTAGCTATATAAGCGCACTTTTGATTTCCACTACCATTGCCTCAGTTATTTTCTCCTAATGATAAATTACTAAAATTTTCCCCAATTTTACATACGGGATAATCTCAAATGTAGAACCTCACCGTAACCTTATCGTTTATCCTTGACGTGAATTCAGCGATGCCCAGCACAACCAGGCACTTTTTACCTAACCCAGTCAGGTTTGGTGTGGCGATGTGACCTTCATCTGGGCAAGTATTTCCAAATGTGCGCCAGATAAAAATGTTTAAAATCACGGTAATGCGACATGTGAAAGCGGATCAGGATAGTCATGATTTCACTGGGATTCATGTGCCCTTGTCTGCTGCGCAGACGGTATCCGTTACCCTCACTGTTTAATTGTTTTTGTGAGGGTATTTTACTTAATAGAAATTATTACGAAAGAAAGCCACATTTGTTACATTACATATATACCAATCGCCATTGAAGATGCTTGATTTCTTATCCAAACCAGATCATGCTTGCAACCATGAAAATTCATCTGACACCAGAACAAAAACACGCCCTTGAATTGATGCATGATACTACTCGCGACAGTCGAGTCTGTGATCGCATTAAGGCGGTGCTTTTGGCCTCAGAAGGTTGGACTGCTCAGATGATTGCACAGGCCTTGCGTATTCATGAAAGTACGGTCAGCCGTCACCTGAAAGATTTTATCGCGCAGGAAAAGCTCACCCCAGAAAATGGCGGCTCTGAAAGCCATCTCTCTGCCGAACAAACCGCCGCCCTGATTGATTATTTGACCGCCAATTTGATGCATACCACAACCCAAATTGTGGCCTATGTCCAAGCCCGTTGGCAGGTTTCTTTCCGCGTGGGCGGAATGACAAAATGGCTTCACCGGCAAGGTTTCAGCTATAAAAAACCCAAGGGTGTTCCTCATAAATTCGATGCGCACAAACAGCAACAATTTATTGATGACTACAAGGCGCTGAAAGAGGAAGCGGGGCAGAATGAACCGATCCTATTTATTGATGCGGTGCATCCTTCACAGTCCACAAAGCTCAGCTATGGCTGGATGAAAGCAGGAAAAAATCAGGTAAAAGGGATCGAAACCACCGGCAGTCGTACCCGTCTCAATATTCTGGGCGCCCTGAATTTACAACGGATTGAAGACACCGTGATCCGTGAATATCCGCGCATCAATGCCGAAAATATCGCCTATTTCTTCGGTGCGCTCCGAGAAACTTACCCGCTTTCGCAAAAAATCCACCTCATTCTGGATGGAGCGGGTTACCATCGAGCCGAGTTGGTGAAAGATATTGCGTATGTCCTGAATATTGAATTGCATTACCTCCCGCCTTACAGCCCAAACCTCAATCCGATAGAGCGATTGTGGAAGTATATGAATGAGCAAGTGCGTAACAATATCTATTTTCCGGATGCGAAGACCTTCCGTGAAACTCTTCGTCACTTTTTTCATGTCACTTTGCCAGAAAAAGCGAAAGAGCTCACGACTCGACTGACTGATAATTTTCAGATTTTAAAACCTGCATCTTCAAGTTAGATTGGTATATATCACAATGGTCATACTCAGAGTAAAACTCATGAATTTTCATTATTGATCTACCTTTAATATAACCACATTCTCATAATTACCCGCCAAGACGTCTAGCCGCATCCGGTCAAAGGTTAGGGCGTGTTGATGTTTTGTGAGGGATTATTAGATAGCATGATGATTTGGTATAATTACTTTCGCCAAAAAACAACCAGACCTCACCATCATGCCGCGAACTATGTTAACAGATCTCCAATGGAATAAGCTATCTGCGTTAATGCAACATGCGGGTTGGATTTATCACAAACCTGAACACCGTTTGACCGTTGAAGGCATTCTTTACCGAATGAGAACGAGCGTTCCCTGGCGCGATTTACCGCCAGAATTCGGCAAATGGAATAGTGTCTTTCAACGTTTCAATGCGTGGTCAAAGAAAGGGGTTTTACAGCTCATTTTCAAGTGGTTATCTGGGTTTGCTGATAGGGAATGGTTGTTTATTGATGGGAGTATCGTCCGTGCTCATCAGCACAGTGCCGGAGCGGCTTCAGATGATGATGAGGCGATTGGCAAAAGTTGTGGTGGACGTTCAACCAAAATTCATTTGGCCGTCGATAGTTATGGCTTGCCTGTTCATTTTGAATTGTCCGGGGGACAAGTGCATGACATTGTTCATGCTGAAAGTTTAGTCGAACAATCGCCCCCTTCGGACTTTGTGATAGCTGACAAAGGGTACGACAGTCAGGCTTTCAGAAATCATATTGAACAGCAAGGAGCAACACCGATTATTCCCTACCGGAAAAATAGCCGAAAATCGGATAAACAGATTGATAAATGTTTATATCGTTATCGTCATTTGGTGGAGAATGCGTTCGCTAGGGTTAAACATTTTCGTGCAATAGCAACAAGATACGATAAGCTTGAACGGAATTACGCCAGTATGTTGGCTCTGGCGTTTATCATTGTCTGGTTGCCCATGTGGGTTGAATGAATTATGACCTTAAAACATCAACAGACCCTAGTGGAAGGGATGACAGAGCATTTATAGGGTGACAAAGGCTATTATCGCAAGTCCTATGTAATGATTTAGAAGCAAAAGAATAACTATAGCGATGCTCAGGCAATTGCTGAAACCTGCCAGCATGGTACGAGACGTACGGTGAGAGTAAAAAGCCTTGAACAGCGAGATGAGCAAACTCTTTTGAAAATGCGGCAACTTGTGGTAAGAGAAAAAAACGCAACTGCTCAATCATATCCGTGGATTGCTGGCTAAATAAGCTTTAGTAAAATCACTGATGTTGAAAGGTTTCGCGATATTTTAATTAAAGACAAACACAATTAAAGACACAAATCTCCAGAAGCATAATGATTATGTAACTGGGATCTTTGCTTCTTATGTTTCCAGCGAAAATTTAAATTTTCGCGTTTTTGATCTGGTTTATAAATTGTTTAAGAGCTATCTTTTAGTGTTGTTGTGTTAAATGGAACAATAATAAATTTAATATGCATGTCATATTTCTGATTCTTATAAAAATAATATTTTAATTGTCACTAATAATGAATGTGAAAAAAAATTACAGGTCTTTGTTAAAGCAGTTTTTACTATAGGAGATTTTCTGTGATCGAGTCTTTATCAATGGAATGTAATAAAAAAACGATGTTAAGCCGATTTTTTATTGCTGCTAAAAAATATCCAAAAAAAATAGCAATTAAAGAAAACCAAAGGGAACTGAGTTACCACGGACTACAAAATTTTATTATAAATATATCTAATGAATTGCGAAATAGAGGAGTTAAACCAGGTGATAAAGTCGCTGTAGCACTTTCTCACTCTGTAGAATTGATAGCTACTTTATTCGCAGTGCAATGTGTTGGGGCAGCATATATTCCAATTGATAAAAAAGCACCTAAAGAAAGAAATCATTTAATTATTAATGACGCCTGTCCAGTTTTAATCATCAATGATGATAGTTCAATTTTACATCATAGATGTAGAACAGAAAATATTAATTTTATGATTAATGCTACACCAACATCTATGGTGTATGACGAATCATTATCACAAGAAATTGCGTATATAATATATACATCTGGAACTACTGGCTACCCAAAGGGAGTTCCAATTACTCACGAAAACTTACTCTCATTATTTAATGCAACAGAATGTTTTTATCGTTTCAATGAGACTGATACTACACTTTTATATCATTCTTATGCATTTGATTTTTCAGTATGGGAAATTTGGTCTGTTTTAGCATATGGTGGCAGGTTAGTGATACCAGATGAAGAGACGCGAATAACGCCATATAAGTTGGCTAAATTAGTTAAAGATGAAAAAGTTACTCTACTAAATCAAACTCCGACAGCGTTTTCTATTAATTCCCAGGCCCTTGCTGAATTCAGAATGGAAGAATTATCATTACGTTTTATTATCTTCGGAGGAGAGAGGTTAAACTTTCAAACATTGAGAAATTGGTATCAACAGTTTGGTTTGAACTCACCTCAATTAGTTAATATGTATGGTATTACTGAAACTACAATTCACGCCAGTTGGCATGTTGTTAATGAAAATGATTTAGAAAATTTTGAATCCACTATAGGATATTTATTACCTGGATTCGATTATATCATCCGTCCAATAAGTAATGATAGTGTAACTACCGAAAGTGGTGAGCTTTTATTATCAGGTAATCAAGTAACTAAAGGATATTTAAATGATGAGACTAAGAGCAAAGATAAGTTTATCTGGTTAGAGATCAATGGTATTTGGCGTCGATATTATTGTTCTGGTGATTTAGTCTCTTATAACGAGCGAGGTGAATTAGTTTATTGTGGTCGACGTGATCAGCAAGTTAAAATAAATGGTTATAGAATTGAAATTGGAGAGATTGAATCTGTTCTCGCTAGATATGAAAAAATAAATGATATTTCAGTAATGGCTTCATATTCTGAAGTTAGTAGTGATTATTTGATTTGTTTTTTCACTTCTTCCGCACCAGCAAAAGAATCCATTGGAGCTTTAACAAATTTAGCAAAAGAAAACTTGCCAATATATATGAGACCATTACGTTATAGAAAAATAGAAACTATGCCTAAAACGATTAATGGCAAAATTGATAAAAAACTAATTTTAAATTATTTGGAGTAAATAAATGAAAGATACCAATATGTTAACTGATGAAAACAATATTAAGTTAAAGGCATTAGATAGATATCTTGCCTTATTGGAAAGTATGCTAGAAAAAACAGTTAAATCTAATGATAATTTTATTGATGTTGGTGGTCATTCCATGATAGCAATCTTATTAAATGAGAAAATAAAAAATGAATTTAGTTTAATTTTGTCTATGGAGAAGCTTTTTAACGCCACGCTGAATGAAACATTTATTGAAGCTACTTATATATAAATAATCAATTTAAAATAGGAGGTTTTTTATGTATTTTAAACTTAATAAAGAGCAGTTAAATAATTTTCATAAAAATGGATTTATTGGTCCGTTAACCATTTATTCTCAAGAAGAAGTGAATAAAGTGTGGAATGATGTACGCCGCCAACTTCCTGATCGTAGTTATGCTGCATATCCTACTGATTCATATGGGGCCGTAACTAATATTTCGAACTACGATCGCCACTTAGATCTTAACTTGCTTAGTCAACATATCATCCATCCTAAAATAGTTACCCCTGTTTCGAGTATTTTAGGAGATGACGTTTTATGCTGGAGAACTGAGTTTTTCCCAAAATATCCAGGAGATGAGGGGACAGATTGGCATCAAGCTGATACTTTCGCGAATGCCAGTGGTAAACCTCAAATTTTATGGCCAGGAGAAACAGAAGAACAGTTTGGTAAAGGAACATTAACGGTTTGGACTGCATTTACAGATGCCACAATTGAAAATGGTTGTTTGCAAATCATTCCTGGTACTCATGTCAAGATGAATTATGATGAAACTAAATCAATGGAATATCAAAGCGATATTGTCAATAGTTTGACTAAGGATGGCATTCATCGTGGTTTTTTTGGTTACGATTATCGACAATTGCAAATTAAACCAGACTGGAAACCCGATGAAACACAAGCAGTTTCTCTAGAAATGAAAGCCGGTCAGTGTGTGATCTTCTGGTCCACATTGATGCATGCCTCTCATCCAAATATGACTAAAGATAATTTCCGTATGGGGTTTGTAGCCCGTTATGCTCCCAGTAATGTTGATATCTATCCCAATACTGACCATGTTTACGAATATGGTGGAAATATACCTCTTGATAAATTTGGTTGTGTGATCGTATCAGGAAAAAATCGTAATAATAACAATCGGGTCATTTCTCATAACTTACGTGGACAACCGTTTACTCCATTATTGGCACAATCATAAAAGGCATTTTTTATGACACAAATTCAGCGCTATCTGGACGATACATATTGTTTTTTCTGCACGAGCGAAATAATTGCGAGTGGTTCCGATGATTGGGGGAATTGGTTTATTCTAAAAGAGAATATTTTTCATCCACAAGGCGGTGGTCAGCCGTCTGATATTGGGTGGGTGAATGATATAGCTGTCCAGATCAGGAAACAACCTACTACCGGTCAGGTAGCTATATATCCTGAATTACCTCTTCGCTGTTCGCTAGGAGATAAAATGATATCCAAAGTTTCGGTCGCAGATCGTATTTCTCACGCAGCATTACATACTACTGGTCATTTACTGGACTGGGAATTGCGCCAATATGGTTGGATAGCAACTAAAGGTCATCATTTTCCTGGAGAGTCACGAGTAGAATTTTCTCCAACAGGAAACCAAACCATACCGTTACATCAATTACCATTACAGGATATTGAAGCAGCTATTAGCATTAAATTATCTGATGGTAAGCAAGTAAAGACTTGGTATGAAGGCAACATCCGTTTGTGTTTAATTGAAGACACCGAGCCTACCTCTTGCGCTGGTACACATGTTGATAATCTTAAAAAAATCAATGAATTTTCGATTAAGTCAGCCAAAGTCAAAAAGGGGATTTTGCGTATCAGCTATGACGCCAGCCATATTTTTTTGAGGTCAAATCATGCCTCATAATCGATTATCGAATACAAGACTATATCTTTTAGATTTGGGATTACTGGTTATTGCCCTGTCTTGGGGGGCGAGTTATTCCCTGATGCAGCTCATCATTCAAGCTGGTATCACTGTGCCACTGTTTCTAATGCTTCGTTTTGCTTTATCTGTACCTTTTATACTTATTGGTGCTCAAATACGCTTGCGTAAAATTACTCAAGGGGAATTAGTTAACGGCTTAATATTTGGTTGTTTATTGTATGCCATTTTGACGCTGGAAACGTTAGGAGTGAAATATACGACAGCGGCTAATGCCGGATTTCTTATTGCATTATCGGTAGTAATAGTACCGTTCTTTGAACGTGTGTTTGGAAAACGTAAGCAAAGTAAATTGATTTACTGTACATGCATCTTGTCTTTAGTTGGTGGAGGAATATTAAGTTTTGCCAATACGGGTAATTTCGGAATTAATAAGGGAGACGTGCTAATCCTGCTTGCTGCTTTGATTCGTGGTTTCCAAATTTTCATGTTTGGTAAACAAACAGAATGTGAATCCTATTCATTGATTAATATCACTCTGATTGAGTTGGTCACCGTCGCTCTATTAGGGTTCATTTTTGTTTTAACCATTGAACCCACTTCATTGCGCTTTATCCCTGCGATCTCTCTTAATGCCTGGGGATACATTTTATTTTTAAGTGTGATGGCAACTGCCTTTGCATTCCTCATGCAACTTTATGCTGCCAAAACAACAAGTCCGACACGAGTAGGATTAATTTTGTCTCTGGAACCCGCTTTTGCGGCTCTGTTTGCCATCATACTGATGGGGGAATCTATTGGTATTTTAAAAGGTATAGGAGGAGCGATTATTGTCCTTTCAGCTTTATTAGGGCGTATTGCAGAAGGGAGGCATTATGAATAATCAACGTCCTCAATTAGTGATGTTTCATCATGCTGGCGGTAATTCATCTATATTTTCGGATTTTGCCAAACGTTGTTTTGATGATTTCAACGTTATTCAACTTGAAATGCCTGGGCGGGGGCGTCGTCGTCATGAACCATTATTATATTGTGCTGATCATGTTATTGAGGATTTTGCACCGCAAATCCCAACTCAAGGTGATATTGTTTTATTTGGGTATAGCTTAGGGGCATATATTGCCTATGTAATGGCTGCATATTGCCGTAAACTATCACCTAAAAGAAACATTATCTTGGTAGTGATTTCTAATGAACCTATACATTGTCGTCGAAAATTCTCCTTAGAGACTGGGGAATTTACTCGTCAACAATTGCTAAAATTTACTACAAAATTAGGTCAGCTTCCTGAATGGTTACGGGAAGAATCTGCAATGTTACAAAGTTTTTTAAATGTATTGAAAGCAGATTTATGTGTTGCTAATTCAATTAGTGCAAAATTGTCTTCTCCATTGAACGATATTCCAATTTTAGTGGTTTATGGAAATAATGATCCATTATTGCCAATTCCTCCTTTACGTTGGCGGGAATGTACTCAAAAAACATTTAATATTATTGAGGTATCTGGTGATCATTTTATTTTGTCTGAACAAGAGACTCAGATATACAAAATAATGAAGGATTTTCTTGATAAAGTGGCATTTGATCGTCAACCATCAGGGTAAAATGCTAGCGGCCAAAATGACCGCCGATAATCAAAATGCTTTATTATTAAAGCGAACAATTCAATTGAGGATCTAAGATATCGATTACTTAGCTAAGATTTCATCAACCTAACATACAGCTTTCTCCGTAAATGTTTTACTGA
Organism: Xenorhabdus ishibashii; assembly: GCF_002632755.1. NCBI lineage: Bacteria > Pseudomonadati > Pseudomonadota > Gammaproteobacteria > Enterobacterales > Morganellaceae > Xenorhabdus > Xenorhabdus ishibashii. The sequence continues at coordinate 2,098,970 of NZ_NJAK01000001.1, read as the reverse complement.
TGGAATTGTTAGAAGGGATCATAGCAATAATCAGTATGGACAGAACAATTGCCGCACCTGCGGTAATGAATAGTGCATGAAGTGATAAAGCGGACACCATCCAAGATCCCAATAAAGCACCAATACCGATTGCTCCGTTAAAAAACGAAACATACACCGCAGATGCAGGAAATGTTTTATCACCAGCCAAACGGAGCACCCAGGTTTGTAAGCCCACGAAAATCCCAGAAATTGCGACTCCCCATAAAACTATCGCTATCAGAATATCTGTGCGGGATAATAATTCTGCTCTGATACCTAAGTTCAAAAGAACAATGCCGATCAGCAAAGCAGACAGTGTGACGGTAGTTTTAAGGTACTTATGATAGGAGATGAAATTGACACACAGCATCTGGTCTCTAGCCAGCTCTTGCATTTTCTCTCAAAAGATAAAATGGATCTTGTTATTATAGGAGAACAGAGCCTACATAATGAATATGATTTTCAATTTTACTGGCTCTATCGTGAACCTCTTCTGCTGGCAATGCCGTCCTCTCATCCTGGTAGTCTAAAAGAAAAAGTGTCTCTTACAGATGTTTCAGATCTCCCCCTTTTTTGGTTTTCAAGAAATGCAAATCCCGTTTTTTACGATAAATGTGAAAATTATTTTCAACAATTACCTTTCCTATTAAAAAGATGTAAAGAACCTGATGACTCACTGGTCATGCTTTCCAGTATTTCAAGAGGAAAAGGCATAGCATTAATGCCCCGCTCTATGTGTATTTTTAATCAAAAAGGACTTTGTTACAGAGAATTAGATGAAGTCGCTGCTCAATCCTTGAATATTGATGTTTATGCGGCAATACGTAAGCATGAAACCAAAGAAATAGTCATTAATGGCTTAAACAGTTTACTCAATAGGAAGGGAGTGTGACTGCAAAAATGAAATTTTGCTCAGTGATGACTAAATGTCAAATTATGCCAAGAACACCCGCCCCGCTTCTTATCGGTTTAATAATAAAAAGCGGGGCGGGATTTTATGGCTTACCAGATAAATATCTTTAACCAGACAATATCGCCGTCAATAATCGCTTGCTATTTCTGCCATATCACTGACATAACACCTCCTCCGCTTCACAATTCATTGCCAACGCCATACTTAGGGCTTTAGCCAAAATGGTTTTATTTTTACTATCCTCCATCAGGCTAAAGTGGTCGCCCGGTACAGATGTTAGCTGGAGCAAAGAATCAGGCATGACCTGCTTCCAGCCTAACGACGGTTCCATACTAAAGGAAGGTAATTCGGCTTCCGTAACAAAAGGGAGCTGCGGATAAGACTCTCTTGCATAAAATTGGTGGAGCGTTATCGCCAATGCTTGTGGCTCATATTCCTTGACCATTTGCATATAATTTACCATCTGCTCCCAACGTTTTGCGATCAAGTCAGGACTCAGGTTTGCCGGATAGAGTTCCAGTTCCTGCGCCGCGGCAATAAATTGCACCAAATTCAGTTTATCAATTCCCTGATGCAATACCGCAATTTCCTCTTCATGTTTTCCCCCCGACTGTTTTGCCAGTTCAGCAAGAAATTGGAGTTTTGGTTGAATGACCTGCCGCCTGAAACAATGAGGGGCTGGCGTATCAATCAAACCCAGGAAATCGACGGTTTCACCGGCATGCAAAAGTTGTTGGGCAATGGCATAAGCCAGTACACCACCAGAAGAGTAACCGTAGATCCGGTATCGGCCTTCCGGTTGAACCGCTTTCATAAAGGTGATCATTTTGGCGGCCAGCGCTTCAATAGTCGATATCTGCTCTTCATTGATAGACGGCCAAGGTAATGCATAAATCGGATAGCCGGACTGAATATGTTGAGCCAATCCAAAAACATAGGAGTAATCATCCATGCCGCTAGGCACAAAGAATAGCGGCGGTTCCGTTCCAAATGGCCGCACAGGTATCGCACTGCTTTGCGGCTGAGATAGTGGATCTAATGTGATTTTTGATGCCAGTTCAGCCAGCACAGGGCATTGGAATAGGTTATTTAATGTACACATCAAACCACGACCGGCGGCAAGGTTTATCATCCGCATAGCAAGCAGCGAGTGTCCACCCAAGGCAAAGAAATTGTCATACCGGCCTATTTGCTCAATCTCCAGCAGCTCACACCAGATGGCAGCCAATGCGATCTCAACCTCTCCCTGTGGCGCTTCATAGGCTTGATGAGCAAAGGCATTCTGATCAGGGTTCGGCAGTGCCCGACGATCCAGCTTACCGTTAGGGGTTAGAGGAAATGCGTCCAGACGTACAAAAGCCGCCGGCACCATATAATCAGGCAAAATAGCACTCAGATGTTCACGCAACCGAACAGCCAATCCGTTATCTTCTTCCGCCGCGACATAAGCGATCAGGCGTTTATCCTGCCCATCCCCCAGAGCCAGTACGATAGCTTCACGCACCGCCGGATATTCTATCAATCGAGCTTCGATCTCACCCGGTTCAATACGGAATCCCCGGATTTTAACTTGCTGATCGTTACGGCCAATAAATATCAGGTCACCATCCGGCAAGTAACGGGCTAAATCTCCGGTTCGGTACATCCGTGCTTCCGGTGTCTGATTAAATGGGTCAACCAAGAAACGTTCAGCGGTCAGATCAGGACGGTTGAGATAGCCACGCGCGACACCATCACCACCAATATACAATTCCCCTACCGCTCCCAATGGAACCGGCTGGCCGCAGGCATCCAGCAGATAAACACAGGTGTTGGCCGTCGGACGTCCAATAGGCGTTAATACATCGATATAATCTGCCGGACAATGCCAAGTGGTGGCACATACCGTGATTTCTGTCGGGCCATAAGCATTGAACAACGTGGCTCGGCCACACAGTGACTGGAGCAGTGCCGCACTGGGAGCTTCGCCACCCAGTATCAGTGTTGGTTTTAGGTTTATCTCCGGTAAATCCGCCCCATCCCTCAACAGAGCCGGTGTCAGGCAGGCATGAGTCACCGCCTGTTCTTCCAGATACTGCCACAGGCGGCGCGGATCCTGACGAACCGTATCGGCAGGAATATCCAAGGTGGCACCACCACACAATGCCATCATGATTTCCCAGACGCTGGCATCGAAACCAAATGAGGCGAATTGCAACATTCTGCTATGGGGATGAATGTCAAACTGGCTGATTTTATCTCGGATAAGGTTGACTAACCCACGATGTTCAACCATCACCCCTTTCGGCATACCGGTCGAGCCAGAAGTATAAATCACATAGGCCAGATGCCGTGAAGTTAACGCAGGAGTCTGCGGATTGTTGTCTGGCTGGTCAGGCAGGGTATTCGGGTCAAGTACGGTTAATTTCGCCAGTGCTTTTTCACCCAGTGCGGCACGACCGGTATTATCCGCCAGTACCACCAACGGAGCGGCATCATCCAGCATATACGCCAGACGATCTGCCGGATAGGCGGGATCCAGTGGTACGTAAGCGCCACCCGCTTTCAGGACTGCCAATAGCCCCGCAACCCTTGATGGTGCACGTTTCACACAAATCGCCACCCGTTGATCAGGCTGCACACCCAGTTCGATTAATTGGTGAGCCAGCCGGTTAGCATAGCCGTTCAGCTCCGCATAACTGAAAATTTGTTCTTCATAGATCAACGCCGTGGCATCAGGGTTTTTCTCCACTTGTTGTTCGAACAGTTGATGAATGCACAGTTGGTCAGGATATGCTGTTTCAGTTGCGTTCCAGGTTTTCAGTAATAAATTTTTTTCTGTCTCAGGCAGGATTTCCAGCATCCGCACCGGCGTTTCTGGAGCCTGTTCAAGGGCTTCCACCAAACTTTCCAGCGCCCGTTGCATATAACCACAGACCCGCTCCGGATCAAATGGCTGGACAATTTGCGCGGTTAAACCCAGCGCTTCACCAAAATCTTCCACTGACAGCGTAAACGGATAATTGGTTCGCTCCTGTGCGCCAAGGAATTCAACACCATCCATGATTTCATTCGAAGCCGTTGGCAATGCGTTGTGCCGATAGTTCAGCAAGGTACTGAACAGTGGGGTTCCGCCTTGTACTCCACTGCAACGTTGAGCCAGCGCCAGTGATGCATGCTCATGTGCCAACAATCCCGCCAGCCAGCGATGTGTCACCTGTACACTGTCCTGTACCGGTGTATTATCTATATCCAGCCGTAGCGGCAAGGTATTGATAAACAATCCCATGCCATTGTCTGCACCTTCACCGGCTGCCATGCGCCCGAACAATACGGTGCCGAATACCACTTGTTCCTGTCCGCTGGTACGCGACAACACCTGCGCCCAGGCCAGATGACACAAGGCAGCCAGGCTAACGCCCAGACGCCGTGCCTGACTGCGTAAACGTTCGTTCAGCTCTGCGGTCAACATCTGGTGCGATTCTGTGATTTGCGAACCATCATGATGAACCTCTGTCAATCCGAACGGCAACGTAGGCTCATCCACCTCAGCCAACATGTCGGTAAAGAAGCGAATATGCTGTTTCTGGCTTACCCCCAGCCGCGCCTGCGCCACCAGATTGCGGAAAGGTGCCGGCGCAGGTAAATCGTTTTCCTGCCCATCAAGATAGGCCTGAACTTCGTTGCTCATCACATCCAACGCGGTATGGTCACCAATCAAATGATGCATCAGTTGCAGTACAATCCAGCGACCATCGCTCTCCGGTGCCACGACAAAACGCAGCAACGGCGCCTGTCCCAAATCAATACGATATTGGCGCGGATCGAAATGTTGAGCTAACTGGTCGCTGACTGATCCGTCGGCAGGATCCAGTGTCAATTCAGTCACTGATAATCGCACTTGACGGCAAACCACCTGAGCAGGAACAGATAATCCTTCCCAGATAAAAGCAGTACGCAGGATGTCATGGCGATCAATGACCTGTTGAACCGCAGCCAGATAACAATCCAACAAAGGACGATCAGCAAAAGCCATTCGACCCGCCAGCAAATACGGGTCACCTTCGTTTGCCAATAGATGGTGGAACAAAATGCCGTCCTGTAACGGCGACAACGCATAGATATCCTGAATATTGGTAATCCCGCCCGGAACCTGTTCGATAATGCGATCAATCTCAGGCTGAGTGAGATCAATCAACGGTAACATTTCCGGTGTCAGCTTCGTCGTTGCGGGCGTAATGACGTTGGCAGGCACACATTCGTCCTGATTCAGTTTCAAAGTTTGGGCAAGTTCAGACAATACAGGAGATTGGAACAGGTCACGTATTGCCAGTGTAAAACCCAGATTACGCAAACGTTCGACCATGCGTACCGCGAGCAATGAATGACCACCCAATGCAAAGAAACTGTCATACCGGCTTATCTGCTCAACGCCCAGTAGGTCATGCCAAATCGCGGCGAGGGCGGTTTCCGTTTCCCCTTGTGGTGCCGCGTAAATCTGGCGGGCAAAGGCTTCTTCTCCTGGCATCGGTAGCGCCCGACGATCCAGTTTGCCGTTAGGTGTCAGCGGAAATGCGTCCAGACGTACAAAGGCCGCCGGCACCATGTAATCAGGCAATGACGCGCTCAGATGTTCACGCAGACGATTAACCAATCCATCATCTGCTTCTGCCGTTTCTACTACTTCTGCCGTTTCTACTACTACATAAGCAACCAGACGTTTCTCCTGCCCATCACCCACTGCCAATACTTGTGCTTCACGTACCGCAGAATGTTCTGTCAGCCGGACTTCAATTTCCCCCGGTTCAATCCGGAAACCACGGATTTTAATCTGCTGATCGTTACGGCCAACAAATACCAGATTGCCATCCGGCAAGTAGCGAACCAAATCTCCGGTTCGATACATACGTGCATTGGCTGCGCCACTAAATGGATCAGCAAGGAAACGTTCACTGGTCAGTTCAGGGCGATTGAGATAGCCACGTGCAACACCGGCACCACCAATATACAGCTCACCTACTGCTCCCAAGGGCACCGGCTGACTGAGGGCATCCAGCAAATAAACACAGGTGTTGGCCGTCGGGCGTCCAATCGGAATGAATCCCCCCTGATAGTTTGATGGACAACGCCAAGCAGTGGCACAAACGGTAATTTCTGTCGGGCCATAGGCATTGAATACCGTTGCCCTGCCACTCAGTGCCTGAAGCAAGGCCACACAGGGAGCCTCACCGCCCAGTATTAGTGTTGGCTTGATGGTCATCGCCGGTAAATCAGCCCCATCCCGCAACAGGGCAGGTGTCAGACAAGCATGCGTTACCGATTGCTCTTCCAGATACTGCCACAGGCGGCGCGGATCCTGACGAACCGCATCGTCAGGAATAGCCAGACTGGCGCCACCGCATAATGTCATCATAATTTCCCAGACACTGGCATCGAAACCAAATGAAGCGAATTGCAACATCCGGCTATGGGAATGAATGGCGAACTGAGTGATTTTATCCCGAATAAGGTTGACCAACCCGCAATGTTCAACCATCACTCCTTTCGGCGTCCCCGTCGAGCCAGAGGTATAAATCACATAAGCCAGATGATGGGCGGTCAATGCAGCGATTTGTGGGTTATGATCCGGTTGATCGGTATCTGGCTGATCAGGTAATGAGTTCGGATCAAGAACAACTTGCTGCGAAAGTATTTGCTCATTTAATACTGAGCGTCCGCTATTATCTGCCAATAAAATAGCCGGTGCAGCATCGGTCAAAATATGGTGCAAACGCTCACCCGGATAAGCGGGATCTAGCGGCACGTAAGCCCCCCCTGCTTTCAATACTGCCAACATCCCCACTATCCGTGCCGGTGAACTTGCCATGCAAATCGCCACCCGTTGATCCGGCACGACACCCAGCGCGATAAGCTGATGCGCCAGCCGGTTAGCACGGATATTCAATTCCGCATAGCTAAGAGATTGGTTTTCATATACTAACGCTGTGGCATCCGGTGCATTCTCCACCTGTTGCTCAAACAATTGATGAATGCACAGTTGGTCAGGATAGGTTGTTTCAGTCGAATTCCAGGTTTTCAGCAACAATGTGCGCTCAGTGGCTGGCAGGATTTCCAACCTCTGTACTGGCATTTCCGGCGCCTGTTCAAGCGCCTCAGTCAGGCTCTCCAGAGCCTGCTGCATATAATCACATATCCTTTCGGGATCAAATGGTTGCACTACCTGAGCAGTCAGCCCCAAATCGGAACCACCATCCTCTACCGATAACACAAACGGATAGTTGGTTCGCTCCTGTGCCCCCAGAAATTCAATTCCGTTGATGATTTCATCCGGCGTCACCGGTTGTGTATTGTGTCGGTAATTCAGCAGCGCATTAAACAACGGTGTCCCACTGGCTACCCCGCTGCAACGTTGAGCCAGTGCTAGTGATGCATGTTCATGCGCTAATAATCCAGCCAATCGGGTGTGGGCGGCCTGTACACTCTCCTGCACCGGCGTTTCATCCATATCCAGCCGTAACGGCAGGGTATTAATAAACAATCCCATGCCATTGTCGGCACCTTCGCCAGCCTGCATACGCCCGAACAACACCGTGCCAAATACCACTTGTTTCTGACCACTGGTACGCGACAACACTTGCGCCCAGGCCAAATGACACAGTGCCGCCACACTGACGCCCAAACGTCGGGCTTGATGACGCAAACGGTTATTCAGTGCAGGAGTCAGCATTCTGTGCGATTCCGTCACCTGCGAGCCATCATGGTGTACTTCCGTCAATCCGAACGGTAGCGTCGGCTCGTCTACCGCCGCCAGCATATCGGTAAAGAAACGGGTATGCTCCGTCTGGCTGGTGCCCAACCGAGCCTGCGCCACCAGATAACGGAAAGGTGTCGAAACCGGCAAGCTGTTCCCTCGTCCGGTAAGATACGCCCGCACTTCACTGTTCATCAATTCCAATGTGGTATGGTCGCCAATCAGGTGATGCAGTAGTTGCAGCAGGATCCAGCGGCCATCAGTATCCTGAGCAATAACAAAGCGCAACAACGGAGCCTGACTCAGGTCAATACGATACTGGCGTGGATCAAAACGTTGAGCCAGTTGATCACTGATCGAACCGTCAGCCGGATTAAGTGTCAATTCTGTGATAGATAAGGGAACTTGGCGACAAACTACCTGAGCCGGAGTGGATAATCCCTCCCAGATAAAAGCGGTACGCAGAATATCATGGCGGTCAACCACCTGTTGAACCGCGGTCAGGTAACGATCCAGCAAAGACCGATCCGCAAAAGCCTGTTGGGTTATCAGAAGATAAGGATCGCCTTCGTTTGCCAGCAAATGGTGGAATAAAATGCCATCCTGTAGCGGTGACAAGGCGTAGATATCCTGAATGTTGGCAATCCCGCCAGGAACTTGTTCCACTATGCGGTCAATCTCCGGCTGAGTCAGATCAATCAACGGCAACATGTCTGGTGTCAGCGTAATCATATCCGGTGTAATGCCGTTGTCAGGTACTCTGATTTCACAATGTTGAGCCAGAGACTGAGCCAAAACACTGAGTGTCGGCTGCTCGAATAGCGTTTGAACCGATACGCCCAACCCCATACGCCGCAGACGTTCAATCATCCGCACAGCAAGCAGTGAGTGACCACCCAGCGCAAAGAAACTGTCGTGCCGGCTAATCTGCTCAACCTCCAGCAATTCACTCCAGATAGCGGCGAGCGCGTGCTCAATTTCGCCTTGCGGCGCTTCGTAAACCTGACGGGCAAAAGCATGTTGATCAGGCGCCGGCAACGCTTGGCGATCCAATTTTCCGTTCGGCGTCAACGGAAAAGTATCCATACACACAAAAGCCGCCGGTATCATATAGTCAGGTAAAATAGTACTCAGATGTTCACGCAAACGGGCAGCTAATCCGTGGTCTTCTTCCGCCACGATGTAGGCGATCAAACGCTTATCCTGACCGTCACCCAACGCCAGTACCAACGCTTCACTCACCAATGGATGTTCGGTTAGGTGCGCCTCAATTTCTCCCGGCTCAATACGGAAACCACGGATTTTCACCTGTTGATCATTACGACCAGCAAACACCAAATTGCCATCCGGCAGGTAACGGGCTAAATCCCCAGTGCGATACATACGGGCATCAATGTCATCACTAAACGGATCCGTCAGGAAACGTTCGGCAGTAAGCTCAGGGTGATTGAGATAGCCACGGGCTACACCCACACCGCCAATATATAACTCACCTACTGCGCCCAGCGGCACCGGCTGACCGTGTTTGTCTAACAGATAGAGACGTTTGTTAACTGTCGGTTTACCGATGGGGATTAATCCCCCCGTATAGTCTGACGGGCAATTCCAAATAGTGGCGCAAACGGTGATTTCCGTCGGGCCATAAGCATTGATCAAATCCGCCCTACTGCACAATGTTTGAAACAAGGCGGTAGCCGGTGTTTCTCCTGCAAACATTAATGTGGGTTTTATGGCTATTTCCGGCAAACCGGTGCCATCGTGGAACATGGCTGGTGTCATGCAGGCGAGTGTTATTCCCTGTTCTTCCAGAAAATGCCAGAGACGGTGCAGATCTTGCCGGATTGTTTCAGGTGGAATAACCAGCATAGCCCCACTGCTCAACGCCATCATGATTTCCCAGACGCTGGCATCGAAGCCAAATGAGGCAAACTGCAACATCCGGCTGGTGACACCAACATCAAACTGAGCAATTTGTTCCAGCGTCAGGTTAACCACACTCTGATGTTCAATCATCACCCCTTTCGGTCTGCCGGTAGATCCGGAAGTGTAGATCACATACGCCAGATGCCGTGAGGTGAGTTCAGGAACCTGTGGGTTACTGTCCGGCTGATCTGGCAGGGCATTTGGATCGAGTACAGTGAACATCTTCAGTGCTTCTTCACCCAGTGCCGCCCGTCCAATACTATCCGCCAGCAAAATAGTGGGTGCAGCATCAGTGAGCAAATAAGCCAGACGTTCACCCGGATAAGCCGGATCCAACGGTACATAAGCACCACCCGCTTTCAACACCGCCAGCAATCCCACTATTCTCTCCGGTGAGCGTGTCACACAAATGGCTACCGGCTGGTCGGGTACTACCCCTAATGCAATCAGTTGATGCGCTAATCGGTTGGCGCGGGCATTTAATTCAGCATAGTTGAGTGTCTGGTTTTCATACTTTACTGCTATGGCATACGGCGTTCTCTCCACCTGTTGCTCAATCAACTGATGAACACACAACTGTTCAGGATACGGCGCTACGGCCGCATTCCAGGTTTCCAGCAATAATGTCCGCTCAGTGGATGACAAAATATCCATAGTCGTGACTGGTTGATGAGGATGACTCACCATTGCCCGCAATAGGGCCTGCAAATAACCGACCTGTCTTTCAATCGTTTCAGGGTTGAACAGAGCCGAAGAATAATTCAGTTCCCCAACAACTTCACCCGCCTTCTCCGTCAATTCCAGTTGCAGATCGAATTTAGCAATATCGTATCCCTGTACGACTGGCGTCACCGCTAATTCCGGTAGTTGCCACTCTTCTGTATCATTCTCCTGCCAGGCAAACATCACCTGAAATAACGGGGTATGTTCTGGTCTGCGCGGCGGTTGTACGATCTCAACCACCTGTTCGAAAGGCAGATCCTGATGCTCTTGTGCTTCCAGTATCGTCTGCCGTACACGCCGGAGTAGTGTGACCATATCCGGTGTACCGGACAAATCAATGCGCAATGCCAGAGTATTGACAAAGAATCCGATCAGCGGCTCGATCTCCCGCCGGTTGCGGTTGGCGCTTGGTATACCGATCACCAGATCATCCTGACCGGACAGACGTGACAATAATGCCGCCCAAGCGGCCAGCAATGTCATAAATAATGTAGTGCCGTGTTGTTGTCCTAGCTGTTTCAAGGCCTGTATCAGCGCGGCATCAATCTGCACAGGTATTCGGCCGCCGGCAAATGATTGTCGGGATGGACGGGGGCGATCTGTCGGCAATTCCAGCAATATCGGGGCATTAGCCAGTGTGCGGCGCCAGTAATCACTCTGCACCCGCAATCCTTCAACAGAAAATACCTTACGCTGCCAGACAGCATAATCAGGATATTGAATAACCAGCGAGGGCAAGGGATCAGGCTGTTCATGCAAGCAAGCGGAATAAAGGGCGCTCAGTTCTGATTTCAGTATGCCAAAAGACCAGCCATCAGACACAATGTGATGCTGAGTCAGTAAGAAAACGTAATCCCTATCCGTCCGTTGTATCAGCGCGCAACGGATTAAGGGACCACGGGCAAGATCAAACGGCGTTTCTGCTTGCTGTGCGCACAGAAGCTTAAATTGTTCATCTATTTCAGGCACGCTACGCAGATCGTATTGTTTCATCGGCAAGCCGGATCCCGCCGGCAACAATTCAACCTGAGGCTGACCGTCAGCCATGATAAAAACTGAACGCAGCGCTTCGTGACGGGCAAACAGACGATTTAACGCCTGCTGCCAAGCGGCAATATTAAGCTGACCATGCAAATGCAGTGCCAACGGAATATGATAGGTATCACTGACGCCATCAAACTGAGCCAGAAACCACAAACGCTGTTGGGCGAATGACAGTGGTAAAGCACTAGCACGGGATACGGGAATAATCTCAGACAATTTATTCCTTCCCTCATTGCGTTGGGCGCTAATCCTCTCCGCAAAGGCCGCGAGTGACGGTGACGTAAATAAAGCAACCAGCGGCAATTCAACACCGAAAGCGGCGATACGATTCATGACCCGTACCGCTAACAGTGAATGACCACCCAACGCAAAGAAGTTGTCATAACGGCTTATCTGCTCAACGCCTAATAATTCACTCCAGATAGACGCCAATGCGGTTTCTATCTCTCCTTGTGGTGCTGCGTAAACCTGACGGGCAAAGGCATTCTGCTCCGGCGCCGGTAACGCCCGACGATCCAATTTGCCGTTTGGTGTCAGCGGGAAGGCGTCCAGACGCACAAAAGCCGCCGGCACCATATAATCAGGCAAAATAGCATTCAGATGCTCACGCAAACGGGCAGCCAATCCGTTGTCTTCTTCCGCGACAACGTAGGCAACCAAACGTTTATCTTGCCCGTCATCCAGCGCCAGTACCCACGCTTCGCGCACCGCAGGATATTCTGTCAACCGAGCTTCGATTTCAGCCGGTTCGATCCGAAATCCGCGGATTTTAACCTGCTGATCGTTACGGCCAACAAATACCAGATTGCCATCTGGCAAGTAGCGAACCAAATCTCCGGTGCGATACATTCTCGCATCAATTGCATCACTAAACGGGTCAACCAGAAAACGCTCATCAGTCAGATCAGGGAGATTGAGATAGCCGCGTGTCACGCCGACACCACCAATATACAGCTCTCCCACTACCCCCAATGGCACTGGCTGACCGTAGTCATCCAGCAGATAAATTCGGGTATTCGCCGTTGGACGCCCAATAGGCGCTAACGCCTCGGTATAGTTTAACGGACAACGCCAGTGGGTGGCACATACGGTAATTTCTGTCGGACCATAGGCATTGAACAGTGTGGCCTGACGGTGCAATGTCCGAAGTAACGTCGGGCTGGGCGCTTCACCACCCAGTATCACGGTCGGTTTTATCGTCAACGTCGGTAAATCCGCCCCATCCCGTAGCAGAGCCGGCGTTAAACAAGCGTGCGTCACCGCTTGTTCTTCCAGATAATGCCAGAGGCGGTGCGGATCCTGACGAACCGTGTTGGCAGGAATGGCCAAACAGGCTCCACCAGCCAGCGCCATCATGGTTTCCCAGACACTGGCATCGAAACCAAATGAAGCGAACTGCAACACGCGATTACCGGAATGAATACCAAACTGGACAATTTTATCCCGAATAAGATTGACCAATCCACGATGTTCAACCATCACCCCTTTGGGCACGCCGGTAGAACCAGAGGTGTAAATCACATAGGCCAAATGACGGGAAGTCAGCTCCGCTACCTGCGGATTGCTATCCGTTTGATCAGGTAAGGAATTCGGATCAAGCCGACTGTTCGGATCAACCAAAGTCAACCCGACAAGCGCTTCCTCGCCCCCCAACGCTACCTGTCCGGTCTCATCAGCCAATATTATTGAAGGCGCCGCATCATTCAGGATATGCGTCAGACGTTCCCCCGAATAAGCTGGCTCCAGAGGCACATAGGCACCACCGGCTTTCAACACCGCCAACAAACCCACCACCCGCGCCGGTGTGCTTGCCATGCAAATCGCTACCCGCTGATCCGGCTTGACTCCCTGTGCTATCAATTGATGGGCCAGTCGGTTAGCATCAGCATTCAATTTGGCATAGCTAAGGGTTTGTCCTTCATACACTAACGCTGGGGCGTCAGGCGTTTTTTCTACCTGTTGTTCAATCAACTGATGGATACATAACTGTTCAGGATACGGTGTTTCAGTTGCGTTCCAGGTTTCCAGCAATAATGTACGTTCCGTTTCAGGCAAAATGTTCAGTGCCCGTACCGGTGTTTCCGGTGCCCGCTCCAGCGCGTCTGCCAGACTTGCCAACGCTTGTTGCATATAACCACATACCCGATCCGGCTCAAACGGTTGTACTACCTGCGCAGTCAGCCCCAGAGTAGAACCCCCGTCCTCGACCGACAGCACAAACGGATAGTTGGTTCGCTCCTGTTCACCCAGGAATTCGATACCCGCTATCGCCTCATGTGGGATCAACGGCTGCTCATTATGCCGGTAATTCAACAAGGCGCTAAATAGTGACGTGCCGCCGGCTACCCCACTGCAACGTTGAGCCAGCGCCAGTGAAGCATGCTCATAATCCAGCAATCCAGCCAGCCGGGACTGTGCCAATCGTACACTGTCGTGCACCGATGTATCATCTATATCCAATCGCAGCGGCAATGTGTTGATAAATAACCCCATTCCACTATCAGCCCCTTCCCCCGCCGCCATGCGTCCGAACAGTACAGTGCCAAACACCACTTTATTCTGTCCGCTGGTTCGAGATACCACCTGCGCCCAAGCCAGATGACACAAGGTTGCCACACTGACGCCCAGCCGTCTTGCCTGCTGACGAAGGCGGTCGTTTAACTCTGGCGATAACATCCGGTGCGATTGTGTGACCTGCGAACCATCACGATGTACCTCGGTTAGGCCAAACGGCAGCGTCGGCTCATCCACGTCAGCCAGCATGTCGGTAAAGAAGCGGGTATGCTCTGCCTGATTGACATTCAACCGAGCCTGCGCCACCAGATTGCGGAAAGGCACCGGTATCGGCAAATTGTCATCCTGTCCGGCAAGACACATCTGCACTTCGCGATGCATCACTTCCATTGTCGTATGGTCGCCGATCAGATGATGCTGCAATTGCAGCACATGCCAGCGTCCATCGGTTTCCTGCGCTATCACAAAGCGCAACAATGGCGCCTGACTCAGATCAAAACGATACTGACGTGGGTCAAAACGGTGAGCCAATTGCTCACCCACTGATCCATCAGCCGGATGCAAGGTCAGTTCAGTGACCGATAAAGGCGCTTGACGCCAGACCACCTGCACCGGTGCAGATAATCCCTGCCAGATAAATGCAGTCCGCAGGATATCATGGCGATCAACCACCTTTTGTACTGCCGCCAGATAACGATCCAGTAGCGCCCGATCAGCAAAAATCATCGGATAGGCCAGCAGATAGGGATCACCCTCCTTCGCCAGCAGATGATGGAACAAGATGCCGTCCTGCAACGGCGACAGGGCATAGATATCCTGAACATTAGCGATCCCATCCGGCACCTGTTCAACAATACGGTCAATCTCAGACTGGGACAAATCAATCAGCGGCAACATTGCCGGTGTCAGCGCAGTAGTTGCTGGGGTAATGGTATTCGGCGGTATCACTACAGCCTGATGTTGCTCCAATGTCTGGGCCAGTTCCGACAGCACCGGATACTGGAACAGATTACGGGCGGCCAGTGTCAATCCCAGACTGCGCAGGCGTTCAATCATCCGTATGCCAAGCAAAGAATGACCACCCAGCGCAAAGAAACTGTCATATCGGCTAATTCGCTCAATACCCAGCAATTCGCTCCAAAGGGTCGCCAGAACAATCTCCATCTCTCCTAGCGGCGCTTCATAAACCTGACGGGCGAAGGCGTCCTCCATCGGTGCCGGCAACGCCCGACGATCCAATTTACCATTCGGTGTCAAGGGAAATTCATCTAAACGCACAAAGGCCGCTGGTATCATATAATCCGGTAATCGCGTACTCAGGTGTTCACGCAGGCGAGCGGCTAATCTGTCACTTTCCTGAGTCAGTACATAGGCAACCAGTTGTCTGTCCTGCCCCTCGCCTAACGCCAGCACCACAGCTTCACGTATCGCCGGATATTCCACCAGCCGAGCTTCAATTTCCCCTGGTTCAATTCGGAATCCGCGGATTTTCACCTGCTGGTCGTTACGGCCAAGAAATTCCAAATTGCCGTCTGGCAGATAGCGAGCCAAATCTCCGGTTCGGTACATACGTGCATTCGGTTTATCGCTAAATGGATCGGTGAGAAAGCGTTCAGCAGTCAGTTCAGGGCGATTAAGATAACCGCAGGCCACCCCGTCCCCCCCGACATAAATCTCACCGCTCATCCCTAATGGCACCGGTTGACCATCAGTATCCAGCAAATAAATCCGTGTATTGGCAATGGGTCGCCCAATAGGAATAGAAGCCGTACCCGATGCTAACGTGTGAATAAGGTAGGTTGTGGTAAACGTGGTTCCCTCACTCGGACCGTAGGCATTCAATAATTTTTGTGGCGGATTCTTATCCAGCACTTGAGCAATAACATGCGGATCGAGGACATCTCCCCCGACCAGTAGCATTTTGAGTTGAGGTAGCACCGGAGATAGCTCCTCCGCCAACCGGTTAAACAACCCGACACTCATCCACAAGAGCGTAATACGATGCACCTGTAATGCCTGGACAAAATCTCGCGGTGTCAGCAAGGTGGTATGATCAATAACGACCAGCGCAGCACCGTTGAGCAACGGTGCCCAAATTTCGAAGGTACTGGCATCGAAAGCCGGATTAGCGGCGAAAGCAATCCGGTCATTGGGTTCGATGTCAGCATAGCCATTATTGATAACCAGCCGGACGACAGCCCGATGGGGCACGATAACCCCTTTTGGTATACCAGTCGAACCGGAGGTGTACATAATATACGCAGGTTCGGCACTGGTACTTGATAAATCAAGATTACGATGTTCTTCTTCCCTGATCGGTTCTGCTTCACAAGCAAGACGGAGCCGTGGAATAACCAATTCAGACGGGATCTCCGTTTGCCTGTCAGTCAGTAACAATTTGGCAGCACAATCGTTTATCAACCAGATTTTCCGTTCATCCGGTACGTTGGGATCGACAGGGACATAAACCGCTCCAGCCTTAAGGATAGCTAACTGAGCCACTACCAGTTCCACTGAGCGTTCTAACAGGATCGCTATATGGTCATTCAGACAAATCCCCTGTTCAACCAGTTGATAAGCTAGCCCGTTGGCTCTGGCGTTCAGTTCTCCATAGCTCAGGATCTGCTCCCCAGCGATTAACGCAGTGGCGGCCGGAGTTTTCTCTGCTTGTTGTTCAAATAACTGATGAATACATACATAGTCAGGATATGGGGTTTCCGTGGCGTTCCAGATCTCCAGTAACAGGGTACGTTCAGCCTCCGATAACCCATCAAACTTTCGCGCAAATATGTCATCACTTACCTTTTCTGATGACACGCTGACTAACCCAGTTTCAAGGATATTTCCCTTTCTGGTAATGCTGTCTTTCATCTGCTTACTACCTCAACGAATTTATTGGATATTTGAAAACTGTTATTCCCAGCAACCGTCACAAATATTTTTCTTTTACTTTTCGGAGAAATAACAACGGACATGCCAAGCATCGAAAGATACTTCGGCAATATTTTCTCTCAGGCGCTGGATGTCATAGTCCGGTTAATAACTGCACAACCTAAAATTAGGTGACAATAATTTTCCAGACAGCGGAATAAATGGTTCATTGGATGAACCAGAAGAAGGTATTCCATTTTTTATTAATCGGTTCTAAATTCCACAACTAAATAAAAAATGGATCTATTGAATATATCTACTGGCATGAATGCAAAGTCCTTGCTGTATTTTTCCATTTAGTATTAGTATTTAGATGAAATCATTTCAGATGAAATAATTTTTTACGTTTATAAATAGCCTTTAACAACTTATTTTATAATAATCAAATTACACAACTAATGTAAATCCAAACGCTAATTATAGTTAATGACTAAACAAAACCATTTCAAATAAATAATAATTCCATTAAAATAATTTCAAATAAATATTAATTCTCGTACAGGGCTTAATAAAAGAATCGACAAATTTTAGATTGTTTTCGGTTTTATTCCATAAATCAGTCCATCGATTCACTTTCATGTTTCCGGTCTGATACGAAATGCGATAACTGAACCACGAAGATAAACATGAAGATAAACATGAAGATAAATAAGTCATTACGCCATTCAGAAAAGTCAATAAGTGGCATCTAACGTGCACTTGCTGTTTTCTGTCCGGTATCGTTTTATGGTGGTATCAATGCTATTTTGGCGGTTGCAGGAGGAGTTTTTGCTATTTCAGCGATGAATTATCTTTTTCTTAAATCACATAATATCAGTGTTAAAGATAATATCAGCTTCAAACTATTGATTGATTATAATAAGAAGGGAGCGAAAGTCCTTTGATGAAATAAAGAGCTTTTGCATTTATTTGAATTAACATAGGTGATAAATCTAATATATAACGCTGCTTTGGTAGTCAGTGAAGCGGTAATTCTTGAATAATTCCATATCGCTGAATGATATTTCGGTACTTTACAATTCCCAGCAGTAATTGCGACAATCTTAGCATTCTTTTTTTGTTCCCCTATGTGTCAGGCATTTTGGAATATCAACATTAGGAACAATTTCTTTTTGTGCAATGATTTCGTCTGGCATGTTAATGACGTTTTCTATCGTTATTTTTTCTAATTTTAATGCGCTATGCCGAAAAAACCCTTCAATGCCGTTTTTTTCTATAGTTAAACCATCGGAGAAAATTAGAATACAACTTGATAAGAAAACCGCTTACTAAGAAAAATATATATACTATTGTTTTTATTATATAAGTGATAAATATCACTCAGTATCACGTAAGGATACTGCTGCCGTTTTCAAAAAAGTCAAAAATGCGAGTGAACTTCATTTTTAGGTGAATTTAAAGTCTATTTAGTGGAAAAGGTAATAGTAAATAATATTTTTAATGAAAAAATGGTAGATCACCTGAAATAATTCACCAAAACATTAAAATAATTTTACATAAGCCAAATTGATAGGATTTTATTAAAAAACAAAACATTTTATACCAAACTGTCTAGTTTAGATTTATAATCTGTATGGATGGTGTTAAGTGGAATTAAATTTCGGATATGGAATGTTTTTTAAACATTAGTTCTGTAAAATCTGGTAATACTTGACTGGCATCAAGTAACGTTTTTTCACCATTAATATTATTGTGACGTAACAAAATATGCGAATAACAAAAAAATTCATATATTATAATTACTTAAGTATAATGATTTGTAGTATATAATGAAATTTGACTTAGGTTAAATTATGTAGGATTATGTTTACAGTTTGGTATATTTTGTTCAGTTTGTAACCTCACAAAGATCATCAACAATAATGGAATATATCTATAAATATGAGATTAGGTAAAAATTTACCACTTTTTGCATGTTTACATTAATTAATCAATTAAAAACCAATAAAAATCAATAAAATAATTTTTTTAAAAATAAAAAATACCATAAAATAAAGCCCAGGAACATGTTGGCTATTTTTCATGCGGTTAGAATAGAGGATTTGTTTAAGCTGCATCGGTAACTCAAACGAAAAATATGCAGAGGTAGCCATAAAAACAGGGATGGCAGAAACAAGATGAGTATCAGAAAACAGAAACGGCAAATCAGGTGATAACAAATAGGCATACCGTGAACGGCAGTGGCTCCGTCAAGGCAAACCCTATTTTACGAACAACTAGCAGAGCAAAATCGAACTCATTCTAAGCTCCAGCAATTCTTCTTGATGACGTCATAATTTAATGATTAAAAAGGATAAGATATGAAAGATGCAAACCCATTAGTCGGACAACGTATTCAGATCAAAAGGAAAGAACTGGGTATCACTGCTACAGCATTAGCAAAGAGAATTGGCCTCAGTCAACAGCAACTTTCACGTTACGAAACAGGAGTGAATCGGATCAATCTAACTCATCTCGTTGATATTGCTAATATATTTAGCACACCAATTGAATGGTTTTTCCTGGATTGCAAACCAGACAAGAAAGAGGAAAATACTGTTAATAAAATTACGGATCAATATATTCCCATTGCCGAGACAATTATAGGCAAGAATGGCTGTTAAATGAGGCAAGATGAATTCGTCAGAAGCCTGTTGTGTTACTGATTTCAATTATTCCATTCAGGCTTCTTATTCTTGTCATGCCACTCTATATTGCGGCATTTCATGATCGAGAATGCCCCATTATATGCGATATATCGGTAATAAATCGCTTAATGGTGATCAACTCTTCTGGCGAATAGTTTTCCAACATTTGCAACCATCTTGCTTCTGCTTGCTGATGTAGTTTTTCATGAGCAGCAAAAATTTGTTTCCCTTCGTCAGTGAGACTGAAATAGGTCTCTTTCTGGTTATCTACCATTTTCAATCTTTCAACGATAGAGCGCTGAAGAAGTTTTGCACAGATTTTCGAGATCGCACCCTTAGTCATTCCCAGCGCTTGGCTGATATTTGTAATATTTAATAATACCGATTCTCCGATACACTGGATCACATGTAATTCAGACAGTGAATAGCCACTCAGCCCATATTCACGAAGTGTTTCTTCATTATTCCTTCTCTTAGCATCGTCTCTTAGATGTATCAAGTGGTTAACTGCGGCAAGGATCTCACGTTGGTGAACTATACTGTTATTCATTTACGACTTTTCCAAAATAATGTTTCCAAGGAAAATATTTTTGGCATCATAACAAAAAAAGCAGAAAAAGATCTTTACAAAATCTCCCTATTTATTAATCTCACACATTGTTTCCTTGGAAACAATGTGGAGAAAAAAAGATGAATAGATTTAACCTAAATCGTAATGTAAAAATGATCTTCTACCTAGTATGCTTCAGTGCTCTGTCAGGCTCTCTCGCACAAAATATTTATGCTCCTGTTATTCCTGCCATACAGGAATTATTTAATGCCCCTCTGCCTTTAGTAAACCTGACTGTATCAGCATTCACATTTGCTTTAGCTATTATGCAAATCGTGTATGGTCCATTAGCAGACAGTAAAGGCCGAAAAGCTATTTTACTTCCTGCTCTTACTATTTCCGTTATTGGATCTGTTGGTTGTGCAATGGCTTCCGATATTTATTGGCTGATTGCCTTTCGAATAGTTCAGGCTATTGGGATTGCCGCTATTCCTGTGATTACAGCGACAATTATTGGTGATCTGTATGAAGGGCAACATCGTGCCAAAGCCATCAGTACTTCTCAGATGTTGTTAACGCTGACGCCTGCTTTGGGGCCATTACTCGGCGGCTATTTAACCGAATTAAACGGATATGTTGCAATTTTCCAATTTGTTGCTGTTATTGGTGGGTTAATACTTATCAGTAATTTGCTTTGGTTGCCCGAAACTAAACCCGAAATTAAGCCAGAAAATAAGCCAGAAAATAAGCCAAAACAGTCAGCAAATACCAAAAGGGTGCTCTTGCAGTTCAGTCAGATTTTATCAGATCGCATCGCGCAATCCGTTTTCTGTATTGGCTTTATGCTGTTCTATTGTTATTTCTGCTTTTTGACTTTTTTACCCATCATCTTAAACAATGAATATGATTTCAGCCCTGCTGATATTGGTTGGATGTACATTCCCATTTCATTGGCAATGATTGTTGGCAACTATAGCTATCGTTTACTCCATCATCGGTTATCTAAGATAAATGGCCTGATTATCAGCAGTTTGCTAAATCTGGTTTTAGTCCTGTTATTTTCCATCACATATCAATTCGGCATTCCCACGGTAATCATTGTCACGGCTTTATACGGTTTCACTCTGGGAATATCGATACCTACACATGCCACTCTACTGCTAGCAACATTTGTGGAAGAACGGGCAACTGTGATTGGACTGTATAATTTTATTCGATATATGGGAATGGCTATTGGTCCAATGGTTGGCAGTTTCTTGTTATTCAATAACCGCTATGAATGGATATTTTTAATGGGAGCGTTGTTATTTGCGGTATCTATCGGTTTCACTACCATGATGACTCAACAGCACAGTAAACGGCGATAGCGCTCATAAAACAAGGAAGAAGACTACCAAATTAAAAAAACTAAAAAATGTAGTATTTAATGGGAAATAGCCCAAATCGCTGCAATATTCCGTGCCGTTACCTGCAAATTATCGGCACCATTGGCAAGGGCATCAGCAAGGGAACAAGCCTCCGGTATGATGGAAAAGACTGCATCCAGCCCATGTTGATGTACAACATGATAATCTCGGCTCATTCCCCCAACTAACGCAATGGTGGGAATGCCAAATTTTTTCGCAACGCGGGCAACACCAATGGGGGTTTTACCGTATATGGTCTGGCTATCCAGACGCCCCTCCCCCGTAATAACCAGATCCGCACCCTGAATCGCTTCTTCCAGTTGCAAGGTTTCAATAACAATCTCAATACCTGACTGTAATCTTGCCCCCAGACATCCCAATAAAGATGCGCCCATCCCTCCAGCCGCGCCAGCACCAGCAGCATCAATCACGCTTTTTCCCGTTAAGGATTCTATTTTCATACCATAATGACGCAATGCAGAGTCTAACGATTTAACCATCTCCGGTGTCGCGCCTTTTTGTGGGCCAAATACCGCTGATGCTCCCTGCTCACCACATAATGGGTTATTCACATCACAAGCCACGATAAGTTCAATTTGCCTGAGACGTGGATCAAGATGCGTTAAGTCAATACCTTCCAGCCGAGTTAATGCCGCACCGCCGAATGGCAGAATACGACTGTCACCATCTAATAAATTCGCACCAAGTGCATGCATCATACCTGCGCCACCATCGTTGGTTGCACTGCCTCCAATGCCTAAAATCAGTTTGTGTACCTCTTGTTCCAGCGCAGCCAAAATTAATTCTCCCGTTCCATAACTTGTCGTTATCAAAGGGTTACGTTGTTCTATTGGCACCAAATGCAAACCAGAAGCGGCAGCCATTTCAATCACCGCGGTTTTTCCATCGCCAAGCAAACCAAAGAATGCCTTAACAGGTTGCCCCAAAGGATCAGTGACAGTACATTCGATACGTTTTCCTCCGGTTGCAGCCACCAGTGATTCTACTGTCCCTTCTCCGCCATCAGCCATAGGCAGCTTGATATAGTCTGCTTGTGGATAAATTTCCTTAAATCCCCGCTCTATTGCCTGCGCCACCTGCAAGGCATTCAGGCTTTCCTTAAATGAATCAGGGGCAATCACAATTTTCATAATGGAATTTCCTCGGCTCTCTGACACTGATGGTTATTTTGCTGTTCACTGCTAACTATCTTGTGCGCATAAAAAAAGCGATAAACAAATTATCGCTTTTTAATCCAGAAAGTTTTACTCAGCTAAGAAATCACGCTTCAATCGCCAGTCGCAATTTCTTCATGGCATTTTTTTCTAGCTGTCGAACACGCTCAGCAGATACACCATATTTATCTGCCAATTCTTGCAAGGTAGTTTTATTGTCATCATCCAACCAACGAGAACGAATGATGTCTTGGCTACGTTCGTCCAGCCCTTCCATCGCTACAGAAAGTTTATCCGCAGCGTGAGTTTCCCAGTTATCTTCTTCAATGCCATCGGCAAAGTCAGAAGCCCTATCTTGCAAATACAGCACCGGAGCCACAGGATGACTATCAAGATTGTCATCATCAGAAGACATATCAAATGCCATATCCTGCGCTGACATACGGGATTCCATCTCTCGGACATCTTTGCTGGTCACGCCCAATTCTTTGGCAACCAGTTCAATTTCATCCTGATTGAACCATCCCAGACGTTGTTTAGCCTTGCGCAAATTAAAGAACAGTTTACGCTGCGCCTTTGTCGTTGCGACCTTCACAATACGCCAATTACGCAATACATATTCATGGATTTCTGCCTTAATCCAGTGAACAGCAAAAGAAACCAGACGCACACCCACTTCTGGATTAAATCGACGAACCGCTTTCATCAGGCCAATATTACCTTCCTGAATTAAATCCGCCTGTGGCAGACCATAACCGGCATAACTGCGGGCAACATGAACAACGAAGCGCAGGTGAGAAAGAATCAGCTTTTTCGCTGCATCCAGATCTCCCTGGTAATGCAGCCTTTCTGCCAGTTCCTTCTCTTCCTCTGCAGAAAGCATAGGATAAGCATTGGAAGCACGGATGTACCCTTCCAAACTACCTTGTGGAACTAATGCCAAAGTTTGCATTTCTTTTGTCATTCAAATTCTCTCAAAATTAGATCCAAATTGATGGCCTTTTTAGGTTTGCCTGAGTTAACCAATAAGGTTTATTCAAGCCAAAACGGCGTCTATTTTACCACCATCGAGATCATATTCAAATCGTCTCAGTTGTGTGGATATCAATACAAAACCATAACTGTGACTTTGACAACAATTAACCCCATCAGTTCACTGGCAAGTCCAGCAACACCTTTATTCCGGCCTAAAACGACGTAAATGCTGAATTGTCGCAAACCATGCAGCAATCCAGCCAATCATACCCGAAATAAGCACTAATAAGAGTGATTCATCCCACTCCAAACCATGCAATATAAAGCTTGTTCCAAAAATACTTGCCACTTCCGTGACTACATTGGAAAGTTTCCACACCAGCAGGGAGGAGAGGATCAGGGAGAATATTGCTCCCAAAATTCCCAATAAGGCTCCACCATGAAGAAAAGGACGCAAAATAAAACCATCCGTTGCCCCAATCAGCTTCATAACATTAATCGTCTCACGACGGCTAAAGATGCTCAGCCGGACACTATTACCAATGACCAAGAGCAGCGCAACCACCATCAAGATACCTATCACGGCAGCAATTCTGCCAACAAGGTTAGCCAATGCGGTCAAGCGGGCAAACCAGCTATCATCCATCCTGACGTCTTCAATGCCTTTAATCTGCGCAACTTGATCTTGCAATGTTGTTAGCGCCTGAGCGTCCTGAAAATTCAATTTAGGAGAGACTATAGCAACTGCCGGCAGCGGGTTTTCCTCCAGCAGATCTAGTGCGCTGGCAAAGCCTGACCATGCACGGAATTCGTTTACGGCTTCGTCACGGGAAAGGTAATTTACCGATTTCACGCCATCCATGCCTTTCAACTGATCAATTACCTGTTTGACGCTATTGTCATTCAATGACTTATCCAAATAAACCGTGAGTTGTGGGATCGGATACCACTGCATCACAGCTTGATCGACATTTTTCCAAACAATATAAAACACACTCGGCAAGGTCAGGGAAATAGCTATTACCATAACAGTCAGCAATGTTGCCAGTGGTTGGCGGAGCATATCGGACAGAGTACTTTTCCACGCATAACGCCACTGTACATGCCATCCCCCTTTTAGTGACTTGGATTTTGGGGACTGTATTTTTTTCGCTGAATGACGGACATGCTTAGCCATGATGTCCTCCTTGCATGCGTCCCTGATTTAGGGTCAAGATACGATAATGTCTTCGTTCAATGAGGGAAGTATCATGGGTAGCCATCAGAACCGTCACACCAACTCGGTTAAATTCTTCAAACAGACGCATGATCCCCTCTGATAATGCCCCATCCAAATTTCCCGTTGGTTCATCCGCCAACAAGACTGTTGGCTTATTCACCACTGCGCGGGCGATACCTACACGCTGTTGTTCTCCTCCAGAAAGCTGAATGGGGAAATTTTTCGCTTTGTCCAGTAAGCCGACCTTATCCAACGCCGCAGATACCCGTCGACGAATGTCTTCCGAACTTGCTCCTGAGATGATCAGCGGCATAGCGACATTCTCATATATGGTGCGATCCAAAAGCAGATGATGATCCTGAAAAATCATGCCGATCTGACGGCGTAGAAATGGGATTTCTCTGGATTTTAGTCGGCTGATGTCATGGCCAGAAAACCAAATATGGCCTGCGCTGGGGCGTTCGATACCACAGATAAGTTTTAAAAGAGTACTTTTACCGGCTCCTGAGTGACCGGTTAAAAATGCCATTTCTCCTGGAAGCAGGTGAAAATCCACCCCTTGCAGCGCCTGCCGCCCTCCCAGATAGGCTTTACTGACCTGTTCAAAGCGAATCATTGATAGTTAATCCTCTCGGGCAAAAAGAGCCTCAATAAAATCGTCTGCCTTAAATGGACGGAGATCTTCAATGCCTTCACCCACACCAATGTAGCGGATTGGGATCTCAAATTGGTCGGCAATCGCGAAAATAACTCCGCCTTTCGCAGTACCATCCAGTTTGGTCAGTGAAATACCCGTCAATCCCACAGCTTCATGGAATAGTTTAGCCTGACTTACGGCATTTTGACCTGTGCTTGCATCCAGAGTTAGCATAATTTCATGAGGAGCTTCTTCGTCCAGTTTTTTCATCACTCGAACGATTTTTTTCAGCTCTTCCATTAAATGAGATTTATTCTGCAAACGCCCTGCGGTATCTGCGATCAGGACATCAATACCTTTAGCTTTGGCTGACTGGATAGCGTCAAAAATCACTGAAGCTGAATCTGCACCCGTATGTTGGGAAATCACAGGGATTTTGTTGCGCTCTCCCCAAACCTGTAACTGTTCTACTGCGGCTGCTCGGAAGGTATCCCCAGCCGCCAGCATGACGGATTTGCCTTGAGAGTGATATTGACGTGCCAATTTACCAATCGTGGTCGTTTTACCAACACCATTCACTCCCACCATCAGAATGACATAAGGTGATTTGCCTTCGATCTCCAGCGGCTTATCAACTTTCGCCAGAATGGCTGACATCTCTTCTTTCAGTTTAGAATAAAGTGCCTCCGCATCTTTCAACTCTTTACGGCTGGCGTGCTCTGTCAGGTTAGTAATAATCTTACGGGTAGTTTCAACGCCCACATCTGCAATTAATAACTGTTCTTCCAGCTCTTCAAACAGATCATCATCAATTTTCTTGCCACGGAATAGTCCTAAGAAGCCGGAACCAAGATTTTGACGAGTTTTAACTAAGCTGCGTTTCAGACGAGCAAAGAATCCTTCTTTAGTTGGCCGCTCTTGTTCCTTAGGTAATGCCACCTGTTCTTCTGCCTGACGAGCCAACTCTTCCGCTAAACGTTGCTGCTCCGCTTCTTCCGCTAAACGCTGCTGCTCCGCTTCTTCTACCGCGCGACGAGCGGCTTCTTCCGCTAAACGCTGCTGCTCTGCTTCTTCTGCTGCGCGACGGGCGGCTTCTTCCGCTAAACGTTGCTGCTCCGCTTCTTCTGCTGCGCGACGGGCGGCTTCTTCCGCTAAACGTTGCTGCTCCGCTTCTTCTGCCGCGCGACGAGCGGCTTCTTCCGCTAAACGCTGCTGCTCTGCTTCTTCTGCTGCGCGACGGGCGGCTTCTTCCGCTAAACGCTGCTGCTCCGCTTCTTCTGCCGCGCGACAAGCGGCTTCTTCCGCTAAACGCTGCTGCTCCGCTTCTTCTGCTGCGCGACGGGCGGCTTCTTCCGCTAAACGCTGCTGCTCCGCTTCTTCTGCCGCGCGACGGGCGGCTTCTTCCGCTAAACTCGGTTGTTCCGCTTCTTCCGCAGCCACTCTTTCTTGTTCAGCTTGTTCCTCTTGCTGCTTCTTATCTTGACGACCAAGTCCAAACCAAGAGAAGAAACCTCTTTTTTTCTCTTTTGCCATCGGCCACTACACTCCTCGCGGTTAAGTTAGATAGGTGCTGTTATATCTACTGAGATAGGTTCTAACGATAATTAATCCAGTCTAACATTTTCATCACACCACAACACATATCTATAGAGGATTTCGTGGTAAATTAATCAATGGATATCTCCGTTTTCACTCACTTTTTGTCTTCGCCAGATATCATTTAACAGCGTCGGATGACAAATATTTAAGTTATGTAAATTATGACTAAAAAACCACAGAACGCGTCTTTGGGACAAATCCGCATTATTGGCGGAAAATGGCGCGGGAGAAAATTGCCGGTTCCTGATAGTGATGGCCTGCGTCCAACAACAGATCGCATCCGCGAGACACTTTTTAATTGGCTTATGCCAGTGGTTCAGGGTGCTCGTTGTCTGGATTGCTTTTCAGGTAGCGGAGCGCTCGGATTTGAGGCTTTATCTCGTTATGCAAGTCACGCTACCTTAATTGAATACGATCGCAATGTCGCGAAACAACTATCGGCTAACTTAGCCCTACTGAAAGCTGAAAATGCCGATGTAGTACAAGGTAATGCACTACAATACCTTAACGGCACCGGAACACCGTTTGATGTAGTTTTCCTCGATCCTCCATTCCGCAAGGGGATGTTGACTGAAACAATCAATTTATTGGAAGCCAATGGCTGGCTAGCAGAAGAGAGTTGGATTTATGTTGAGGCAGAAGCAGAATCTGCTGCGACAGAAGTTCCCCCAAACTGGCAACTGCATCGGGAAAAAACCGCCGGACAAGTTGCTTATCGGTTATATATTCGCCATCAGTAATCTGGTGTTTGAATGACTTAAACACGATTTTGGAGTCGATGATGTTTATTCTATTAGGAAGAGCGATCATGATCTTAGTTTGGGGTATCATGATCTTCAATTTGTTTCACCCATTCCCTAAGCCATTGAGATATTTTATGGATATTGCAATGGTATTTACGGTAATCATGCATGCTTTTCAGTTACTGCTGCTGAAAAACTCCCAGCCTAAAGATCAAAATCTGTCTGGTTTTCTCCAGACCAAGATCTTCTTTTTTGGTGTCTTTGAATTATTGTCTTGGCAGAAAAAACAACAAAAAGAGAAACAACGGGAGAAAAAATAACTTCACATACCCCGTGACTCATCTTATTTTCTTCCTTCGTCAATGAGTAATTAGCTTAATTTACTCATTGACGTTCTTTGTTTTTGATAATAAAACGTTAATTGTTCGTTAATAATGAATTAATATCGATAAATCAAGATATTCTTCGCACCAACCCCTCATAAATAAAATTGCCTGACAAAACAGGCTTTGAACTTTAAGGAAAGGAAAAATATGAGTTGGCCATTTCTTGCGGTGTTTTTTTCTGGGTGGTTATATATTGATGCTGCCTATCGTGGCACCAACTGGCAGCAATGGGTTTTCCGCCCTGTCACTATGCTGCTTCTATTATTATGGGCCTGTCAGGCACCCAATCTTGAGGTTTCAGGTTACCTTATCATTGCGGGGCTTCTTATTGCCCTGCTCTCTGATGCGCTTCGTATGCTTCCTAGTAAGTACCTACTCTTCTCATTTATCACGCTGTTCCTGAGTTACCTGTTATATACCATCAGTTTTGCCTTACATATGGGTTTCAGTTTCTTCTTCCCGCTGCCTGTGATCCTACTGGTCGTTGGCATTGTGGTCATACTGACAGTCTGGACTCGTCTGGATAATATGCGTTGGCGGGTGGTAGATAGCTTTGTTATGGCACTACTGATGGTTTGGGTTGCCGGAGAACAATATTTTTCCCTCAGCAACGACAGCCGATTTTCTGTCATTGCTGGCGCAATCCTGCTACTCCTCGCACACAGTATCAATATCATTGCCCAGTATCGCTTCCCTTTTAAACTGTCAAAAGCGATTGTTGCTACCTGTGGTTTTATCGGACATTTTTTGATTATTCGTTCACTCTTCCTATGATAGCTTACCCTTACTAACCAAGAGGTTGAAGCGCAAATAACATCAAGAGGAAGGACATTGATAATGAGACCTTATTTCTAAATAGCACAAATCATCAAAAGAATTCCTCTATTAAATTTGACTCTGGAGTTCACTCCAAAGTGTAGAGTTAATGCTAATGATTAAAATTAGCTCTCGTTAAGAGGTCGCCTATGTTAACCACGTCCAAAAAACATAAGCAATCACAGCACAATTCTTTATCTTTCCAGAAAGATGAACACCAAAATATCGCCAATAATGTAAGTGGGCATTCACATCAACATCACAGCCACGAGCATTCACATAACTCTCCTGCGACAAATCATAGCCATTCTTGTTGCTCTACTGGCACTGCGCATTCTCATGAAAGTAGCAGCGCACACTGTTCACACGATCATGCACATGCCATACGGGACAACGCTCTCATCGAATTAACAGCGAGACAGCGTTTTAATTGGACTATTCAGGGTATGGATTGCCCGAGCTGTGCAGGAAAGATCGAAAATGCCGTGAAAAAATTGCCAGAAGCCAAGCAGGTCAAGGTTCTGTTTGCAACAGAGAAACTGGTGGTCGATGCCGATACTGATATTCGTGCTGCTGTTGAACAAGCGGTAAAACAAGCCGGTTTTGAAATCAAGGAGGCAAGTTCGGCATCTAAATTGCCTCCAGAGGTCAATCACTGGAAGACTTTTTCCCCCATCTTGATTCTGGCCGTCTTGATGTTCGTTAGTTGGGGAATATCAAAAATCAATGCTCCCACAGGGCAGGTCGCTTTTATCATCACTACATTAATTGGGCTATATCCGGTAGCAACCAAAGCCATCAAGCTTATCCGTTCCGGCACACCTTTTGCCATTGAAACTTTGATGAGTGTTGCTGCCATTGGTGCCTTGTTTATTGATGCCACCGCAGAAGCGGCAATGGTTATTCTCCTGTTCAAATTGGGGGAAATCCTAGAATCCTATGCCGCCGGACGCGCACGTCGTGGCGTCAGTGCTTTGATGGCATTGGTACCTGAGCAAGCTTTACTGATTAAAGATGGAAAAAAGGAAACAGTGCCAGCGGCTGATCTGCGGCCAGGTGATATCATTGAAATCGCCCCAGGTGCTCGCTTACCTACCGATGCCGAACTACTCAGCCCATTTGCCAGTTTTGATGAAAGTGCCCTGACCGGTGAATCTGTTCCGGTTGAACGACAGCAAGGAGAGAAAATCGCCGCGGGTTGTCTTTCTGTCGATAGCGCTGTACAGATGAAAGTGATCTCGGAACCTGGTCACAGTGCCATTGACCGCATCCTGCAACTGATTGAAGAAGCAGAAGAACGCAGGGCACCGATTGAACGCTTTATCGACCGGTTCAGCCGCATCTACACGCCACTGATTATCTTGTTCTCAACATTGATGGTATTGATCCCACCACTGTTTTTTGCCGGCTCATGGGAAACTTGGATCTATCGTGGCCTGACTCTGCTGTTAATTGGTTGTCCTTGCGCTCTGGTCATTTCGACACCTGCCGCCATTACTTCCGCACTGGCCGCCGCAACCCGTCGCGGTTCCCTAATCAAAGGTGGGGCTGCCCTGGAACAACTTGGTTCAGTGCGCACAATTGCACTGGATAAAACCGGAACTTTAACCGAAGGAAAACCACAGGTTACTGAAATTGAGCCGGTAGACAATATCAGTGCAGAAACGTTGCTGGCACTGGCTGGTGCCGTAGAAAGTGGCTCCCATCACCCACTGGCAAAAGCTATTTTGCATGCCGCAGAAAATAGAGACGTGACAATTGTTGAAGCTGAACATCGTAAGGCACTTGCAGGAATTGGCGTAGAAGGGCAATTGTCGGGACAGAGAATTCT
This sequence comes from Xenorhabdus ishibashii, assembly GCF_002632755.1. Lineage (NCBI taxonomy): Bacteria > Pseudomonadati > Pseudomonadota > Gammaproteobacteria > Enterobacterales > Morganellaceae > Xenorhabdus > Xenorhabdus ishibashii. The sequence continues at coordinate 2,068,207 of NZ_NJAK01000001.1, read as the reverse complement.
CGTCGCAGCCCCTGGAAGATTGTCGGAAAATACCTTGTCCGAGCAATGGAAACAGAGAGTCACTGAGCTGGAAAACAGTGGAAAAACAGCGGTTGCTGTCACTCGGAACGGGCAATTTATGGGACTGATAGCAATGCAAGATACCTTGCGTCAGGATGCCATAGACGCTATCCGTATCCTGAAAAAACAAGGTGTCGAGGCAATAATGCTAACAGGAGATAATCCCCGTGCAGCAGCAGCCATCGCGAATCGGCTGGGCATTGATTATCGCGCAGGATTGTTGCCTGAAGATAAAGTGAAAGCGCTCACAGAGTTGAACCAAAAACACCGCACCATGATGGTCGGCGATGGCATCAATGATGCCCCAGCCATGAAAGCCGCCAGTATCGGTGTTGCTATGGGCAGTGGTACTGATGTTGCTCTGGAAACAGCCGATGCTGCCCTGACGCATAATCGACTGACTGGTTTACCTGAAATTATCGCTTTGTCTCGAACAACCCATTATAACATCCGTCAAAATATCACCATTGCGTTAGGTTTAAAGGCGATATTTCTTATTACGAGCCTACTGGGTATTACCGGACTATGGATGGCGGTACTGGCCGATTCGGGAGCTACTGCATTAGTAACAGCAAACGCAGTTCGGCTACTGAGGAATAAAACGCAGAAATAATACATGAAACAAATCGAAAAGGTGCATGTTAATACTCTGCACCTTTTCAAAATTATCATGAATGACATAAGATTGCTATTAAAGGAAAAAGAAATATGGCATCCAGCGAGGTGATAAATTGACCAAACGCCATATCTGAAGCCTAGCACAGTCCATTTTTTCTGCCAGTTAATGATATAAACTTTTCTCAATTAAACAGAATCTTTGCTTTTCCTGAGCAGGTATCGATAAGGAGTTTGCACTGTTTCCTGGGCGATCAACGCATGATCCATAAAGCGACAGAACCCCGGAATATCTCTGGTTGTTGCCGGATCATCTGCAATGATCAACAACGTCTGACCAGCGGTCATATGACGCACTGTCTTGCGTACCATCATTACTGGCTCAGGGCAACGTAATCCCAACGTATCAAGTGTCTTGTCGGGATTGGCAAAAACATCGGACATAACAATCTCTGTAGGTTCAAACAAGCTATGGCAATAGATTATATTATAAAATATCGTCAACTGCCGTACTTTACTTTTATTACGTAATAAACGTATGATCCGGCAACCTGAGCTCAGGTACATTATTTTTTGGGTTCCCTCACCCCATTCACCAAAAAGGTACAATATGCTGCAATTGACTGCGCAACAGCGAGCCACTGCATTGATTTGGCTTTCGCTTTTTCACATTTTGATCATTACTTCCAGTAACTATCTGGTGCAATTACCCGTCTCCATTTTTGGTTTTCATACCACTTGGGGAGCATTTACATTTCCCTTTATCTTTCTGGCAACTGATCTGACGGTACGTATTTATGGTGCGCCATTGGCTCGACGGATCATTATTTCCGTTATGCTGCCCGCATTACTGATCTCTTACCTGATTTCAGCGCTGTTTTTTCAAGGAACCTGGCAGGGATTCGGAACATTGGGCACCTTTAATGTGTTCGTCGCCCGTATTGCCGCCGCTAGCTTTATGGCCTATGTGCTTGGTCAGATATTGGATGTTGGTGTATTTAATCGTCTTCGCCGGAAAAGCCGCTGGTGGATAGCGCCGGCTGCCGCCATGTTTTTCGGTAATATGTTAGATACACTGGCCTTTTTCTTTATCGCGTTTTACCGCAGTACGGATGCATTTATGGCAACACATTGGGTAGAAATTGCGTTAGTGGATTATGCCTTCAAGCTGTTTATCTGTATGCTGTTCTTCCTGCCCGCTTACGGCATCCTGTTAAATTTGATCCTGAAATACTTTTTCGCTCAAACAGAAGTTAAGACTCTGATCAAAACTAACTAAAAAATGTCACCCTGACTGACTTAATCAGGGTGTCAATTTTCCCGATAATATTTCCTCTCAAATCACTCATTTCCTGATTTTACTCATAACTTCTCTGTATATTTTGCCGTATAGTGTTGGATAGGCAGTTCGTAACCTGCCCTATAACTTGTATTGTGACACTCTATGCCTAGTTTCCAGTAAAGAAGGAATATTTCTTATGCTGAAAGTGATCCAGTCTCCATCCAAATATATCCAAGGACCAGGTGCGCTATCTCACATTGGTCGATACACCAAAATGCTTGCTGACCACGTCTTCGTGATTGCCGATAATTTCGTGATGAACCTTATTGGGGATACCGTCAGCAAAAGTCTAGAAGAACACGATGTGACCAACCATTTCGAACTTTTCAATGGTGAGTGCAGCCGTAGTGAAATCCATCGCTTGTCTGCCATTTTGTTGGAACAGCAATGTCAGGCTGTTATCGGGATCGGGGGAGGAAAAACGATTGATACTGCCAAGGCTGTTGCATACGAATCCAAAATCCCCGTGATTATTTCCCCTACCCTTGCTTCAACAGATGCACCAACCAGTGCCCTTTCTGTTCTTTATACTGAACTCGGTGAATTCGACAGCTATCTATTCTACCCACAAAATCCAAATATCGTGCTAATGGATACCAATATCATTGCCAAGGCACCGGTTCGCCTGCTTGTCGCAGGTATGGGAGATGCGCTTGCCACCTACTTTGAGGCACGAGCCAGTAGTGCAGCACACAAACCAACTATGGCTGGCGGTGCAACATCCACTACCGGTTTGGCGTTGGCAAAACTGTGTTATGAAACCTTGCTGGCGGAAGGTTACAAAGCAAAACTGGCGGTAGAAGCCGGCGTCAGTACACCCGCAGTTGAAAATATTGTGGAAGCCAATACCTACCTCAGTGGCATTGGTTTTGAAAGTGCAGGATTGGCAGCGGCTCACGCTATCCACAATGGTTTTACCGTGCTGGAAGAGTGTCATCACCTCTACCACGGCGAAAAAGTCGCGTTTGGAACCCTGACACAATTGATCTTAGAAAATAGCCCAAGTGAAGAGTTGGAAACCGTGCTTGATTTTTGTGTACAAGTCGGCCTGCCGATCACATTGGAGCAATTGGGTTTGCGTGATAATGAGAAATTGCATCAAAAAATCATGCAAGTCGCTATCGCAAGCTGTACTGAAGGTGAAACTATTCACAATATGCCATTTGCAGTGACACCAGAACAGGTTTACGCCGCCATTTTGGCCGCAGACCAGATGGGCAAAGATTGGTTGTATTAAATGATGGCGAAATTAACTGGACTGTTCTTGGGCGGGAATTCCCGCCCTAAAGGTTTTACCAAAATAGAGTCAGATATGATGAATAATATAACGTGTGCTACGGTTAGCAGCAATTCCAGGACTGAAATATCAAAAGAGAACGTCGTCAATGCCGACATTGCTACCCATTTTGGCGCCGTAATGAAGCAAAACATGTGCCGCATTCTCAATGCATTGTTCCAACTGACCAAATGTCAACGTTTCATGGGGATCAGAAACAACTATCTCATTGGGTATACTTTTTGCCAACTCAGCTAACCGAGAAGGAACGTTCTTAAACCATGGTTTTAGTTCTGCTGTCATGTGACTGATATTACGATTGAATTCAAGTCCAACAGCAGGAGAGTTTTTTTGCCCAGTAGTAAATGCTGTGTGTAATATTGCCTTGTGTGTGTAAGTATTCATAATGATGCTCTCATTCTTAGCCTCATTGGTTTCATCACTTTTCATGATGAATAGAGGCATCAATGCTGGTAGTCGTTATCTTCCAATTTTTGTCTGTATTCAGTATTTTCAAATACCTTATGTTGACACTAACTGGATCGGAAAAATAAACTGAAAAAATTCATTTCGAATTTAATAAATATATTAATTAGTATTAATTTGTAATATTTTGTTAATTAAACAATCAACTTAAATAAAGCCAATCATGATTTGGAAGACAGAGTGTATTACGCCTATGCAATCCGCAACCAATTTTAATTAACATATTGATATTATTATATTTAATTCAATAAAATAGTCATCCAATCCTACATGAAACCACTCATGAGCACGAATAACCATTTGTAGTAATATCCATCATTTTGAATTTTAATTTCAAACATTTTATTTATAACTGTGTTATAAAAAATGCAAAGCATGTAAATAAAAAACAAACCACATGAACAAATAAGAATATTATTTAAAACATCTTTAGGCAAATAGCACACAATTTGTTAAAAGATGCAGACAGAAAGAAACCAACAGTTATTTATTAAATAACTTTTATAATAGGAACGTTTGTGTGGGTTATATTTAGCTGGCTTTTGCATGATGACTACATCAGATATATTCCCCTAATAATAATGAGCTTTTATCTGGTCGAGTATATATACAAATTTGAAACGTGCAAAAATAAAAAATAACCAAAAAGGTCGTTTATTGTGATACCTATCACACTAACATAAATAAATTGTCTTCAAAAAAAGTGCTAAATCACTCAAAATTATCGACTTTGCGAAATTATATCTATATGTTAGCGACACCTCACAGTCATACAAGGTTGTTTTCAGCTAATATTAGCTTCGATATAGAAAATAAATAGCTAAAATTTTTCGTTTAACGCCATCACTGCTTGATGGTGGTGATTCGCTCATACAAAAGTCACGTGGAGACAAAAATATGTTAAGTATTTTCAAGCCGGCGCCTCATAAGGCTCGGTTGCCTGCGCAGGAAATAGATCCACTCTATCGTCGCTTGCGCTGGCAAATTTTTATAGGGATCTTTTTCGGATATGCAGCTTACTATCTGGTAAGAAAAAACTTTGCTCTCGCCATACCTTCCTTGATCGAACAAGGCTTTTCTAAGGGGGATCTTGGCTTTGCACTGTCAGGTATATCAATTGCGTACGGATTCTCAAAGTTCATCATGGGTTCCGTTTCCGACCGCTCGAATCCACGTGTTTTCCTGCCTGCGGGTTTAATACTGGCGGCAGTAGTCATGTTATTTATGGGCTTTGTGCCGTGGGCCACTTCCAGCATTGCTATCATGTTTTCTCTGCTGTTCCTCTGCGGCTGGTTCCAGGGAATGGGTTGGCCTCCTTGTGGACGTACTATGGTTCACTGGTGGTCACAGAAAGAGCGTGGCGGAATTGTTTCTGTCTGGAACTGTGCCCATAACGTTGGCGGAGGCGTGCCACCATTGCTGTTCATGTTGGGTATGGCCTGGTTCAATGACTGGAAAGCCGCATTTTACATGCCAGCCTTTGCGGCTATCATCGTGGCAATAATCGTTTTCGCTTTAATGCGCGATACACCACAATCCTGTGGCTTACCCGCAATCGAAGAGTACAAAAACGACTATCCACCCGACTATACGGAGAAAAACGAAAAAGAACTGACCGCAAAAGAAATTTTCATGCAGTACGTTTTGCCGAATAAATTGTTGTGGATGATCGCTATTGCCAACGTATTCGTCTATCTACTGCGCTACGGTATTCTTGACTGGTCACCCACTTACTTGAAAGAAGTGAAAGACTTTACCATGGATAAGTCTTCCTGGGCTTATTTCCTGTATGAGTACGCAGGTATTCCAGGTACGCTGCTGTGTGGTTGGATGTCTGACAAAGTATTTAAAGGCAACCGTGGTGCCACTGGCGTATTCTTCATGACCCTTGTCACCATCGCCACTATTGTATTCTGGCTGAACCCAGCAGGTAACCCTGATATTGATATGCTCTGTATGCTGGTTATCGGCTTCCTGATTTACGGGCCAGTGATGCTAATCGGCCTGCATGCCCTGGAATTGGCTCCGAAAAAAGCGGCAGGAACAGCCGCCGGCTTTACCGGTCTGTTTGGTTATCTGGGGGGCTCAGTTGCGGCCAGTATCATCGTCGGCTATACCGTTGACTATTTCGGTTGGGACGGCGGCTTTATGGTTATGATCGGCGGTAGCATTCTCTCTGTTATTCTGTTGTTGTTTGTTATGTTAAGCGAAAGCAAACATAAGCAGGAAATTGCTCGTCAGAGCCAGTGATTAACTGAAAGGCGCTGATTAATAACCCTATCAATCGCAGTACAACTACTTTATTGTACTGCGATTCTATAGATTATAGGACAATGAAGCATGTATGCATCGTTAAATACGTTGCTTAATTTCACTTATGAATATTTTCTTTATATCCATGCTGTATGAATAATCTTTTGATTTAGTATTTTCAAGATGTTCAATCTGAATCACAAGAATTACGGGTATATTAAGATGATTATGCAATCCATATTTTATACGCTCTATCTTATATTATATAAACTAATGTTTTTCCAATAATTCATTCATTAGCAATAAAGAAATCACTCTAAATCATGGAATTATTCATTTAATGACAACCAGAATAGGACGGGATATAAACAGAACTGAGATAAAATTTTTTATGTCATAAAACTGTGACATACTACTAATAAAATTAATGTTTAATATTGTGTTATATCATTATTTTCTATAAAAAACGGCTTGAATGATCAGCTTATTTTTCTGGCTGCTGACGAACAATCAGTAAAACGGTAAGTCACATAATTTCTTGTTTAAGATATTTGTTAGAATAAATGGAGAATCTCAATGCAGACCCCTATTAAGGCAATTATGGCCGGTATTCTGTTAGCATCATCCATGTCAGGCATTGCACATGCAGCAGATAAAATCGTTATCGCCCATCGTGGCGCTAGTGGTTATTTGCCTGAACACACATTACCTGCCAAAGCAATGGCTTATGCACAAGGTGCGGATTATCTTGAGCAAGATCTGGTCATGACCAAAGATGACCAGCTTATTGTACTGCACGATCACTATCTTGATCGCGTAACGGATGTCGCAGAACGTTTTCCAGACCGCGCCCGCGCTGACGGTCGCTATTATGCCATCGACTTTACCCTGCCAGAAATTAAGTCACTGAAATTTACTGAAGGTTTTGATATTAAAGATGGTAAAAAAGTCCAAAGCTATTCTGGACGTTTCCCAATGGGTAAATCAGATTTCCGCATCCATACCTTTCAGGAGGAGCTTGAGTTTATTCAAGGCCTGAATAAATCCACGGGCAAAGACATTGGCATTTATCCTGAAATCAAGGCGCCGTGGTTTCATCGCCAGGAAGGCAAAGATATTACCAGCAAGGTGCTGGAAGTTCTAAAACAATATGGCTACACCAAAAAGAGCGATAAAGTTTATCTGCAATGTTTTGATGCCAATGAACTCAAACGCATCAAAAATGAGTTGGAGCCGAAACTGGGAATGGATCTGAAGCTGATTCAGCTTATTGCTTACACCGACTGGAAAGAAACGTACGAACAAAAGTCAGACGGTACATGGCAGAATTATAGCTATGACTGGATGTTTAAACCTGGCGCGATGAAAGAAGTAGCAAAATATGCTGATGGCATTGGCCCTGATTACCATATGCTTATCGCCAGTGATTCTACGCCAAGCAACATTAAATTAACGGGCATGGTGAAAGAGGCTCATGCCAGTCATCTGGCGGTACACCCATATACCATTCGTATCGATCAATTGCCAAAATATGCCACCAGCGGCAACCAATTGTTTGATATCGTTTTCGACAAGGCGAATGTCGATGGAGCATTCACCGATTTCCCAGATTTAGCAGTGAAGTTCCTGAGAAAGCATCACGAGCATAAATAATTAGTGTAAATAGCGTAGAAAAACAGAAGGGCAGTCCTGGACTGCCCTATGACTATAGCATCAGATAAATGATTTTGTTACGAGATCCCCACAGGAAAAGCAATAACTTCATTAATCCGCTCAGCACCTAATGCCAGCATAATCAGACGATCCACCCCTAATGCTACGCCAGCACAATCAGGCATTCCGTGAGCAAGGGCAGCAAGCAGGTATTCATCAATCGGTTGCACCGGCAAGCCCATCGCTTCACGCTTACGGTTATCCTGTTCGAAACGAAGACGTTGTTCATTGCTATCGGTCAGTTCACGAAAGCCATTCGCCAACTCCATTCCTTTAAAATAGACTTCAAAACGCTCCGCAACACGGTGATCTTCCTTGCTGATTTCTGCCAATGCCGCTTGAGATGCTGGAAAATGGTAGATAAACGTTGGTTTTTCAATACCAATCTGAGTTTCTACGCCCATAACAAAAAGTAGTTGCAATAAGGTATCCCGATCTTCTTCCTGATCAGCGATATTACTAAGATCGAGTTTCGCCGCCACTTCACGCAATTTTTCTTTACTTGCAGTCAGGGGATCAATATCCAGATATCGCATAAAAGCCTGTTGGTAAGAAAGCGATTCAGCACTTTCACAATCCAGGATCTGTTGTAAAAGATCATCTACTTCATTCATCAGGCGATACATGTCGTAGTGCGGACGATACCATTCCAGCATGGTGAACTCTGGATTATGATGACGACCCGCTTCCTCATTGCGGAAACTTTTTCCCATCTGATAAATAGAACCGCTGCCGGCTGCCAGCAAACGCTTCATGTGGTATTCAGGGCTAGTCATCAGGTACAAAGTCAAGCCATTTGCCGCCCCCGGCCCAACGAACTGTGTCTGGAAAGGTACCAGATGAACGTCGGTGACAGTCGCCTGACTCATGGCAGGCGTTTCAACTTCCAACACCCCACGATCTGCGAAAAAGCGCCGTATTTCTGCTAAAATCTTTGCCCTTTTCAATAAGTTGGCGATAGGGGCACTTGGCTGCCAATTCGCGTTTTCGTTCATATTTCTATGACTCCAAAATAAAACAAAACGCGCAGTTTACCTTCATCACGCGTACCAGACAATTCATTGTCTTCAATTTCTTTATCCCCTTATTCTTTATATACTTAATTTTTTAATTTGTGCTCTTGTTAACTCTATTCGTTATCCATTTATTTATATCTAAGAATTCAGTTTTTAGTGTAACTGATGGATTCGCATAATTAAGCATCCAGTTATTCATTGAAATTGCTTAATATACTGGGTAAGTTTCCAATTTTTGTCTTATTGCATATCCCTATATTCTGTCTTATCTAACTTAAAATCGTATTTTAATAATCCACATCAATAAAAAGCTCTTATTACCCAAACTTATTAAATTAATCATTTATTTTTAACATAAATAATATTAATGAAATTAAGACCTATTAACATGCAACCTTAAAATACGTAAAAGCCTGTCTCAGATCACGTTTTACAGGCAAAATCCGACGAAACCCGTATCCATATCAAATTTACCCCCTACACTATTCGCTATAATTAAACCATATAAAAAATAGTAGATTGACTCCCACTTGAACAATGGAGAAGAGCAGTGCAAACCTTCAATGTTGACCTCGCGATTATCGGAGCCGGTGGTGCAGGGCTACGAGCTGCCATCGCTGCTGCTGAAGCTAATCCCCAGCTCAAGATCGCCTTGATCTCAAAAGTTTACCCCATGCGTAGCCATACGGTGGCCGCAGAAGGCGGGTCTGCCGCAGTCACCCAATCACATGATTCCTATGATTTTCACTTCAATGACACGGTATCCGGTGGTGACTGGCTGTGTGAGCAAGATGTAGTTGAATATTTCGTCAAGCATTGTCCAACAGAGATGATCCAACTGGAACAGTGGGGCTGCCCGTGGAGCCGCAAGGATGACGGTTCCGTTAACGTCCGTCGTTTCGGGGGCATGAAAATTGAGCGCACATGGTTTGCCGCCGATAAGACCGGTTTCCATATGCTCCATACACTGTTCCAGACTTCACTCAAGTATCCACAAATCCAGCGCTTTGATGAGCATTTTGTCCTCGATATTTTAGTGGATGAAGGACAAGCACGCGGATTAGTTGCACTGAATATGATGGAAGGGACGAAAGTTCAAATCCGCGCCAATGCGGTCATTATGGCGACTGGCGGTGCCGGACGTGTATACCGTTATAACACTAATGGCGGCATTGTCACGGGTGATGGCATGGGAATTGCGTTCCGTCACGGCATACCATTACGTGATATGGAATTTGTGCAATATCATCCTACCGGCCTGCCGGGTTCCGGTATTTTGATGACCGAAGGATGTCGTGGTGAAGGCGGGATTCTGGTAAACAAAGATGGCTATCGTTATCTACAGGATTATGGCTTAGGGCCTGAAACACCACTTGGACACCCTGAAAACAAATATATGGAATTAGGCCCACGTGACAAAGTCTCCCAAGCGTTCTGGCACGAATGGCGGGCAGGCCGCACTATCGTCATGCCGCGGGGTGATGTCGTGTATCTGGATTTACGTCATTTGGGTGAGAAAAAACTGCTCGAACGCCTGCCTTTTATCTGTGAACTGGCAAAAGCCTATGTCGGTGTTGATCCGGTCAAAGAACCCATCCCTGTTCGTCCAACGGCACATTACACCATGGGCGGAATCGAAACGAATCATCAGTGTGAAACGCGCATCAAGGGGTTGTTCGCTATCGGGGAATGTGCTTCCGTTGGTTTGCATGGTGCAAACCGCCTCGGCTCTAACTCGCTGGCTGAACTGGTTGTATTTGGCCGCCTGGCCGGTGAAGAAGCCGTCAAACATATCCAGGAAGTGAAACCCGCCAATAATAGCGCATTGGATGCCCAATCTCGTGATGTTGAAGATAAACTCAATAAGTTGCTGAATCAAAAAGGCGGTGAAAACTGGGCGAAAATCCGCGATGAACTGGGCACGTCAATGGAAGAAGGCTGCGGAATTTATCGTACACCAGAGTTGATGCAGAAAACTATCGATAAAATTACCGAACTGAAAGAACGCTTTAAACATATCGAAATTAACGACCGCTCCAGTGTATTCAATACTGATCTTCTCTATACCATTGAATTAGGATTTGGTTTAGATGTTGCTGAATGTATGGCGCATTCCGCCATGAATCGTAAAGAATCACGTGGCGCTCATCAACGCCTTGATGAAGGCTGTACCGAACGTGATGATGAGAACTTCCTGAAACATACACTGGCGTTCTATAACCCAAAAGGTGCCCCGCATCTGGAATACAGTGAAGTGAAGATCACCAAATCTCAACCCGCGAAACGGGTTTATGGGGGTGAGGCGGCTGCACAAGAGAAAAAACAGAAGGAGCAAGCGAATGGCTGAGATGAAAAACCTGAAAATGGAAGTCATGCGCTACAACCCGGAAATTGACAGCAAACCGCATTTTGTCACTTATGACGTGCCTTACGATGAGCAAACTTCACTGTTGGATGCGTTGGGTTATATCAAGGACAATCTGGCGCCTGATCTCTCTTACCGCTGGTCTTGCCGTATGGCAATCTGTGGTTCCTGCGGCATGATGGTAAACCGTGTACCGAAACTGGCATGTAAAACATTCCTGCGCGATTATGCTCAAGGAATGAAAGTCGAGGCACTGGGCAATTTTCCCATTGAGCGGGATTTAGTTGTGGATATGACTCACTTTATTGAGAGCCTGGAAGCTATTAAGCCTTATATTATTGGCAATGATCGTAAACCCACCGATGGTCCGAATGTGCAGACACCAGCCCAGATGGCGAAATACCATCAGTTTTCTGGTTGTATCAATTGTGGCCTGTGCTACGCCGCCTGTCCTCAATTTGGCTTAAATCCTGAGTTTATTGGACCTGCTGCGGTCACACTGGCACACCGCTATAACCTTGATAACCGCGACCGTGGCAAGAAAGAACGTATGCCACAAATCAACAGTGACAATGGCGTCTGGTCTTGTACTTTTGTCGGGTACTGTTCTGAAGTGTGTCCGAAACATGTTGATCCCGCCGGTGCAATTCAGCAGAGCAAGGCAGAAAGCGCCAAAGATTTCCTTATTTCCATGCTGAAACCACAATAAGGGAGGAGAGAATAATGACGACAAAACGTAAGCCTTATGTGCGCGGTATGGAATCTCATTGGTGGCGTAAACTTGGCTTTTATCGCTTCTATATGTTGCGTGAAGGAACAGCCATTCCCACTGTTTGGTTCAGTATCTTAGTCCTTTACGGTCTGTTTGCCCTGAAAAGTGGCCCTGAAAGCTGGGCGGGATTTGTCTCTTTTCTGCAAAACCCACTGGTGCTACTGATTAATATCATCACTCTGCTGACTACCTTGCTGCATACCAAAACCTGGTTTGAGCTGGCTCCCAAGGCACTCAATATCATCATCAAGAATGAAAAAATGTCACCAGAGCCGATTATCAAGCTGCTATGGGTGATCACGATTATTGCCACCGCCGTAATTCTCGGCATAGCACTGTTTTTCTAATCCCAAGGAGGATCTGATGAATCAAGTACCTAAACGTTCCGATGAACCGATTTTCTGGGGTCTGTTTGGTGCCGGTGGTATGTGGAGCGCGATTGTTGGACCAGCAATTATTTTGCTATTAGGGATCTTACTGCCACTAGGAATAGCACCAGAAGCGCTTTCTTATGAACGTATCCTGACATTTTGCCAGAGTTTTATTGGCCGCATCTTTTTACTGCTGATGATTAGCCTGCCTTTATGGTGTGGTTTGCACCGCCTGCATCATGGTATGCACGATCTGCAAATCCATGTTCCCGCCAGTAAGTGGGTATTTTATGGGACAGCCGCGATTTTAACTGTTATTGCTCTGATTGGGGTTTTTAGCCTGTAATTGAATTGGAAAACTATTCTGGAAAAAAGTCTGCGGATAAACCGCAGACTTATTACGAAAGGTATTTAAGACATTTCTATTAGAACTTATAAGAAATTGTCGCTTTATATGTGCGGCCTTTTTCTTCTTGTCCTTGGTAACTCTTCAAATAATAAGAGTGTTCGTTGTGACGTTTGTCGAAGACATTATCAATGCCAAACTGGAGTTCGGTATTTTTAAATGCTCCGGTTTTTGGCGCCCAGGAAATATACATATTACTTACGCCATATCCCTGTTTATGTATATCAACAATAATGGCTTCTTTCTTATCATTTGTGTCTTTACCCTTTGAGTTCTTTGACAGAACAAAGCGGGTATTCCAACCTAGTTCAATATCTGTTTTATCAAACAGATAACTACCACCTACAGTGATAGAATCACCTACTGACGGTTCAAACTCTAACCCTTTGGTAAAGGATTTATCAAGCAACTCATTACCTTCAATAATCTTGTTATTGACTTTGGCATAAGTGGCTTTTAAAGATAAATTATCCAATTTATAGCCAGTCGCTAACTCAAACCCTTGCAGTCTGGCTTTCGGGATATTATGTAATTCATTCTTGGCTAAAGTTGTAGACAGGTTTTTAAAGTTTGTTTGGAATACTTTACCTGATACGATCAACGAGTCTTTGTCAGCAAAAATATTCGGATAAGAACCTGCCAATCCTGTTTCCAGATTGTAACCGGTTGTGGCTTTCAGGTTATTGCTATGGTTGGATAATCCCATCAGCTCTTTGCCCAATGGACCTCTAAAGAGTTCGGTATAATTGGCAAATAATGTTGTGGATGCCCCAAGCTCGTATTTTAAGCCAAGTGCTTTTGAGAAGCGAGCATAAGTTCTCTCAAACGATTCACGCTGTTTATCAATCGTTTGGTATTTATAGTGATCCCATCTGATGCCCGGTATAACATGGAAATCGGCAAGCTGGATATCATCCTCTAAATAAATAGATGATGAGTTTGCTTTTTCGATTTCTTTTTTATAAGCATTTTCATCGACATCCGTGTATCTCATTCTGGTATCAAAATATTCATATCCATAGGTTAAAGAGTGGGCTAACTTCTGGGTATCAAAACTAGAAGTATTACGAACCTTAATACCTTGGGTTTCAACAATACTATTGAATCCTTGACCTTTACCGCTTACAGGCTTCATATGGGTAGAAGTTTGTTTAGTATGATAAGCGGATAGTTTTAAATCAATCAGGTCATTATCAACTGGCGCATATCCATAAAGGATACTGTGGGTATCACGATCAATAGCGTACTTCGCTTTATTCCCTTTATTTACACCCTGACCAAAATTCAATCTAAAATTAGTTACTGCATCATTTTTATAATGTTCTTTTGATACATTAATATACTGCTCATCTGTCAGATTGAATTTTGCTTTTAATAAGTAATTAAATAACCGTCCATCTGTCGGGATTGAATCTCTCCCTGCGCTATCTCTGCCTGACTTGGAGTCATGCATATTGCGATGGGTAAAATAACCTAATAAATCAGCAGCACCCAATCTACCATAGGTCGCTAAGGATTGTTGGAATTCAGAACCATTGCTGGAGTAGTTTAATTTTCCTTTAGCGCCAAAGAGTTGTCCTGGCTCTAACAGATCACCGGCATCAACAGTCTCAAATTTTAATGCACCACCAATAGCACCCGTGTCGTAGGTAATACTGTTACTACCAACCTTGATATCAACCTGCTTTAACATTTCAGGATCGATGCCGTAATTTCCTGAATGGTGGAAGTGATATCCTTCTTGCCTTGCACCATCAATCGTCACGTTGATGAATTGATCATCCATGCCACGGATTTTAAAGCGTTGCCCTAAAGCGCTAGGGTGACCAGCTTGTACACCCGGTACATTCTTTAAGATCTCACCGACACTTTGTGCTTGTTTAACCCTGATTTCATTACGACTGACTTTTCTATCTTCTGATGCTTCATGAGCATTGTTATCCGCAATAACAACCAGTGTATCGCTGGTGTTAGCCGATTTTTTAGTCGAGCTTTCAACATTTGCGAATGCGTTGGTAGAGATAGCAACTGTCAGCATAGATGCGGACATTAAAGGAACACACAGGCCACTTTTCGCCAGGCTAGCGTAAATTTTGGTAATTTTAGACATTTATTTTCAAGCAAAAATACTATTGAGAAGAGTTATTATTTACATTTCCATTCCAAATGTAAATAACTTTAAAGACAAGTAAGGGTACATTTATGACTAATCGATGTTAGCCAGAACACTCTCCGCATCCTGATAGTCCCCTGCTTTCGCACAAAATGTGATTTTTCCTGCACGATGAGCATTGATTTGTACCTCCATTTTCATGGCTTCCATCACTGCAATCACATCGCCTTCACTGACCTGCTCACCTTCTTTTACCATCCAACAATGCAGCATACCGGAAATAGGGGCTTTTACCTGACGGGGATCTTCTGGCAATTTTTCATTTATGACAGACAGCGAAAATTGCTGTTCACCCACAGGGGTTAAATGCGTCAATCCTGCCAATAGATCCGGTGGCAATCCCAATTCATGCCTGCGTCTATCGATCTCAATAAAAGTGCGGGTAATATTTTTATCTTCAAATGGAAGCTGGCGTAGAGAAGCTTCTAGTTCATTCACAAAATCTGTTTCAATCCAGCGGGTATGGACATTAAATTTATCACCAGAAATAAAATCAGGATGAGCCATTACTGCTTGATGGAAAGGTAAAACGGAGGCTACTCCACTGATTTTAAACTCTTTCAATGCCCGACGTGCCCGAACAATGGCCTGTTCTCTGGTCGCCCCTGTGACAATTAATTTTGCCATTAGTGAGTCAAAGGTTGCCGGAATTGTGGAGCTATTAATTACACCAGAATCCAAGCGAACACCTGGGCCAGAAGGTGGGATAAATTCAGTGATTGTGCCAGATGTTGGCAGGAAACCTTTAGCCGCATCTTCCGCATTAATGCGAAATTCAAACGAATGTCCTCTTGGGATAGGCGTTTCCTGAATGCTTAATGGATAACCTTCCGCTATTCGCAACTGTTCGATAACCAGATCAATGCCCGTTGTCTCTTCTGTCACTGGGTGTTCCACTTGTAAGCGAGTATTTACTTCCAAGAAAGAAAGTGTGCCATCTGCGCTCAGCAAAAATTCTACTGTTCCAGCGCCAGCATAATTAGCTTCTGCGCAAATGGCTTTTGCTGACTGATGAATTTGTTCCCTTTGTTCCTGTGTTAAAAATGGTGCAGGCGCTTCTTCCACTAACTTTTGGTTACGACGCTGTAAAGAGCAGTCACGGGTGCCAAGTACCACAACATTACCCTGTTTATCCGCAATCACTTGAGCCTCAATGTGACGCGGTTTATCCAAAAATTGCTCAATAAAACATTCGCCACGACCAAATGCCGCTGTCGCCTCACGTACCGCGGAATGGTAAAGTTCTGCCACTTCATCCATGCGCCAGGCCACTTTTAAGCCTCGGCCACCACCGCCAAAAGCCGCTTTGATAGCAATCGGCAAGCCATGCAGTTCCGCAAAAGCAACAACTTCCTGTGCGTTTCTGACGGGTTCGGATGTCCCAACAACCAACGGTGCTCCCACTTTCTGGGCTATTTTGCGCGCCTTAACCTTATCTCCCAGCTCATCAATAGTTTCAGGGTTAGGACCAATCCAAGTTAGGCCAGCATCAATCACGGCCTGAGCAAATTCCGCTCGCTCAGACAAAAAACCGTAACCTGGATGCACCATCGTCGCTCCAGATCGCTTTGCGACATCCAGCAAACGAGGGATATTGAGATA
The DNA here is from genome assembly GCF_002632755.1 of Xenorhabdus ishibashii. NCBI lineage: Bacteria > Pseudomonadati > Pseudomonadota > Gammaproteobacteria > Enterobacterales > Morganellaceae > Xenorhabdus > Xenorhabdus ishibashii. The sequence goes on along the minus strand of NZ_NJAK01000001.1, from coordinate 2,051,757 downwards.
AGTTTCTGTAGGGCTATTACCTCCCAAAGCATAAGCCTCATCAGCCAGTTGAACGTGTTGTGCGTTGATATCGACATCCGCATAGACAGCGACCGTCTGAACCCCATAATCACGGCAAGCTCGAATGATCCGAACAGCAATCTCTCCACGGTTGGCAATCAGCACTTTCTTATTAATATTGTTATTTACATTGTTCACAGTGGTGTTCATGGCAAATCATTACTCCCTTGAATTTCATGGAATTGGCTGATGGGGTTGAACCGAATTTTGGCATTAATCGGGATCTGACCAGCAAGATCGAGATGATAATCGGCGACTGAAGCGATAACCGGATATCCTCCGGTCAATGGATGGTCAGCTAAAAAGAGTACCGGCTGTCCACTGGCAGGAATTTGTATCGCGCCTGCACATGTTCCTTCGCTAGGTAATTCTTGTCGCTTAACACGCGATAGTGAACACTCACCATTTAGCCTCAGACCAATTCGATTGGATTGAGGAGTTACCTGCCAAATTTGTTTGCTCAATAAGTCGATGGATTCTTGCGTAAACCAGTCTGTACGAGGGCCGAGTAAGATATCCAATACCACGATTTCCTCTTTATTTGGCATGTCAAAAGCCGGAGTTTCGGAGACAGATAGCGCTGCGCAGTGAGAGGTTTTACCAACGGATAATTTATCGTTTATTTTTAACGGAGCAGGCCCGATATTGGAGAGTGTATCAAATGAATGGCTGGATAAGATGGCAGGGATAGTGAAACCTCCACGTGCCGATAAATAAGAACGCATACCCGCGACAGGAGTACCTAATGAAATTTCGTCACCATCATTGAGATCGATCGGTTGGTAAGCATTCACACGGAATATTTCACCCGACGACGTTGTGATTTCTATTGGGCATGGCGCTCCTGTCATTGCAATCAGCATCTGCCCATGCGCAATCGCCTTAAATCCGCCCTGCACGATTTCCAGACAAGCCCGATCAGAGGAATTACCAACAATGCGGTTTGCACTACGCAAGGCACTTTTATCCATTGCCCCAGATTCTGAGATCCCCAATTTTGCCTGACCAACACGCCCCAAATCTTGAAATAAGGTTTGTAATCCCACAGACAAAATTTCTAGATGACAAGAAGTGACTGAAACAGGTACTGCGATATGACTACCAGAGGTTTCAGGTAAACTGATTGTGGCGGAGCGGTGCCCAGCATCTCGAAAATTAACACGGTAACCTGGTTGCAATAAGGCGGGAGATGATCGGGAAAGATCCCACATACGTTCAGTCGTAAGACCGATAATCTGCCATCCTCCGGGACTCATCTGCGGATAAATGCTACTGAATTCCCCTGCTAATGCAACAGCCCCCGCCGGAATACGCGTTCTGGGTGTTGTTCGACGAGGTATATTCCATTGCGAGGTATTCGATACCATATAGGCAAATCCAGGGGCAAATCCAGTGAAAGCTACGGTATATTCATTTTCGGTATGTTGCTGAATAACTTCCTGAACTGTACATCCCAATATTTCTGCAACCAGCGCAAGATCGTCACCATTGTAATGCACAGGAATTTCTATTCTTTTTCCCGTTGCAAGACTGCGTTCCTGCAAATCTCGCCTACCGATTTCTGCCGCCAATTGTTGGCTTGAGATTTTTGTCGGCCAAAAACGAACCATCAGCGTTCTCGCCGCCGGAATAATTTCTTCGATTCCCCAAATTGGTGACATATTCAGTGAATCAAGCAGAGCTAGCGTTTCTGCCAATCCGCTCAATTCAACCATGATGGTGTTGCTATTAACAGGTAAAAAACGCAAGGCTATCTCCAAAAATAACCAACCATATCAATGTGATCCATACTTATGAATGAATAAACGGCTGAATGGTAATTCCCGCCTGCTGCAAAACTGTTTTTACCTGTTTTGCCATCTCTACCGCACCAGGAGTGTCACCATGCACACAAATTGAATCCGCCTGAATCAAGATAAATTTACCATCAATTGATTCAACGCCTCCTTCTGTCACCAATTGCAACATGCGTTGAGCAACGAGATCCGCATCATGAAAAACAGAACCCGTTTCACGACGGGAAACTAATTCACCTTGTGAGGTATAAGCACGATCAGCAAACGCTTCCGCTATGGTTCTCACCCCTCTTTCCTGAGCTAATTTGAGAATGTTTGATCCCGCCAAACCAACCAATGCAAGGTTAGGATCTATCGCCAGAATACCTTCAATAACAGCAATTGCCTGATATTCGTCATTCGCGATCGTGTTATAAAGTGCGCCATGAGGTTTGACATAACTCACCTTGGTACCTGCGGCCGCAGCTAATCCTTGTAAGGCTCCAATTTGGTAAATAACATCAGCAGTCAGTTCATGGCTGGCTATATCCATTTTACGCCGCCCAAAGCCAACTAAATCAGGATAAGAAACATGGGCACCTATCGCTACATCATTTTTCTGCGCAGATTTCAATGTTTGCAGAATTCCAACCGGATCACCCGCATGAAAACCACAGGCAACGTTAGCACTACTGACGATACCCAATATTTTTTCATCGTTTCCCATGCGCCATTGACCAAAACTTTCACCGAGATCACTATTTAAATCGATCGTTTTTATCATGATGATTTCCTTAGGCTGACTTCAAAAACGCAAAATTCCACCATTTCCGACATCATTGTATTTATCGTTTTCTAAATAACATCCTGTTGTAGAACTAAATAAGAAAAATTGTTTGATTAAAATGAATTTATTGTTGAACAATAAATAAGATTTGCTGAGGAAATAAGCAAATAAAATTATATTATCGATCTTCAAAATCCAATATGGATCACTTTTTTAACATTTTTTGTCGACTTTATCGCCAAAACGCACAATTTAGGTGCAATAGGCACAATAATATTGTCCTGTTTTGGTTCAATGGCTGTAGCTTGCTGGTTATCAGAGGATATGTGAAGATTCGCTTTCGTATACGCTTTGAAGGTGTTTATTATCTTGTAAGCCATTAAACTTAACTGATGACTATGAAAAAAAACCATTCTCCCCAAATTTTGAGCAAAAGAATCGCTGAAACCATCAGAAATAAATTGGTTGCTGGGGAGTTATTACCTGGACAACGACTATCAGAAGCTGCATTAAGTGAACAGCTTACAATTTCGCGAAATACATTACGTGAAGTGTTCCGCCTTCTCACGCAAGAAGGACTGCTGAAACATGAACCTCATCGTGGTGTGTTTGTCGCAACTCCCGATATTGCGTCCATTATTGATATCTATCGAGTTCGGCAGTTAATTGAATGTCAGGCACTTGCTCAGGCTTATCCAATGCACCCCAGTGTTGCCAAAATGAAACAAGCCGTTGAAGCCGCTCAACAATGTCGAAAACAACAAGATTGGGTTGGTGCCGGAACAGAAAATATGCACTTTCATGCCGCGATCGTAGAATTAACTGATAGTGATAGATTGATCGCTTTCTATCACAATATCTCCGCAGAACTTCGTCTGGCTTTTGGTATTTTAAATGATCCTGAGCTTTTGTATGTGCCTTATATCGATAAAAACGCGCATATTCTGGAACTACTCAATTCAGGAAAAAATGAACAAGCAGCTAAGACAATGAAAAATTACCTAGAATTATCAGAAAGGGCAATATTGGCTGCTTATGCGCGCAGGAAATAACCAAAAATTATAAAATAACCAAACGCAAAAAAGCCATCCGGTGACGGATGGCTTCTCTGACTGATTGAATGTCTGGCAGTTCCCTACTCTCGCATGGGGAGACCCCACACTACCATCGGCGCTACGGCGTTTCACTGCTGAGTTCGGCATGGGGTCAGGTGGGACCACCGCGCTCTTGCCGCCAGACAAATCCTGTTTTCAATCCCGAACAAGCTGTTTTTTCTCTGAAACTGTCTTCTCTCATGCCCAAAACACCTTCGGTGTTGTCAGGTTAAGCCGCACGGTTCATTAGTACTGGTTAGCTCAACGTCTCGCAACGCTTACACACCCAGCCTATCTACGTCCTCGTCTCGAACGTTCCTTCAGTGTCCTCAAGGGACAAGGGAAGACTCATCTTAAGGCAAGTTTCCCGCTTAGATGCTTTCAGCGGTTATCTCTTCCGCACTTAGCTACCGGGCAGTGCCATTGGCATGACAACCCGAACACCAGTGGTGCGTCCACTCCGGTCCTCTCGTACTAGGAGCAGCCCCTTGCAATCTTCCAACGCCCACGGCAGATAGGGACCGAACTGTCTCACGACGTTCTAAACCCAGCTCGCGTACCACTTTAAATGGCGAACAGCCATACCCTTGGGACCTACTTCAGCCCCAGGATGTGATGAGCCGACATCGAGGTGCCAAACACCGCCGTCGATATGAACTCTTGGGCGGTATCAGCCTGTTATCCCCGGAGTACCTTTTATCCGTTGAGCGATGGCCCTTCCATTCAGAACCACCGGATCACTAAGACCTACTTTCGTACCTGCTCGAGCCGTCACTCTCGCAGTCAAGCTAGCTTATGCCTTTGCACTAACCTCACGATGTCCGACCGTGATTAGCTAACCTTCGTGCTCCTCCGTTACGCTTTGGGAGGAGACCGCCCCAGTCAAACTACCCACCAGACACTGTCCGCAACCCGGTTCACGGGCCTACGTTAGAACATCAAACATTCAAGGGTGGTATTTCAAGGATGGCTCCGTGCAGACTGGCGTCCACACTTCACAGCCTCCCACCTATCCTACACATCAAGGCTCAAGGTTCAGTGTCAAGCTATAGTAAAGGTTCACGGGGTCTTTCCGTCTTGCCGCGGGTACACTGCATCTTCACAGCGAGTTCAATTTCACTGAGTCTCGGGTGGAGACAGCCTGGCCATCATTACGCCATTCGTGCAGGTCGGAACTTACCCGACAAGGAATTTCGCTACCTTAGGACCGTTATAGTTACGGCCGCCGTTTACTGGGGCTTCGATCAAGAGCTTCGCCTTGCGGCTAACCCCATCAATTAACCTTCCAGCACCGGGCAGGCGTCACACCGTATACGTCCACTTTCGTGTTTGCACAGTGCTGTGTTTTTATTAAACAGTTGCAGCCAGCTGGTATCTGCGACTGGCCTCGGCTCCGGGCGCATGTCCCTTCACCTAACGCCAGCGTGCCTTCTCCCGAAGTTACGGCACCATTTTGCCTAGTTCCTTCACCCGAGTTCTCTCAAGCGCCTGAGTATTCTCTACCTGACCACCTGTGTCGGTTTGGGGTACGATTCAATGTGACCTGATGCTTAGAGGCTTTTCCTGGAAGCAGGGCATCTGTCACTTCAGCACCATAGTGCCTCGTCATCACGCCTCAGCCTTAAAGCACCCCGGATTTCCCTGGGATGCCAGCCTACACGCTTAAACCGGGACGACCGTCGCCCGGATGACATAGCCTTCTCCGTCCCCCCTTCGCAGCCACACCGAGTACGGGAATATTAACCCGTTTCCCATCGACTACGCCTTTCGGCCTCGCCTTAGGGGTCGACTCACCCTGCCCCGATTAACGTTGGACAGGAACCCTTGGTCTTCCGGCGAGCGGGTTTTTCACCCGCTTTATCGTTACTTATGTCAGCATTCGCACTTCTGATACCTCCAGCAAACCTCACAGTTCACCTTCTCCGGCTTACAGAACGCTCCCCTACCCAACAACACCTAAATGTCGCTGCCGCAGCTTCGGTGCATGGTTTAGCCCCGTTACATCTTCCGCGCAGGCCGACTCGACCAGTGAGCTATTACGCTTTCTTTAAATGATGGCTGCTTCTAAGCCAACATCCTGGCTGTCTGAGCCTTCCCACTTCGTTTCCCACTTAACCATGACTTTGGGACCTTAGCTGGCGGTCTGGGTTGTTTCCCTCTTCACGACGGACGTTAGCACCCGCCGTGTGTCTCCCGTGATAACATTCTTCGGTATTCGCAGTTTGCATCGGGTTGGTAAGTCGGGATGACCCCCTAGCCGAAACAGTGCTCTACCCCCGAAGATGAATTCACGAGGCGCTACCTAAATAGCTTTCGGGGAGAACCAGCTATCTCCCGGTTTGATTGGCCTTTCACCCCCAGCCACAAGTCATCCGCTAATTTTTCAACATTAGTCGGTTCGGTCCTCCAGTTAGTGTTACCCAACCTTCAACCTGCCCATGGCTAGATCACCGGGTTTCGGGTCTATACCCTGCAACTTAACGCCCAGTTAAGACTCGGTTTCCCTGCGGCTCCCCTATTCGGTTAACCTTGCTACAGAATATAAGTCGCTGACCCATTATACAAAAGGTACGCAGTCACCCTGATAAATCAAGGCTCCCACTGCTTGTACGTACACGGTTTCAGGTTCTCTTTCACTCCCCTCGCCGGGGTTCTTTTCGCCTTTCCCTCACGGTACTGGTTCACTATCGGTCAGTCAGGAGTATTTAGCCTTGGAGGATGGTCCCCCCATGTTCAGACAGGATACCACGTGTCCCGCCCTACTCGTTGAGCTCACAATAGGCATGTCTTCGGATACGGGGCTTTCACCCTTTACTGCCGGCCTTTCCAGACCGTTCTCCTGACACGCCTATCGCTGATGGCTCTGGGCTCCTCCCCGTTCGCTCGCCGCTACTGGGGGAATCTCGGTTGATTTCTTTTCCTCGGGGTACTGAGATGTTTCAGTTCCCCCGGTTCGCCTCCTTACCCTATGAATTCAGGCAAGGATAGTGCAACGGATTGCACTGGGTTTCCCCATTCGGACATCGCCGGCTGATAGCGCTTCATATCAGCTCACCGGCGCTTTTCGCAGATTAGCACGTCCTTCATCGCCTCTGACTGCCTAGGCATCCACCGTGTACGCTTAGTCGCTTAACCTCACAACCCGAAGGTGTCTTCGGACTGGAGTTTTTGAGAGACTCATCAATGTTATCGTTTAACAACATTGATTGTTTCAAATTTTCAGCTTGTTCCAGATTGTTAAAGAGCAATGATTGCTAAACCGGCTCACCAGCCCGCTTAGCAATCATTTTAGGCACCGTCTTTCACCCGATACCGGAGCAAAGTGGCGTCCCCTAGGGGATTCGAACCCCTGTTACCGCCGTGAAAGGGCGGTGTCCTAGGCCTCTAGACGAAGGGGACTTCAAGTCTTCTTCGCAGACGCTTGCTCATACTGCATTTCATCAGACAATCTGTGTGAACACTCACATTTCACCATCGTTGGTTAAGGAGGTGATCCAACCGCAGGTTCCCCTACGGTTACCTTGTTACGACTTCACCCCAGTCATGAATCACAAAGTGGTCAGCGCCCTCCAAAAGGTTAAGCTACCGACTTCTTTTGCAACCCACTCCCATGGTGTGACGGGCGGTGTGTACAAGGCCCGGGAACGTATTCACCGTAGCATTCTGATCTACGATTACTAGCGATTCCGACTTCATGGAGTCGAGTTGCAGACTCCAATCCGGACTACGACAGACTTTATGAGGTCCGCTTGCTCTCGCGAGGTCGCTTCTCTTTGTATCCGCCATTGTAGCACGTGTGTAGCCCTACTCGTAAGGGCCATGATGACTTGACGTCATCCCCACCTTCCTCCGGTTTATCACCGGCAGTCTCCCTTGAGTTCCCACCATAACGTGCTGGCAACAAAGGATAAGGGTTGCGCTCGTTGCGGGACTTAACCCAACATTTCACAACACGAGCTGACGACAGCCATGCAGCACCTGTCTCACGGTTCCCGAAGGCACTTCCGCATCTCTGCAGAATTCCGTGGATGTCAAGAGTAGGTAAGGTTCTTCGCGTTGCATCGAATTAAACCACATGCTCCACCGCTTGTGCGGGCCCCCGTCAATTCATTTGAGTTTTAATCTTGCGACCGTACTCCCCAGGCGGTCGATTTAACGCGTTAGCTCCGGAAGCCACAGCTCAAGGCCACAACCTCCAAATCGACATCGTTTACAGCGTGGACTACCAGGGTATCTAATCCTGTTTGCTCCCCACGCTTTCGCACCTGAGCGTCAGTCTTCGTCCAGGGGGCCGCCTTCGCCACCGGTATTCCTCCACATCTCTACGCATTTCACCGCTACACGTGGAATTCTACCCCCCTCTACGAGACTCTAGCCAACCAGTCTTAGATGCCATTCCCAGGTTAAGCCCGGGGATTTCACATCTAACTTAATTGACCGCCTGCGTGCGCTTTACGCCCAGTAATTCCGATTAACGCTTGCACCCTCCGTATTACCGCGGCTGCTGGCACGGAGTTAGCCGGTGCTTCTTCTGCGGGTAACGTCAATCGCAAAGTGTATTCAACCTTGCGCCTTCCTCCCCGCTGAAAGTACTTTACAACCCGAAGGCCTTCTTCATACACGCGGCATGGCTGCATCAGGCTTGCGCCCATTGTGCAATATTCCCCACTGCTGCCTCCCGTAGGAGTCTGGGCCGTGTCTCAGTCCCAGTGTGGCTGGTCATCCTCTCAGACCAGCTAGGGATCGTCGCCTAGGTGAGCCTTTACCCCACCTACTAGCTAATCCCATCTGGGTTCATCCGATGGCGTGAGGCCCGAAGGTCCCCCACTTTGCTCCAAAGAGGTTATGCGGTATTAGCCACCGTTTCCAGTGGTTATCCCCCTCCATCGGGCAGATCCCCAGACATTACTCACCCGTCCGCCGCTCGCCGGCAGGAAAGCAAGCTTTCCCCCGCTGCCGCTCGACTTGCATGTGTTAGGCCTGCCGCCAGCGTTCAATCTGAGCCATGATCAAACTCTTCAATTAAAAGTTTGATGCTCAAAGAATCTTACTGTTAGTTCGTAATGAATTAACTGTCAGTCACTCTTCAAGACTTTAATCTTTTTTTGCCTTTCGGCTGGGATAGTGTCTTGCGAGTGCCCACACAGATTGTCTGATTAATTTGTTAAAGAGCATTGGCAACCGGCTGTTTCTGCCGGGTTGCGAGGCTGCGTATCTTACGCTTTTCGCCTCCAGAGTCAAGCGATTATTTTCGCTTTTCTCTGCGGCCGTCGTGGCTTGTTTCAGCACATCGCCGGTCAGTGGTGGCGCATTATAGGGAGTTTTCTGGGGCTGGCAATAGTTTTTTTGAAAAAAATTTTCGTTTGATTAATTACACAGCAAAACACCATCTTATACCCATATACACATAGATTTATCCACAAAGAGATATTTTGATAAAATTTATCGAGCATCGCGCAAACGTTTTCGTTACAATTTGCGCAGGAAAAATCACCAAGTGTTTTTTTCAAATTGTTTTGAAATGTTATTGCAGAAACCCTTTTTTCTATCAATCAGTGGATTTTTCCCAATAACACATTCTTGTTTTATGAAATTCAAGGGATCACACCAATGCAACAGCTTCGTCCAATCCGTCGTGCCCTGCTGAGTGTTTCTGACAAAGCGGGGATTATTGAATTTGCTAAGGCTTTATCCAATCGCGGTATCGAACTGCTTTCAACGGGAGGCACTGCTCGTCTACTGGCCGAAGCAGGATTGAATGTCACCGAAGTTTCTGACTATACAGGCTTCCCTGAAATGATGGATGGACGTGTCAAAACACTTCACCCTAAAATTCATGGCGGCATCTTGGGTCGACGTGGACAGGATGATGAAGTCATGGCACAACACCAGATTTCACAGATTGATATGGTGGTCGTTAATCTTTATCCCTTTGCTCAAACCGTAGCAAAACCGGATTGTTCTCTGGAAGATGCCGTAGAGAATATCGATATTGGCGGCCCAACGATGGTTCGCTCCGCTGCTAAAAACCACAAAGATGTGGCGATTGTTGTCAATAGCCAAGATTATGACAAAATTATTGAGGAGATGGATAACAACCAAAATTCACTGGCACACGCCACTCGCTTTAATTTAGCTATCAAGGCATTTGAACATACCGCCGCGTATGACAGTATGATTGCCAATTACTTTGGCAAATTGGTTCCACCCTATTATGGCGAAGCCGACCAGCCATCAGGACATTTCCCACGCACACTGAATCTGAATTTCATTAAAAAGCAAGATATGCGTTATGGAGAAAACAGCCATCAAGACGCAGCTTTCTATATAGAAGAGCAAATCGCAGAAGCTTCGATTGCGACGGCAACCCAGTTACAAGGTAAGGCACTCTCTTATAACAATATTGCGGATACCGATGCCGCATTGGAATGTGTAAAAAGCTTCTCTGAACCTGCCTGTGTCATTGTCAAACACGCTAACCCTTGTGGTGTTGCGATTGATAGTGATATCCATGCCGCTTATGACCGCGCTTTTAAGACCGATCCAACTTCCGCATTCGGTGGCATTATTGCCTTTAACCGTGAACTCGATGCCAACACCGCTCAGGCCATTATTAAACGTCAATTTGTTGAAGTCATTATTGCGCCTTCTATTAATGAAGCGGCACTGCCAATTCTGGCAACAAAACAAAATGTCCGCGTCTTAGCGTGCGGAAAATGGCATTCGCCTGTTGCCGGCCTGGATTTCAAACGCGTCAACGGCGGTTTGCTGGTACAAGATCGCGATTTAGGTATGGTGACGAAAGATGACCTGGTTGTTGTATCCAAACGTCAGCCAACGAAGCAAGAGATGCAAGATGCCCTGTTCTGCTGGAAAGTCGCTAAGTTTGTCAAATCCAATGCGATTGTTTATGCCAAAGATAATATGACAATTGGTATTGGCGCCGGACAGATGAGCCGTGTTTATTCTGCCAAAATTGCCGGTATTAAGGCAGCAGATGAGGGATTGGAAGTTCAGGGTTGCGCTATGGCTTCAGATGCATTTTTCCCATTCCGTGATGGTATTGATGCTGCGGCCGCTGTGGGTGTGAGCTGTATCATCCAACCTGGTGGCTCTATTCGTGATGATGAAGTCATTGCCGCTGCCGATGAACACGGTATCGCTATGATTTTCACTGGCATGCGCCATTTTCGCCATTAATAGCTTATGTCTTATTAAATAGGAGGCTCAGATGAACATATTGGTTATTGGCAATGGCGGAAGAGAACATGCATTAGCCTGGAAAGCAGCACAATCACCTCTGGCAAGCAAGGTTTACGTCGCACCAGGTAATGCGGGTACCGCATTGGAAGCTAATTTAGAAAATGTGGACATTGCCGCAACAGATATTGAAGGATTGCTGGCATTTGCCCAAGATCATGATATTGGCCTGACCATTGTTGGGCCTGAAGCGCCATTGGTTATCGGTGTGGTTGATGCTTTCCGGCAGGTGGGACTGACCATTTTCGGTCCAACAAAGGCTGCAGCTCAATTGGAAGGCTCCAAAGCTTTCACCAAGGATTTCCTCGCACGTCATCACATACCTACAGCGGCCTACCAAAATTTCACAGAAATTGAACCTGCACTGGCTTACTTAAAAAAAGTAGGCGCTCCTATCGTTATCAAAGCAGATGGTTTGGCTGCCGGTAAGGGTGTGGTAGTTGCCACAACCATGAAAGAAGCACAAAACGCCATCAAAGACATGCTGGCGGGTAATGCTTTTGGCGATGCAGGCCACCGTATTGTCATTGAAGAATTTCTGGCTGGAGAAGAAGCCAGCTTTATTGTCATGGTAGATGGCAAAAACGTGGTCCCTATGGCAACCAGTCAAGATCACAAGCGCGTAGGGGATGGAGATGCAGGGCCGAATACCGGAGGAATGGGGGCTTATTCACCCGCGCCGGTAGTCACGGATGAGATCCACCAACGCGTGATGGAAAAAATCATCTATCCTACCGTGGCAGGAATGGCGGCTGAAGGTCATACCTATGTTGGTTTCCTTTATGCGGGATTGATGATTGATAAACAGGGTGAACCGAAAGTGATCGAATTTAACTGTCGATTTGGTGATCCCGAAACCCAACCTATCATGATGCGTCTACGTTCTGATTTGGTCGAACTATGTCTTGCCGGAGCCAAAGGCCAGCTAAGTGAAAAAACCTCTGAATGGGATGATCGTCCCGCCTTAGGCGTCGTGCTGGCGGCGGGGGGTTATCCGGCTAACTATGCCAAAGGTGACGTTATTAGCGGGTTAGAGAAGGAATCAGATGCTAATGAATCTGACGTCGATGAGAAAGTCTTCCATGCCGGGACAGCACTTAAGGATGAGAATATTATCACCGCAGGAGGACGTGTCTTATGTGTGACTGCCTTAGGTCACGATATTGCCGACGCCCAGAAAAAAGCTTATCTGAAAGCCGGACAAATTCACTGGGAAGGGTGCTTTTACCGTAAAGATATTGGCTACCGAGCTATTGCACGCTTGAAGTAGACCAGAAAATAACCCAACCTCCACCGACGGAAGTGACAGAATTACAGCTTATCTTTCGTCGGTTCCCAACGACAAAAATTATCATTGGCGACCAACAATAACTTTTTCCCTTCAGACGAATCCAACCATGCAATAGTCAGTAAACCGGAGCTATTGCTTTGCCTTTCTTCAAGCCATCTCTGCGCGTGAGGCTCAAATTCAATGAATAATTGCTTTCCTGAACACGTGGTAACTTGTCCATTCTGCCAATGCCCTTGTAACAACTTCACCTTATCTGCAATTAAAGTGTCACTGATTTTTTCTATCTGCTTGGCATTAAATTTCAGACGAGACACATCGTCATCGGACAACGGTTCATTACGTTCTTGTAATTGCCGGAGCTTAAAAATGACAGAATTATCTTGGGAGATACGTAACGTCTCTACGATGGGTGGATTATCAAACACATTGCGGCGGATTTGCCACAAGCTGCCATGCCGATATTCGTAGAAAGTAACTATGGTATCTTTATTATGAGGGGTTTTATTGTGGTAAGGGCTGTAAACACTCATGATAACCTGAGGTTTACTGCTTTGATCGTTTAAACGCCATAAACGAATAACACCGTTGTCAGTTACAAAACCGCTGGCACTGAAAAGAGGTGTTGTTGGCTGAATCGAACAGGCGCTGAGCAAAGAGATGACCCCTAATGCTAACAGCCCCTGTAGAATCAACAAAAGGGGTTTATTTTCCCCTCTTATCTTTTTTCGCAATTCGATTACTTAACTGCGTCTTTCAGTGCTTTACCAGCGGAGAAAGCAGGCACGTTTGCTGCTGCGATTTTAATTTCTTTACCAGTCTGTGGGTTACGACCAGTACGTTCTGCACGGTGATTAACTTTGAAAGTACCAAAGCCTACCAACTGCACTGCATCGCCATTTTTCAGAGATTCAGTAATTGCATTCAAAGTTGATTCCAGAGCGGCTTTAGCCTGAGTTTTGGTCAGGTCTGCGCCTGCTGCAATTGCATCAACTAATTCAGTCTTATTCATAGATTATCCTTACAGTGTGTTTATCGTTTGCAAAGCATCGAGTGCGACGGATATGCCGATTTGACAGCACCCCTGCATACACGCACCGATAGCCACTTCTTTTCGCCCCCCAATGTAGAACAGAGTGAGGGCAAATGTGAAGTCTTTAAATACGGTAAATCAAGCACTAAGTCACGTTTTATGCGTTATTGCGCCAGATTTATACCGATATTGCTAACCCCCATCTCACGGAGATCAGCCTTTAATCCTTTAATTAATTCGATGTCCCGTTCTTCGCAATTTGCCAACAAACGGTAAATCTCCCATTGAATGTCCCATTCTTCCTCAATGGCTGGTAATACTTTTAACTCATCCTCAGTCATTTCCCTACCGGCCTGCGTCATTTCCAGCATAGCAACAGTACGGATGGATATTTCGCTGACGGCTATTGCATGTTCTAACGTCGAGCCACTCAGACGAGAATGAATTACTTCACTCAATGCAATGCACGCATCAATCGCTGGATACACACCATAAATATCATAATCTTCTGATGATGGGATAATGGTTTCCAGTTTTTCCAGCTGATTATCAAAATTCACTTTTGCATCTTTAACGACCAAGATTTCCCACACTAGCTCCATAATGCGGCGATATTGTACAGGGTCTGCAAACCCGCTTTGGCAACAAAATGCCTGATAATTTGGATACATCCGCTCACATAGACTAGCCATAAAAGTCAAATGTTGCCAACTTTCGAGCTTCTCCAACCGCAGGTGGATCGGGTTTCTTAACATTGGTCGTTACTCATAATGCCTAATTTGCGTCGAAGTTTACCTGAAAATCAAGAATATCCACACTTTTCCGCCACAATTATAGATTTTTCTGTATTATTTGCCTAAAAAACACTCTATTTGAGGCAATCCCGTCCGCCCAACGGGTGGGTTCAGGCAGTTTATAACCCTTCATACACTGCTCAACCCAGAAGACAGCACTGTCAGTACTGATCCTATGCCCAAGGGAAATATAGAGCGGATTACATCTTTTTTTACTTCTCAATACGACACCAATTTGTTCACCGTGATCCATCAATGGCTGACGGTTTCCCTGAACTTCTCCTACCAGCGCATGTTCACCACACAAACGGCTTTTTGCCACCCCAATTGTGGGAATATCCACTAATACCCCAAAATGGCTGGCAATACCAAAACGACGAGGATGGGCAATACCCTGACCATCCACCATCATCAAATCAGGCCGCAAACTTAATTTTTTCCATGCAGCTATCAGTGCAGGATATTCACGAAATGAGAGTAAACCTGGGATATAGGGAAGTACCGTATCAATTCTGGCAATTTGGTATTCGACCAATTCTAGTGAGGGATATTGCAATACCGCAATAGCGGCACGCGTCACCATACCGCTTTTTTCAAACCCAACATCAGCACCCGCAATGAACCTTGGCGTAAGAGATGTAGAAAAAGCATCATGGTGGATAACCAGCCGTGATTTCTCTATTTGTTCCTGACGTAATGCCTTTGTATTAATCATAGAATCATTGATGGTATTTTACTGAAAGCCTATGTACTGCTTCAACAAATGCCCCTGCATGCTCTGGCGGAACATCCTGATGAATGCCATGCCCCAAGTTGAAAACATGCCCACTACCCACACCAAAATCTTGTAAAATTGTCGAAACTTCTTCTTCAATTCGTGCTGGCTGAGCATATAGCATGGAAGGGTCCATATTACCCTGCAAGGCAACCTTATCTCCAACGCGCCGACGCGCATCGGCAATATTCGTTGTCCAGTCCAAACCAAGAGCATCACATCCTGTTGCTGCCATCGCCTCAAGCCACTGCCCTCCCCCTTTGGTGAACAAGGTAACAGGTACTCGACGCCCTTCATGTTCGCGGATCAATCCATCAACAATTTTATGCATATATTGCAAGGAAAATTCCAGATAATCACGATGAGACAAAGCCCCGCCCCAAGTATCGAAAATCATGACAGATTGAGCACCTGCTTTTATTTGCGCATTCAGATATAGAATAACGCTGTTTGCCAATTTATCCAGCAACATATGCAATGTAGCAGGCGCCGTATACATCATGGCCTTAATCTTGGTGAAAGCTTTACTGCTTCCTCCCTCAACCATATAAGTTGCCAATGTCCACGGGCTACCAGAAAAACCGATCAAAGGAACTTGCCCTGCCAATGCCTTACGAATAGCACGCACTGCATCCATAACATAGCCTAACTCCAGTTCGGGATCAGGCACTGGCAATTTTTCTACATCAGCATGACTGAGAATCGGAGAATGAAAACGTGGCCCTTCCCCCGTTTCGAAATACAGCCCCAACCCCATCGCATCAGGAATAGTCAAAATATCGGAAAATAGGATAGCTGCATCTAGTGGAAAGCGGCGTAAGGGCTGGAGGGTGACTTCACAAGCCAATTCAGTGTTTTTACATAACGAGATGAAATCCCCCGCAGCCTGACGCGTCGCTTTATATTCAGGTAAATATCGACCGGCCTGACGCATCATCCATACCGGTGTGATATCGACGGGCTGACGCAATAAGGCACGCAGATAGCGGTCGTTTTTCAACTCATTCATGACAAGCTCCATTGATTAATTTATGCACGACAAACACATGAGAAAACTGGCGCAGTTTAACATGCCTGAATTTGAACTTCTGGCATAACCTCCAATAACGTGATGATTACTGATGACGGCATAATGCAACCGTATCTTCAATTAAACGGCGGGCAATCGTATCAGGGGGAGGAATCAAGGGAAGGTTATCATAACGATACCAATCTGCACTGATAAGTTCGACGGGGTCAACATTGATTTCACCGCTCTCATAATCAGCCAGAAAGCCCACCATCAATGAATTCGGGAAAGGCCACGGCTGGGAAGTAACATAACGCAAGTTACGGATCTTAATTCCGCTCTCCTCCATCACTTCACGATGCACAGCCTCTTCCAGAGTTTCCCCCACTTCAACAAAACCGGCCAGTACGGTATGAACCCCATTGCGATGACGCTGATGTTGTGCCAGCAAAATATGGTCATCACGGCGAATACCGACAATGATACTAGGCGCTATTTGTGGATAGTAATGTTCATGGCAATGGTTGCACAAACAGGCCCATTCACGCTGACTATGCTGCATCTCCTGACCACAATAACCACAATAGTGATGTGAACGATAAAACTCAGCCAATTGCACACCACGCCCGACCAATTGAAATAACTTATCATTCTGAGCAGCAACTAAACGGGGAGAGGACATATCTGAAGCCATTTTCTGACGCACCAACCAAACCGTTTCCCCTAACCACTCACCGATAGGTTGTGCTATATGGCCTTGCAATGCCCACTGATTGGCCGTACCTAAAGGTAATTCCCCTTGTGGTAGCCAAACCCGATTTTCAAGACTAACAATCCACCAGCCTTGTTCTCTACCTGTCAGTTTTTGTTGCATAATCTGTTCCATCGTTAGTTATGTGATTTATTACGTCTTCAATCTTGTGATACTAACCGCATTGGTGAATACTCTTCTTAAATAGGAGTCACAGTAATAAACTCCTGCTCCCAAAAACGGGGTTTTTACTGGGTGCATATCACCCACAACCTGAAACAGATAACCGATTACAACAGGGACGGGCTGACCTCGTTTATCGGTAAACGGCTGGTTTTGCTCTACCATAGTGTATCTGCTATTAATGAAGCCTTAGCCACGTGCAACCGCGATAACCCCGTTTTCTATTAAGATGAGGTGGATATCGATATCAACCCGAAAATCGGGGCCGATTGAACCTTGAAAGGGCAACGGAAAAAAGTGGTGACGCCGGGAAACAATGGTAAACATTGTCTGGCAGGCAAACCATCACACTCATTCTGGACTACAACACTATTCACAAAAGCCGCCGGACGCAACTTCGGCTAAAAAACAATCTTAAATTCAACCTGTTACTCCATCCTGTCTACTCGCCTTGAGTCAATGTGATTGAGAAACTTTGGCACGCTTTACATGAAACGATAACACGCAACCACAAGTGCAGATATATGTGGCAACTGCTCAGATAGGTTAAGCATTTTATGGATACGGTATCACCGTATCCCTGAAGTGGGCATGGAATAGCAAAAATGCAGCACAATTAAGATCAGCTATTTAGTATAGGTTTTCACTCTCAAAAGGGAGTATAAGATCACAAGTGCTTTATTCGAAGCAACCTACTTTTTGGGTTAAAAAACATTCGCAATCTTGCCCTGCATTTCAGGATCACTGGTTCAATCTTTCCACCAAATTATTAATAAAATCATTAGCACTGAGTGATTGCCCACAACTTGATATAATAAGATCTTCAAAATCAAAATAAGAACCTTTACTATATATCTTTTCACCTAGCCATTTTTGTATTTTGTTAAATTTACCTTGACTTATTTCTTTTTTAATTAAAATTTCCTTTTGTGCTTTATTAAATAACTGTGCAGAAATGACACCCCCAATTAAATAGCATGGAAAATAGCCAAAAAGACCAATTGCCCAGTGAATATCTTGCCATGGGCCTTCATAGCTATGAGGTGTTATACCGAGATATAAATTATATAAATAGCGCCATCTATCATTTAACTCTTTAACAGATAAATTACCCGAAATTAACTCCTTTTCTATTTTATACCTTATAATAATATGTGCTGGATAAGTAAAATCATCAGCGCTAACACGTATACCGCTTCTTTTAATTTTATTGAAATTATTCTTTAAATTATCTTTATTAAAATATTTCAGATATCCAAATTCTTTTTCTAGAATTTCAGATAAGTACTCCAAATATTCTTTTGAGTGACCAATTTGTTTTTCAAAAAAAAGAGCTATTCCTTCATGAAAACACATTCCTCGAGAATCACTAACAGGTTGCCCACGAAGTTTTTTTGGTAATCTACTTTCATAAGATGCATGTCCCATTTCGTGCATAATTGCTGAAATGCTTAATATAATATCATCTGGTTTGAAATAACTGCAAATTCTTATATCACCAGATATTCCACCAGTAAAAGGATGTGTGCTCTCATCTAACCTCCCAGTACTAAAATCAAATCTCATTTCAGACATTAATTCCTTTATAAATTTTATTTGTTGATTGACAGGAATCACTGGCCAATTATCTTTTTCTTCTACGAGATTTTTTCTTATAGATAAAAAATCTTTTGTAAATAATTCTATTTGATTGAATATAGGGACAATTAAATCATCTCTTAATCCTGGTTGTTGTTGTTCTAATAGTACATCGTAAGCACTTAAACCTAAACCATCACCTAATAAAAATGCCATTTCTCTTGTTAAGGTAACAACTTCTTCAAAATATTTTTCAAGATATTCCTGATCATATTGATTGGTTCTAACGCGCCAATGTTTTTCACATTTTGCGGTTTCTTTAGCAAGTTTATTAATAATATTTTTAGGTAATTTTTTTGCTATATTATGTAATCGAAATATCTCTCTTATATTAGCTTTCTGCCAATCATTGAGTATACTATTATCAATATAGTTTAGAAGCTCTATAATTTCATCACTTGCCAGTATCTCATACTGCATTGTACTGAGTAGAGATATTTGTTCTGATCTCAATAGATGACTACGTTTAGGTATCATCGTCCTACTATCCCATTGGAGGATCATGCTGGCACCATACAATAAGCTCCATTTATTCATTAATTTTTCTAATTTTCTATAATATTTCACTTCAGGATTCCTCCCACTTATAAATATATGCTGTATTCCAGTGTGAACCAATAATTAAATATCCGTCTTCAATAATTAAAGGTGATGAATGTATACCGGTTGGAGCAGTAATTTTCCAACGAAATTCCCCATTTAAATAGTTATGGCAATGTAGTGATTCTGAAAAATGGTTAGAATCATCACTTGTACCCACAAATATTGGGTCGCCATTAGGGAGGGAAGAAAACGGAGTATACACAAAACGGGTTCCTACATAATATTTCCATAAAATATCGGTAGTCAAAAGATTAATACCATAGATATTTTTATCATCACTACCTACAGTTGCTATATGTTTGTATCCAATGGATGGGCAAGAAACAACAAACCCTTCTGTTTGATGTATTGCACGTATTTCTCCTGTAGTAATATCAAAAATAATAATTTGACCATTCTCTTCAGTACCTATAATACCTGTGTTAATGCTATAATCTAAAGCAGCGCTCCCTTCAAATCTTCCTTCATTTATAATTTTCCAAAGTGTGGCTCCGAATCTGTTAAGGCAAATTAATGTCTTGTTAGTTCCAAAAATAATATTTCCTTCAATAGTTAAAGCTGGTGAGCTATAGATGTCATCTATAACCCCTTTTTCAAAATCTCGTTTCCATAGTAATTCCCCATTATTTATATTGATAGCATACATAGAGTGATCATAACTTCCCGCATAAACAATTCCAGTATTTTCATCTATTGTTGGTGTAGAATGGAATGCGTCAGTAGCATTGAATTGCCATAAGCAATGTCCATGGGAAGATATCATTCTCAGAGTAGAATCTTCTCCACCGATAATAAAATCACCGTTTTTTGTTACTGCCGGAGAACTATAAATAGGACCGTTTGTTTTTAACCGCCAAATTTTTTCTAATGTATTCAGGTGATAGCAATAAATATATCCATCATAACAACTTACAATGAATTTATTATTTCCAATTTCCCCAGGAATACTCCATACACGCTCATTAAAAGCTAAAACACCACATAATTTAGGCTGTTTTGTATAATCGTATCGTATAGTTGACCATGCTTTTTTGATACTTCTTAATGATTGTTTGTTTTTATACCAAGTGTTTTTTAAATGTAAATTAAATATAGTAGGATCATATGTCATTATTATTCCTTATATGAAAACATTATCTTCATTAACTGGATGCATATAAGTATATTTTATTATTCATTTCTCTCTGAATATCTATTTATAAAATATTGGCGTGAATCACGCAATGTTAAAGTAAATTTAAGTAATTCCTCCATAACATCTACAAGTTTATCGTAATAACGTGATGCTTTCATTCGACCTGTATCTTCAAATTCAAGAAAAGATGTTGGTACAGATAAATGATTAGGAATAGTGAACATCCTCATGTGCCTACCTATTATTCGCAGTTGATTAACAACATTAAAAGATTGAGTTCCTCCATTTACCTGCAATACTGCTAATGTCTTACCTTGCGTAGGGCATGATAGACCTGTTTCCAAAGTAACCCAATCTATTTGTGATTTAAATACTGCACTAACGGAACCATGATGCTCTGGTGAGCACCAAACTTGACCTTCTGACCATTGCATTAATTGCTGCAATTCTATAACTTTATAATGAGAATCAATAACAGTATCTGGTAAGGGCAGATGATAGGGATCAAAGATCCTAGTCTCCGCTCCTAGAGCATTAAGTAAAAGGGCTGCTTCTTGAATAAGTAAGCGACTAAAAGAGGGGATTCTGTTAGAACCATATAAAAGTAAAATACGTATTTTATGTGAGGATTTTATCTGTTTATCTAACAGTTCTGGAGAAATAATATCTGGTAACTTGTTATTTAAATTTGATAATATATTAGTCATAAAACTTTCCAATAACTCAATTTTATTAATTCTAATGTTATATAGATAACTATACGAAATAGAATTTAAAATCTATAAATCATGAATTAACTACTAGCACTACTATATTTTGAAATCGCTTTCAACCAGAAAAAACGAGTTAAAATAAGAGTGAAAATAGCACATAATAAAGCCAATAATAATATTTTCATTTCTAATATTCCTAAAGCTGCCTGAGCGGGTACATTACTAACAAAGAAAACAGGCAATAAAAAAGTTAACAAAAAACGTAAAGCTCCAGGATACGCACTCACCGGAAAACGCCCAACATCCATTAATGAATAACAAATAACCCATACGTCTGACACTTTAGTGAACCAAAAAGCAATCAGATTTGAACACATAAACAGGGAATAAAAAATACAAGTACCTAACAGCATGGCAAAATTAAATTGCAAGAAATTAAAAATAGTTAACACATTCTGCTGGTGCATGGCAAATAATACTACTGCATAGCCAACAATAAAATTAGCACCATCCCATATATTAAAACGATGAAAACTAATAAAAAACTGGGTATCAACAGGACGAGTGATAATCAAATCCAAATCTCCTCGTCTGATATATTCAGAAAGAGAATGCACACTTGGAAATAACCAACTATCTATAAAAGATTCAATAATCAGTGTCACTCCTAATAAAGCAACCATTTGATAGTAAGTCCAGCCTCCAACCTGAGATACTTGACCAAAAAAACCGGTCAGCACTAATAATGCCAGTAAACAAGAAAGACTAGAATTTATTAAATTCACTATCGCATTGAAACGAAATTCAAACTCCAGCAAAAAAGAATGCCTCAGTAAGACTAAAAATAATAAAATGTATCTCATTATATCAAGCTCCAGATGCTGAATATCTTCTCAGCCCTGCATTCCATAATAATATTCTGAAAAATGTCAATAGAATAACCCAGAATAACTGTACGCCAAACCCAACCAACAGGAGAAAACCATCCAATTTTCCCAATATTATCTGAACAGGAAAATCTAATGCTGAGGAAAAAGGTAATAATTTCAACCAAAATGTGATACTTTCTGGATATAAATCAAGTGGAATTAACACTCCGCCTAAAATGGTATAAAGTGCCCAAAGCAGTGGATCGAATGCCATAGAGTTATTGATCCAAAATGCCAGTAATCCAAGACAATAATAAAGATGAAATATAATAATCCACGCAAAAGCAAGAGCTGGAATAAAAGTCAGTAAATTGACAATATCTAAACGATAAAAATTACCTGTCAATAAAATACCTAATACAAAGACCAGTGAAATAATCGGCCCTCTGACCATCATCTCACCTGTATGATCAGATATATAACTATAGAGAGGAGAAACTGGCCGCAATAACAGCATTGATAATTCTCCCCTTCGAATATCACTATCTAAACGCCGCATAACCCAAATTGCTGTCAACTGGCGAACAAGATAGATTGAAAGAAAATAAATCGCAAAATCACTTGCAGTATAACCACCGACATCCCCTTCTTTTGCCAATCCCAGCCAAACAAACATGACAGCTATAGGCATAACTCCACCTAATAACCAAATAATTGATTGGGCACGATAGGCAACCACTCTTGAGAAAGACAAACCAATGAGTACTCGCCATAACAATAGGCTTCTCTTAATGCGCTTCAACATTATTTTCACCGTATGAAGATAAATATCTTTCTAAGACTTTTTCGATTGGCTCATCGTGAATAGAGATATCAAGTATTATTTTTTCTTCCATTAGCTTTGCCACCACAGAAGGAAGTAAATCACGTTCTACAGTCAATTCAATACTCTGCTCATCAGCAGAAGATAAATTAATTAAAGATCTTAATTCTGGTCTTATTGGCCCTGAAATGATTGCCTTCAATATTTTCTTTGGTGAGCGTTTTTTTATTAAATGTGATAACTTTCCGTCATAAACAATCTCACCAGAGTTAATGATAATAACCCGTTTAGCAAGAGCTTCAACATCTGCCATGTAATGAGATGTCAAAAGAATGGTTGCATTATTTATCTGATTATAATGTGCAATAAATTCACGAACTGAACGTTGCATATTGACATCCAGCCCAATCGTCGGCTCATCTAAAAATAATACAGATGGCTTATGCAATAATGATAGAGCAAGTTCACATTTCATCCTTTCACCCAAAGATAAATGGCGAACCGGTCTGTCGATAATGGAATTAAGAGAAAGCATATCCACAAGTTGATCACGATATTTTAAAAAATCTTTTTCGTTAATAGAATAAATAACTTTATGTAGTATAAAAGAATCATTAGGTGTTAGATCCCAAGCCAGTTGCTGTTTTTGTCCTGCTACAAATGATATGGATTTTAAATATTCGTTCTTACGTTCATAAGGCGTATAGCCCAATACGCTAACATGCCCTGAAGATGGTTTAATAACTCCTGTTAACATTTTCATTGTGGTTGTTTTTCCTGCTCCATTAGCGCCAAGAAACCCCACAATTTCACCTTTATCAATAGAAAAATCTATTGATCTTACTGCCTTTACTATCGCGTATTCTCTTTTAATGAATGATTTCAAACTGCCTAACAGGCCTGGATTTTTAGTATAAATCTCGTAGGACTTACATAAATTATTTACCTGAATAATGGACATTATTTGAATTTTTCCGTTTGGTATTTTGACACACATATTAATTGCCCATCAGATCCTTTTTCCATTACGAATCCATATAATTTGAGGGCATTATCACAAAAAACATCTTTCCAAGCTTGTTCCGGGATCCCTTGTCGGAAAATATCGATATAAGATTTTAAATCTACCATAGGCCAGCCAGAACCGAAAATTAATTTTTTAGAAGAGCCAAGATAATCCATTATCCAAGATAATGGATATGATATTAGTCTTTTTGCCCGTTCGTCAGGACATGCCCTTGTATCGCCATCAATCAATGATGAACCTTCCAGAAATACATTATTATTTTTAGCAGCAACAACGGCCGCGCTCTGAAACCAGGGGTTACCCGCATGTACTAAAACAAAATTAACATTCGGATAATCAACAGCAATTTCATCAAAAGAAACAGGATCAGCATATTTAACCTTAGCATGCCCCCAGCCGGGATCTCCACTATGAAACATTATCGGTACATTTAATTTTTCAGCAAGAGTATAAAGTGGTTGAAAAAGTACATCAGATGCATATCGATGTATAAAACCAACATTAATTTTTATTGCGAAAGCCTTGCCAGAAATAATTTTTTCTTCAATTATATCAATATTATAATTTAAATTCCTGACAACAGCACAATGGTAAATTTTATGTTTACTTAAGTCACCATAATTTTGTGAAGGTGTTGCAGAATCTGATAACGCACCAACAAAATTGATCCCACTTATTGCTTCCTTAAAGGAATCTAAACTCGCTGTTATTCCACTAAAATGGTCTGGCATTCCTTCAAATTCGGTATGAATATGAGCATCAAATAGATTAATTTCAAATTCTTTCATTTTATCCTCAATTAAAAAATTTATGTTATAATCGAATCAGTATAACTTGACACAATCTACAAGTTCCATAATCATACTGCCTTGTCATTAGAATTTATGATGTTATGTCATATTATTTTAGTTCCACTATAGCTTTACTCCAGTAACCGCTGATTAATACTAGCGGAATAATCAAATACACTATTTCCTTTTACGATATGTAAGGCATATCCTAAGTTAGAATCAACTTTTGTATAAAAACCTTCTTTGGTATAATCTTCTATAATAAATCCTCCCTCTTTTAAATAGTTAAATGATATTTCTATATCAGAAGATAAAAGTTTTACAGCACCTAATCTTGCTCCCTGACTCTCATCCAAATTAGGTCTGACACCAAAATAAGCATAAAATTCATCAGGATGTAACCAATTTAACTGCTGTAAACCTGTTGATAATGAACTTCCTTTAGATTCATAGCAGTCTCCTATCAAAGAAAGAAAGTGATACCAATATTCTCTATCTTCAAGCGGTGTATGTGTACAAAAATAAAAACCACTAATTCCATAAATGTTATTTAACCCATAATTTACTTGAGACCATGTAGGTTTTCTTAAAAGATATTGTATAAATTGAAAATAACATCCGGGTGTATAACGCTCAGAAATATCTAAAATAGCCCATGCCGCTTTTTCCCATCCTGGGATATTAGGAATCATATATCTGACCTTATCAAGATCATGATAAGATTCTTTCAGTTTATTTTCACAATTATTAATATTTCCTGTTGCAGCAACAAGAGCATAAGGATAACCAAACTTTGATGCCCGCAATTCGGTTGCTCGGCAAGAGGATTCAAATTGATTCTGATTTATAACTTCAATTAACTCCAAATAACAACCTGTAAAATGAATAAAAATGCTCTCTTTTCCACCATCATGTTGTATACAGTTAGAACTCACCAAAAAGCCAGAGCGATTTAACAAAGAAATGGCCTTTTGTCTCTTTTCTGTCGAAAGAATACTATAACAATGGTCTATCAAAGCAATTGTCACACATCCTCTCCTTTTCCTAAATATTCCTAAACCTGATTAAGATCTGCAATATCTGTATTTAATAAAGAAATATCGACTGACGCTAATATTACTTTCAATTGTTCGATGCTATTAACTCCCACTACAGGCGCAACCACACCAGGTCTTTGCATCAGCCATGCTAGTGCAACTTGGGTACTATTTATTCCATTTTTATCTGCAATAGATTGGACAAGATGCAAAATTTCCCAATTTCTATTGTTGTCATAAAGTTTTCTTACATCTTTTTCTCTGAAAAATCCATCACTCATACTTCCTTGATGATATTTTCCCGTCAAAAAACCTTTAGCTAGAGGTACATAAGGTAACATTCCGATTCTTTCTTCCTTACATAGCTCCATCAACTCAGATTCATATTCACACTTTTCTAGAAGATTATATTTATTTTGTATTGTTACATAAGAAGCATAACCTCGCTTATCACTCAAGCCTAAAGCTTTCATCAATCTCCAAGCTGAAAAATTCGAACAACCGATATAGCGTACCAAACCCTTTTTAATTAAGTCATCCAAAGTCCTCAGTGTTTCTTCCATGGGAACATCAAAATAATCATCATGTACTTGATAAAGATCAATATAGTCAGTATTCAGACGTTTAAGTGATTGTTCAACTGCTTTGATAATATATTTCCTTGAAATACCTTCATTATTTGGTTTATCATTCATCGGAGCTGAGAACTTTGTTGCAATGATGAGATCATCTCTCTTTGAATAAGATTTTAACCATCGACCAATAAAGGACTCTGATAATTCACCGCCACTATTCCCATTAGGAAGATAAATAGGATAACAATCAGCAGTATCAATAAAATTTCCACCATGCTCAGTAAATACATTTAATATTTCGCAGGCTTCCGTTTCATCAACCCATCGGCCAAATTGTTGTGTACCAAGACATATGGCTGAAACATAAGCGCCACTATTTCCAAGTGTTTTATATTTCATAGGAATAACCGTTACTCCAAGTCATAATCAAAACGAGGTCTTTTACCTTCTTGAGGAGAGATCCCTCCTCGACCACCAGCACCTTCAGGATGAACAGCAAGTTCAGGCCGTATGGAACGGAAATTTTCACACGCCAGCCATACCCTATACATTAACCTTTTTTTCGCTGGATCTTTACTATCTTTAAATGCAGTGCGTGAATGCAGGAAAAGGTAATTATTGAAAAAGAGCATATCTCCTTTTTCAAGTGAGGTAATCCAGCAAAAATAAGAGGATGTAGATAATTCATCAATATAATCAATAGCTTTATTTAAAGGCAATGGTATTTTTTCCTTCCGTGCAAATGCCGTCGCAAGCATATTAAATCTTAGGTATCTAATACTAAGATCTCCATTATATTCAGAAAATATAGGAACATTATGCTCTGTGATTTCACTGGCTCCCAGAGGATGTTCATTCAGACGATGATACGGGTATCCTGTATATAAAGCGGGTAATAAATCAGGTCTAGTTTTCTTAATCGCTTCATGTAGTGCCAATGCACTGGCAAATTTGCTTTGCCCTCCCTGTTGCGCTGGTCTAACACAAAGCATGCACACCATATCTGGTTGGTCTGTATGCATAAACAATTCTTCTTTATTTCTATAACCCCGGGCATCAGGATCGATATGCGTCATATCTTCTACTCGCCCGAGAATATCTCCCATCACACTTTGAGAAACAGGTGTTCCCATCAAACTACAAAACCGCAAAAAACGTTCACCTAATTCCGTTTCATTTAGTTCATTAATAAGCATTCCTTTTAATATAACAATTCCATTCCCATTTTTGATTCGTTCATAAATATCGGTTGCTAGTTTCTTTAATTCACTATCGACATAACTATGTTCTATTTCTTCATGAGATAATTCAAACATTATTCTGCTTACATTATGTTCATCCAATTGAATAACACATTGTGAGTATATTTCATTATTGAACTTATCACTAATTTTTCTAAATATTTTATTTTCTTCATTTAGCATATCTTTCACCTTTTAAATATTCCTCTGACAACTCAACATTTTTATTTATATACTATCCTCATCTTTCAAGTTACAGCTTTGTTGGCTGCATCCTGAAATCTGTAGGGTATATATGTTGTTGCTATTCATGGATCAATTCCGCCACCATTGAATTCAGAAATTTCTATTTTATAGCCATTAGGATCAAGAAAGTAAACAGAACGAGATGAATGATATTGGATAGTGTCGCCATCAGGTAATTTCACGTTATGAGATTTTAATTTCTGTAAAACAGAATCAAAATCATCAACAATAAACCCAACATGAGTAATTTCCAATCCCGCATTTTTAATGCCAGCTCGGTCAGCATATTCATGCAAACACAGGTATAATTTATTTTTATTTCCCAAAATAACCCAGCGAACCATCCTCCTCAATCCAGCTTCCTTCTTTTCAAATCCGAATACATCTTCATAAAAACGGATACTCTCATCAAGGTTAGCTACTTCCATTTGAATATGATCAAAGCGTGTTACATTAATTTGCCTTATTTCATTCATACTATCATCTCTTTATGTTTAGATGTGAGAAAACCTTGCTCATCCCAACTATTGATGAATTCACGAAAATAACTTTTAGATTCTAAATCATATTTTGATGATACCCGGTAACCAGATATCCCTGATGAAATGTTTGTTTTATCCATTGTAAGAACGTTTTTAAAACTATTAATTGCTTCCTGATGATCACCAAGATATTCATGACATACACCAATCATATATTCATTAAAAGCTACTCTCGGCAAACCTATCTGTTTTGCATTTTGGTATTGTTCTAGTGCTTTAGAATATTTATTTTGTTTCAGGTAAACCTCAGCAAGTTCTTGATAGTTAACTGACCAGTATGGATCAAATGTAACAAGCTCCAGAGCGTATTCTTCTGCTATATCCCATTGCTTGCTGACATACATCATTTCTTTAATTGATGATTCTAGCACTGTCTTTTTCGCTGTCTCAGCGAGTACTGTCTCTAATTCATTTTCTGGTTCAAGTATATCAGAAAAATGCTGAGATTTTAGCATAATGGAACGAGTCTTAGGTATATCGTTTATTGCCGCAGGTACCATTGCATATGCACGATAAAATGATGAAAGTGCTAATTTAGCTTTAAATGTTTTACGCTCAATAATTTTTTCTGAAATAAATTCTCCACACTGTTTAAACCATTCGTAAGTCTGTAAATCAATTGTACCTGTTTTTAAATACCAAACTATAGCTAGGGAAGCAGCCTCAAGAATGTTTTCTTCAGATATATTCTTATCTTCAATAATCTGCTTTATTCTTCCAAATAAGTCTGAGCAATCACTCCCTGACACTAAACGATTACGGACAATAAATGATGTAATAAAATAAGTTATTTTCTGTTCTGGTTGAAGTTTTTCAGGATTTACTATCGATAGGATATCCTGAGCTAAATGATACCGTGCCGTTGTGATAAGTGCTCTCGCCAAATTTACTTTTTGTATATCTGGTAAATAAACTTTCATAGAGAGCAGCCATTGTAAAGCATTACCCGGACCTGCACACTCATAATTAAAACAGGTGACATCTACGTAGGGAATATTTGCAATCTGAGCAATCTCTTTCAGAAATGAATACTCCATTGCTTGAGTAATTACATACCCATTCATATCAAAATTATGATTTGTTAAAGCTAAGCAGGTTGCTTTAGACCAAATACTTTCTTTATATTCTCTTCTATTATAATGCAGAGCTGCCTCTATTAAAGACTGAGATCCAGAATACATATTATTCTCCAATTTTTTATTTTTGACAGTGTAGTAGAAACGGACGAATGCTAATTTATTCGTCCGCTCTAAACACTTACCTACAATGTGTTATTCTAATGGCTAAAAACAAAACATTGCAGGATTTATAGTTAAATCAATACTTGTGTAATTAATCATATCTTATCTCCTTTAAATTCAACATATAATGCAAACATTATCATAACAATAACAATCAATTGTTACCATTAGAAACAAAACATTGCAGGGTTTATAGTTAAATCAATACTTGTATAATTAATCATATCTTATCTCCTTTATGAAAATATATATCACAACATAGTAATATGTTATCTAGGATATTATTAGGTAGTGCTTTATCTTATTAACTCTTAACATTGAATAAGAGTTAGCTCAATTCAAACATGAACAAAAAATAATGTCAACACACATATAAAACAAAAAAAATAAATAACACTGACTTTCCACGTTTAAATAATAACATTAAATGAAATTGAAACTTGAAATAATTATTTTTCGTATAATTTATTTGATACCATAATGCGACCACATATAATTAATTTTATATGTATACCATAGTATTTTGATACATATAGATAACTGATTACCATGATAAAATACTAAGATCCTCTCCCAATAAATAGGAGATATTTTATATTATAACCAGCTCGTTTTTTAATTTAAGAAGATATTTATTCATGAATAAGAAATCGATAGCACAATGGTTCATTTCTTATGAACTCTGGCAGGTAATAGAACACCTGCTGCCCCTACATAAAACCCATCATCCTTTGGGATGCCAGAGTCGCCGGATTTATAACCGCGCTGTCAATGGAATGCCCTTAATGCCATGCTACCGGAATTTGTTCTTCAAGCAGTGCTCATAGCCGTTTTCAGGAATGGGTCACTGCAGGCATCTTTGAGCGACTCTAGCAAAATGGCTTGCTCGCCAGTGAAAAAATAGGCGCTATCGATTGGAGCACATTAGTACTGGGTGGTTGTTTAGCTTAAAAAACTGGCTGTAACCCGACAGACAAAAGAAAGCAAGAGATCAAACGAAGTCTGCTCACTTATGGCTGTTGTTCCAGTTAATGTCCATGATATCAAACTATTATCGCTACACTGGAAGGTTTGCAAATAGGACGTCGTGGTTATGACACTAAACTCCACATGGATATGGAAGAAACCATCACTAAAAGTTTTCTATTCAAAAGAAGATTTTTCAATGACGGCTTAACGTAAACAAAATTCAGATTAATTATATGGCAGAAGTCAAATATGAGTGAATTACATTATCAGGATCTGTTGACAATAGGTCGACGTATTCAATCACGAGAAATTTCTTCAGAAGAAGTCACTCGAGAACTACTTAACCGTATTGAGCACCTTGACTCTACCCTTCATAGCTATTTCATTGTAATGGAAAAATCAGCAATAACGGAGGCTCGAATGGCCGATGAAGAGATTGCACGTGGTGAGTTCCGTGGATCACTACATGGAGTTCCTGTGGCAGTAAAGGATTTGCTGTGGGCTAAAGGCGTGGTGACAACACACGGTATGCCTCTGGTTAATCAATTCATCCCTCTAGAAAATGCAACTGTGGTTGAGCGACTACGTACTGCAGGTGCTATTCTACTCGGCAAGTTAATCCAAACTGAAGGTGCTCTTTTCGAACATCATTCACAATTCACACCTCCCATTAATCCTTGGCTAGAACAACTCTGGTCTGGTGCTTCTTCCAGTGGCCCAGGTGTTGCTACCGCAGCAGGGCTTTGCTATGGTTCCATAGGTACAGATACTGGTGGTTCTATTCGCTTTCCTTCTGCTATCAATGGCATTACTGGTATTAAACCCACATGGGGGCGTGTCAGTCGCTATGGTGCATTTGAATTGGCAGCATCGATGGATCATATTGGCCCAATGGCCAGGAACGTGGCTGATGCTGCGGCTATGCTACAAGCCATTGCTGGACGTGATCCGAAAGACCCTACCTCTAGCACACTCCATGTACCAGATTATTTAGCGCTGATGACCCGTGGAGTGCGTAATATGCGTATCGGTGTCGATGTTACTTGGGCATTAGATCGCGTAGATGAACCCACAAGATTAGCGCTAACTAAAACGCTCGACCATTTCATCAAATTAGGGGCGAAGCTAGTAGATATTACTATGCCTGACACTCTTCAAGCCGCACAAGACTGGGATCCGATATGCTCGATTGAAGCTGCTGTAGCACATGAAAAAACTTTTCCGTTAATGAGGAAGCAATATGGCTCCGGTATTGCGGAACTATTAGATCTTGGTCATAGTGTTAATGCTCTCGACTATCAGAAATTGAGATCGCGTAGAGCAAACCTTACAGGATGCATCAACGGTATTTTCGAATCGGTGGACGTTATATTCTCACCAGTAATAGCAATTGCAGACTTAACTCATAAAGTAATGGACATTTTGGGACAAGGTAACGATATGTCATATTACACTAGCGCATTTAATTTTACTGGTCACCCCACGATCACGTTACCTTGTGGCCGAACCAAAATTGGGACACCAATTGCATTCCAAATCGTTGCTCCACATTTTGATGAAGTTACGATGATACAGGCTGGCTGGGCTTATCAGCAAGTCACTCATTGGCATAGTCTTCATCCACCTATTTGATGAATCTTTGTGGAAACAAAAATCAAACCTGTTCCCTTTGTCATTAAGAAAATCGCCACTGCGTTTTGGAATGCAAACTACGATAGAGACTGCCCCTAATTTTAGGTTGTAGTTTTTATAATCCCCTTTATACTCTGGGGTGTTTTCTTGTCGGAGTGCCTAGTGTTTACCTTGCATCATGTAAACACAGGCTGAGACCGTTAATTCGGGATCCGCAGAACCTGATCGGGCTAATACCCGCGAAGGGAACAAGAGTAATCACCCCGCTGCCAGTCATCGTACATTTATGCAAATACATGTACAGACCCCAAACAGCATCAACCATTACTCCCTGCGAGCTCCAGACAAGCAATTTTCTCAACTTAAGCCTGATCAACAATGAGACAGGCGATAACACAGTCAGGAATTTGCTATGTCTAAGTCCAACGATATCGTTATTTCGAATACTGTTATTCCAACGGCGGATATTTCGCCAAAAGCCCATCCCGCAAGGCCACGCAAGGCTCAGCGAGACGCGGCTCAAGCATTTATTCATTCCGTTCAAGGCATCACTTTCCCCAATTCAAAGCGCATTTACCTTGAAGGCTCACGTCAAGATATTCAAGTGCCGATGCGTGAGATCCAACTTTCTCCCACATTCATTGGTGGCACAAAAGAAAATCCCCAATTTGAGGAAAACGAATCCGTTCCCGTTTATGACACTTCCGGCGCTTACGGCGATCCGGCGGCCATACTGGATGTCGAGAAAGGCTTACCTAAACGCCGCCAACCGTGGATTGATGAACGCAATGATAGCGAGCCTGTTTCGGTTCTCAGCTCCGATTTCACGCAACAGCGCCTTACTGATGCCGGATTGGATCACCTGCGCTTTCATCATCGTCCGCATCCACTAAAAGCCAAATCGGGCAAACGGGTTACCCAGTTACACTATGCACGCCAAGGGATCATCACACCAGAAATGGAATTTATCGCACTACGCGAAAATATGGGGCGTGAGCGTATTCACAGTGAAATCTTGCGCCAGCAACATGCAGGGCAAAGTTTTGGTGCCAACTTACCGGAAAACATCACACCGGAGTTTGTCCGTCAGGAAGTTGCTGCCGGTCGTGCGATTATTCCCGCTAACATTAACCATCCTGAATCTGAGCCGATGATTATTGGCCGCAATTTTTTGGTGAAAGTGAATGCCAATATCGGTAACTCCTCCGTCACATCCTCTATTGAAGAAGAGGTGGAAAAACTGATTTGGTCTACCCGCTGGGGCGCAGATACCGTGATGGATCTCTCCACCGGACGCTACATCCACGAAACCCGCGAATGGATACTGCGCAATAGCCCAGTTCCGATTGGGACTGTTCCGATTTATCAGGCACTGGAAAAGGTCAACGGCATCGCAGAAAATCTGACATGGGAGATGTTCCGCGATACCTTGCTGGAACAAGCCGAGCAAGGCGTGGATTATTTCACTATTCATGCGGGTGTACTGCTGCGTTATGTACCAATGACCGCCAAACGTCTGACCGGCATTGTTTCCCGTGGCGGCTCAATTATGGCGAAATGGTGCCTTTCCCATCATCAAGAAAATTTCCTCTACACTCACTTCCGCGAAATCTGTGAAATTTGTGCGGCCTATGACGTATCCCTCTCTTTAGGGGATGGATTACGTCCCGGCTCAATTCAGGATGCTAATGACGAAGCACAATTTGCAGAACTGCATACCCTCGGTGAACTGACTAAAATCGCATGGGAATACGATGTTCAAGTCATGATTGAAGGGCCAGGGCATATCCCAATGCAACTCATTCGCCGCAATATGACGGAAGAGCTGGAGCATTGCCACGAAGCCCCATTCTATACATTAGGGCCACTAACGACCGATATCGCCCCAGGTTATGACCATTTCACCTCCGGCATCGGCGCCGCCATGATTGGCTGGTTTGGTTGTGCCATGTTGTGTTATGTCACTCCCAAAGAGCACCTCGGTCTGCCTAACAAAGAAGATGTCAAACAGGGGCTAATTACTTACAAAATCGCAGCACATGCGGCTGATCTTGCCAAAGGCCATCCGGGTGCACAAATTCGTGACAACGCTATGTCGAAGGCGCGCTTTGAATTCCGCTGGGAAGATCAGTTCAATTTAGCGCTTGATCCTGACACTGCCCGTGCTTATCACGACGAAACCTTACCGCAGGAATCCGGCAAAGTTGCCCACTTCTGTTCCATGTGTGGACCAAAATTCTGCTCAATGAAAATTACGCAAGATGTACGCGACTATGCCGCAAAACTGGAGCAGGCTGCGGGTATGGAACAGATGTCCGAAGAGTTTCGTTCCCGTGGCAGCGAACTCTATCACGGTGCTGAGGAGGTGGCGCGTGAAAAATCAGCCTGATATCCCAACACTCCCACAAGCCCCTTTTGCCTCAACCGTGCCCCGATTGGGGCTTTATCCGGTGGTGGACTCCCTGATGTGGATTGAGCGATTACTGGAAGCTGGTGTCAGAACCCTGCAATTGCGCATCAAAGACCAGCCGGAAGAACAGGTAGAAAAAGATATTCAGGCCGCCATTGTGCTTGGACGCCAATATAACGCCCGTTTGTTCATTAATGATTATTGGCGTTTGGCAATCAAGCATCATGCCTATGGCGTTCATTTGGGGCAGGAAGATCTCGATACTGCCGATCTCAATGCCATCCAGCAAGCCGGATTGCGTCTGGGCATTTCTACTCACGATCAACAAGAGCTGGCGCGGGCAAAATCCCTGCGCCCCTCTTATATCGCATTAGGACATATCTTCCCTACCACCACGAAAGAGATGCCCTCATCGCCACAGGGTCTTGCAGCATTAAAACGTCAGGTGGAGAGCACACCGGAATATCCTACTATCGCCATTGGTGGCATTTCTCTGGAACGAATACCCGATGTGGTGGCAACAGGAGTCGGTGGCGTGGCACTGGTCAGTGCCATTACAAAAGCGAAAGATTGGCGACAGGTAACAGCCAGATTACTTCATCTGGTTGAAGGGCAAGATCGGGGGATTTTATGTTAAACGACCAAGAATTTATGCGTTACAGCCGCCAACTATTGCTGGAAGACATCGGCCTCGAAGGGCAAGAGAAACTAAAAGTCAGCAAAGTGCTGATTGTCGGTCTTGGTGGATTAGGATCACCGGCTGCACTCTATCTCGCGGCAGCGGGGGTGGGAAACCTTTATCTGGCAGATGATGACAAGTTGCATATCTCAAACCTGCAACGCCAGATCATCTATCGCAGTGCAGATGTCCCTGCCAACAAAGCCCAATTAGCAGCAAAACAACTGGCTGAGCTAAACCCGCAAATCAATATCACTGCACTAACTGTGCGGCAAAATCGTGACTCTTTGGTTAATGCTGTCAATCAAGTCGATCTGGTTTTGGATTGCTGTGACAACATGGCAACTCGCCATGCCATCAATGCCGCCTGTATTGCAGAAAATAAACCTCTCATCAGCGGCAGTGCCGTCGGCTTTAGTGGGCAATTAATGGTATTGACTCCTCCTTACCAGCACGGTTGCTACGCCTGCCTCTATCCTAATCAAGAAGAACCTCACCGAAATTGCCGGACAGCCGGTATCTTAGGCCCTATCGTTGGAGTCATCGGCACCTTGCAATCATTGGAAGCAATAAAAATGCTGGCAGGTCTTCCTTCTTCCTTAAATGGAAAACTCCGGCTGTTTGATGGCAAACAGCAAAGCTGGAGCACATTACAGCTTACTCGCTCATCACAGTGCCCAATTTGTGGCGCTACCAGACAGGCTGATAAAAAACGGTCAGGAAAAGAAGTCGCATGAACATTATTGTCAACGATCAGTCAATGACACTGAACGCACCTATGACAGTGCAACAATTACTGGAACATCAATTGTCGGAACATATAGAACACACGCAATCAGGTACAGCTTTGGCTATCAATCAAACCATTATTCCGCGTTCAGAGTGGCAAACCCATCAGATTAATGACGGGGACATCATTTTGCTGTTTCAGGCCATTGCTGGTGGCTGATATTGCCGGAGGTTAATTTTATGTTAAAAATTGCAGATACACCCTTCCAATCCCGCCTATTTACCGGAACAGGCAAGTTTGCCAATGCAGGATTAATGATCGACGCGATCCGTGCCTCTGGCAGCCAACTGGTAACA
Organism: Xenorhabdus ishibashii; assembly: GCF_002632755.1. Taxonomy (NCBI): domain Bacteria; kingdom Pseudomonadati; phylum Pseudomonadota; class Gammaproteobacteria; order Enterobacterales; family Morganellaceae; genus Xenorhabdus; species Xenorhabdus ishibashii. The sequence goes on along the minus strand of NZ_NJAK01000001.1, from coordinate 2,015,691 downwards.
ATGGCAATGAAACGCATCGATCTTCACGGCAATAATAACGATGGCATTCTTGCACCACTGCAACAATTGGGCGTCAAACTGCTACCCAATACCTCTGGAGCTAAAACCGCAGAAGAAGCTATCTTCGCCGCTCGCCTCGCACGGGAAGCGTTGGGAACTCACTGGATTAAATTGGAGATCCACCCCGATGTAAAATATCTGCTGCCTGATCCCATTGAGACACTAAAGGGGGCAGAACAGCTAGTCAAAGAGGGATTTATCGTTTTGCCCTATTGTGGTGCTGATCCTGTCCTGTGCCGCCGATTGGAAGAAGTCGGCTGTGCTGCCGTTATGCCATTAGGTGCCCCTATCGGCTCAAATAAAGGATTACTGACCCGCGATTTTCTACAAATTATCATCGAACAGGCCAACGTGCCGGTTGTTGTAGATGCAGGGATTGGAGCACCGAGCCATGCGCTGGCCGCCATCGAAATGGGGGCAGATGGTGTACTGGTCAATACCGCCATCGCTGTTGCCCGCAATCCCGTTAAGATGGCTCAGGCATTCAAAACGGCCATTGAAGCCGGCGAACTCTCACATCAAGCAGGCGTAGCAAGCCAAAAATCCCACGCTGAGGCTTCCAGCCCGCTGACCGATTTTCTGGGGATATTATGACAAACCGAACATTTAGCCAGCGCTGGCAACAACTGGATTGGGATGACATCACCCTACGCATCAACAGTAAAACATCACAGGACATTGAACATGCACTAAACAGTGCTCGCTTGACATTGGATGACTTTATGGCTCTGCTCTCCCCTGCTGCACTGCCTTATCTTGAGTCACTTGCCCAACGCGCACAACAACTCACACGTCAACGTTTTGGTAATACCGTGGGATTTTTTATTCCACTCTATCTTTCCAATCTGTGTGCCAACGACTGCACTTATTGTGGTTTCTCCATGAGTAATCACATTAAGCGCAAAACGCTCAATGAACAGGAGATCGAAGCAGAATGCCTTGCGCTGAAAACACTGGGGTTTGAGCATATTCTGCTGGTGACAGGGGAACATCAAAACAAAGTGGGTATGGATTATTTTCGCCGCTATCTTCCCTTGATCCGTCGTCATTTCAGTTCTGTCTCAATGGAGGTTCAGCCATTGGCGCAAGAAGAATATGCTGAACTGAAAACATTGGGGTTGGATGGCGTAATGGTCTATCAGGAAACCTACCATCAACCCAGTTATCAACTGCACCATTTGAAGGGCAAAAAGCAGGATTTCCATTGGCGACTGGAAACACCTGAACGCCTTGGACGAGCGGGAATAGATAAAATTGGGCTAGGTGCTCTGATTGGGCTATCCCACAATTGGCGAACCGATTGTTATATGGTAGCGGAGCACCTCCTTTTTCTGCAAAAACAGTTCTGGAAGAGTCGTTACTCCATCTCCTTTCCACGACTGCGTCCCTGCGCAGGCGGCATAGAGCCGGCTTCATTAATGAATGAAGCCGAACTGGTGCAACTGATTTGTGCATTCCGCCTGCTGGCACCGGATGTCGAGCTTTCGCTGTCCACCCGTGAATCACCGTATTTCCGCGATCACGTTGTTCCTCTCGCGATCAACAATATCAGTGCAGGTTCAAAAACCCAGCCAGGCGGTTATGCTGATGAACACCACGAGCTGGAACAATTCGCTCCCCACGACAATCGTTCTGTTTTTCAGGTCGCCGAAGCCTTGGTCAAATCAGGTTTACAACCCATCTGGAAAGACTGGGATAATTACTTAGGTCGATGATTTTCGATAAATAGAGATCTAACTTAAATCATGCAGGTGCTTTTTCAACGATGATGTTAGCCTGAACTCTGAAAACCTCACCTGCAATCCTTCCCGTTCCGGTGAGCAGCACATCGCCCCGACAAAAATACGCTTATTATTATCAACCGTAAAAGGAGACAACCTCAGTAACGGCCATATCACACCATCGGTGGAATATTGCAGCCTGATAGCCCCCTCACGGTAAGTCAGTCGTAACCAGAACTTATTGGGATTGCCAGGGAAAACCCCCATTGCCCAGTCAGAACAGCCATTGGTTAATACACTGCCGATGGTTGCCTGCCCATCAGAATGTTCAACACCCGCTTTTAGCCAATGTTGCTCATCCACCAATAACATCACACCCGCCTGATCATATAACTGTTCAAACTGGCCTTCGATACAAAACTGAAAGGTAAAGCCTTCTTCAAGGTTAAAATCATCAATATAGCTACCAAAGACATGGCCACTATGACGCTGAAAACCATACCATGTATCACGCCAGAAATCGGTTTTATTGTCCGTCATGACATGAAGTTCATTACCCTGACACTGCCATGAAGCAGGCTCATTCAACCAATGACATTGCTGCAAATTCATCAATATTTACCCTGTTATTCTTTAGTAGGATTAATCAAACCATACCCCGCTAACAATGAAAGGGAAAGTAAAGCAATACAGGCAAAAGCACCGTGCAGTGTTACCTGATGTGCCAAACCGCCAATAATGGCCGGTCCAAGCAAGATCCCTGAATATCCCATTGTAGAAACGGCAGATACCGCCAGCGCATCAGGCATCACTTTTTGACGGCCCGAAGCGGTGAAGAACATTGGCGCCAAATTGGATAATCCTGCCCCTATCATCAGAAAAGAAATTCCCAACTGGGTCGTGCTGGATGCCAAATAGATCAGAACAAAACCTGACGTCGCTAAAATCGCACTGCCTAAAAACACGCGCCGATATCCACAGGCTGCAATAATTTTATCACCCAAAAATCGCCCCGTAGTCATGGTAATGGCAAACAGTGTATAGCCAAATCCGGCCTGATGACTGCTTATATTATGTACGCTGCTTAGCAAGATCCCACTCCAATCCAGCATGGAGCCTTCCATCAAGTAAACGACAAAACAAAGAGAGCCAATCAGGATAACAATGCCACGCGGTAAGGCAAAAAACGGGGTATCTTCCGTTTCCGTGTTATCCAGCATGCCATACCATGTTGGCAACAATAGCAGAATAACGAATATCGCTACGCCAATGGTGACCTGCAAAGGTAAGATCCCCAAAAACAACAATAGGCTGACAGTTCCGGCGCCCGCAATCCCACCTAAGCTGAACAATGCGTGAAAGCCCGACATAATCGGCTGATGTACTCTTTTCTCAATATTAACCGCATGAATATTGATAACTACATCTGTTGCCCCAATTCCCACACCGAACACAAACAAGGCATAAGCCAGTGTCAGTGGGGTTGAGAGCACACTTAAACTCGGCAATATCAAAACAGCCAATAAAGCAAAAAAGGTAAAAACCCTCCGGCAGCCAAAGCGGGTTGCCAACATTCCCGCGATGGGCATCATAATAAAAGAACCAATACCAAACACCAGTATCAGTAGCCCCATTGAACCATCATCCAGACCTAGCCTTTCCTTCACCAATGGGATCAGCGGCGCCCAACTCGCAATACTGAACCCCGCAATAAAAAACGAAATTCGCGTTGCTATGATAGGTTGCTTTATTGAAGAGACTGCATATTCTTCAGACAAATTGACTCCTCCAAACCATACCTTTTAAAACCATACCTTTTAAAACCATACCCTTTAAAACCATACCGTTTGAACAACGCTTTCCGTCAGTTTTGGCGGAAAGCGCCAAATATGGTTTTTCAATAAAAAATCATTTTATATTCAGCCCTGAAAACTGCGGAATATCTGTTAATTTCTCAATGACGCGGGAAGCTTGCCCATACTGCTCTGCCACTGACAGAGCATGGGGCCAGGCATATATCCACGGAATACCCGCCTGTTTTGCCGCTGCGATCCCCAAATCCGTATCTTCAATCACCAACGTTTGCCGAACATCCATCTTCTTCAATTTCAGCATAGCCAAATAAGGATCAGGGAAGGGTTTCGTTCTTTCGACATCATCACCAGAAATCAAGGCAGGTGGTTTATGTAGCGCCAGTAAACTAAGATTTGCCAAACACACATGGCGCGGCGCGGTAGAAACAAACCCAAAATTAGTGCCATTTTGTTGCAAGGCTGCAATTAAGTCAGTGATCCCCGGACGCAAGTAATGTGCAGACAATTTTTCTTGGTAACGCGAAATAATTTTTTCTGTAACACTTTGCTGCATTGCGGAAGGAAGGCCAACTTTATCCAACGTTTCCGCCAGACTTAGCCCGAGCAATTGCTGAGGTTGGATATTATTTATTTGAGCAGATACCTGCTCGCCCAATACATCACCTAATACATCAAGCAATACGTCAAAATGCAGTTGTTCACTATCGACAATGACTCCGTCGATATCAAAAATGACATTGCATCTATTCATCGAAATCGTCCTTCAAAACAATTCATTATTTTAGGTCAGAAATACGAATCAATACCTTACAGTTTGGTGTATTGAGAGGAACTTGGGTTTTCGACGCAATATCACAGCCAACCGTCAGAAAAGCCTGGTGGTAATCTTTGAAATCAAAGATCTGGCTAATAAAACGTTCCACAGGGATAACGCCATCACGGATCATGGCATAGGCACGTTCGAAACTGTTATTCAGCGAATCGATGGAACCTATCACTGAAAGACTTTTATCTGCAATTTTCATAATGTCCAAATTGGCATGTTTGTCTTTCAAAGCCACATTCAGTAACTTACCTCCTGGTGCCAGATGGTCAAAAACATATTCGGTCAATTGCCCTGTTGTATCCACACACAAATCAATCAGAGCCGATGTATTGCCATATTCCTGAGTCAGAGCTTCATCGAAGTTAGAGTACAACGGGCATTCTGGCGGCAAATTATTTCTTGCAAACTGAATTCGGCTCTCATTCTTTTCGACCATAAAGGCTTTTACGCCCCGTTCATGCAGCGCCCAAATGTATAACATCCCCATAGGGCCAGCACCTGCCACTGCCGCACGAATATTAGTGTGAGTGATCCCTAATTTATCCACGCCGGTGAGTGTGCAACTTAGTGGCTCAGTCAGCGAGGCTTCTTCCATACTGACATGATCATCCAGTTTGATGAGCAAATTTTCTTTTGCCAAATATTGACCGGCAAACGCGCCATCATAAGAGACTCCGGCTTCTGTTCCCAATTTTCTCTCACAATGATTGGGGCTGCCTGTCTGGCACATCCGGCAATGGCCACAAAAGTAAGTTGGATTGACGACAACCCGATCTCCCACCTGAAACTGAGTCACACCGCTGCCAATTTGGGATACCACGCCCGTAGTTTCATGACCCAACGTGGTTCCCGATATTGCAACAGGATAAGCACCAGTAATAATTCCCACATCCGTGCCACAAATACCACACACGGCAATATCAACAACAACATCATCGGGTTCAATGCAAGACAAAGCTTCAACTTGCTGAATTTCAACATCCCAGGCTTGATGATATTTAAGTGCTAACATGATACTGCCCCCTTACGTACCGGTGCGATCGCCGTTAATTCTGAGAAAGTCAGATCCAGTTTATGCAGAATTTCTGCCAAATGTTCCTGTGTACAAATCAGTGGTGGACGAACTTTGATTGCTCTTCCTTTGCCATAACGGGAACCACGCAAGATCAAGTGATGACGATTGGCAGTGGCGATGGCCTGTGCGGCAAACTCTGGGGTTGGTGTATCAAATCCATACATGTATCCCACACCTCTTACTCCCGTGATCTCTGGATATTGATGCTGTAATTTCAATAAACCATCACGCAAATAAGCTTCATTTTGTTGCACATTTTCTAAAACGTGCTCATCTTCAATAATATCGATAATTTCGTTGAGAGCGACCAAAGAGAGCGGGTTAGAACCAGAGGTACTGGAATGTTCAAATGATTCCAATATATCCAATGAACGACGCATCAATACACCACCAGTGGGAATACCGATTCCGCCAGCTCCCTTGGCAAAAACGATAATATCTGGCTCCAGTGCTTTAGCGTAACCCGTTGACGCAAAGAACGTACCCGTGCGACCAAAACCTGTTTGCACTTCATCTGCAATAATGATGATGCCATGTTGATGACAAATGTCCCTGATCCTCTGGTAGAAAGCCACAGGGAAAACCATGTTTCCGCCATTCCCCTGAATCGGTTCAATAATCAGACATGCAATATTGTCATTAGAGCCTAACTGAATAAACTGCTCTAAATCGACAAATTGCTCTCCACTCGGCTGTGATTGCCCTGCCAGAACACTGGCTGGTGCAGGAATTTTTATCGAGCCATCAATATTTATATGGAACTCTTTAATTCTGAAGGCATTACCGGAAATTTGTGCAGTTGCAAGAGACTGCCCATGATGGGCAAGAAAGAGCGAAATAACGCCTGAGCGTCCCGTTGATTTTTGTGCAATGCGGATAGCACATTCAACAGCCCCCGATCCGGAAACATCTCTCAGCCAGATGCGATCAACACCTTCAGGTGTATATTTAATCAATTTACTCAAAATATATTGTGACATTTCACGTGTATAAGCCGAGCTCAAATGTGTACATCTGTCAATTTGTTGTTTGAGTTTTTCAGCAATCCGATTATTCGTATAACCGAGCGGCAAATTAAACGTTCCTGATGCCGCATCAATATATTTTTCACCATCAATGCTCAAATAAGGGCCATGACCAATAAAACGAGAAAGCATGCTTTCAAGCTGGTTTTTGTTTTCCATAATGTCTCACCACTATTAGTTACATTAAACGACTAGTTTTATAAAACAACGAAAAGCCATACCTACTGTGATGAGACTAGATTAAGCACATCCAAATTTTATTTCGATCACGAAAATACCATAAAAAATATTAAGCAAATTTAAAATTTAATTTAAATCTGAAAAATCATATGATTATTCACTAATATTTATTAATTATATTAAATGCAGAACAAATCACATTTAGAAATTAATAACTAAACGCCCAATCCCATCATTTGCATTAATTTCTGAGCCTGCTGAATAGCCTCTTGCCGATGAGTAATTCCCATTTTTTGATATAAATTACGTATATGGGTTTTTATCGTAGTCGCTGCCACATCCAGCTCTGTAGCAATTTGATCATTGCTGTAACCAGAATAAATTAACCCCAACACCTGCCATTCACGCTGAGTCAGTGGACTATTGCGGATAAGTTCAGGCACGTCAGGATGAGTGAGCAATTGTTCTACAAACGTTTCATCAAAATGGGCAAATTTATGCCGGTGCTGGCGATTGATTTCTCGCAGAATACGTTGAGCTCTATGCTGTTCCATTTCAGGCAAGATATTCAATTGGATAAGCTGGCGCAATTGTAAAGCCATCAACTCACCTTCAATAACAAAATGGCTGATGAACCCTGTGCAATTCGCTAAATTCAAGGCTTCTATCAAAACATCCTGAGCCTCAGCCTTGCGTCCAAGCTGCCAATAAAGCAAATTACACAACAGAAGATTACGGTTCAAATCGCTGACCAACACCAATTTTCTGGCATATTCATTCAATTTCACCAAAATAGATTCAGCTTCTTCATACTGATCTAATAAGATTTTGGCTCGTGCAATATTGCGCCATTGATTTTGATTAAAATGGTTACAAAAGCTCTCTGGCCGTTCTGCCTGTGCTAACCATTGGATCAAGGAATTGCTATCTTCCAAAGTCTGCCAAATAATGACACGCAACTCGTCAGTATTCGTTCTCCAATCGCGGTGATACTGCCCATTACTCAGTAAGTTTTCGCAGCGGGCTAAGTAGCGGCGAGCATTATCGATATCACCTCGCACCAAAGAACATTTCGTTAGTTGGGTAAGACATTGTAACTGCTGCTGTGGCTGGTAATTGTCCAACACTTCCAACCCTTGGCGAGCAGCCTCTTCTGAGTCATCAATACGAGCCCAACACCACAAAAGTTGTGAACGGATCCTCAATAGAAACTCATGCATCGGCAACTGTTCCAGATGCTGTTCACGGATCAAATCAAAAGCATGGGACTGGGTATCATAAGCGGCCTGCAAATAACCTTGTGCCAGCAAAATTTCACTTTGTTGTAATAGCGCCCATAAAGCATAGTGATAAACATGGCACAGGCGGGCAAGTTGCTCCGTTTGCTTCATTAATGCTAATGCACCGACCAACTGACCACTGCAATGCAATACTTCTCCTTTTACTGACATCGCTACAATACGGCCATATTGATTATTTGGAAGTAAGTTAGCCAACGCCTTTTCAGCCAAAACATCAGCATCAGCGGGTCGTCCATCATTCATCGCCACTTGCGCTCTCAGGGCATCAAATTCTGCCAGCAATTCCGGCTCAATGGCGATTTGCTTCTGCTTTAGTGATTGTTCTGCCTGATTCAATAATGCATTTACCTCATAGTAACGATGCTGGCTTTGCGCCAGCCACGCTTGCAACAGAACAAGACGAGGACTTTCCAGCAACTGTTCATATGGCAGTGCATTCATGCACTCTTCCAATAGGGAGAGTTTGCTGTGATTAAATAACTCCCACGCATGTTGCAACAAAATATCACGCAATAAGATAGTATCTCCTGCTGCCAGAGCATGATGAATAGCCTCCCCCGGATATCCCTGCATCAGCCACCCTTTTACGGCCGCTCTATGTAATTCGGGTAATTGGGTTGCCATTTCCCATTGGCAACGTTGGCGCAGAAATGAAGCAAACAAGGGATGAAAACAGAACCACTCTCCAGAATCATCCATGCGCTGGATAAACAATCCTTGGCGTTCAATGTCTTCCAAACGTTGCTGACCATTTTCTTCTCCCGTCAGACAAATAATCAGACCATCATTCATGGAACGCAAAATAGAACTATGCAGCAAGAAACTCCGCGTCTTCTGATCCACTCGATTTAAAACCTCGTCCACCAGATAATCAGCAAGATGACCGGCATTAATCCCTGAAAGGCGCTTTGCTGAAATTTCCGTTGCATTGCCGGATTGGCGGGCAGAAAGGGCTATCAACTGCAAAGCTGTTGCCCACCCAGCAACGTCATTGCATAACTGTTTGCAGTGTTCAGAATCCAATGGATTGGCTAACCGCTTGGCAAAAAATTGCTGTGTTTCCAGATAATCAAAAGCCAACTGTTGGCTATCAATCTCCAATAACTGTTCACGCACACGTAAATTGGCAATTCCCAACGATGGCAAATGGCGTGATAGAAGCACCAAGGTTAAATTTTCTGGTTGGTGGCGGAGAAAAAAGCGCATTGCTTCATGGATAAGCCCATTCACTATCAGATGATAATCATCGATCACCAGAGAAATAGGTTGCTGCCATTCTCCAAGCTCAATAAATAATTGTGCAAACAATGCAGGTAAACTGGCATATTGATGTTTCTGAGCCAGTACTTCACTTTTCACACAGTGCCCCTGCGTTGCCTGCTGAATGGCTGCAATCAAATAGCTAGCGAAACGTTCTGGCTGATTGTCACTATCATCAAGAGAATACCACCCTAGATGTTCCTGTTCGGCAGCCCATTGTGACATCAAGGTAGTTTTACCATACCCTGCGGGACTGGTTACCAATACCAGTCGATAATCCTGAATTTCATTGAACTTTTCTAACAGACGCTCCCGCATAACCATATTATTGAGTCGAAGGGGGCGACTGAGTTTCGATGGGATAAGCATTAAATTTCTCCCCTCACACGCAATGAATAAAAGCAACGAATAAAACTGATACCTGAATTCTTTTTGACACTATTAAGTCACTTACACATTAGCATTCATTTACGATCAACAAATGTAGAGAAACGCCCATCTTTTGCAAACAAGTTGATTAATTTCATTGTGTTAAATTGCACCTTGTCACATTCTTTGGTTGCAACCTTGCTATTTCTCTATGAAATTGCGAAAAAGCTCGAAAGAAATAGCTACGCCCTTGCGCTCCTCCCCCGCGAATATTTTCACAGGATGATGTTTCCCAAGCCACTAACCTTCAGCATATCCCCGTAAATAATTCTCCAAACTTTCCTCAGTTAGTGACAGGATGCAACGCCATGCAATTATCTACATTAAAATCATCTACATTAGATAAAAATCTGAAACTCGATAAAGCCTTATTTCAAGCCGCACTGACACGCCAATGGCAATCTTTCGGTCTCAGTTCAGCCCAGGAAATGACTCCACATCAGTGGTGGCAGGCCATTAGTGCAGCGGTATCTGAATTACTCCCCCTAGCCACTCAGCAAAACCATGCCAATCCATCCTCTGACAGCCAACGTCATGTCAACTATATCTCGATGGAATTTCTGATAGGCCGACTGACAGCCAACAACCTGTTAAATCTTGGTTGGTATGACGATATTCAGTCTTATCTGGCAGAAGATGGCATCATGTTGAGTGACGTGCTGGAAGAAGAAACCGATCCCGCATTGGGCAATGGTGGGTTAGGGAGGTTAGCAGCCTGTTTTCTCGACTCAATGGCGACAATCAATCAACCTGCTACGGGGTATGGTCTCAATTATCAATATGGTCTTTTCCGCCAGTCCTTTAAAGAGGGACAACAAATTGAATCACCTGATAATTGGGAACGCGAGTCCTATCCGTGGTTTCGCCATAACACGCAATTAAAAGTTAGCGTCGGTTTTGGTGGCGAAATCGTGACAACTGCTGATGGCCATGAAAATTGGGTTCCTGCGTTTACTCTGATGGGTGAAGCATGGGATTTACCCGTGCTTGGGTATCACAATGGTGTAACCCAACCGCTTCGCCTATGGCAAGCAGCTTACGATAACCCCTTTGATCTGTCACTTTTCAATGATGGGGAGTTCCTGCACGCCGAACAACAAGGCATTGAAGCCGCCAGCCTGACTAAGGTTCTCTACCCGAATGATAATCATCAGGCCGGTAAACGACTGCGTTTGATGCAACAATATTTTCAATGTGCTTGTGCCGTAACCGATATTCTGCGCCGCCACCAACAAGCAGAGCGCAAAATAGAAGAACTGGCACAATACGAAGTTATCCAGCTTAACGATACTCACCCAACTATCGCAATCCCTGAAATGATGCGTCTTCTGCTTGATGAATACCAGTTAAGTTGGGAAGCAGCCTGGGAAATCACGGGAAAAACTTTCGCCTATACCAACCATACTTTACTGCCCGAAGGCTTAGAACGTTGGGATGAGCAACTAATTAGCGATCTTCTGCCACGCCACCATCGCATCATTCAGGAAATCAACCGACGCTTTAAAAAAACCGTTGAACAAGTCTGGCCTGATAATCAACAAATCTGGGAAAAATTAGCGGTTATTTATGACAATCAAGTCAGAATGGCTAACCTCTGCGTTGTCGCCTGCTTTGCCGTCAACGGAGTCGCAGCCCTGCATTCATCCTTGATCGTGACAGATTTATTCCCTGAATATCACCAACTATGGCCAACTAAATTCCACAACGTGACGAATGGTGTAACTCCACGTCGTTGGTTAAAACAGTGTAACTCCGCACTCTCTTCATTAATTGACCAAACATTGGGCTATGGGTGGGTAAATGATCTTGCCACCTTGAAGCAACTCGAACCTTATGCCGACGATACTGCCTTCCGTGACACCTATCGAGCCGTTAAGCAAGACAATAAAATTCGCCTGTCCAATTATGTCAATAAGGTCATGGGACTGAAGATTGATCCCCATGCTATCTTCGATATACAGATAAAACGTCTGCATGAATATAAGCGTCAGCATCTGAACCTGCTCCATATCTTGTCACTTTACCGACAGATTCAGGAAAATCCGGCCTTAGATATCCATCCCCGTGTGTTCCTGTTCGGTGCCAAAGCCGCTCCCGGCTATTATCTGGCGAAAAACATCATCTCTGCCATCAATCATGCCGCTGAAAAGATTAATCATGATCCGATCGTCCGTGATCGCATTAAGATCGCTTTTATTCCTGATTACAACGTTTCTGCTGCGGAACTGATGATCCCAGCGGCCGATGTGTCAGAACAAATATCTACAGCGGGCAAAGAAGCCTCCGGTACAGGCAATATGAAATTGGCCTTAAATGGCGCACTCACCATCGGAACACTAGACGGCGCGAATGTCGAAATTGCTGAACAAGTCGGAAACGACCATATCTTTATCTTCGGCAAGACCGTAGAAGAAGCTAAAGCGTTACTAAATAGCGGCTATAATCCACAAGCTATCCTTCAACAGGATCATCATCTAAAAGGTATCCTTGGTTCCCTCGCTAATGGTGAATTCAGCCACGGGGATACGCACGCATTTGATCTTATGTTACATAGCCTGACTGACGGTGGTGACCCTTATTTAGTGTTGGCTGATTTCGCCTCTTATTGCCACGCTCATAAACAAATTGACACTCGATATCGCGATGCCCAAGGCTGGACGCGCAGTACTGTACTAAATACCGCTCGAATGGGTAACTTTAGTTCTGATCGCGCTATTCAGGATTATCAACAACGCATCTGGAAAACCAAATAGGGATTAAGTATGGAAAACAAATGCCTTGATGATTTGGCAACTGAAGCCGGCATTGCCAGCGAATATATTAATGCCTATGGAAAACCACAGGCGATCCCTGCTGAAATCAGGCATCGAATATTGGAAGCGATGGATACAAATATACCGGTCGAAAGGCCGGTTTCCCATTTAGAGGCTTCCTTTTTACCTAATGTGAAAGTGGTTATTCAGGGACAAATAGTGACTTTGCCCCTGAAAGAGGGGCATCATTATCAATGGCAGATACACACTGAGCAAGGTGAAGTATTTCATGGTCACTGCCAGCATCAACTCCCTTTACCATCCGATCTTCCCTTGGGGTATCACACACTGAGCCTGGTGCCGAAAGTGGAACCAGAGAATCACTCTCAGTACTCTATGCAACTTATTGTTGCTCCTGAACGCTGTTACGAACCTGATGCCATAACACGTGGGGAAAAACTCTGGGGTGCTTGCGTTCAGCTCTATACCCTGCGATCAGAAACAAATTGGGGAATTGGTGATTTTGGCGATCTGAAATATATGTTGCAAGAACTGGCACAGCGTGGTGGTGCCTTTATTGGCCTGAATCCTCTTCATGCTATATATCCTGCAATGCCTGAAAATGCCAGCCCTTACAGCCCATCATCCCGCCACTGGCTCAATATCATCTATATTGCCGTGGATCAGGTTGAAGACTTTAATGATAGCGCCGAAGCACAAGCGTGGTGGCACTCAACGGAAACACAAAGCAAACTCCAGCAAGCCCGTCAGACGGAATGGGTCGATTACACTACAGTCATAACGCTAAAAATGGCTGCATTGCGTCTGGCTTATCCGCAATTTACACTCCGGCTTGACGATGATCCTCAACAAATTGCTTTCCAACAGTTTGTAAACAAAGGGGGGGAAAATCTTTATTTTCAAGCTGTTTATGATGCCCTACACCATAAGCTATACGGGGAAAGTCATATTTATTGGGGCTGGCCGGTATGGCCGGAAGAATATCGTGAACCGGAAAGTGATGCGGTTAAGGCATTCTGTCATTCACATCCACAGGAAATAGCTTTTTTCCTTTGGCTGCAATGGCTGGCTGATACCCAGCTTGCCGAGTGCTTCACTACCAGCCAAACCAATCACATGCCGATTGGTATTTACCGTGATCTTGCCGTTGGAGTAGCGCAAGGTGGTTCAGAAACCTGGTGCAACCGAAGCATCTATTGCACTAAGGCATCTGTCGGAGCGCCCCCCGATATTCTGGGACCACGGGGGCAAAACTGGGGGCTTCCGCCAATGAACCCCCATGTATTACAAGCACAAGCCTATCAACCTTTCATCGAATTACTGCGTAGCAATATGCGTCATTGCGGTGCATTGCGTATCGATCATGTGATGTCTCTGCTCAGACTCTGGTGGATACCACAAGGAGAAACTGCCGATAAAGGCGTTTATGTCCATTATCCGGTTGATGATCTACTGGCAATATTGGCATTGGAAAGCCAGCGCAATCATTGTTTAGTGATAGGCGAAGATTTAGGAATTGTACCGGAAGAAATTATCGATAAATTACGAGACAGAGGTGTTTATTCCTATAAGGTCTTTTATTTCGAACGCAATGAGCAAGGTGAATATCGTTCTCCCGATGAATATCCCGTGCAAGCAATGGCAACCATTACTACCCATGACTTACCTACCTTGCGTGGATTCTGGCAAAACGAAGATCTCACCTTAGGAGAATCCATCGGTTTATACCCTGATAAAACCCTTCTTGCCGATTTATATTCGGAACGCAAACGCTGTAAGCAAGCATTATTAACCAGTTTAAATCGTCACGGCTATTTACCAGAAGGATTACCCAAAACAGATACCCCCTCCTTATTTCAGGACTCAGTATCACTGGCAAAAACTGAACATCCGATGTCACATGCTATAAATCAAGGTATCCATCGCTATATAGCCCGTAGCGCCTGTGCTTTATTAGGATTACAACCTGAAGATTGGCTGGATATGGAACGCCCTGTTAATATCCCTGGTACAACAGAGGAATATCCTAACTGGCGACGAAAACTTACTTCCACGTTGGAAAATATGTTTGCGGATACCCATATCAACCATCTGTTACAAACAATCGGAGAGTGCCGAAAACAGGGTTAATAACTTAATGAAGTTACAGCTATTTACCTAAATTACAACCCAGTAGCAAGAAAACATCCCCAATCATATATAGCTAAATATGATTGGGGAGAGGATCAACCTTTCACTCCTCCCGACGTTAATCCACCGACTAACCAACGTTGGGCAAATAAGAAAACTGCCGTGATAGGAATAGCGGAGAGTACAGCCGCAGCGGCAAAGTCGCCCCAGAGATAGTTCTGTGGATGAAGATATTGCTGCATTCCCACAGCTAATGTGTAATTATCCACATCACGTAGTAGCAGAGATGCAACAGGTACTTCGGTAATCACACCAATAAACGACAAAATAAATACCACAGCCAATATAGGCACAGAAAGTGGCAACAGTATCAAACGGAAAATTTGCCACGATGTCGCGCCATCCAGCATGGCTGCTTCTTCCAAAGAACGATCTATCGTTTCGAAATAACCTTTTATCGTCCATACATGCAAAGCAATTCCGCCCAGATAGGCAAAAATCACCCCACCGTGGGTATTGAGACCAAGGAAAGGAATATATTCTCCTAATCGATCAAACAAGGCATATAGTGCCACCAAAGAAAGTACTGCCGGAAACATTTGAAAAATTAACATTGCTTTGAGTAAAGTGCTTTTTCCACGAAAGCGCATTCGCGCAAATGCATACGCGCACGTCGTTGATAGTGCTACAATTCCAGTAGCAGTAATGAAAGCAACCTTTACAGAGTTCCAAAGCCATTGCATGACTGGAAATGGAGGAAGCGTGATGTGTCCATCAGCAGATTCCACGCTATAACCAAATGCCAATTTCCAGTGTTCCCATGAAATAGTATCTGGGATCAGGTTACCCGTAGCAAAATTACCCGGACGCAAAGAAATAGCAATGACCATCAGCAGAGGGAACAAAATCATGGCAATAAAAGCCAGCATTAATATATGTGTTCCCCATACCCGCCATCGCTGCGATTTGGGTTGTACCATCGCCATCGTATTTTCTCCTTAATCAAATTTCATGCGGGCAGTTTTCAAATTGATGATGGCTAATGCACCTACCAATAAGAAGATCAATGTTGCAATTGCTGCTGCCAGACCAAAATCCTGTCCACCCCCACCTTCAAAGGCGATACGATAGGTATAATTCACCAAAAGATCGGTATGACCCGCAGGTGTCGATGTACCAATATGATCAGGTTTACCATTGGTTAACAGTTGAATCAGGACAAAGTTATTGAAATTAAAAGCAAAGCTGGCAATCATTAACGGGGTCAATGGTTTAATCAATAATGGAAAGGTAATTTTGGTAAAATTCTGCCACGCTCCTGCACCATCAAGCGCCGATGCCTCATAAAGATCATCAGGGATAGATTTCAGCAATCCCATGCAAAGGATCATCATATAGGGATACCCCAACCACATATTTGCGATAATCAACATGGTTCGAGCGAGTGTCGGATCTGTAAACCAATCCGGTTTAATACCAAACAATCCATTTAGCACCAGATTAATTTCACCAAAACTTTGGTTAAATAATCCTTTGAAAATCAGAATGGAAATAAACGAGGGCACAGCATAAGGCAAAATAAGCAGTACACGGTAAATCGCTCGTCCCTTAAGCGCCTCCCACTGTACAACACAAGCGAGAACCATTCCCAGGGTAACCGTCAATGCCACTGTCACTAGGGAGAAAACTATTGTCCAGACAAAAATGGACAAAAAAGGTTTTTGAATACCTTCATCCTGTATCACCCGTAGAAAGTTTTTCCAACCGATAGACACTGTGAATCCAGGGCTTAATGTTTCATTAGTCCATTCTCCCTCAGCATTAATGGATTGGTAGAATCCTGTATCCATATTTGGTCGATATAGTATGCCAGTTTGTCTATTTGTCAGTGTAATCCCATCTTCATCAAGGGAATAAAGAGGGTTTATCGCAGAGAACTGGCGCAAAGAACTCATTCTCAGTTTACTGCCATCAGGAAGAACAACTACCAATTGGTTCAACGCCTGCCGATACTGAGTAATAGTACGCAGTGTCGCAGCATTGCCTTCAAATTTTTTCTCCTGTTCATGGAGAGGCAGGCTGATTTCTTCCGCTCCCGCAAGAGAAAAAGGCTCAGATATCAATAGACTATTACTATCAGGAACGTTCAAAGCCAGGATCCATTGTTCAGATGCCGGATAGAGTTTGAAATTAAATGGCTCCCCTGTCTGATAATGGCGACTCATTAATACCGTTTGGGCACGCTCAAATGTCAATTGGTTAGTACTGCTATAATTTGTAAAAGCAATAGCAATCGTACAAATAAGTGGAAACAGTATAAATATCCCTATTCCAGCAATTCCAGGGTAGGTATAGCGCCAAACATAAGCCTTTCGGTTGGAAAAAACATAAATACCACTTCCCAGTAATACCAGTGTTACCATAGCAAACAGGTACTCTCCCTGTGCGTACATCAGCACAATCAGATAACCTGTAAAAAGTAGGCAAAAACCTACCATAAACCACTTCAGGGCAGGATGCTGCCACCATACTGTCTTTTCTAATGTCGCTGACATCTTGCACTTCCTGTTACCAAAAATTGTGATTATCCAACACTTATCACAATAAGGGCTAAGGCTCCTTAGACTTAGGAGCCTGTCATTCGTTTATTTTGTCATTCTTGTTTCAGCATCATTAAGCGCATCATCTATCGTTTGACGCCCACTGATAGTGTTAAGAACAGCGCTACGCATTGCGTACCAGAAGCTACTCATTTGGGAGATATTTGGCATAATTTCGCCGTTTTGAGCATTTGCCATCGTGGCAGCAATACGTGGATCTTTCGCCAGGATCTCCTGATAGGATTTCAAAGCTACCGCTCCCAACGGTTTATCTTTGTCGATCATCGCCAACCCTTCATTGGTTAGCAGATAGTTTTCCAAAAATTCTTTCGCTAACTCTTTATTAGGACTGGCCGCATTAATTCCCGCCGTTAAAATGCCCACAAAGGGTTTAGAGGGTTTTCCTTTAAAAGTGGGTAATAGGGTAACACCATAATTAATCTTACTTTTATCTACATTCGCCCACGCCCAAGGGCCATTAATCGTCATTGCGGTTTTGCCTTTATTAAAGGCAGCTTCAGCAATGGAATAATCGATATCTGCATTGAGATGTTTGTTTTTGACTAAATCAACCAGAAATTTCATTCCCGCTTTAGAGCCTGCGTTATTCACTCCACTGTCTTTAACATTATAAGTACCATTCTCTGCCTTGAAGGCATATCCTCCATCAGCAGCAATCAGTGGCCAGGTGAAATACGGCTCCTGCAAATTGAACATGATTGCGCTTTTATCTTGCTTTTTCAGTTCATTATCCAAGGCAGGGATTTCTTCCCATGTTTTAGGAGGAGATTTAATCAGATCTTTATTGTAGATAAGAGAAAGGGCTTCAACTGCGACAGGGTATCCTACCAATTTTCCATCATAACGAACGGCATCCCACGTAAAGGGAAATAGCTTGTCAATAAACGATTTATCAGGAGTAATTTCAGTAACTAACCCTGATTGAGCATAACCACCAAAACGATCATGTGCCCAGAAAATAATATCCGGTCCATCTCCACTAGCTGCAATTTGGGTATATTTTTCTTCCAGTTTGTCTGGATGCTCAACAGTGACAGGAATTCCCGTTTCTTTTGCGAATTTTTCACCAACCTGTGCCAGTCCGTTATAACCTTTATCACCATTGATCCAAATGACCAACTTTCCTTCTTCCGGCTTTGCGAAGGCCGAAGCAGACAATACACATGTTGTTAAAACGGAAAGCATCAGGGTACAAGCCCCTACTTTTACAATATTCTTGGTCATCATTCCGCCTTTTTCATTTGTTAGTTATTTGTTAGTTCAAGATAATGCTCTTTGTTACATCGCGATAAAATGACACCAGTGTGCAATCAATATAAGAAAGACTCATCCTCCCCTGTTCTACGCCTCATACTGTATGAATGTGAGCTTGCTTACAAAAACAATTAAAATCAGAACGTTAACACTAATACGTCATCTTTTTTTGAGATTTAAGTCACATCTTATCTAGCAATTTTCTTCTTCCTTTCTTAATCACATTAAGCTCGTCCTCCTGACTCCTCCACCATCAAAAACTCTGGGATGGAGGATTCTCGCACCTGTTATTTTATACACAATCTTGCCATCAGTTTTTTACGCAGTTTCTCACTACGACATAAGAAACGAAGACAAATAAGAAACAAACAGAAAACTGAGACGGCCAATCCGAGGGAGGGAACAAATGTCTAGCGTCACATTCCGCAATGTATCTAAATCATATGGTGAAATTGTCATCTCCAAAGATCTGAATCTTGATATTCAGGAAGGGGAGTTCGTCGTATTCGTCGGCCCGTCAGGATGTGGGAAATCAACGTTGCTGAGAATGATCGCGGGATTGGAAGATGTTACATCCGGTGATTTGCTGATAGACGGAAAACGGATGAATGATGTCCCGCCAGCCAAACGTAGCGTCGGTATGGTTTTTCAATCTTACGCGCTATATCCCCATCTCTCTGTTGCAGACAACATGTCATTCGGCATGAAGCTGGCGGGTGTCAAAAAAAGCGATATTCAAACGCGAGTGCAACAAGTTGCAGAAACCCTCCAGCTTGCACACCTATTGGATCGTCGTCCCAAGGCACTATCCGGCGGTCAACGCCAGCGAGTCGCCATTGGCCGAACTCTCGTTGCTGAACCCAATATCTTTCTGCTGGATGAACCTCTTTCCAATCTGGATGCTGCCCTGCGTGTACAGATGAGAATTGAAATTTCACGTTTACACAAACGACTACAACGTACAATGGTCTATGTAACGCATGATCAAACCGAAGCCATGACGCTGGCAGATAAGATTGTTGTTCTGGATGGGGGCAATATTGCTCAGGTTGGTAAGCCACTTGAAATTTATCACTATCCTGCCAATCGCTTTGTCGCAGGTTTTATTGGTTCACCAAAAATGAATTTCCTGCCAGTAAAAGTTTCAGCGATTGCTGTTGATCAGGTACAGATCATCCTGCCTAACGGCCAGCCTGTTTGGTTACCGGTTGAAAGTAAAGGACTAACTGTCGGTAGTAATGTATCTTTGGGGATTCGCCCCGAACATCTTTTGCCTAATGATGTAGCCGATGTTACGTTAGAGGGGACAGTACAGATCGTGGAACAACTGGGGAATGAAACCCAAATTCACATCCGCATACCTGCCATTCATCAAAATTTGGTTTACCGCCAACCTGATATTGTTCTCGTAAAAGAAGGAGCTGATTTCACTATCGGATTAGCACCTCACCGATGCCATCTTTTTCGTGAAGATGGCACCGCATGTCAGCGTTTACATAAAGAACCCGGAGTCTAGATCCGCGGCCATAAAAAAATAACAGGAGAATTATTATGCGTATATTGTCTCTCTCATTGGCTATGCTAACTACAGGTTTATTATCAACACAAGCTATTGCTGTTGACTTCCATGGCTATGCCCGTTCAGGCATTGGCTGGACAGGTAATGGTGGTGAGCAGAACTGTGCCAAAGTCACCGGAGCGTCGAGTAAATACCGTCTTGGCAACGAATGTGAAACCTATGCTGAACTTAAGTTAGGACAAGAATTATGGAAAGAAGGTAATAAAAGTTTCTATTTTGATACCAATTTAGCCTATTCCGTCAATCAGCAAAAAGACTGGGAAGATACCAAGCCTGGTTTTCGTGAAGTCAACGTGAAAGCAACCAATATTATTGATTGGCTGCCTGGTTCAACACTATGGGCCGGTAAACGTTTCTACCAGCGTCACGATGTACATATGATCGACTTCTATTACTGGGATATTTCTGGTCCTGGTGCAGGATTGGAAAATATTGATCTTGGTTTTGGCAAACTTTCCTTCGCTGTAACCCGTAATACAGAAGAAGGAGGTTCATATGGATGGATTGATAATAAACGCAAAGACGCCCCAAATACTTCAAATGACATTTTTGATATACGGTTAGCCAACTTACCTGTTAATGCTGGCGGTACACTGGAGTTTGGTCTTGATTATGGGCGTGCAAATACACGTAAGGGATATCAGCTTGAAAGACAAGCGCCTAAAGATGGTGTAATGCTAACTGCCGAACATACCCAAAGCCTGTTAGGTGGTTTCAACAAATTTGTCTTACAGTACGCAACTGACGCTATGATTTCCAGCGGTAATGGACGTTCCGAAGGTGCCACTGTAGACAATAACGGACATATGCTACGCATTCTGAACCATGGAGCCATCAGTATCACCAAGAAATGGGATCTCATGTATGCTGCCATGTATCAAGACATTGACCGCGACAATAACAATGGCAACACATGGTACACCGTAGGTGTCCGCCCAATGTATAAGTGGACACCGATAATGAGTACCTTAATGGAAGTGGGTTATGACCATGTGAAGTCACAACGCACCAAAGCAAACAATGATCAGTTCAAGATCACTTTGGCTCAACAGTGGCAAGCTGGTGACAGTATCTGGTCACGCCCTGCTATCCGTTTATTCACCACTTACTCCAAATGGAATGAAAAATGGGGCTATGACAATGGCACTGCCTACCACGATACACCAGTACATCAATTCAGTCGTGGGAACAGCGATGAGTTTACATTTGGTGCCCAATTTGAGGCTTGGTGGTAATGAAAAAACAATTACTCTTACTTTGTCTCAGTGCCCTGCTCTGCAACATGATTCCGGCGAGTTATGCTACACCAGATACCGCACGGTCTGACACAGTAAAATCCGGTACAGCAATAGCTAATAGGGCAAAATCTGGCATAGAAACAACCAATGCTGCGCCAACGTTGTCTTTGCCAACCTTGCAGAAGTTACAGTGGCAGCCCGTTAATGCTCATGGCACTCAGACTATTATTCTTGATAGCACATCACAGCAGCTTAATGATGGACATATCCAAGGTGCGGTAGCCACATTTTCCTTACCGGCCAATCAAGGCTCATTGGAAATCACGCTGAACAGTCTGATAAAAGATAAGCAGGTATACTCACCGAATGTTTTAGTCTTCGATGAACAACTCCGTCCTGCGGCCTTTTATCCAAGCCACTATTTCCGCTATCAACAACCAAGTATTATGTCCACCGACAGGCTTGAAGGAGTGTTAAAGCTGACTCCGGCATTGGGGCAACAGCGAATCTATTTGCTGATTTACACCACTCGTTCTGATTTGCAAGCTTCGACACAAATGGTCGATCCTGCTAAGGCTTATGCTAAAGGTGTCGGTAATTCTGTGCCGGATATTCCAGATCCAATCGCTCGTCATACAGAAACAGGTACATTAACGTTAAAAGTGCAATCAGAAAGCAACGCAGGCAATATCCTGATAGGCCAGGTATTTTCTTCACCTGCACCTAAACCAGTCATAGTCGGTTCTACACAAACAGTATCTACATCGCCGATAAGAACAACCCCGACTGCTGACCCAGTAGTTAAACCTGTACTGAACGATACTGAACGGTATTTCAATGACGCAATCAAAAGAGCTATTCACAATGGTGATGTTGATAAAGCACTGAAACTGTTAGATGAAGCAGAACGACTTGGTTCTCCAACTGCACGGGAAACTTTTATCAAGACGATAAAAAACAAAAAATAAATTTATTCATCAAATAATTATAGCGAGATATTTAACTTAAGAGCCTAAGGGAATAGGCTCTTAAAAGATACAAATTCATTATCCTTCTCGGATGAATTTTCATTGCATAGCATTACCAACGTCATACTTACTTAAAGTAATCCATAATCTTAGAATGCTCCCTTGCTATTTAGCAATTAAATGATTTTACATCCTATATTCAATTATTAAGCGTTCCTAAAGGCATTAAATAGGGTTTATTAGCAATCATTTTTGCCATTTTTTCAATCGGATCTGTTCGCAATATATATAATCGTTTCAAAGAAAAGGGATTATCCCCTAACTTAACTTTGCCCTTTACCGTGGTGACAGCCAAATGAAATCCAGCTTGTTTGGCCGCTTTCATTGCCTTTGGATTATATCCACCAAAAGGGTAAGAGAGATAAAGTACATGCGGATTAAATTGTGATAGTGCCCGTCTGGAATGTTCAAAATCATACAGGATATTGTGATACGACCGGCTGTACAGGATGGGGTGTTTATTTTTTGCCAAACGGTGTAAGAAATGAGTATGAGATTGAAAATCAAATACATCTTTCATGGCATATAATTCAGAAAGGCTCAGGAATTGCAGGCTATCAGGCTCCCATTTCTGCGGATGGCGTTTCACACGGGATGAAATAATAAAGAGTGTCGCTTTCTGACCATTCTCTTGCAAAATTGGATAAGCATAACGATAAACGGATTTCAGTCCATCATCAAAGGTCAAGCCAACCACTTTTGCCGGCAAGTTAATATCGCTATTTAGGTAATCTTCTAATTCATAGAGTGAAATTGTGATATAACCTGCCTGCCTCAAATAAGCCATCTGTTCGCGAAAAGCGGTCAGAGATGTGGTTGTTGAAGTATGTCGGAAACGTTTATTCTTCTTATCCAGAAGAATATGATGATAAGTTAATAAAGGAATGCCATTGTCCAGTTCAGCATCCTGATCACTAATATAACCCAGTCGACCGCCTAAATTAATTTCGTACCAAGTATGGTGGGAAAGATCTTGTAATTTGTCTAAAATCGGATAACGGAGATTTTCCATCAAAATTGCAACTGGCTTGCTATCCATATCAGGTGCGCTATGAATTCGAACTACCTTAAAAACCATCAAGTTTTGGGAGACTTTTTTGTGAAGAGTATTAAAAGGATCACTGGGAAATACAGATTTCTTAATTTCCTTTAAATTCTCTTTGGCTACATAACCTATCCCATTACAAAAATGAAATGCATAATAATCCCTCTCTCCTTCTTCAGAAACTTTAAAGGCTTGTCCTTGTTTTAATAACCCTACCTTGATGAAGTGTTCACCTACCCAAGAATAGATTTCACTGTCTTTAGTTACCTCCATGTATCGATAATGAGGAAAGTCGTGATACTGTGATAAAGCTGGATTGGAAAAACAGACCAAAAGCGTTAAGAAAATCATTGCAATAATATAAACAATTCGTCTCATTTTAATTTTCCATCCAATAAAAAATGCCCTCTACCAAGAGAGGGCATTTCACAATTAGCGATATCGGTATTTAGCTATACTATAGGGTATGCTATGCATCACGATATCACTCGTTATTGCTGCTACCAAAACCTGCATTCAACAATTCAGCAAGGTTTGCAGTGGCTTCGTCAACGCTAACTTGTGGCGCTTCAACCACTTCGTTTTCTTGACGACGGCGGATACGATCCTGATGGTAAGCATAACCTGTACCCGCAGGGATCAAACGACCAACGATAACGTTCTCTTTCAAGCCACGCAGTTCATCACGTTTACCAGCAACGGCTGCCTCAGTCAGAACGCGGGTTGTTTCCTGGAACGATGCCGCAGAAATGAAGGATTCTGTTGCCAGTGATGCCTTGGTGATACCCAACAGATCACGCTGGAAGATAGCTGGTACTTTGCCATCCAGCTCCAGTTTGCGGTTCGAAACCTTAACGCGTGCGTATTCAACCTGCTCACCTTCAAGGAATTCGGAACTACCCGCATTCGCAATAGTTGCTTTACGCAGCATCTGACGAACGATAACTTCAATGTGTTTATCGTTAATCTTAACGCCTTGCAGGCGGTAAACTTCCTGTACTTCGTTAGTGATGTAACGAGCAACCGCGTGAACACCACGCAGGCGCAGAATGTCATGTGGAGATTCTGGACCATCGGAGATCACGTCACCACGTTCAACAACTTCACCTTCGAACACGTTGAGCTGACGCCATTTAGGGATCATCTCTTCGTAAGGTTCACCACCATCCAGTGGGGTAATTACCAGACGGCGCTTGCCTTTGGTTTCTTTACCGAAGGAAACGATACCGCTGATTTCTGCCAGGATAGCAGGCTCTTTCGGACGACGAGCTTCGAACAGATCCGCAACGCGTGGCAGACCACCGGTGATATCTTTAGTACCGCCAGATTCCTGAGGAATACGCGCCAATGTATCACCCGCAGAGATGGACATACCATCTTCCAACTGAACAATCGCTTTACCCGGCAGGAAGTACTGAGCAGGCATATCTGTACCTGGGATCAGAACATCGTTACCTTGGGTATCTACGATCCTCAGTGCTGGACGCAGGTCTTTACCGCTACCGGTACGCTCCGCACTATCCAGAACGACCAGTGAAGACAGACCAGTCAGCTCATCCGTCTGACGGGTAATGGTTTGACCATCAACCATGTCGTAGAACTGGATAATACCGGATACTTCACTCACGATTGGCATGGTATGTGGATCCCAGTTCGCAACGGTTTCACCGCCGGTTACTGTCTCACCATCACCTTTCGTCAATACCGAGCCGTAAGGTACTTTATAGCTCTCTTTGGTACGACCGAAATCGTCGATCAGGCGCAATTCGGTATTACGAGAAGTAATAACCAGTTTGCCTGCTGAGTTGGTAACAAATTTCGCGTTGGTCAGTTTCAGATGACCTTTGTTACGTACCTGAATACTGGATTCTGCTGCCGCACGAGATGCCGCACCACCGATGTGGAACGTACGCATCGTCAACTGTGTACCTGGTTCACCGATTGACTGTGCTGCGATAACACCGATCGCTTCACCTTTGTTGATCAGGTGACCACGAGCAAGGTCACGACCGTAACAGTTCGCACAAACACCAAAGTCAGTTTCACAACTTACTACGGAGCGTACTTTCACGCTGTCAACGGAGTTCTCTTCTAACAGATCACACCATTTTTCGTTCAGCAATGTGTTACGTGGAACCAGAATATCCGCTGTACCTGGTTTCAGGATGTCTTCTGCCGCTACACGTCCTAATACACGTTCACGCAGTGGCTCTTTAACATCTCCACCTTCGATAACCGGAGTCATCAGGATACCATCGAGAGTACCACAGTCATCTTCAGTTACTACCAAGTCTTGAGCAACGTCAACCAGACGACGGGTCAGGTAACCGGAGTTCGCCGTTTTCAATGCGGTATCCGCAAGACCTTTACGAGCACCGTGGGTTGAGATGAAGTACTGGAGTACGTTCAGACCTTCACGGAAGTTCGCGGTAATTGGGGTTTCGATGATGGAGCCATCTGGCGTTGCCATCAGACCACGCATACCCGCCAACTGACGGATCTGAGCAGCAGAACCACGCGCACCAGAGTCGGCCATCATAAAGATGTTGTTGAAAGAAACCTGCTGTTCTTCTTCACCGTTACGGTTAATAACCGTTTCAGTAGACAGATTTTCCATCATCGCTTTAGCAACACGTTCGTTTGCCGCAGCCCAGATATCGATAACCTTGTTATAGCGCTCGCCGGCAGTTACCAGACCTGACTGGAACTGTTCCTGAATTTCGGCCACTTCTGCTTCCGCTTCCGCGATGATGCCTTCTTTCTTCTCAGGAATGACCATGTCGTCGATACCTACGGATACCCCAGAACGAGCAGCGTAAGCAAAACCGGTATACATAGTCTGGTCAGCTAAGATAACTGTTGGTTTCAAGCCCAGTATGCGGTAACAGGTGTTCAGCATTCTGGAGATGGCTTTTTTACCCAACGGCTGGTTAATCAGTGAGTATGGCAGGCCACGCGGCACAATCATCCACAGAATGGCACGACCGATGGTGGTATCAACCAAACCTGTGTTGATAGTCACGTTGCCTTCGCCATCTCTCACTTCTTCTGTGATACGAACTTTGACACGGGCATGCAGAGAAGCCAGACCCGCACGATAAATGCGCTCTGCTTCTTTAGGACCGGTCAGAACCATGCCTTCGCCTTTCGCGTTAACACAGTCACGAGTCATGTAGTACAGACCCAATACAACGTCCTGAGATGGAACAATGATTGGTTCACCGCTCGCTGGAGACAGGATGTTGTTGGTAGACATCATCAACGCACGCGCTTCCAACTGGGCTTCCAGAGTCAACGGTACGTGAACAGCCATCTGGTCACCATCGAAGTCGGCGTTATACGCCGCACACACCAGTGGGTGCAACTGAATAGCTTTACCTTCGATCAGGACTGGTTCAAATGCCTGGATACCCAGACGGTGAAGGGTTGGTGCACGGTTCAGTAGAACTGGGTGCTCACGGATGACTTCATCCAGGATATCCCATACAACAGCTTCTTCACGCTCAACCATTTTCTTGGCGGCTTTGATAGTCGTTGCCAGACCACGCAGTTCCAGCTTGCCGTAAATGAATGGTTTGAACAGCTCCAGTGCCATCTTCTTAGGAAGACCACACTGATGCAAACGCAGGTATGGACCTACGGTAATTACAGAACGGCCTGAGTAGTCAACACGTTTACCCAGCAAGTTCTGACGGAAACGACCCTGTTTACCCTTGATCATATCTGCCAGGGATTTCAGAGGACGCTTGTTAGAACCGGTAATCGCACGACCGCGACGGCCGTTATCCAGCAGCGCATCAACCGCTTCCTGCAACATACGTTTTTCGTTACGTACGATGATATCTGGCGCAGCCAGATCCAACAGGCGCTTCAAACGGTTGTTACGGTTAATAACGCGACGATACAGATCGTTCAGGTCTGATGTTGCGAAACGACCGCCATCCAGTGGAACCAGTGGACGCAAATCCGGTGGCAGAACTGGCAGGACAGTCAGAACCATCCACTCTGGTTTGTTACCAGACTGAATGAAGGCTTCCAGCAGTTTAATGCGTTTAGTCAGTTTCTTACGCTTAGTTTCGGAGTTGGTTTCATTCAGCTCTTCACGCAAGACTTCACATTCGTTTTCCAGATCAATGTTTTTCAGCAAAGCCTGGATTGCTTCTGCACCCATTTTTGCATCAAATTCATCACCGAACTCTTCCAGTGCATCCAGATACTGCTCTTCAGTCAGAATTTGAC
Source organism: Xenorhabdus ishibashii (assembly GCF_002632755.1). NCBI lineage: Bacteria > Pseudomonadati > Pseudomonadota > Gammaproteobacteria > Enterobacterales > Morganellaceae > Xenorhabdus > Xenorhabdus ishibashii. Next base: position 1,988,092 of record NZ_NJAK01000001.1, on the reverse strand, counting down.
TACGCTCAAGGCTGGTCATGCCACCTTCGACAACCACATAGGATTCGAAGTACAGGACGCGTTCAATGTCACGCAGAGGCATATCCAGCAACAAACCGATGCGGGATGGCAGAGATTTCAAGAACCAGATGTGAGCAGTTGGAGATGCCAGCTCTATGTGACCCATACGATCACGACGAACTTTGGTCTGGGTTACTTCAACGCCACACTTCTCACAAATCACACCACGGTGTTTCAAACGCTTGTATTTACCACACAAACATTCGTAATCTTTTACTGGCCCGAAAATACGCGCACAGAAAAGACCGTCACGCTCAGGTTTGAACGTACGGTAGTTAATAGTTTCCGGCTTTTTTACTTCTCCGAATGACCACGAACGGATCATATCTGGAGAGGCCAGAGCAATTTTGATAGCATCAAACTCTTCGGTCTTGGTTTGCGCTTTCAGAAACTTCAATAAGTCTTTCACGAAATGGCTCCTGTCGGAGTTAGACCTGTTAGGTGAGTGGCCCATGCCACTCCCCTCTATAACCAGTATAACCACTGGGACCAGTGTAACCACTGGCTGGTAAACCGCCCGACATTCTTATGTTTCAACATACGGCCGGGCAGTACCAGCGGGAAAATGATTTATTCGTCTTCCAGCTCGATGTTGATACCCAACGAACGGATTTCTTTCAGCAATACGTTGAAAGATTCCGGCATGCCTGGTTCCATCTGGTGGTTACCATCCACGATGTTTTTATACATCTTGGTTCGACCATTAACATCGTCGGATTTAACGGTGAGCATTTCTTGCAGGGTGTATGCCGCACCGTATGCTTCCAGTGCCCACACTTCCATCTCACCGAAGCGCTGTCCACCGAACTGAGCCTTACCACCCAGCGGTTGCTGAGTAACCAGACTGTAAGAACCGGTAGAACGGGCGTGCATCTTGTCATCAACCAAGTGGTTCAATTTCAGCATGTACATGTAACCAACAGTTACCTGACGCTCGAATTGCTCACCTGTACGGCCGTCGAACAAAGCGATCTGACCGGAAGTCGGTAAGCCACCCAGCTTCAACAACTCTTTGATTTCGGTCTCTTTTGCACCGTCAAAGACAGGTGTTGCGATAGGCATACCTTTTCTCAAGTTTTCTGCCAGACGCATCACTTCTTCATCGTTGAAGGTGCTCAAATCAACTTTCTGACGGGTATCATCACCCAGATCATAAGCTTTCTGGATAAATTCACGCAGTTTGGCAACTTCTTGCTGCTGTTTCAGCATTGCATTGATTTTGTCACCAATGCCTTTCGCCGCCATGCCCAAGTGAGTTTCCAAAATCTGACCGATGTTCATACGTGATGGTACGCCCAGCGGGTTCAGTACGATGTCCACTGGTGTACCGTTTTCATCGTAAGGCATGTCTTCAATCGGGTTGATCTTGGAGATAACCCCTTTGTTACCGTGACGACCTGCCATCTTGTCACCAGGCTGGATCTGACGTTTCACAGCCAGATACACTTTGACAATTTTCAGCACGCCTGGTGCCAGATCGTCGCCCTGAGTGATCTTACGGCGTTTAGCATCCAGTTTTTTCTCGAACTCTGCTTTCAGTTCGTCATACTGTTCTGCCAACTGCTCCAACTGATTTTGTTTTTCTTCATCAGCCAAGCCCAACTCTAACCAACGCCCACGAGGAAGTTTGTTGAGTTTTTCCGCTTCAACACCACCGGCAACCAGTACAGAGTGAATACGAGCAAACAGGCCAGCTTCGAAAATTTGCAGTTCTTCTGTCAGGTCTTTTTTAGCCTCACGCAACTGCATCTCTTCAATTTCCAACGCACGCTTGTCTTTCTCTACACCATCACGGGTAAAGACTTGTACGTCGATGACAGTACCAGAAACACCGTTTGGTACGCGCAGTGAAGAGTCTTTCACATCTGACGCTTTCTCACCGAAGATCGCACGCAACAGTTTTTCTTCTGGAGTCAACTGAGTTTCACCTTTCGGTGTCACTTTACCAACCAGAATGTCGCCACCTTTTACTTCCGCACCAATATAAACGATACCGGATTCGTCCAGTTTAGACAGCGCAGCTTCACCCACGTTAGGGATGTCGGCAGTAATCTCTTCAGGCCCCAGTTTGGTGTCACGAGACACACAAGCCAGTTCTTGAATGTGAATGGTGGTGAAACGGTCTTCCTGAACAACACGCTCAGATACGAGGATGGAGTCCTCGAAGTTATAACCATTCCAAGGCATGAATGCCACGCGCATGTTCTGACCCAGAGCCAGTTCACCCAAGTCAGTGGATGGACCATCAGCCAGGACGTCACCGCGTTCGACCAATTCACCCAAAGAAACACATGGTGTCTGGTTGATACAGGTGTTTTGGTTTGAGCGGGTATATTTGGTCAGGTTATAGATATCAATGCCCGCTTCACCCGCGTACATTTCATCTTCGTTAACCTTGATAACGATACGGGATGCGTCAACGTACTGAACCACACCACCACGTTTAGCAACAGAGGTTACACCGGAGTCAACCGCTACTGCACGCTCCATACCTGTTCCAACCAGTGGCTTATCAGCGCGCAGAGTTGGAACTGCCTGACGTTGCATGTTCGCACCCATCAATGCACGGTTGGCGTCATCGTGTTCAAGGAATGGGATCAGAGAAGCACCGACGGACACGATCTGCTGTGTCGAAACGTCCATGTACTGAACCTGATCACGGTTGAACAAGCTGGATTCATCGTAATGACGGCAAGTTACCAATTCTTCAACGAAGTGGCCTTCTTCATCCAATACGGTGTTCGCCTGTGCAATGACGTAGTTACCTTCTTCGATTGCTGACAGGTAGTGGATTTCATCAGTCACTACACCATCACGAACTAAGCGGTAAGGTGTTTCAAGGAAACCATACTCATTGGTACGCGCATAAACGGACAATGAGTTAATCAAACCGATGTTTGGACCTTCGGGTGTTTCGATTGGACATACACGACCGTAGTGAGTTGGGTGTACGTCTCGAACTTCAAAGCCTGCACGCTCACGAGTCAGACCGCCTGGACCCAACGCAGAAATACGACGCTTATGGGTAATTTCAGACAGTGGGTTGTTCTGATCCATGAACTGGGACAACTGGCTCGAACCAAAGAACTCTTTCACCGCCGCAGAAATAGGTTTGGCGTTGATCATGTCCTGTGGCATCAGGGTATCCAGATCGCCCAGAGACAAACGCTCTTTGACTGCACGTTCTACACGTACCAGACCAACACGGAACTGGTTCTCAGCCATTTCACCAACGGAACGGATACGACGGTTGCCCAAGTGGTCGATATCATCGACTTCACCTTTACCGTTACGGATATCGATGAGCTTTTTCATCACGTCGATGATGTCTTCTTTGCTCAGGATACCGGAACCTTCAACCTCTTCACGATCCAACGAACGGTTGAACTTCATACGACCAACCGCAGACAGATCATAACGATCTTCAGAGAAGAACAGGTTCTCAAACAGGTTTTCTGCGGCTTCGCGTGTTGGTGGTTCACCCGGACGCATCATACGATAGATTTCAACCAGTGCGCTCAGGCGATCATTGGTTGGGTCAACGCGCAGAGTTTCGGAAATGTAAGCACCGTGATCCAGATCATTAGTAAACAGGGTCTCGATAGATTTGTAACCAGACTGACTCAAACGAGCCAGCAGATCCAAAGAGAGCTCCATGTTAGCAGTACAGATGATTTCACCTGTGTTCTGGTCGATGTAATCTTTTGCGACAACTTTACCCGCGATATATTCAACAGGCACCTCAATACGGTCTACCTGATCTTTTTCTAACTGGCGGATATGACGAGCTGTGATACGACGGCCTTTTTCAACATAGACCTTACCGTTTGCTTCAATATCAAATGAAGCCGTCTCGCCACGCAGACGTTCTGGAACCAGCGTCATCTGCAATTTATTGTCGCGAATTTCAAAAACGGTTTTTTTGAAGAACAGATTCAGGATGTCTTCAGTGGAATAATTCATCGCGCGCAGAATAATCGAAGCCGGCAGCTTACGGCGGCGGTCGATACGCACAAACAGGTTATCTTTTGGATCAAATTCAAAATCTAACCATGAACCACGGTAAGGGATGATACGTGCGTTATACAGTACCTTACCGGATGAATGGGTTTTACCCTTATCGCTGTCAAAGAAAACGCCTGGGCTACGGTGCAACTGAGAGACGATAACGCGCTCAGTACCGTTGATAACGAAAGTTCCGTTATCAGTCATGAGTGGAATTTCACCCATGTAGACTTCTTGTTCTTTGATGTCTTTAACTGTACCTTCTGGCGCTTCGCGCTCATAGATTACCAGACGCAACTTAACGCGCAGCGGTGCGGAGAAAGTCACACCACGGATCTGGCACTCTTTAACATCAAAAACAGGTTCGCCAAGACGGTAGCTTACATATTGCAGCTCTGAATTGCCACTGTAGCTCTGAATTGGAAACACTGAGCGGAAAGCCGCTTCCAGACCATTTTGGCCTTCAGGATCTTGCTCGATAAATTTCTGGAACGAGTCAAGTTGGATAGAAAGAAGATATGGAACATCCAAAACTTGTGGACGTTTACCAAAATCCTTACGAATACGTTTTTTCTCGGTATAGGAGTAAACCATAGGGTTCCTCAGCTCGCTGATAAGTGACCCACTCTGTCCGCCCTTAAGGACAGCACGCTGCAACACTATTTTTTCGAACAGAAAATAGAATATTTTCCGTAATACCCATTACTATTACTCTTAAATCATTTCATTGCGTTACCTTACTACCGAGCTACCCGAGTGGATCGTAGCTGAGAACGCAGTATATTAAGGCGTCAATAGGAAGAAGTATTTTGGGTTTATTAGTAGCCAAACAGTGTGAAATGCTACTAACTCCCTACATCAGGCTGTTTCAGGTAGTCTGACAATAAAGCTAGCAGACAATACCCTTACAGCGCAAAAAGGCTGGCGATTAAAAAACCGCCAGCCGCCAGCCTTAAAAAATCAGGCTGCGAACTTCAAACAGATCTTACTTGATCTCAACAGAAGCACCTGCTTCTTCCAGAGATTTTTTCAGAGCTTCAGCGTCGTCTTTGCTGATGCCTTCTTTCAGAGCCGCTGGTGCGCTTTCAACCAGATCTTTAGCTTCTTTCAGACCCAGGCCAGTTGCGCCACGTACTGCTTTGATTACAGCAACTTTGTTAGCACCCGCGCCAGTCAGGATGACGTCGAATTCAGTTTTTTCTTCAACTGCTTCAGCAGCACCACCAACTACAGCTACAGCTGCAGCAGCAGAAACGCCGAATTTTTCTTCCATCATGCTGATCAGTTCAACAACGTCCATTACAGACATTTCTGCAACTGCGTCCAGAATTTGTTCTTTAGTGATAGACATAACAAGTGTTCCTAAAATTCAGAAAAAATTTATACGTTAAAAAGCAACGAAGGAAATAAGCAATTAAGCAGCTTCTTTCTGATCGCGTAGCGCAGCCAGAGTGCGAACCAGTTTGCCGGCAGCGGCTTCTTTCATGGTTGACATCAGGCGTGCGATTGCTTCTTCGTAAGTTGGGAGTGTTGCCAGACGATCGATATTTGATCCTGGGATAAACTCACCTTCAAAGGCTGCTGCTTTAATCTCGAATGCTGGGTTCGCTTTCGCGAAATCTTTGAATAAACGAGCTGCTGCGCCCGGATGTTCAAAAGAGAAAGCAATCAAGGTTGGACCAACAAACGCTTCTTTCAGGCACTCATATTCAGTGCCTTCAACAGCACGACGTAACAGGGTGTTACGTACGACACGTACGTTAACGCCAGCTTCACGGCATGCTTTACGCAGTTCAGTCATTTTATCTACGGTAACGCCGCGAGAATCCGCAACAACCGCAGACAGCGCGCCTTTGGCTACTTCGCTGACTTCAGCAACAATCGCTTGTTTGTCTTGAAGATTTAGTGCCATTAGCTTCTTGCTCCTGGATTAACCGGGAAAACCCGGAACTCACTTCACTCAAGCACAGAATGTGCCTGAGCGCTAAAACACGGTGAGCAGAATCCAGAAAATAATTTCATTTGGCTCTGTCACCGTCTACGCAGGATATTAAGTAATTACTTACGCCTGCGGTCTTGGACGGGGCTTGGATTAAGGCCAAGCTCCAACCGAAAATTTGTTATTTGCCGATACTGCCTTATTTTTCTAAGGTTGTGTGTTATAAAACACACTGATCAGGCAAATTTGAAGCGTCAGATTTTAGACAAATCTGACGCTAAGGTAAAGCGTTATTCTCAGCTTAAATCATTAAACTGATGCGCTCAGACTAGATTGGTCGATCGCAACACCTGCACCCATGGTAGTGGACAGGCTAACTTTCTTAACGTAAACGCCTTTAGCAGAAGATGGTTTAGCTTTTTTCAGAGCAACCAGCAGCGCTTCCAGGTTTTCTTTCAGTTTGTCAGCGTCGAAGTCAACTTTACCGATAGTGGTGTGGATGATACCGTTCTTGTCGTTACGGTAACGAACCTGACCCGCTTTAGCGTTCTGTACAGCTTCAGCAACGTTAGGAGTTACAGTACCTACTTTCGGGTTTGGCATCAGACCACGTGGGCCCAGGATTTGACCCAGTTGGCCAACAACGCGCATTGCATCTGGAGATGCGATAACAACGTCGAAGTTCATCTCGCCTTTCTTAATCAGTTCAGCCAGATCTTCCATACCTACCAGTTCAGCGCCAGCAGCTTTAGCCGCTTCAGCGTTTGCACCCTGAGTAAATACAGCAACACGTACTGAACGGCCAGTACCGTGTGGCAGTACAGTTGCACCACGGACGTTCTGGTCAGATTTACGAGCATCAATGCCAAGATTAACAGCTACGTCAACGCTTTCTACGAATTTAGCAGTAGCCAGTTCTTTCAGCAGAGTAACAGCTTCGTTGATGTCATATTGTTTAGTTGCATCAACTTTTTCACGGATAGTGCGCATGCGCTTGGTCAGTTTAGCCATTGATTAATCCTCCACTACCAGGCCCATGGAACGAGCAGTACCTTCGATTGAACGCATCATCGCGTCAACGTCAGCACCAGTCATATCCGCAGCTTTAGTTTCAGCAATCTCACGAATCTGAGCGCTGGTCACTTTACCAACTTTATCTTTGTTCGGTTTGCCGGAACCAGATTTGATACCTGCTGCTTTTTTCAGCAGAACAGCCGCTGGTGGGGTTTTGGTAACGAAAGTGAAAGAACGGTCTGCGTAAACAGTAATAACAACTGGAATTGGCAAGCCTTTCTCAATGCTTTCAGTTTTAGCATTGAACGCTTTACAGAATTCCATGATGTTAACGCCCTGCTGACCCAGAGCTGGACCAACTGGTGGGCTTGGGTTAGCCATACCGGCTGCAACTTGCAGCTTAACGTAGGCTTGTACTTTCTTAGCCATTTATCTTTTCCTCTATGTGGGTTTTATCGCCTCAAAATGAGGCTCCCCTGACGATTTTAACCCCGTCTAAAAGACCAGGTTACTTAAAACTATTACCTAACCTAATATTATCTAAGTATCATCTAAAAATGATGCCTGGATAAAAAACAAAAGGCGTAAAATTGTATGCTAATTTCACACCCTTTGCAAGCAAAGACGCTTACTTAATCACCAGATTAGACTTTCTCTACCTGGCTGAAATCCAGCTCAACAGGGGTAGCACGACCAAAGATAGAAACCGATACTTTCAAACGGCTCTTCTCGTAATCGACTTCTTCCACCACACCATTGAAATCTGCAAACGGACCATCGCTGACTCGAACCATTTCTCCTGGTTCGAACAGAGTTTTTGGCCGTGGTTTATCACCAACCTGTTGAAGACGATTCATGATCGCATCAACTTCTTTATCGCTGATTGGTGCAGGGCGGTCAGAAGTGCCACCGATAAAACCCATTACGCGAGGTACACTACGAACTAAATGCCAGGTTGCATCGTTCATTACCATCTGCACCAAGACATAGCCAGGAAAGAATTTACGCTCGCTTTTACGGCGTTGGCCACTACGGATCTCAACAACCTCTTCTGTCGGCACCATCACTTCGCCAAAAGAATCTTCCATCTCTTGTAATTTGATATGTTCACGCAGAGATTGAGCAACGCGACCTTCAAACCCAGAAAATGCCTGGATGACATACCAACGCTTTTTTGGGGATTCAGACATTTTTAAAACCTCAGGCCTGTAATAAATGAAACTAAACGCACCAGAATACCATCAAGCCCCCACAAAATAAGAGACATGACAGCCGTTACAACTGCAACAATCAAAGTCGTATGCAGTGCTTCCTGGCGAGTTGGCCAAATGACTTTACGCATTTCAATGCGGGCTTCACGGGCAAAGGCTAATGCAGCTTTACCTTTTACAGTCCACAATGCAACTGCTCCTGCAAGGGCAACAATAGCAACCACGGCTATCGCGCGCAGAGGCAGGTTATACTCTCGGTAATAGTAATTACCCACAATAGCAACCACCAGTAGCACTGCCACCAATAGCCATTTTGCTATATCAAGACCACGCCCGCTTTCTTGAGCATCGCTATTCGCACTCATAAACCAACCTGTAACTATATGTAAGTAACTATGATGTAAATAGATAGCCAGCTTGCCTCGCAAGAGCAAAACAAATCAGACCGACCCAAAGATAATTGTAATTGTATCTGACTCGGCACCATAATTCAGTAGGACTTTTTTATCTTAATGATATTTAAGCCCGTCCGTTGTATCAGAGCCTATCTCACCAATAATTAAGAATAGCAATGAAATGGCAATTCATCTGCTATTGATTATCTAATTATGAACAACTATTGATGAGATAGGTTCTTCTTAAGACAACGTATAAAAAGGGCATCTATCGATGCCCTTCCAAAATGAACACATTAAAAAAATTATGCGATCACTTTAGCAACAACACCGGCACCTACAGTACGGCCACCTTCACGGATTGCGAAACGCAGACCTTCGTCCATTGCGATTGGGGCAATCAGGTTTACTACCATGTTGATGTTGTCACCTGGCATTACCATCTCTACGCCTTCTGGCAGTTCGATAGTACCGGTTACGTCAGTGGTACGGAAGTAGAACTGTGGACGGTAACCTTTGAAGAATGGAGTATGACGGCCACCTTCATCTTTGCTCAGGATATACACTTCAGATTCGAACTGGGTGTGTGGGTGGATAGAGCCTGGCTTCGCCAGAACCTGACCACGCTCAACGTCATCACGCTTAGTACCACGCAGCAGAACACCTACGTTCTCACCTGCACGGCCTTCGTCCAGCAGTTTGCGGAACATTTCAACGCCAGTACAAGTGGTTTTAGTCGTTTCTTTGATACCTACGATTTCAACTTCGTCACCGACTTTAACGATACCGCGCTCTACACGACCGGTCACTACCGTACCACGGCCAGAGATGGAGAATACGTCTTCGATTGGCAGCAGGAATGGCTTGTCAATGTCACGCTCTGGCTCTGGGATGTAAGAATCCAGGGCTTCTGCCAGTTCGATAACTTTCGCTTCCCACTCTGCATCGCCTTCCAGCGCTTTCAGCGCAGAACCACGGATGATTGGGGTGTCGTCGCCTGGGAAATCGTACTGAGACAGCAGCTCACGGACTTCCATTTCTACCAGTTCCAGCAGCTCTTCATCATCGACCATGTCACATTTGTTCAGGAACACGATGATGTAAGGAACGCCTACCTGACGACCCAGCAGGATGTGCTCACGAGTCTGTGGCATTGGGCCATCAGTCGCAGCAACTACCAGGATCGCGCCGTCCATCTGAGCCGCACCAGTGATCATGTTTTTCACGTAGTCGGCGTGGCCTGGGCAGTCAACGTGTGCGTAGTGACGAGTTGGGGTATCGTACTCTACGTGAGAAGTAGAAATGGTGATACCACGAGCTTTTTCTTCTGGTGCGTTATCGATCTGGTCGAATGCACGTGCGCTACCGCCGTAAGTTTTTGCCAGAACGGTAGTGATTGCAGCAGTCAGGGTAGTTTTACCGTGGTCAACGTGGCCGATAGTACCAACGTTAACGTGCGGTTTTGAACGTTCAAACTTTTCTTTAGACACGACTCTATTCCTTAATACCGCTCCCCCGTCACAAAGATGAGGGAGCTTAAAAGATAGTAAACTCGAAAACTTATCTAGATTTGCGAGCTTCGATAATAGCCTGAGCGACGTTGCTAGGCGCTTCGTTGTACTTCAAGAACTCCATGGAGTAAGAAGCACGACCTTGGGTCTGAGAACGCAGGTCAGTAGCATAACCAAACATTTCAGACAATGGTACTTGAGCACGAACAATTTTGCCCGTAGCTATATCATCCATACCATCGATCATACCACGGCGACGGTTCAGGTCACCGATGACGTCACCCATGTAGTCTTCTGGTGTTTCCACTTCGACTTTCATGATAGGTTCCAGCAGAACTGGTTTCGCTTTCATGAAGCCTTCTTTAAATGCCATGGATGCAGCAATTTTAAAGGCGATTTCTGAGGAGTCAACGTCATGGTAAGAACCATCGAACAAGGCAACTTTAACGTCAACGATTGGATAACCAGCCAGAACACCGCTCTTAAGCTGTTCCTGAACGCCTTTGTCGACGCCTGGGATGTATTCTTTAGGAACAACACCACCAACGATCTCGTTCGCGAATTCGTAACCAGCACCACCTGCTTCCAGAGGCTCGATACGTAGCCAAACGTGACCATACTGACCACGACCACCGGACTGTTTAGCGTGCTTACCTTCCTGCTCAACAGAAGCACGGATGGTTTCACGGTAAGCAACCTGAGGTTTACCTACGTTCGCTTCGACGTTGAACTCACGACGCATACGGTCAACCAGAACGTCGAGGTGCAGCTCACCCATACCTGCGATGATAGTCTGACCAGACTCTTCATCACTGCTCACGCGGAAAGATGGGTCTTCCTGAGCCAGACGACCTAAAGCGATACCCATTTTTTCTTGGTCAGCTTTCGTTTTTGGCTCGATTGCAACAGAGATAACTGGCTCTGGGAATTCCATACGCTCCAGAATGATTGGCGCGTTCAGGTCACAGAGAGTATCACCGGTGGTGACATCTTTCAGACCGATAGCAGCAGCGATATCGCCTGCACGGACTTCTTTGATTTCTTCACGTTTGTTAGCGTGCATCTGAACGATACGGCCAAAACGTTCTTTTTTGTCTTTCACCGGGTTCAGTACGGTGTCACCAGAGTTAACAACACCAGAGTAAACGCGGAAGAAA